>NZ_JBAYUV010000026.1:0-50132 GCF_041674905.1 Hyphomicrobium sp.
ATCGTGCGAGGCGAGCGAGAAGCCTGCGCCAAGCGTATCGAGCGATTGCAGAACCTTGAGCCGTTTTTCTGCGCCTTCCGTCAGCTTCTTGTCCGGCGGCGTCGTGATATAGGCGTAGGCGCGCGTCTTCGATCGGCCGACGCGGCCGCGCAATTGATAAAGCTGCGCCAGTCCGAACATGTCGGAGCGATGCACGATCAGCGTATTCGCGTTCGGCACGTCGAGGCCGGACTCGACGATCGCCGTCGACAGCAGGATGTCGTATTTGCCCTCGTAGAACGCTGTCATCACGTCTTCGAGTTCGGTCGGCGACATCTGTCCCGTGGCGCGGGCGAAGACGAGATCGGGCACGGCCTCGCGCAGGAATTCTGCGATGTCGTCGAGGTCGGAAATGCGCGGCGCGACGTAATAGGTTTGCCCGCCGCGGAAGCGTTCGCGCCTGAGCGCTTCTTTCAGAATGACCGGATCGAACGGCGAGATGAACGTACGCACCGCCATGCGGTCAATGGGAGGCGTGGTGATCAGCGACAGCTCGCGCACACCGGTTAGCGCGAGTTGCAGTGTGCGCGGGATCGGTGTCGCCGACAGAGTCAGCACATGCACATCCTCGCGCATCTTTTTGAGGCGCTCTTTGTGATTGACGCCGAAATGCTGCTCTTCGTCGATGATGAGCAGGCCGAGGCGTTGGAACTCGATCGATTTGCCGAGCAGCGCGTGCGTGCCGACGACGATGTCGATGTCGCCGGACTGGAGCCCGGTTTTGACTTCCGCAAGCCCCTTGGCGCCAAC
Organism: Hyphomicrobium sp.; assembly: GCF_041674905.1. GTDB lineage: Bacteria > Pseudomonadota > Alphaproteobacteria > Rhizobiales > Hyphomicrobiaceae > Hyphomicrobium_B. The sequence continues at coordinate 790 of NZ_JBAYUV010000026.1, forward strand.
CATACGCGACGCCTGCGCGATCTTGACCGGCAATCCCTGAAAGCGCTGCGTGAAGGTCTTAAAATGCTGGCGCGCCAGAAGCGTCGTTGGCACGACGACGGCAACCTGCAAGCCGTTCATCGCGGCGACGAACGCCGCGCGCAGTGCGACTTCCGTCTTGCCGAAGCCGACGTCGCCGCAGACAAGCCGATCCATCGGCTTGCCTGATGCGAGATCGGCAAGCACGGTGTCGATGCTCGTCGCCTGGTCTTCCGTTTCCTCGTAGGGGAAGCGTGCAACGAATTCGTCGTAGGCGCCGGTCGGTGGTACGAGCGCGGGAGCTTCGCGCAAGGCTCGGAGTGCCGCGATCTTGATGAGCTCGTTGGCGATCTCGCGCAGCCGCTTCTTGAGCTTAGCCTTGCGTGATTGCCATCCAACGCCACCGAGACGATCTAGCTGCGCGTCGCTCTCGTCCGCGCCATAGCGCGAGAGAAGCTCGATATTCTCGACGGGCAGAAACAGCTTGTCGCCGCCCGCGTAATGCAATTCGAGACAATCATGCGGCGCGCCGAGCGCGGTAATCGTCTGCAATCCCGCGAAGCGGCCGATGCCGTGATCGCTGTGCACGACGAGGTCGCCAATCGAAAGCGCCGTTGCTTCCGTCAGAACGTCGGCGGCCTTACGCGCGCGGCGGCGCTGGCGCACGAGACGGTCGCCGAGCACGTCCTGTTCGGCGATGACGACGAAGTCGGGCGTCTCGAAACCTTCCTCGATGCCGAATACCGCAAACGCCGTCGCGTTCGGCTTCAGCGCTTGAGCCTCGGTGAAGCTTTCGACTTTTTCCACGCCCTTCAGGCCGTGATCGGCGAGGAGCGTGATCAACCGCTCACGCGCGCCCGTCGTCCAAGCCGCGAGGATGACACGCCGGGTTTCAGCGTGGATGCGGCGGACGTGACCGACGACGGCGTCGAACACGTTGTTGTCGGGATCGGCGCGCTCCGCCGCGAACGTCCGGCCCCGCCGCCCCTTCATCGCATAGACGTTCGAGGTGCCCGGATCGTCGAACGGGGTCAGCCGCGAAACCGTGCGCGCATCGAGCGCTGACGCCCAGTCCTTGCCATCCAGAAATATCTGGTCCGGCGGCACGGGTTTGTAAGGCGGCGCGCCGAAGCGCTGACCTTCAAGCGAGTCGACGCGCGCTTCGTAGTGCTCGCGAACTTGCTCGAAGCGGCGTTTGACGGCTTCGTCCGCCATGTGATCGAAACTGATGCCGACGCCCGGCAGATAATCGAAAAGCGTTTCGAGCGCGGGATGGAAAAACGGCAGCCAGTGCTCCTGGCCTTGATAGCGCCGCCCGCTGCTGACGGCTTCATACAGCGGATCGTCGCCCGTGTTGCCGCCGAACAGCGCAACATAACGCGTTCTGAAGAGCGCCGTCGCTGCTTCGCCGAACGCGACTTCGCTGACGGGCATCAGCGAGAACTTCGGCACCGGCTTCATCGAGCGTTGCGTTTCCGCGTCGAACGCCTTGATGCTTTCCAGCGTGTCACCGAAAAAGTCGAGACGGATCGGATTGCTGCGGCCTGGCGGATAGAGATCGAGAATGCCGCCGCGCTGCGCATACTCGCCCGGCTCCATCACCGTGCTCGAACGGTCGTAGCCGTAGGATTCGAGGCGACGGATCATCTCCGCCGGATCGATGCGCTGACCCGGAGCGATCGTCTTCACCGCGCCACGAATAAAGCTCCGGGGCGGCACGCGCTGCAGGATGGCGTTGACGGTCGTCAACACGAGCGTCGACTTCTTGCGCCCGCCGATCGCAAGCCTGCCGAGCGTCGTGATGCGGCGCGCGACGATCTCTGCATTTGGGCTCGTGCGGTCGTAGGGAACCGTATCCCACGCCGGAAACGGAACGACGGCGATATCGGGCGCAAAGAATGCGACGGCGGCCTGCAATTCTTCGAGCCGCCGGTCGTCGCGCACGACGTGGAGATGCAGCCCCGGCTGATCGCCGCCATGCGCCGCACGCGTGATGTCCGCAAGGACGCGACCGTCGAACCCTTCCGGGACGCCCGAAAAAATCACACGCGAGCTTTGCAATTGATCCGTCATTGGAAAATATCAGTCTGTCTCAGCGGCGAGCCGGTGAAAAATGCGAATATCGGTCAGCAGATCCTGAAACTCGCCGCTTTCAGGTTCGCCCGAGAAAATCCACGCCTGCAACAGGGGATCGGGAAGGTTCAGGAACCTTTCGAAGTGCTGCAAGGCGTCGTCCGGCCATACTGGAATCCGGGCATCGGCATAGCGCCCGACCAGCAGGTCCATCTCTTTCGTGCCGCGGTGATGCGCGCGGTAGGAGGCGCGCCGCCGCCGCACATCGAGATCGTCCGCCATTGTGAATCCGGGTTGCATGGCAATATGGCCGTGCGGCCCCTCGCGGCTTGACTGGAAAGCGATCAGCCGCCACGGTGTGCCGTCCGTGCGAAGGGTTCCTATAGCGCCCGCCGCCCTTGACGCCTAGCGCGAAGGTCGGTGCTTATTGCCGCGACCCTCGTTCGATCGCTGTGCTCCCCATGATTTCGCACGGCGGGGCGCGAATTTCCTCAATGGCAAGCCGAAGTCGACGATGCGTCCCTCGTTCCTCAACCCGCTGTTCGCGTCGGCGCAGACGATCGCCGGGATCGGGCCGCGGCTCATCCTGCTTTTGAAGAAATGCCTGGCGCTGCCGCCGGGTGTCACCGAGCCACGCGTCGTCGATATGCTTTGGCATATGCCGACCGGCGTCATCGACCGGCGCGCGGAGCCTCAGCTCGCGTCCGCTGTTCCGGGCAGCATCGTGACGCTGCAGCTTCGCGTGCTGAAGCACAAGCCGCCACCGCGCGGCAACCGGAAGGCCCCGTACAAGGTCACCTGCGAGGATGACACGGCGCGGATCGATCTCGTGTTCTTCCATGCCGAAAGAAAGTTCATCGAAAACCAGCTCCCCGAGGGCGAGGTGCGGTTCGTCTCGGGACGGATCGAACGCTATGGCGAAGTGCTGCAGATGGCGCATCCCGATTACATCGTCTCGCCGGACGCGCGCGATGATCTGCCGATGCTCGAGCCGGTCTATCCGTTGACGGCCGGGCTGTCGGGCAAGATCATGGTCAAGGCGGCGCGTCAGGCCATCGACCGTGTTCCCGATGTTCCCGAATGGCAGGAACCGCGCTGGCTCGAAGCGCGCGGCTGGCCGAATTTCAAAACCGCGCTCAACCGGGTTCATCGTCCTGTCGATGCGCAGGATGTCTCGAACGGCGCCGGTCCGTGGCAGCGCCTCGCCTATGACGAGTTACTCGCCGGACAGCTGGCCTTCGCGCTCGTCCGCCAGAATTTGAAGGCCGAGCGCGGACGCCGCCTTTCAGGCGACGGCAATCTCCGACGAAAAATCGCCGACGCGCTTCCCTTCACGTTGACGGGATCGCAGCAGATCGCGCTGGCGGAAATCTCCGACGATCTCGCGGCTCCCCATCGCATGCTGCGCCTGCTGCAAGGCGACGTCGGCTCCGGCAAAACGGTGGTCGCGCTGCTGACGATGGCGGTTGCGATCGAGGCAGGCGCGCAGGCCGCCCTGATGGCGCCGACCGAAGTCCTCGCGCGTCAGCATCTCGAAACCATCGCGCCCCTGGCCGACGCCGCTGGCCTGCGGGTCGCGCTGCTGACAGGCCGCGAAAAGGGTAAGGCGCGCGATGCGATCCTCGAACGTCTCGCATCCGGCGACATCGACATTTTGATCGGCACGCACGCGCTGTTTCAATCCGACGTCGTGTTCAATGACCTCGCGCTCGCCGTCATCGACGAGCAGCATCGCTTCGGCGTGCATCAACGTCTCGCCCTACAAGCGAAAGGCGCGAACAACGATACGAACGTGCTGGTGATGACGGCGACGCCGATCCCGCGCACGCTATTGATGACGCACTACGGCGATCTCGACGTCTCGAAGCTCACGGAAAAACCGGCAGGGCGAAAGCCCATCACAACCAAGGCGCTGCCGCTGGAATCGCTCGAACGGCTGATCGAGCGCATTCGTGCGCAGCTTGCCGAAGGCGCGCAGGTTTATTGGGTCTGTCCGCTGATCGAAAGCTCCGAGCTGACCGACCTTGCCGCCGCCGAAGAACGGTTCGCGCATCTTCGCCAGATTTTCGGCGACGGCGTCGGCCTTCTGCATGGCGCGCTCTCGGGCAAGGAGAAAGACGAGACGATGGCCGCCTTCGCCGAAGGCGCGATCAATATCCTCGTTGCGACGACCGTCATCGAGGTCGGCGTCAACGTGCCGAATGCCAATATCATGGTGATCGAGCACGCCGAACGTTTTGGCCTCGCGCAGTTGCATCAGTTGCGTGGGCGGGTCGGGCGCGGGTCGCGAGAGTCGTTTTGCATGCTCGTTTACAAAGCGCCACTCGGCGAGACGGCCGGGAAGCGCTTGAAGATGATGGAAGAGACAGAGGACGGATTTCAGATCGCCGAAAAAGACCTCGAGCTGCGCGGCGGCGGCGAAATCCTGGGTGCGCGCCAGAGCGGAGCGCCTGGCTTCCGCGTCGCCGAAGTTCCGGGCTACGACACGCTGCTGGCGGCAGCGAGCGATGATGCCGCGCTTGTGCTAGGTAACGATCCCAATCTCACATCGCCGCGCGGGCAAGCGCTGCGCACGCTGCTCTATGTCTTCGAATGCGACGAGGCCGTGCGCCTATTTCGCGCCGCCTAAGCTTTCTTGCCGCGTCCAAACGGGAACCGCGAGCCCGGCATCGAACCCGCTCCGATACGCCGCATTTTATCGTCCATGCTCGGCATCACGATCCCGCCCGACAGGATGATCTTGGCCGCTTCTTCGACGGTCATCGAAAGAAACACGACATTCTCGCGCGGCACGAAGCAGATGAACCCCGTCGGCGGCACGATGCCGGTCGGCATGAAGACCGTCAGCAGATCGCTCGTCCCGCCCGGCGCCACATCCTTGATCTCGCCCGACGTCTCGCCGGTGACGAAGACGAGGCTCCAGATTTCCTTCGACGGGAATTCGATCATTCCCACTTTCTGAAAACTCTGGTTCGGCCCGGCCGTCGAAATCACGCTTTCGAAGATTTGCTTCAGCGCGCCATAGACGTTGCGCACGATCGGCGTGCGCGACAGCATCAGTTCGCCCGACGAGACGAGCGTCCGCCCGAGCAGGTTGGCGGCGAGCGCGCCAATGACCGTCAGGCCGGTGATCGCGACGACGAGGCCGAGCCCGGGCAATGGAAACGGCAGATAGGTGTCGGGATTGAACGTCGTCGGCAGCAGCGGCTTGATCCACGCGTCGACCCAGTGAATCACGCCCCACATGATCCATAGCGTGATGGTAACGGGACCGACGATGACGAGGCCGGTCAGGAAGGCATTTCGGAAGCGCGAGCCGAGCCGCCAGCCGGTTTTACCCTCGCTGCTCGCCAGCCGCTTCAGCCCTTCGGTGAGCTGCGCAGCCTCCGCATCCCCCTGACGGCTGGCACGGCGTTCCGGGTTTGGGTCGGGCGGGGATGCGCTCATAGTCTCCTACTCGGGCCAGCCACCCGATGGAGATCGGGCTTCCCTCAGTTTGTCACGACCAGGCAATCTAGGCCACTGCTCCGGAGCTTGTCGCAAAGCCCCCGAGGTTCCTCCTGCGAAGCATAGCCGTTGATGCGCACCCGATAAAAGGTGCCCATGCTACCGATAACCGCTTCATCGACGGTCGGCACATGATTGGCGAGATCGGACCCGTGCTGGGCGATGAGTTGCTGCGCCAGCGCTTCCGCCTCGGCACGAGAGCGGACGGCGGCAATATGGATCTTGTATTTGCCCTTGCCGACAGCCGCAGGTTTGGTCGCGGTGGCGACTTTTTGAGGCTTGCCCGCCGACTTCGCGGCGCTGCCTTCGTTAACGACCGTTGCGTTGCTCCAGCTGGACGTCTCCGCGACCGCCCCGGTCGAAGACGTGGTGACGCCGGCCGGTGCCTGCGCCTGTGCCTCTGGAGCCGACGACGATCCGCCGAACATGTTGGAGAAGAAGCCCGTCACGCCGGAACCGAAGGAACTCGACTGCGCCGGTGCGGCAGACGGCGTCTGGGCCGCAGGCGCTGGGTTCGATGTGCCGTCGGTGACCGACGACGACGCGAGTGAATTGACCGGCGCATAGGCGGCCCGGGCTCGCGCCGCATCCTGCGCCGCGGAACTCGACGGGTCCTGCCGACTGACCGCCGCGCCGCTGGAATCGCCCGAGGTGTTGTTGGCTGCAGCCTGCGCAATCGCTGCGGCCGATAATCCTGCCGACCCCGTATTGGGACCTGAAGCCGGCGTTGCTGCCGGGATGGAAACCTGCGCCGAAGTTGGGGTGGCCGGGGCCGCATTTGGCGTGCCGACGACCCGCTCCGGACCTTTGCCGCTGTCCTGGATGCCGGCCATCTTGTAAGCCTCGGCACGCTCGGCCGTGGCGGTACTGCGGTCGCCGGCGCTCAATCCGTTCTTCAGCCAGAGAGCGCTCGTCAGGTCCGAGATCGCCAGGCCCGGCTGCTTCTGCTTCTTATAGGCTATCCCGCGCGTATAGAGCGCCTTCGCCATTTCCGTCGACGAAAGCCCGCCCGTGGTCAGTGCATTCGAGAGCTGGTCGATGGCGGGCTGATAGCGGCCGTTGGCGAAATCCTTGAGCCCGGTATCATAGGCTTGGCGCGACGCCTTCTTTTTCTGTTCATCAGGCGACAGCTTGGAATCGTCGCTGTCACCGCTTTGCGATGCGGTGGCCTTGGCTTTTTTTGCGTCCGCGATCGAAGGGGTCGCGATGGCAGCGAACGTAAACGCGCACAGACCCGCGACGGCGGCGAACCCCGCGCCACGCACGAGCTTCCGGACTTGCGTCATGTGCGTTTCTTTCCCCATTCGCGACGACTTTAGGCGCAATACCCCCTTCCCCTTATTGCAACCAGTCGAACTGGGCAATTTCAGGGCCCGGTTCCCGTCACGTTTTCCCCCATCATTCGACTGTGACCGATTTCGCAAGGTTTCGCGGTTGATCGACGTCGGTGCCGATCTGGACGGCCGTGTGATAGGCAATCAATTGAATAGGCACGGCATAAAGCAGCGGCGCGATGAACGAATCGACCTTCGGCATCTGAATGTGCGCTGCGGGGGTGCAGCCGGCCTTGTCGGGCGCCGCGTCTGAAATCAGAATGATCCGTCCACCGCGTGCTGCAACCTCCTGGAGATTCGACACGCTCTTCTCGAACAGGTTGTCTTCCGGCGCGACGACGATGACCGGCACGCTTTCATCGATCAGTGCGATCGGTCCGTGCTTCAGTTCACCCGCCGCATAGCCTTCGGCGTGAATGTAGGAAATCTCTTTGAGCTTGAGCGCCCCTTCGAGCGCGATGGGGAAGCTCGATCCGCGCCCGAGATAAAGAACGTCGCGCGCCTTCGCCAAGTCCTGAGCGACCGCCAGATAGATGTCGTCCTGGCGCAGGATCGCTGCGATGTGCCGGGGCACCTCCGTCAGCGCTGTGACCAGCGCCGTTTCCTGTTCCGCCGTGATCGCGCCGCGCGCTTTCGCGATGGCGATCGTGAGACAGGCGAGAACGGACAGCTGACAAGTGAAAGCCTTCGTCGAGGCGACGCCGATTTCGGGGCCTGCCAGCGTCGGCAACGCCGTGTCGGACTCGCGCGCGATGGTCGACGTCCTGACGTTGACGATCGACGCGATCCGCTGCTTGTTGGCCTTGCAGTAGCGAAGCGTCGCAAGCGTATCCGCCGTCTCGCCCGACTGCGACACGAACACGGCGAGACCGTTCTCCGAGAGCGGCGCTTCGCGATAGCGCATCTCGGATGCGACATCGATATCGACCGGCACCCGCGCATAGCGCTCGATCCAGTATTTGGCGACGAGACCGGCATAATACGCCGTGCCGCAGGCCGAAATGGTCACCCGGCTGACTTGCGCGAGATCGAGACCGAGGTCAGGGAAACGCACCTGCGCCGTCGCCATGTCGAGATAATTGGCGAGCGTGTGCGAGACGACTTCCGGCTGTTCGTTGATCTCCTTGGCCATGAAATGGCGATAGTTGCCCTTGTCGACGAGCAGCGAGCTTGCGACGGCCTTGATAAGCGGACGCTCTGTGCGCGCGCCCTGACGATCATAGATTTCCGCGCCCGAGCGGCGCAGCACCGCCCAGTCGCCCTCCTCGAGGTAGGTGATCGCGTCGGTGAACGGCGCTAGCGCAATGGCGTCGGAACCCAGATACATCTCGCCCGACCCGTGGCCGATCGCGAGCGGCGATCCTTTGCGCGCGGCGATCATCAGATCATCTTCCCCGGCGAAGATAATTCCGAGCGCGAACGCGCCCTGCAAATGATCGAGTGCCCGGCCGACCGCCGCGACGGGATCGTTACCCTGGTTGAGCTCGTCAGTAATCAGATGCACGACGGCTTCGGTATCGGTATCGGTATCGAAACGGTGCCCCTTGGCTTCGAGCCTCGTACGCAGTTCGCGGAAATTCTCGATGATGCCGTTGTGCACGACCGAAACCTTGTCGGTCATGTGCGGATGCGCGTTGCGTTCCGTCGGACGGCCATGCGTCGCCCAGCGCGTGTGGCCGATGCCCGTGCGCCCTGCGAGCGGCTCGGCGAGAAGGCGCTGTTCCAGATTTTTGAGCTTACCCTCGGCGCGCCGACGCTCGAGCCGGCCGCCCTCGACCGTCGCGATGCCTGCGGAATCATAACCGCGATATTCGAGCCGCCTGAGCGCATCGACCAGATTGTTTGCAACGGCCGACTTGCCGAGAATCCCGACGATTCCGCACATAAGATGTCCCCAAGTGATTCACCCTCTGGTTGCACGATGAGGGCGTTCCAAGATCTTCTCAAATCACAGAGTGTTTCCGTTTAACGCATGCAGACGCCGTGCCAACGAAAGCGGGTAACCCGCGTCCATCGTTAATCAATCACATTACTTTGTAGCTTTTCTGCGCGCCATCAGGATGCGGAATTTCTCCGCCCAGCCCGGGCGCTCCTCCTGGGTGCTCCGTTCGAGCGCCAGCGCGCCGGGGCTGACGTTCTTCGTGATAACGCTGCCTGAGCCGACATAGGCGCCCGCCCCGATGGAGATCGGGGCCACCAGCGACGTGTTGGAGCCGATGAACGCGCCCTCCCCGATCTCGGTCTTGTGCTTGGCGTAACCGTCGTAATTGCAGAAGATCGTGCCCGCGCCGACGTTCGCCTTGGCGCCTACCACGCCGTCGCCGAGATAGGCGAGGTGATTGGCCTTGGCGCCGGGACCGAGCGTCGTGTTTTTCACTTCGACGAAATTTCCGATGTGAGCTTCCGCGCCGATCCGGGCGCCCGGCCGGAAGCGCGAGAACGGCCCGATGCGCGCGCCTTTTCCGATCACCGCGCCTTCGAAGTGGCAGAAGCCGAGAATTCTCACGCCCTCCTCCACCGTCACGCCGACGCCGAAAACGACGTGCGGTTCGATGACGACATCGGCCGCGATTTGCGTGTCGAAGCTCAGCCAGACCGTTTCCGGCGCGATCATCGTCACGCCGCCCTCCATGAAGCGGGAGCGCGCGCGCGCCTGCCAGATCGCCTCGGCGGCGGCAAGCTGGTCGCGGGCATTGACGCCTAGAACCTCGTCTTCGCTGCATTCGACGACAGCGGTGCTCAAGCCGCTGCGAACGCCGACTTCAACGGCATCGGTCAGATAGAATTCGCCCTTGGCGTTAGCATTGCCGATGCGCCCCAAGAGATCGGAGATGTTTGGTACGCGGAACGCCATCACGCCCGAGTTGCAGAGATCGATGCCGCGTTCGGCTTCGGAAGCGTCTTTCTCTTCCCGGATAGCGGACAGCGTTCCCTTCTGGTCGGTTAGAAGCCGCCCATAGCCGGACGGGTCTTTCGCTCTGAACCCCAGCACTGCGATGTTGGCGCCCGCATCGAGAGCCGCCCGCAAGCGCGCAACTGTTTCGGGACGAATGAGCGGCGTGTCGGCATAGAGCACGACGACGTCGCCGCTATGCCCATCGAGCGCCGGACGGGCGGCGAGAACTGCATCCGCCGTGCCCAGCTGCGATGCCTGCACGAAGACCCGCGCCCCCGGCGTAACCCGCTGAGCCTCCGCCGCGACGTCGTCCATGCCGGGGCCAATGACCACCGCGACGTCACCCTGCACGTCCGAAACCGTGGCAAGCACGTGCGCCAGCATCGATTGACCGGCAATTTTGTGTAGCACCTTCGGCTCGCTCGATTTCATGCGCGTGCCCTTGCCGGCGGCGAGAACGACGAACAGCGGGTGCGATGCGCTCATGGGAAACCTTGGGCTTGGCCGCGTGCGGCCGTGGGCGTTTCATCCGTGCCGGTCGGGGTGAATGACCTCAGTCGGCGGCGCCAAGCCATAGCGCCCCAAATCCCTTCGCGGCAAGGGAGGCACACGATTTGGCGCGCAGGCGGTGGCTCCAGCTGCATGACCGCGATGATGACATCCATTTTGCTCAGAAGTTTCCGAGCCATGGCCGCTTGGCGGACATCGATGCCACCATCCACAACTTCGATGCAACACACCCTGCCCAGGCATTGCGAACGACGTCCGGGCGACCCAACGTTCTCAGTGCGGCGAAATTGATTCGGCTAGCAAATCACGCCGCGCAGCATTCGGGACCCCACTCGGAACTTAGGACACCACACCTCATGACCAAGCCCGCCATTGATAAGCCGGTTCGTAGGCCTGCGATTTTGACGCCCTACGCCGCTCTGTGGTCAACGCTCGGGACGCTTGGCCTAGTCTATCTCGGCGTCGCGGTATTCCAGCCCGACTGGCTCAGCAGTCTGACGCCCGCCAGCGCGCGTATCGAACATAGCGCCGAGACGCAAGCCACGCTCATGAAGCTCAGCGCTGACGTCGATGGGCTGAAGTCGTCGATGGCCAACCTCCAGCTCGATGTCTCGGGCGTGAAGTCGGACGTCGAGAACCAGGCGCAGCACACGCAAGCTCTTGGTTCGCAAGTCACCGCGCTGGACGACAAGATGCGTTTGGCGGAGGCGCCACCGGCGACGGCAGCAGCTCCGCAGCAGCAAACCGGGACCGACGTGATCGGAGCAGCCGACGATACGCCGGCCGGCCTCGATCTCTCCAGCGATCAGGCGCGGCCTCAGACCAAGATCATCAACGCGTCGCCCGAGAGATCGCAGATCGTCACCGGCAGCGTCGACAAATCGTCGGCGCACGCGAAGCCGAAGGCGAGCGCCGCCAACAGCGATGAGATCAGCTTTGGTCCTGCCGTCGTGAAGCCGGTGAAAAAGCCGATCGGCATTGCGCTTGCGTCGAGCGCCAGCGTCGAAGGGCTTCGCTTGAACTGGAGCCAGCTTGCGCAACAGCACGGCGACAAGCTGAAAAAGCTGAAGGCCCGCTATACGACCAACGGCGACCCGGCGAACCCGAACTTCAATCTGATCGCAGGACCGGTGAAGACGAAGGCCGAAGCGGTGAAGCTCTGCAACGATCTGCAGGCGCAGGCCGTTTCCTGCACGGTTGAGGACTTCACCGGCAACGCGCTGTAAGCCGAAAACAGAGCGGCGCTTTGAACACAAAAAACCGGCGAGCCTCGCGGCGCGCCGGTTTTTTTATGTGATCTCTCTCTTGACGATCCGGAACGGGCGAGCCGGATCTCAGTAGCTCGACGTGTTGAACGTATCGCACGCGTCCATGCGCCCGGATTCAAATCCGGCCTTGAACCAGTGCACGCGCTGGGCGGCGGTGCCGTGCGTAAAAGCATCCGGAACGACGCGGCCCGTCATCTTCTTCTGGATCATGTCATCGCCGATCTGCGAGGCCGCGTTCAATGCTTCCTCGATATCGCCAGGCTGCAGTCGCTTTTTCATCTGATCGTTGAGGTTCGCCCAGACGCCCGCCAGGCAGTCGGCCTGTAATTCGGTCCGCACCTGAATCTGATTGGCGGACACCTCGTCGTCGGCGCGCTGCTTCAGCTCCTGCACCTTATCGAGAATGCCGAGCTGCTTCTGAACGTGATGGCCGACTTCATGCGCGATGACGTAGGCCTGCGCGAAGTCACCGCTGACGTTGAACCTGCGTTTCAGCTCGTCGTAAAACGCGAGGTCGACATAGACCTTCTGATCGAGCGGACAATAGAACGGTCCCATGGCCGCCTGACCGGCGCCGCACGCCGTTCGCGTAACGCCCGAATAGATGACGAGCGTCGGATCGGGATAATTCCGGCCGAAGCTCTTGAACACGGATGTCCACACGTCCTCGGTATCGGCGAGCACCCGGCTGATGAATGCCTTCTCGTCGTTTTCGCCGGCCGCCTGCGTTTGCGGCGAGCCCGGTAATCCCGGAATGTTGTTGGTCGGTGCGCGTTGCGCCGGTCGCTCCGATTGCGGCAGCTGAGGCATGTTGATCTGGCCGCCCGAGCCGAACAGCACGTCGAGCGGGTTGATGCCCATGAACATCATGAGCGCGCCGATGATCAGCAGCGTCGTGATGCTGAACCCGCCGCCCCCGCCAAGCGGAATCCGCATTCCGCCGCCCGGAAATCGGAGGCCGCCGCCGCTATCATCTCCGCGACGATCTTCAACATTCGAACTTTCACGGTCGTTCTGGTCGTAGCGCATGGCGGCCCTATCGTTGATGTTCGCGTTACGGGTTAAACAGCGCCGCAGAAATCAACCTGCGCTTCATAACGCCAGCCGCGCCATACTGCACGGGGAAGTAGTTAAGACAAGGGCTTCCTTTGCGCCACTGGCCGCGGAAAAACGAGTTCAATCGGAGCCCATCGAGCGCGCCCGTTTTGCCTTGCTGGCACCGGGCAGCGCGAGCAGACCGGAGGTCGCCGCGACGTCCTTGATCTGGGCTCCCGACTTGAGCAGGGCACGGACGTTGCGCGATGCCGCGACCGTGCCGTCTTGCGCATAGGCTTCGTGATTGCGCTCGATCTCGGTCAGGTCATAGCGGTAGTTGACCATCAGGCCGTGAGCCTCCCGGAGCCCGCGTTCAGACGTGTCGGCGAGCCAGTTCAGGCGTTCCAGACGGGCGCCGTTGCCGAGATGAAAGCGCGCGACAGGATCGACGGGCCGTTCGTCTGCCGAGCGGACGGCCAGGAAGTATTGCGCGGCGAGCGACAGCAGCACCGGCTTCAGGTCCTCGCTTCCCGGCACGCCTTTGGCGACGTCGTCGACCCAGCGCGGATCGCCGAGCCGCGCCAGGATCGCGCGCTCCTCTGGATCGAGACCCGTCTCGCCGTCGATCGCGAGCACCCGGTCGAGCCAGCGCGCGAAGCTCGGCACCGGAGACAGCGTCACGAATGTCTTGAGGCTCGGACTGTCACGAACGAGATCCTCGACCACTTGCTTCAGCAGAAAATTACCGAACGAGATGCCTTTGAGGCCTTCCTGGCAGTTCGAGATTGAATAGAAAACGGCGGTCGTCGGCGGAACGTCGTCGTCGTCGCGATGCGCATCGAGCACGGCCGCGATCGTTCCAGGACTCTCGCGCGTCAGCGCGACTTCGACGAAGATCAACGGCTCATCGACGAGCGCCGGGTGGAAGAAGGCGAAGCACCGCCGGTCCTTCGGATCGAGCCTCCGGCGCAGGTCGTCCCAGCCGCGGATTTCATGCACGGCTTCGTAGGCGATGATTTTTTCCAGAATGGCCGCCGGCGTCTGCCAGTCGATGCGCCGGAGAACCAGGAAGCCGCGATTGAACCATGACGTCAGCAGACGTTGCAGGTCGCGGTCGACGGCCGCGAGTGCATCGTCCGCCTTGAGATGCCGGGCGAGATCGGCTCGGAGCGCCACGATCTCGGCCGTCGCCCCGGGCGCGAGGTTCAGACGCCGGAAGAACTCCATGCGCGGGCTGTAGGCGGCAGTCTGCAACCGCGCGAGGCTTTTCTCCGACGGCTGATCGAGATAGGCGCGCGCCGCATCGGCGACGTCAGCCGCGTCGGGTTGAAGCTCATCCGCCAGGAAGCGGTAAAACTGCAGGCGCTCGTCGGTGGACGCCTTTTTGAGTTGGATCAGGAGCTGCCGAGCGATCGCGACGCCCGAGGCTTCGCCACGCCCCGACATCAGCGCCCGCGCCAGAACCTCGATCGAGTCCCCGCCTGCCGCACCGAACAGCGCCTTCGGCAGCAACGCCCGGCTCTGTTCCGCGATCGAATTCATCAGCTCCTGGAAAAACGAGACGTTCACACGTTCACCCATACCAGCCGGAACCTCGCATTAACCTTTGCTTAACCCTATAGGCCGAGCATTGTTCACCTACTTGTATAGGGCATATGCGACATGAGCGATCGCCTTTCCAGTGGACGGCCGGCATCGAGCCTGGACGCCGCGAACAACGACACGGGACGCGTGGCATTCTGCGGGCCTTACGTGCTCTCCGCGATTACGGGCTACGGAATTTCGAAGATCGAGGACGTGATCCGCGAGGGGCGCGAGTTGCCTCCGCACCGCAAGCCCGTCGTCAAGGGAACGTACGCCGACGAGGTTGAATCGGCGCTCGCGCATTTCGGCTATCGCATGGTGCTGAAGGAAACCCACCTTCACCGCGCCCGCAAGGAACGTCCGACGCTCTGGACCTGGATGCAGAAGCCGCGCAACGCGTGGGCGTATTACATTCTCGCCATCCACAAAGGCAAAGAAGGCCATTGGATTCTCGTGAAGGGCGTCAAAATGTGCGACACCTTCACCGAAGGCAAATGGACGTTCGTCGTCGACGGCCCGCATCGCGGCTGCCGCATCATGGAGATTTTCGAGGTCAAGAAGGCGCACGACGCCTGACGGTTCTTTCCTCGCGCCCCCCGTCCTCCCGTGACTCTCGCCGCTTAAATGAACGCGTCGTGAACCCGCGCGTCAGGGTCCGTTCAAGCGCGATGCGTTAGCTCTCGTCGCCATGGGAGGCGTTTGCTGCGCGAGGAGAGCGTGCCATGGCTGAATTCATTCGTTCCGGAGCCTTGATGCTGATGGCGGTCGTTGTGGTCGCTGCCGGATGTGCCGTCGTTTTTTACGGCTGAACGTCTGCCCGGGCCGCATCCGCGCGATCCGGCCTTGTCGGATCGGGAGAGTTGCGCCACTTAAAAGGGACCTGACTGTCCCCTTTTTCATTGTAATGACGCGCGGCGCGATTTGACTGACCTCACCTACTCCGATCTCATCAGAGACGCGCAGACGCGGCTCGGCAACTATCTGACGCCGTGTGTTCGCCTCGGCGTCACCGGGCTTTCGCGCGCCGGCAAGACCGTTTTCATAACGGCGCTCGTGCGCAACCTCGTGTCCGGCGGCCGCCTGCCGTTCTTCACGGCGGATGCGGAGCATCGCATCGTCCGCGCCTATCTTGAGCCGCAGCCGGACGACAGCGTTCCGCGCTTCGACTACGAGGCGCATCTCGACGATCTTCTGTCCGTGCCGCCGTCCTGGCCCGACAGCACGCGCCGCATCTCAGAACTCAGGGTAACGATCGAATATCAGTCGGCGTCACTTTTGAAGCGCGTTGTCGGCCTCTCGAAACTGCACGTCGATATCGTCGACTATCCCGGCGAATGGCTGATCGATCTGCCTCTACTGGATCAGGATTATCGTGCCTTCTCGGCTGAAGCGCTGGCGCTCGCCGCCGCGCCCGAGCGGGCCGACGCCGCGAAGCCGTTTCTGGCGTTTCTTGCCGGAACCGATCCTGCCGCCGTCGAGGACGAGCAGATCGCGATGACCGGCGCCAAGCTCTTCACCGACTATCTCCGCCGCATGCGCGAGAGCGGCGCGCAGTCGACCCTCGCGCCCGGACGCTTCCTCCTTCCCGGAGATCTCGAAGGCTCGCCGCTGCTGACGTTCTTTCCGATGCCGCTCGCGTCCGGCGAACGTCCGCCGCGCTCTTCGCTCGCCGCGATGATGATGCGCCGCTTCGAAAGCTACAAATCGACGGTCGTCAAACCGTTCTTCAACGAGCACTTCGCGCGGCTGGACCGTCAGATCGTGCTCGTCGACGTGCTCGCCGCATTGAACCGCGGCGCCGAAGCGGTTGGCGATCTCGAACGCGCGATGACCGCGATCCTCAAGGCGTTTCGCCCGGGCGCCAATTCCTGGCTGTCGCTGCTGATCGGGCGCAAGATCGACCGCATTCTGTTTGCCGCGACCAAGGCCGATCATCTGCCCGCATCGAGCCACGATCGCCTGGAAGCCATCCTGAAACTCATCGTCGACGAGGCGATCTCGCGCGCCGAGACCGAAGGCGCGGGCGTCAATGCGCTGGCCATCGCGGCCTTGCGCGCGACGCGAGAGACGACCGCGAAACAGGGCAGCGAAATCCTGCCCTGTCTGCGCGGCACGCCAATCCAGGGTGAAACGATCGGCGGGGTGATGTTCGACGGCAAAACCGAAGCCGCTATTTTTCCGGGGGACCTACCGGTCGATGCCGCAGCCGCGCTGAGCGCGGCGCGAAGCGCCAGGACGGCTTCCCTCGAGCTTGTTCGCTTCGCGCCGCCGAAGCTCACCGATACACTTCCCGACGGAAAGCCTGCCGCGTTCCCGCATATCAGATTGGATCGTGCGCTCGATTTCCTCATTTCGGATTATCTCGCATGACGTTTGAGAACGATGTCCCGCCGCCGCGCAAGCCGCGCGTCTTCAAGCCCGACGACGTCGCCGTCGAGGCACGAAGCGATGACGCCGTGCACGATGCCGGCTCGGTAACGGCACGGCGCGCGGCACGCGTCCCATCCCGTCATCTCACCGTGACCGACATCAATCGCGGCTTCCGTTTCGGCGGCATCATTCTCTCCGCAATGGCAGCGCTGGCTTCACTAGCCGCGGGACTCTGGTTCGCCCGCTTCGTCTCGGTTGCACTCGAACGCCAGGACTGGGTCGGCTGGCTGGCGTTCGGGCTGATGTCGATCATCATCGTCGCCCTGCTCGGCATCGTGCTCCGGGAATTGATCGGTTTCCGGCGGCTCGCCCGGCTCGCCAAGCTCCGAGCGCTCGTCAAAGCGGCGGTTGCCAAACCCGAGCGGCCCAGCGAGCACGCTGCGGTCGATGCGTTGCTCTCGCATTATCGCGGGCGCGCAGATCTCGCATGGGGACTGGCCCGCGTCCGCGATCACCTCGGCGATGTCCTCGAGCCAACTGAATTGCTCCGGCTCGCCGACCGCGAACTGCTGCATCCAATCGACGGAGAAGCCCGGCGCGTCATTCTCAAATCCGGCAAGCGCGTTGCGACGGTCTCGGCGCTGTCGCCGATCATGTGGATCGCGATGGCGTTCGTGCTCGTCGAAAACGTCAGGATGTTCCGCGCGATTGCCGGGTTGTATGGCGGCCGCCCGGGCGTGCTCGGCGCCTTGCGTCTCGCCCGGCTCGTCGTCGGGCATGTGATCGCGACCGGCGGCATCGCGATGACGGATGATCTTCTCGGACAGTTCGTCGGGCAGGACGTTCTGCGTCGCTTATCCCGCCGCCTCGGCGAGGGAGCCTTCAACGGAGCCTTGACCGCCCGCCTCGGCGTCGTCGCCGTCGAGGTGACGCGCCCGCTGCCCTACCTCGATGCGGAACCGTTGCGCGTGCGCGAGATTTTCAGCGAGCTTGTGCGTTCGCTCAGAGGTTCGGAAAAAACAGAGAAACCGGAATAAGCGACGGTCTCATGCCGCGGCGGCTTCGGGCTCGGAGCCAAGGCCTCCCGGCGTCGCGGCCCGTCGCGCCCAGGCGTTCGCGCGATGTCCGGCATCGATCAGAACAGGCGGCGGCGAAAGGTCGACGTTCGTTGCAAGCGCCCAGCGCTCCAGCGGCCCCGCCCTGAGCGACGTGATCCAGCTCACGGGGCCTGCTAGGACAAGACCGAGAATGACCGGCGCCATCCAGGCGAGAAGTCCCGGTGACACCGTCCACGCAATGACACCCGCGATGAGACCGATCAGCGTATGCCAGCGGGCGAACCACATCGCATCATCGAACGACAGCGCGCCGTCGTTGCGATTCTGCGGCTTCCATCCGGAATCGAGCCCGGCCAGGATTTCAGCTGACGCGACGGTCTGCGTCACCATGAATATCGGCGCGATCAGCATCGAATAGATCGTCTCGACGAAGACGCCGATGGTGACGCGCACCGCGCCCAAGACGTCGTGCTTCGCGCGGGCTTCCTTCCAGGCGAGAAATAGCCCCAGGAACTTCGGCAGAAGCACGACGAGCAGCGTCGCCATGAAAAGCCTGAGAGCTGCGCCGGGATCGATGATCGGCCAAATTGGGAACAGCGTCTTGGCATCGCGGAAATAGCTCGGGATCATCTGCTGGCCTTGCAGGGCCAGGATCATGCCGACGATGAGCGACAGCGCCCAGACGGCCGAGATGAGATACGACGCAGCGCCCATGCCGAGATGCAGGCGTCCCATCGGCGTCAAGCCGCTTTGGGATACGATCGCGAGATGCTGCAGGTTTCCCTGCGCCCAGCGGCGATCGCGGGCGACGATATCGACGATGTTGGGCGGCATGCCCTCATACGAGCCTTCGAGCGACGGCATCATGTGCACGCCATAGCCGGCGCGTTGCAGCAGAACCGCTTCGACGAAGTCGTGGCTCATGATGTGGCCGCCGAACGGCTTGCGGCCCGGCAGGTCGGGAAGTCCCGCCGCCGACGCGAATGCCGCCGTCCGGATGATGGCGTTGTGACCCCAGTAGTTGCCCTGGTCGCGATGCCAGAACGCCAAGCCCGACGAAACCGCGGGACCGTAGGTGTTGCAGGCGAACTGTTGCAGCCGCTGCAGCAACGTCTCGCCGCCGACGATGCGCGGGACGGTTTGAATCAGCCCGGCGTTCGGGTCGGCTTCCATCGCAAGCGCCAGCGAAACCAGCGTGCGGCCATCCATGACGCTGTCGCCATCGAGAATGACAAAGCTTTCGTAAGCGCCGCCGAAGCGAGTGACCCAATCGGCGATGTTGCCCGCCTTGCGGGCCGTATTCTGCAGCCGCCTGCGATAGTAGACGGACACGACGGATTGGATGTCCTGCGTGAGCGCGCGATAGACGTCGGCTTCCCGTCCGCCGTCATCGTCGCCGCGCGTGTCGGACAGAATGAAGACGTCAAAATTCCCGGCCCGCCCCAGAGCGTCGAGTTCGCGCGCCATGGCTTCGATCGCGCCGGCGATCCGTGTCGGCTCTTCGTGATAAACCGGAAAGAGCAGCGCCACCCGCGAAGTTATCGGCTCGGTCGGCTGCGGCGGATCGATGGTGTCGGCACGCTCGCCCGCGAACAGCGGCAGGAAACCGAGCACCGCGCTCAGGCTGCCGATGGCGATCCAACCGAACGCGATCGTCGACAGGATGAGAAACAAGAACTGCACCGGCGTGATCATGACGAACGACAGGATGCCGAACAGCTCATGCGCGAACGCCGCCGTCAGGGCTGCCGCGCCCGCGAAGATCGCGGTCCGAGGCACCCAATAGCCACGTCGACGCGGCTCGCTGATCCGTGCGACGCGCTCGCCGAAATCCTGCGCCGGCATGTCGAGCTGCGCGGACGGCGGCAAATGCCACCACGGTCCCGCGTCGCGCGCCACGACTGGCTGTGTCGGACCTAGCGGAATTTGACCTTTAAAATTTTCGTTTACGGCTTCGTCCATCGATAGAGCCAAGTCTCCGAGACCGCCTGATCGCCTGTCTTCAAAATGCACCGCAACTCAACGAGCTCGGCGTCGCCGGGCGCCAGCTCGAACGTCACTCGAACACCGGAAATCTCAAGATTGCGTTGAACGACGACATTTGAAATTTGGCCGGCGCTCGCCGAAACGTCCGCCACCGGCAAATCCTTCGCATCTTTCACTGAAGGACCTGTCAAATCGATGACGAAAAGAAGGTTTTCCGGTTTCTTGCCGCCGCCGACGCGCGTCTTTGCGACGCGAGCACCCGACCACGACGTCGGCACGTCCCTGCCCCAGAAGAGCTTGTAGTTGAACACGTGCGGCCCGCCGGGCGTGAGCGGCTTCGTCGGATGCCAGTAGGCGACGACGTTGTCGTGAATTTCATTCTCGACTGGAATTTCGACCAGCTCAATGAAACCTTCGCCCCACGATCCCTTGGGCTGCACCCAGACGCTCGGCCTTTGCTCGTAATGAGCTTCGAGATCCTCATAGCTGCGGAACGCACGGTCACGCTGCCATAGTCCGAAGCCACGCGGGTCCTTGTCCATGAAGGCGCTGACTTGCAGGGTTTTCGGATTATTCAGCGGACGCCATAAGCGTTCGTCGCTGCCGTTGACGATGGCCAATCCTTCGCTGTCGTGAACTTCGGGGCGGAAATCCTTCGCGCGCCGAGGAGTGGCATTCCCGTGCAGGAACATGCTCGTCAACGGCGCAATTCCGACATGGGGCAGCGTGGCGCGAGGATATAGCGTCACCGACACGTCCATGATTGTCGTTTCTCCCGGCTCAATGACAAACCGATACGCGCCGGTCGTCGACTGACTGTCGAGCAACGCATAGAGCGTGACCTGGGTTGCACCGGGCTTCGGCTTTTCGAGCCAGAACGTGCGGAAGAAGGGAAATTCTTCCCCACCGGGGCGCGCCGTATTGAGCGCCAGCCCGCGCGCGGACGCCCCGTAGCCTTGTCCCCGCCCGACGGCGCGCAGATAGCTCGCGCCCTGAAAGACGGCGTACTCGTCGAAATAGTCGGAGCGGTTGATAGGGCCGTGAACGCGGAACCCGGAGAAGCCGTAAGGCGCATCGTCGGGACCTGGACCGATCAACGGTCCGAAGCTGAAGAGCTTGCCATTGGCGACGAGCCGCGACGCCGCGCCGTTGTCGACGACCCAGATGTCGACGGGCATGTCGTACAGCCAGCCCATGGCGAAGGGCTGGATTTCAAAATTGAGATGCTCACCCTTCCATATCGCCTTCTCGGATCGAAACCGGATATCGCGATACTGATCATAATTGAGCTTGTTGAAAGGCGCCGGCAGGTCGAGCGCCGGCTTTGCGAACGGCTGGTCGGCGAGACGCTTAGCCTCCGCGTTGACGTTCGTCGCGTTGAACGGTGTCGACGGTGTCGGCGTCGACGAACTCTCGCCCGCAGCCTCCGCGATATTCGCGGCGAGGGCCAATTTGGCGGCCGCCAGGGCAAAAGTTCCCATTGCGGCCTGCCCAAGAACCGACCGCCGATCGAATAGTTTGCCTGTCATGTCCGATATTCTGCTGGCCCGAGCGGTACGCGTTTCCTGGTCAGATGTACGCTTCCGCAAAGCGCGCACCAAATGGCAATAAGAGATTTGCTAAACGACGATTGTGGCAGTTTTTCCACGTCCGACCGTCGCGAGTGTGACTTTCCCGTCAATTGTTTCCAGGCCTTTAAAGAAAGTAGAAAGTCGTCGCCCTGCATTTCAACCGCCGCGTCGGAAACGCGTCACGGCTGAAAAATGGCGGACAAATATCGCGGCTTCGAACACGCCTTCATACATGCAGTGCGATCCCGTCGATGAAGTCTTTTTACTCCAAAGAATGATAACTTTTCTAGGCCGCGAGCCGATTTCTTTTGTCCATTAGGGTGTTATAGATCCGGCTGTTCGCACCCCGCGACGGGTGCCATGACGAAGCTGAAGACGACACAAGCGCACGCTGGTCGAAACCCACGCTCACAACGGAGCGTTGATATGCTCGGCTTTGACTACTTCCGCTCGTGGCTTTTGTGTCACAAAGCTGGGCAATTCCACAGGTGCTTTCGTCAACGCTATTTCACCTGCGAATCTTATCTGCTTTAAACGGTGCCCTGAGCGGTGATTCGGGGGGCACCCGTGGACCGCAGAAGACGGGTTTGACGACGGGTTTTAACAAAAGACCATCGAATAAGAAGAAGAGTGTTGGGCTGAACAGTTCGTTCCGTCCGTCATTCCTCAGTCGAAGCAGACGGGAGTAGGTTCATGAGCAAGTATAGTCTGAGTGCCCTGGTGGCGGCAGGCCTGTTAGCAGGCGGCATGTCGGTCAGCAGCGCATCCGCGGCTGATCTTGGGGGCAACTGCTGCGCAGACCTCGAGGAGCGCATTGCGGAACTCGAAGCCACGACGGCCCGCAAGGGCAACCGCAAGGTCTCGCTGACGGTTTCTGGTTGGGTTGGCCAGCAGGTCACCTGGTGGGATGACGGCGGCCAGTCGAACGTTTACGTAACCGACCTTGGTTCGACGCTCGCCAGCCACGTGAAATTTACCGGTCAGGCGCAGATCCTGCCGGGTTGGACTGCCGGTTACGTGCTGCATCTCGAAGCCATTGGCTCGGATGCCTTGACGACGACGCAGGACGTTCCCGATGGTCCGAACCTTTTGACAGGCACGAATAACGGCGTCAGCACGCTGCAGTCGTTCTGGTTCATCAAGAGCGACCAGCTGGGCAAGGTCTCGGTTGGTAAGCAGTCGCAGGCTTCGGACAACACGGCCATCCTGGTCGACGGTTCGGGCTCGCTCGTTCCGGCCAACTGGGTTCCGTTCGACTTCAACTCGTTCTTCATCAGACAGAAGAACGGCGGTTTGACCGATACGACCTGGGGTGGCGTGGGAACGTGGGGTGACGTCAACGGCGCGCCGACGAACTCGGTTCGCTACGACTCACCGTCGTTCGGTGGCTTCTCGGTATCGGCATCGTGGGGTGAAGACGACTTCTGGGACGTCGCCGCCCGTTACGCCGGCGAATGGGCTGACTTCAAGGTCGCTGCTGCCGCGGCTTACAGCCAGACGAACAGCACGTCGGGAAACAGCGCCAACGTCCTGCAGCCCTTTGATACAGGGTACTTCCAGGTTGGTGCTTATGTTGAGCACATGCCGACCGGTCTGTTCGCCTACGGCGCATATGGAAATCTCAACTTCCATGACTCGTCCGCTAGTAGCAATGAAACCTGGTACGGCAAGGCAGGTATCCGTCAGCGTTGGAACCCGCTCGGCCACACCGTTCTTTATGGTGAGTACGAGCGCGTAGAAAACCGTAACGGTGGATCTATCTACGCGAACGGCACAACTCCTGAAGTAGGCGATCCCCCCCTCGATCCGCTGTACAGCTACGGCAATGCATCGGCTCGCCTCTGGGGTGTTGGTGTTGTCCAGGAAATCGACTCGGCCGCCATGTCGCTGTGGCTCAAGTATCGCAACATCGACGCCAGCTTTAAGGACGTTACTATCGTTGATGGTGATGGCGGTCTCGCGACCAACAACTTCCAGGAAGTCACCTTCGGCGCTCTGATCAATTTCTAATCAGCAGCTCGAAAAATCGAAAAAAGTTAAGGCCGTCCTTCGGGGCGGCCTTTTCTTTTGCGTCATGCACAGGTTGTTCGCATGTGGTGCGTGGAAAACCCATTTCAGCCGGACACACGCTAGTTATTCAACTTTAATGTAGTAATTTCCGCATCTTATACTCTCTTGCAACAGGCGCGCGCATCGTCCCGTTAGTTGCCGTCTCGCCACAACGCCAGATTCGTCACGGCGAATTTGCAAACCGTAATTGTTGCAAAGGGGCGAATCACAGAGCTTCCCCCTCAAGCGGCGACGTCACTTGGCAGGTGTACCGCCGTGGATTGCGCAGTCGCGCAGTTCGGCAATACGGCGAAACGCCAAGTACCGCGTCCACCACTAGAAGTGATGAAGACGGGAGAAGGTAGAATGATGAAATATAGCCTAGGCGCACTGGTCGCTGCAGGCGTCCTCGCTGGCGGTTTCGCCACGAGCGCCTCTGCTGCGGACCTGGGCGGCAATTGCTGCGCGGATCTCGAGGAACGCATCGCGGAACTCGAAGCCACGACGGCGCGCAAGGGCAACCGCAAGGTCTCGCTGACGGTTTCCGGCTGGGTTGGCCAGCAGGTCACTTGGTGGGATGACGGCGGTGAATCGAACGTCTACGTGACGGATCTCGGCACGACGCTCGCCAGCCACGTGATGTTCACAGGCCAGGCGCAGATCATGCCGGGCTGGACAGCCGGTTATGTCCTGCACTTGGAAGCGATGGGCTCCGACAGCTTGACGACCAGCCAGGGCGTACCTGATGGTCCGTCGGTGCTGACCGGTACGAACAATGGCGTCGGTACTCTGCAGTCGTTCTGGTTCTTGAAGAGCGACCAGCTGGGCAAGATCTCGGTTGGTAAGCAGTCGCAGGCTTCGGATAACACAGCTATCCTGGTCGACGGTTCGGGCTCGCTCGTTCCGGCCAACTGGGTGTCGTTCGACGTCAACAGCTTCTTCATCCGCAACAGCGATACAGGAGCTCTGACTGGTCTTCAGTGGGGTCCGGCCGGTGGTTGCGTCTGGGGTGACTGCAACGGCGCGCCGACCAATTCGGTCCGTTATGACTCGCCAACGTTTGCAGGCTTCTCAGTTTCGGCATCTTGGGGTGAAGATGACTTCTGGGACGTCGCGGCTCGTTATGCCGGTGAATGGAACAGCGTGAAGGTGTCTGTTGCTGCTGCTTACAGCCAGACGAACAGCACAGCTAACAACAGCCCGAATATCATTCAGCCGTTTGACTCTGGCTACTTCCAGATCGGCGCTTATGCCGAGCATGTTCCGACAGGCCTGTTCATTTACGGTGCCTACGGTCATCTCAACTTCTCTGATAGCAGTACCGCATCTAACAATACCTGGTACCTCAAAGGTGGTATCCGGCAGCGTTGGAACCCGCTTGGTCATACCGTCCTGTACGGCGAGTATGAGCGTGCAGAAAGCAACCAGATTGTTGGCGGCGGCGGTGCAATATCCAGTGGCGGATCGTTCGATGGTCAGTTTATCGGAAACAGCGAAGTAAAAATGTGGGGTCTCGGTGCCGTGCAGGAAATTGACGCTGCAGCGATGTCTCTGTGGATTAAGTATCGCCATCTTAGTGTCGATGCCGTCGATGTAGACTTCGGCCGCCTCCCGACAGACGACTTCAACGAAGTTACCGCTGGCGCTCTGATCAACTTCTAATCCGATCAGAACCCATAAATACCGAAGCCGCCCCTCACCGGGCGGCTTCTTTCGTTTTAACCTGCACGCCATGACTTTGCTCCTGTCGCAGCCCTCCCCGCCACGGTCGCACCCGTCCACCGCCCCTTATTATTCATCCGCCACACTCGGCGCTCGCGCGTCGCGTACCCCACTCGCCCGTCATGGCCGCGCAGGCGGCCATCCACGACAGATCTAATCTTCATCCGCTGGCCGCGACCTGCTCAGGAAAGCCAACACACCGCAGTCCCGGCATCCGCCCGACCCGTGACGCTGAGCCGTCGCCGGGCTACACTTGCAACCATGTTCGAGACGTTTTTCACCGAGCTTCGCTCGGCCAAAATTCCGGTCACTCTGAAGGAATACTTGACGCTGCTCGATGCCGTCGCGGCGGGCGCGGCCGGCACGCGCGTCGAGGATTTCTACTACCTGTCGCGCGCCGCTCTTGTGAAAGACGAACGCAACCTCGATCGCTTCGACCAGGTCTTCGGTCACGTCTTCAAGGGCCTCGAATCGACGACTGAGGCGATCGAAGCCGAGATCCCCGAGGAATGGCTCCGCCGCATCGCCACGCTGCATCTTTCCGATGAGGACAAGAAGCGTATCGCCGAGCTCGGTGGCTGGGACAAAATCATGGAGGAGCTCAAGAAGCGCCTCGCCGAGCAGAGAGAACGCCATCAGGGCGGTAACAAATGGATCGGCACGGGCGGCACGTCGCCGTTCGGCGCCTATGGCTACAATCCCGCCGGCATCCGCATCGGCCAGCACGAAAGCCGCCACCGGCGCGCGATCAAGGTCTGGGACAAGCGCGAGTTCAAGGATCTCGACGGCACCGCCGAGATCGGCACGCGCACGATCAAGGTCGCGCTGCGCCGCCTGCGCCAGTTCGCGCGCACGGGTGCTGCGTCCGAACTCGACCTCGACGGCACGATCCGCGGCACCGCCGAAAAAGGCTATCTCGACGTCCGCATGCGTGCCGAGCGCCACAACGCCGTGAAGCTCCTGATGTTCTTCGACATCGGCGGCTCGATGGACGACCACATCAAGGAAGTCGAGGAGCTGTTCTCGGCCGCGCGCTCGGAATTCAAGCATCTCGAATATTTCTACTTCCACAACTGTCTTTATGAGACCGTCTGGAAGGACAACGCCCGCCGCTACAGCGACAAGACACCGACATGGCAGGTGTTGAACACCTTCCCCGCCGATTACAAAGTCATTTTCATCGGCGATGCTTCGATGAGCCCCTACGAGATTTCGGTTCCGGGCGGCGCCGTCGAGCATATGAACGAGGAGCCCGGCGCGCTCTGGCTGACGCGCGTCACCGACATCTACAAGCACGCGGTCTGGCTGAACCCGATCGACGAGCGCCATTGGAACTGGACTCCATCGATCAATATGGTCCGGAAGTTGTTGAGGGGCCGCATGTACCCCTTGACGCTCGAAGGCCTCGACGCCGCGACCCGCGAACTGATGCGCTGACGCACCATGCGCCCGGAAACGGGTGCTCTGCCTGAGCTAATGCGGTGCAAAGAACGGCACGAAATTGCGCCCTGAGGTTGACCCGCCCCCGGACCTGCGCCATGTCATGAGGGTTCGGGGGGACGGGGACATTCCCAAATGAAGATCGCACGGATTCTATTCGCGAGCCTGATGACGGCAAGCTTCGGCGGCTGTGGCGCCAGCCTGCCGAAACTGTCGACGGGCTCGCTCTTTGGCGCCAAGACGGAGAGCCCGATCGATCGCAACAACGATCCCGCGACACGCACGATGGGCGTCGCGGCAACGTCGGCTCGCGCCATGAAGTGCGGTTATAATTTCGATCCCGCGAAGCTGAAAAACAATTTCCTCACGACGCAGTCGGCCGCCAATCCCGGCGATCTGCCGAAGCTGACGCAGATCTACGATGCGTCCTTCAACACGGTCTCGAAGGCGCTCGTCGACAAACCGGATTATTGCTCGGCGGAAAAGACCATCCGTATCAAGATGGCATTGAACCGGCACCTCGCAGGCGATTTCACGCCGTCTCCGCCTGAGACGGTCGAAGACGACAGTCTGTTCGGCGGCTGGGGTAAATCGTCGTCGTCTGATGGCTCTGAAGGTCATGGGGCCAATATGCAGGACATGATGCGGTAAGCTGCGTGCGGTTCTCTTCCATGACCGCACTGAGTTCCAATCCGACGAACCGGTTGTGATAGCGTGCAGCAAATTCTGTGGGCTGAAATCTTCATCAAGGCCATCGCGGGCGGATTGCTCTTTCTCGCCCCGCTGACGACCTCGACGCTTCTCGGTCTCGAACGGCCGAGCACAGGTTTCTGGCCGAGACTTCTCGGCGCAATGACAGTTGGCATTGCCGCGGGCGTCTGGATCGGATTGCAGTTTTCCGCAGCCCGGGGCGCGATCGGTCCCGGCGGCCTGATCGCCATCAATTTCGCCACCGCCGCAGCGCTGATCGCAGCTCTCATCCTTGGCACGGCGGCGCCCTCGCGACGCGGAAAGCTCGTCATCGTCATCGTCGCGGTGCTGCTTCTGGCGCTCGCATTTCTCGAAATCGCACACGTGTAAACGATCGCTTCAGACGCGATCCGTAACCGTCGCCTAACGATTGCGCTCTAGAAAAGAACGCCAGTCGCGCGCGCCAATCCGCTTGCGCCGAAATTTCGTATGGAAATATCGAACATGGACGTTGCCGCCCGTTCGGTCGCCTCGCTCGCGCAGACATCAACGAAGGCGGCGACCCGTGCTGCCGCGCGCGACAGCGCTTCGCCGCGCGTCGATTTCGAACTCATCACCGGACGCAGCGCATTCGAGGCGCTGGAACACGAGTGGAACGAATTGTTCGAACGCTCGGCGCGATCGATCCACGTCTTCCAATCCTTCAATTTCTGCTGGCACTGGGCGAACACCTTCCTCGAGCAAGAGAGTGATAAATCCGGCCCTCGCCTCGCAATCCTGACGGCTCGCCATAATGGTCGCCTCGTGATGATCTGGCCGCTCGTATCCGAGCGCGCGCACGGCATCACGGAAGTCTATTGGATGGGCGAGCCGGTGGCCCAATATGGCGACGCGCTGATCGACCCCAGCTGCGACTCCGCCGAGGTCCTGCGCGCCGGGTTGGAATTTCTCCGCAAAAATCTGTCGTCGGATGTTCTGCGCCTGAGACGCGTCCGCGCCGACGCCAACATCGCGCCGCTGATGAACGCCATCGGCGCCCGGATCGCCGATACGCAAGTCGCGCCCTACATGAACCTCGCAAGCGCGAAGGATTTCGCAACCTTCGAGGAGCAGAGCTTCTCAGCCAAAATGCGCCGCAACCGCCGGCGGCTGACGAAACGCCTGGAAGAAAAAGGCCCGCTCGAATTCCTGCGCTTGCACGGCGGCGACGAGGCAGGCGTGTTCGCGGCTCACGCGATCGCCGTCAAAAACCGCTGGCTCAAAGATCGTGGCCTTGTTTCGAGCGCCTTGAATGACGAGCGAACGCTTCGCTTTTTTCACGACGTCGCCGCGAGCAAAGACAAGCCCGTCTCCTGCGTTGTCTCCGTTCTGAAGACGGGCGGAGAAGCGGCGGCCTTTGAAATTTCATTCACCTGCAAGGGCCGTCTCGTCGTGCATGTGATGGCTTTCGAACTCGCGTTCGAAAAAGCCGGTGTCGGCGTGCTGCTTCTCGAACAGAATTTGAAGCAGGGATATGCCGAAAAGCTCGACGTCTACGACATGATGGCGCCGGGCGACGCCTACAAAATGGACTGGTGCGAAAAATCCGAGACGGTTATCGACTGGGTGATCCCGTCGAGCGCGAAGGGTTACCTCTACGCGCGGGTGTATCTCGGGTTCCTGCGCCCGCGTATGAAGTCGGCGCTCAAGGCCATGCCCAAACCTCTTCGCCGTCTGATGCGGCAGGGCATTGGCGCCTCTGCGCCCGGCTGACCGATAACGACAGACTGCTGCGTGCTATTTGACGCCGAGCTTCTTCTGCAGGTTCGACGACGACGTCGTGTACTGGAACATCAGCTTCTTGTCTGGATAGACAATCCGATGCGCCGCCTGCGCCATCAACGCGGCTTCGTGGAAGCCCGACAGGATGAGCTTCAGTTTTCCCGGATACCAGTTGATGTCGCCGATGGCGAAAATGCCCTTCTCGCTCGTCTCGAAGCGCTCGGTATCGACGTGAATGAGGTTCTCATGAAGATTGAGCCCCCAGTCCGCGACCGGCCCGAGCTTCATCGTCAATCCGAAGAACGGAAGCATGGCCGTGCAGGGAACGCTCTCGACGCCGTTCGCGGTTTTAATCTGTAAGCTCGAGAGTTCGCCGCCCGCCCCTTCGAGCGCCGTCACCTGACCGATCAAAAGCCGGACGCTGCCGTCCGCGACCAGCTTGCGCATCTTGTCGACGGAATGCGGAGCCCCGCGAAATTCGTCGCGACGGTGAACCAGCGTCAGGCTGTTAGCGACCGGCGCGAGGTTCAGCGTCCAATCGAGCGCGCTGTCGCCGCCGCCAACGATGACGACATCCTTGCCGCGCATCTGCTCGATTTTGCGCACCGAATAGAAAACTGATTTTCCTTCGTAGTCCTCGATGCCCGCCAGCGGCGGCCGCTTCGGCGTGAACGATCCGCCACCCGCGGCAACGATCACGACCTTCGTCAGGAACTCGGTTCCCGCATCCGTCGTCAGGCGGAAGCGTCCGTCAGCCTCGCGGCTGAGCGTACTGATCTGCTCGCTGAAATGGAATTCTGCGCCGAACGGCTTGATCTGCTCCATCAGCCGGTCGGTCAGCTCCTGGCCGGTGACGGTCGGCAGCGCGGGAACGTCATAGATCGGTTTTTCCGGGTAAAGCTCGGCGCATTGTCCGCCCGCACGATCCAGGATGTCGACGACGTGCGCCTTGATGTCGAGAAGCCCAAGCTCGAAGATTGCGAAAAGACCGCAAGGCCCAGCTCCGATGACAACGGCATCGGTCTCGATGATCTCGGTTGAGGTCGTTGCCTCTTGCGCCGGCGCGGTCACGCTCATTCCAATGCCCAAACGTTTAAGTGTTGTCAGAACTGCTTCTCGGGGACGCGAACGACAAGTCCGTCCAGAGCGTCGCTGATTTTGATCTGGCAGGACAGCCTGCTCTCCTCGCGCACGTCGAAGGCGAAATCGAGCATATCTTCTTCCATCTCGGACGGCTTGCCCACCTTCTCCCGCCAGGCTTGCTCGACATAGACATGGCACGTTGCGCAGGCGCACGCTCCACCGCATTCCGCTTCGATACCGGCGACGTCGTTCAGCTTGGCGGCCTCCATGACGGTCAGTCCGTTTTCCGCCTCCACCGTCTGGCCCTCGCCGTCGGGTTGGATGAACGTGATTTTCGTCATGGTTCCGTGTGCGTCCTGTCGCTATTTCGCAAACCCGCCGGTGGGCTTGGCTTTCTCTGCTGGATTGGAAGTTACGATAGCGCGCACACTTAGAGGCACCGTTGCGGCATTTCAAGCCAAAGGCTCGACGCCCCGGTCTGGGTGCTGCTGATAGGCCACCCCGAATGCCGGAAGGCCGTTGGCGGTCAGGATATTTCGTAGGCGCCGCAAATGAACGCGCAGGCGTCGCCCGCGCTCTGCTCAATGCGAACGATGGACTCCGCGCAGGCCTCGGAACCGGCGCCGAAGTCCAATCTTTCCGCATCCTGAGCGATATCGCCGAGCCGGAATGCCCCGACAGCCCGGCATGATCCCTTGAGCGTATGGGCGGCCACTTTCCAGTCTTTCGGGCTCGTCGCGGCGCGCAACGTGGCGATCGTCTCAGGCAATTGCATCACGAACAGCGACAGAATTTCCTTCTCAAGCGCCAGATCACCGAACGTGTATCGCCGGAGATGCTCGACATCGACGGGGGCGGTTGACTGTGCGGCGGGCTCCATCAGGGCCGGGCCGCTTGGTGAACTTGGCGCTCTGTGCATCGAATTCCCCGAGATCGCGACCAGATTTCTCGCCGCGGCGACACTGGACTTCTCGGAATTGTGGCAAATGCGGAATAACTCTGGGTAAAGTCGAAGTGTCTATTTCGAAGCGTTTCAGCAAGGATTACTTAGGTAAGCCTGTTTAGCCGCGTCACGTGGTCGGCCACGCGATCCAGCTTTGCGTTTGCCGTAATCCAGCCGCAAACATCGCGATAGGCTGCTAAGTACCAGTGATGCATAGGCATTTCTTATCAAAGGATATGTCTTTGTGTTTTGCGGACACCTACAAAGTCCGATAGTGTGCAAAGAGAGTTCCGGCTGCCCCGGGCGCACGGGGTATCGTTTGCCGTCGCCGGTTCGAGTGGGGGGCGTTGCGCAATGTCGCAAGATCAAATTGCGAAGCTGATGGCTATTGCCGGAAGGGCGCCTGCAACGGCGACGCTGGTTGAGCCGACGCTTGGCCAGCCGTCAACGTCCGAGGAAGCAACCGCGCCCTCCGCGTCCGCGCCGATGCCTGCGCTTGCCTTGCCTCCTCCCCTCCTGGGCGGGACTGCGCCGTCCGAACAGCCAAAACCTGAAAAGCCGGCGGCGACGCTCGAAGAACCCTCGGCCCGGCGCGTGGCGCGCCGGCGTCCGGCAGGACCGGTTCGCGGCAAGATCGCCGCCAACGACGACGTGCCGAGCATCGGCGGCCTTATCTACGCACTCGAGCAAAAGCCTTCGAGCAAGGTATTTCGTCTCGCCACCATCGGCAGCATCGTCTGGGCCATCGGCGGGCTGGCGATTGGTGCCTTGACGCTCGCGCCGCAGTGGCAGGAAGGCGCCTCGCTTGCCACGCTCCTCTTGCAGCCTACGGCCTTCTACACCGCGACCGCGATTATCGCTCCGATCGGCATCATCTGGTTGCTCGCTCTGCTCAGCTGGCATGTTGCCTCGCTGGCGCTCAAATCCTCCACGATGACCGAAGTCGCGATCCGGCTTGCCGAGCCCGATCGCACGGCGGAGCAATCGATCGCGAGCCTCGGCCAGGCGGTGCGCCGTCAGGTTTCCTTCATGAACGACGCGGTCTCGCGGGCGCTCGGTCGCGCGGGCGAACTCGAGGCGCTCGTTCACAACCAGATCGCCGAACTCGAACGCTCCTATGAGCAGAACGAGCAGCGCATTCGCGACCTGATCAAGGAGCTGAGTGGCGAACGCCACGCGCTCGTCGATACATCGACCAGCGTCACCGATACGCTCCGGACGCTCGGCACCGAGATTCCGATGCTGATCGAAAAGCTCTCGACACAGCAGGTCACCCTCTCGCACATCATCACCGGGGCCGGCGAAAATCTTGCCAATCTCGAAGGATCGCTCGCGACCGCGACCGGGCGCTTCGAAGGCACGGTCGGAGCCCGGACGCAGCAGCTGCAGACGGTGCTCGAAGATTATACAGCCGCCTTTGCGACGGCGCTCGGCGCACGAACCGAGCAGATGCGTCTGACGTTCGACGGCTATATGCAGACCCTCGATACGACGCTTGGCAATCGTACCGAGAACCTGCAAACGGTGTTCGAGGAATACGCGCTCGCCCTCGACACGACGCTTTCGAACCGCGCGCAGGCCCTCGATATCCAGCTTGTCGAACGCACCCGTTCGCTCGACGAAGCCTTCTCGAAGCGTCTCGAGCTGTTCGACGACCAGATCATGCGCTCGACGACGGCGATCGACACAGCCGTCAGCGAGAAAGCTTCCCTGCTGACCAACGCGCTTGAACTCCACGCGCATTCGTTCCGCGAAACGATTTCGCGCCAGGCGGCCGACCTCGACGACTCGGTGATGAACGGCATCAGCGCCGTCCGCCGTACCAGCGAGAACATCACCCGTCAGACGATGAAGGCGATCGACGGCCTCGCCAAGCAGTCGGGCGCATTGCAGAACGTCGCCGAGAACCTCTTCTCGCAAATTCACGGCGTGACCGATCGCTTCGAGAGCCACGGCGAACAGATCATGAAAGCCGCGAACGTTCTCGACACGGCAAATCTCCGGATCGAGTCGACGCTGCAGTCGCGCCACGCCGAACTCAGCAGCACGCTCGACCGCTTCTCCGGCAAAGCCGATGAATTCGGCCGCACGCTCGCCGGATACTCCACCGATCTCGAAGGCTCGCTGTCGAACATCGAGGTGCGCGCCCGCGCCATCGCCGACGAGCTTCGCGACGGCGCCGAAAACAAGTCGCGCGTGCTGATGGCGGAACTCGACCGCGTCAAGAACGAAACCGAAGCCCAAAGTGATCGCGCCATCACCGATCTGCGCACGCGCTTCCAGAGCGTCTCTGGAGACCTGTCGCGGGAATTCGAGGAACTCTCGTCGCGGCTCGCCTCCGCGTCGGACGAAACCCGTGAACGCGCCGCCGAGGCGGCTGCGACGCTCGCCCGCGAGCAGGCCCGCATTCGCGAAGAGGCCTCCCGTCTTCCAGCGTCGACCCGCGAGACCGCGGAATCGATGCGCCGCGCCCTTCAGGATCAGCTCCGCGCCATCGAGCAGCTCAATCAGATTTCGCAACGCGCCAACGCTCCCCGCGATGTCGTCCGGCCGGACCTGCCCGGCGGCGCGCGGATGCCCGTCTCGCTCACCTCGGCGCTCAGTCAGCAAGGCCCGGGCGCTGCTCGTGGCAAAGCCTCGCCATCCCCGGACGGCCGCGAGTCCTGGTCACTCGGCGATTTGCTCGCACGTGCCTCGCACGAGGACGATGCTCAAAGCGCGCAAGCACAAGCGCCTGCTCCAAGTGCGCCGCCGCCGAATGCCGCCCCTCCCCGCCTCGACATCGCGACGATTGCTCGCGCGCTCGATCCGACGACCGCCTCCGCCATTTGGGGCCGCATCCGCGCAGGCCAGCGCAACGTCCTCGTTCGCAGCATCTACGCGCCGGAAGCACGCGCCCTGTTCGACCAGATCGCGAACCGTATCCGTGTCGACCGCGATCTCGAGCAATCGATTTTCCGTTACCTCACCGACTTCGAACGCATCATCAAGGATGCCGAGGCGCGCGATCCGAGTGGACGCTCCGCACAGAACCACCTCGTGTCGGATACCGGGCGCGTCTATCTATTCCTCGCCCACGCCGCAGGACGCATCCGCTGATTGCGCATGATCGCGACCGTTGCGGACGCGCGTTTCGACACCGCAATCCCGGCTTGA
Organism: Hyphomicrobium sp.; assembly: GCF_041674905.1. Classification (GTDB taxonomy): domain Bacteria; phylum Pseudomonadota; class Alphaproteobacteria; order Rhizobiales; family Hyphomicrobiaceae; genus Hyphomicrobium_B. The sequence continues at coordinate 34,844 of NZ_JBAYUV010000026.1, forward strand.
TCTGATGCCCACTCTCACCATTGATGCCCAAAGCGAAGTCTGGCCGCTGAAAGAAGCCTTCACGATCTCGCGTGGAGCGAAAACGGCGGCGCACGTCGTCGTCGCAACCGTACGCGAGGGTGAGGTCTCGGGACGCGGCGAGGCCGTGCCCTACGCCCGCTACGGCGAGACGGTTGAGAGCGTGCTCGCGCAAATCAAGGACGCAGCCTTGAGCGTCAGCACGCACGGCGACCTTGCGCACACCCTGAAACCCGGCGCGGCGCATAACGCCCTTGATTGCGCCTTCTGGGATCTTGCCGCGAAACGCACCGGCCGCACCGTCGCGACGCTCGCAGGCTTACCCGAGCCCGAGGCAGCTCATACGGCCTACACGATCAGCCTCGATACGCCGGAGACGATGGCGGGAAAGGCCACCGGAGTTCGCAATCTTCCGATCTTGAAACTGAAGCTTGGCGGTATCGGCGATGCGGACCGAATGCGTGCGGTCCGCTTCGCGCGGCCGGACGCGCGGCTGCTGGTCGATGCCAATGAAGCCTGGACGCCAGACATGCTGCCGGATCTGATCGCGGTCGCCGCCGAGTGCAAGGTTGAAGTCATTGAGCAGCCGCTTGCTGCTACGGCGGACGAAGCCCTGCGTTCGGTGCCGCGCCTCGTACCGATCTGCGCGGATGAAAGCGTGCACACCGGCGCTGACCTCGCGCGTCTCAAAGGCCTCTACGACGCGGTCAACATCAAGCTCGACAAAGCCGGCGGCCTCACCGGCGCCATGGCATTGCAGCAAGCGGCCCGGCAGCAGGGATTGAAGGTGATGATCGGCTCGATGGTCGCGACCTCCCTTGCCGTCGCGCCCGCAATGCTGCTCGCACGAACAGCCGACTGGATCGACCTCGATGGCCCTCTGCTTCTGGCGCGCGATCGCGAGCCGCCATTGCATATCGAGAACGGCCGCATATCGCCGCCCGAGCGCGCACTCTGGGGCTGACGTCGCTGACGCTGCTCAGGCCGAAGGCCGCGCGACCAACACGCCGCCATTCCAGACCTGCATGAGGCGCACGGCCGCGCCGAGTGAGACGACGGCAATCGCCGCCATCGCGACATACGAAAGCGGACCGGCCTCGGTATAGAGATATCCCGCAATCAACGTTGCGATGCCCATCGCAACGCCTGACGACACCGTTGCATAGAGGGCCTGAGCGCTCGCAGCCCGGTCGCGCGGCACGGCATCGTGGATGAAGTGCATCGCGCCGATGTGCGACGCGCCGTAGGTGACGCCATGCAAAAGTTGCAGCGGCACAAGGACCGCGAGAGACGGATCGCTCGCGAGCGTCAGCCATCTGACGATGGACGCAAGCCCCGCGACCGCGATCAGCCGCGCGGCGCCGAATTTCGCAGCAACGCGCCCGGAAAACGTAAACAGCAGAACTTCCGCGAAAACGCCGATCGCCCACAGCGTTCCGCACCACGCAGCCGACAATCCCTGCTTCTGCCAGATGATCGTGCCGAATGTGAAGAACGTCGCATGCGCCGCCTGCGCGAGGCCCGCCGCGATGAGGAACAGCCGGAATTCGCGCCGCGCCAGGAGTTCGCGCGGCTCCGCGATCTTCCAGATCGGTTGTGTGACGCTGGCGGGCGATACCGGTTGAGCGCCGACATTCGGCACCTGGTACGCCGCGATCATCGTCAGCACACAGCCGATCGCAATGAGCCAGATCCCCGCCCCGCCGCCGAACTCGGTGATTGCGATGCCGCCGGCAAAACTCGCCGCAACGAAGCTCAGCGATCCCCAAAGTCGTAATCGCCCGTAATCGAGCCCGCGCGCACGCGAGCCCTGCACCGCGATCGTGTCGATCAACGGCATGATCGTCGAATTGCTGACCATCAACAGGATCGCGAAAACGAGAATTGCCCAGAACGACTGCGCGATCGTCAGCACAAGCGCGAAAGCCAATGCCGCCCAGGCGAGCGCGATCAGCTGACGGCGATCAACTCCGCTGCGATCGGCGACGACGGCGACAGCTGGAGTGATCAGCACACGAACGAACAACGGAGCCGCGATCACCGTGCTGATCTCGCCCGCCGTCAACCCTTTCCAGTCGAGCCAGACCGGCATGAACGGAACGTACATGCCGTAGACGACGAACAACGCGCCGTAGAAGAGAGCGACAGGCAGAGCGAAGCCGCCGCCTTTATCTCCCATTCCAGTCACCGCGATCCCTCGAAATACTCAAAACCGTCTCAACTTGTAGCAGCGATGCGAAATAGTGACGGCCGCCGCCTCCGCACGGCTTATCCCTAGCGAGGGGACCGCTCCGCCTGCTCATCGCACGAGAATCGCTTATGCGTTGAGTGTTTTTTGCGGAGCACAAAACGACGATGCAGCCTTTGTCTCTACCGGTCGGCGAGGACGCCGAGACCGAATATCGCGCGATTGAGGCGACGCTTCTGGAAACAGCACGCGGCCGCTGGTTTCTGGCCGAGCACGGCCGCCGCGCGCGCCGCCTCGACAGCAACCTCCTCGAGGACGCGATCAAGCGGCTGCAGAACTCGTTGCGCGAACCGCCGGCGCTCCTGGGACAGCTCAAGGCAGAAATCGAAACCGTCAAGGCAAGCCTCGCTGAGACGCGAACCAAGCTCATGGCCCGGCCGACCGTCGATGAGAGCATTCTGCCGACGCACGCCATTCTCAAGGCTGCCGAAGATATCCACGATATCGCGTGGTCGCTGCAGGCCAATCCCTTCGATCCGAAAGGTTGCGAGGAAATCGCCCGCAACGCCGGCAAGCTTTACGCGATGAGCCAATCGCAGGCGGCCCAATCACACCGCGCCGTCGCCGCGTCCAACGCGTTGGAGACCGCCGCGACGAAGCTCGAGGGCGTCCTTGAAAGCGTCCTGCACGAGCTAAAGGTTGACGATGCCTCTTGATCGGTCACGCACGTGTAGTGAATAAAAAAACCGGGCGCGATGCCCGGTTTTTGTTTGCTCGATCCGATGAAGACGCGACCGCTTACCACCTCGTCCGCATACCGACGGAGAACAGGTCGACGGAGGCTTCGACGTTTCCGGTGAACGGGCCAACGTTGGCTGGGCTGGCCGTGTAAAGATTTATGCCGCCGTCCTGGATGAAGATGTGCGAATAGGCGACGTCGAGGGTGATCGCGTCGCTCCACTTGTAGCTGGCGCCGATGCTGAGCCACACGCGGTTATTATCCGGGATTTGCACCAGTCGCTTAGAGGCATCGTCAATCGGCGAAATCTCGTAGGCCACGCCGCTTCGCAGTGTGAGCTTCGAGGAATAATCGTACTCACCGCCGACCGAGAAGAACCAGCCGTCGTTCCAGTTGGCCGCGACGGACGGTCCAGGACCATAGGGCGTCGAGAGCGAAAGATCCTTGAAGCGGCTCCAGTTCGACCACTGCGCCGTGCCGAGCAGGCGTGTGGTGGGTGTCACGACCTGCCGCAAGCTCAATGTCACGATATCGGGAAGATTGACCGCGCTCGTCGCCGCGAGCGTGCCCGTGCCGCTGGAATGGAAACTGCCTTCGAGATCGTGCGTCATCTGCGAGCGATACCCGAGGCCGATCGTCGTCCCTTCGGTCGGCTCGATCGTGATGCCTGCGGTCGCGCCGAATGCCCAATCGGTGCCGCCGAACTGAGCGACCGCCGACGGCGACTCGCGGAATTGCAGCTTGCCTTGCGCCCATTCGATCTGGACGCCGGCGCCGATGGTGATGCCGGGCGCGATGCGGTAGGCGATGGTCGGGTTGGCGTTGATCGTCAGCAGCTTGGTCGTCACGCCGAGATACGATCCAGGATAACCGACATTATCGGGCTTCGTCGCCAGGCCGAACGGCGACGTAATCGCCATGCCGAGCCACAGGTCCGGCGCGAACTGATAAGCGCCAAAGCTCGAGCTGGTCGTCGCATCGATGCCGATGTTGCCGCTACTTCCCGTTCCCAGACCGGGCGACCCCGTGATGTCGATGTTCCCATAAGGCAGAACGAGCGTGTACGATGATTCCGAATTGAGGCCCGAAAATTGTGCTGTTGCGGCGGGGTTCCAGAACATCGAGCCGAGGCTGCCGCCCGCCGCCGATCCTGCCGAAGCCGACCCCATGAACACGGTCGACTGCTCGTGAATGTCAAAACCGCCAGCGGACGCGATGGGTGTTCCCAACGTCAACGCTAAGAGGCCAGCACCTCCCGCATGCAGTAAAGTCCGGATGTCGTGTCGCATCGGCATCGTAATTGGGCCCCCTCAGGCGCGCTTAGAAGCGCCTTCCCTATTTTGCCACAATACGTGAACCGCGCCACTTTCGTAGGCGTGTTTCCAACAGCGGCGACTCGAATCGGAGAGATAGTTGGCCCGTGTGCCAGCGGAGCAACAAAAAAAAACCGGCCCGCCATGAGCGGACCGGTTTTGCTAAGCTCCGCTCCAAATTCTGGATCGAGCCTAGCGCTCCCCCCGGAGATGTTGACCGGCCACAAGTGCCGGAGCCGCGCGCAAGCTGCCAAAGTGAAGACGGTATCGCAAGTCTTGACGTCAAATGACGGAAATGAGTCTGTATTCAAGGTGCGCGAACGCCACAGTGGCCGCTGCAATGCAGCAACGATCGTCGATGCCTCACATGAAATAGATCAGTGCTCGCGCGAAGGCTTTCGCAGCGCAAAGTGATGATCAACCGGACCGTTGCCGTTGCCGATGCGACGGTGCTGGCCGGCATCAAGCGCCTCCCAGACGAAGGATTTGCTCAAGGCAACGGCGTCTTCGAGCCAGCGCCCGAGCGCGAGATTGGCCGCGATCGCTGCGGAGAGCGTGCAGCCCGTTCCGTGCGTGTTCCGGGTTTCAATCCACGGCCGCCTGAGAACATGATGCGTTGCGCCATCGAAAAGAATATCGACCGCATCGGTGCCGCTCGCGTGCCCGCCCTTGAGAAGCACGGCGCCGCAGCCGAATTGCATCAGCTTCTCCGCATCCCGGCGCATGTCGGCCTCGGTCTCGGCCGCCTCACCCCCGAGCAGCTTCGCCGCTTCGGGAATATTCGGCGTGATCAGAAAGGCGCGCGGAATGAGCAATCGCTGGACGGCGTCGATCGCCTCGGGCGCGAGCAGGACGTCGCCGCTGGTCGCGACCATCACCGGATCGACGACCACGGGCACGGACGGGATTTCGGAAAGAAGCCGCGTCACGATCTCGACGGTCGCCGCGTCGCCCAGCATACCCGTCTTGACGGCGGACACGGCCAGATCCGACGCAACCGAGCGGAACTGCGCGGCAATGAAATCGGGAGCGATCCCGAGGACGCCTGAAACGCCCGTCGTATTCTGCGCGGTAAGCGCGGTGATGACGGACGCCCCGTAAACGCCAAACGCCGAAAACGTTTTCAGATCAGCCTGGATGCCTGCGCCGCCCGACGGATCGGAACCCGCAATTGTGAGCGCGATCGGCGGCGCTGCGCTTGCCATCAGGGCTTTTTCCTCCGCGCTCAGGGCGTCCCTTTTTGTAGGATCTGGCTTTCGAGACCGGCCGGCGTCACGAGGGATTCAATCTTGGCGAGGCCCGGAAAGTTTTCGATCATCCACTGGCTGAACCAGTTCTGCGCGCCGAAGATGAACAGCAGGCCCATCGCGATCAAGAGCAGGCCCATGAGCTTCTCCAGCGTCGTGAAGTACTTCTTGAAGCGCTTCATGAAGCCGAGGAAGGGGCGGATCGCAATCGCCGCAAGAACGAAGGGCACACCGAGCCCCAGCGAGTAGGCGAACAGAAGTTTCACACCCGCCCAAAGGCTCGTCTCGCTCGCCGCCAGCGTCAACACCGTCGCAAGCACCGGCCCGATGCACGGCGTCCACCCGAACGCAAACGCGAGGCCCATGATATAGGCGCTGATAAAGCTCGCTTCCTCCGCCGCGTGCGAGTAGCGCGCCTCTCCATAGAGCATCGGAATTTTAAAGACGCCGAGGAAGTGCAAACCGAAAAGCAGAATGACGATGCCCGCGATCGTTCCGAGTTCGGCGCGATAGGAGAGCATGACCTGCCCGACCGTGCTCGCTCCCGCGCCGAGCGCCACGAATACGGTCGTGAACCCCAGAACGAAAAACATCGAGGAGGCGACGACGCGTGCCCACACACGGCGGTCGATGGCATCATCGCCCGTCAGCTGATCGAGCGTCGTACCGCCGATATACCCGAGATACGGTGGAACGAGCGGCAGCACGCACGGCGACAAGAAGCTCGCGAGCCCGGCGAGGGCAACTCCGATGTAGATATGTGCGTCCGCAAACATTCTATCGATCCAACTCGGTGCGCATGGCGCGCTTGTCTCGCTTAGCGCGCAAGCGCTGCAATGCCCGGCAGTTCACGCCCTTCGAGCCATTCGAGGAATGCGCCACCGGCCGTCGAAACGTAAGTGAAATCGCTCGTGACGTTTGCGGCGTTCAGCGCAGCGACGGTATCACCGCCGCCCGCAACCGACACAAGTTTTCCAGCTTTCGTCAGGGTCGCCGCAGCACGTGCGACGGCAAACGTTCCTTCCCCGAAGGGCGAAATCTCGAACGCACCCATCGGGCCATTCCAGAGCAGGGTCTTGGTGCTTTCGAGAACCTTCGTCACATGCGCGACCGACTTCGGTCCAACGTCCAAGATCATGGCGTCCGACGGCACGTTGTCGATTTGAACGACCTCGCTCGCCGCACCGTCCTTGAATTCGCGTGCGATCACCGCGTCGACAGGCAGAATGATCTCGCATCCCTTGTCTTTGGCCGCCGAAATGATGTCGCGTGCCGTCCCGGCAAACTCGGGCTCGGCCAGAGATTTGCCGACATTCGTGCCCGCCGCCTGCAGGAATGTGTTGGCCATACCGCCGCCGATGATCAGCTTGTCGACTTTGGCGACGAGGTTCGTCAGCACAGGGATTTTCGTCGAAACCTTGGCGCCTCCGACGAGCGCGGCCGTCGGGCGTTGCGGCTTCTCCAGCGCGGTGCGCAGCGCAGTGATTTCTTCCATCATCAGCGGCCCGGCATAGGACGCGAGATGGTGCGTGATGCCCTCGGTTGAAGCGTGCGCACGATGCGCGCAGGAGAACGCATCCCCGACGAACACATCTCCGAGCTTGGCAAGCGCGCTCGCGAATTCCGGATCGTTCTTTTCCTCGCCTTTGTGAAAGCGAAGATTTTCGAGCACGGCGATATCGCCGTCCTGCAATGATTGCACAACGGCTTCGGCGGCTGCGCCGATGCTGTCTTCGCCGAATTTGACAGGCCGGCCGAGAAGCTCTTGCAGCGTCTGAGCGACGGGACGCAGCGACAGTTCCGGATCAACCCCTTTCGGTCGTCCAAAATGCGAAATGACGATGACCTTGGCGCCGCGCTCGCTGAGCGCTTTCAATCCCGGCACGACGCGTTCGAGCCGCGTCGCATCCGTGACCTTGCCATTCTTGATCGGCACGTTGAGATCGGCACGGACGATCACACGCTTGCCCGCGACGTCGATGCCGTCCGTGGTCTTCAGTTTGTCGAGATTCATGTCATGCACCAGTACGTTTGAGCAGCCGCCGACGTTACGCGCGCCGCTTAGCCCGCTTTCGCAGCAATGGCCTGCCGCGCGACGTCGGCTACGTGCGTTGCGGTGATGCCGAAATGCTCAAAGAGCTTCGCAGCTGGAGCCGATGCGCCAAATCCTGGCATGCCGACGAACTTGTCGGAGGGTCGCAGCCACTCGTACCAGGATTGCGCGACGCCCGCTTCGATGGCGATGCGCGGAGCAACGCCGAGCACGCTGTTGCGGTAGCTCTCGGACTGCGCGCGGAAGAGTTCGAACGACGGCATCGAGACCACCGCTACCGAAATTCCGCTCTTTGCAAGCGCTGCCGCCGCCTCGACGGCGACGCCGACTTCGGACCCCGTTGCGATCAGCGTCACGTCGCGCACACCTTCGGACGCTTTGATGACGTAAGCGCCTTTCGCGCTCTGGTTCTCAGGCCCGTCTCTGCGAAGATTGGGAACCGCCTGCCGCGACAACGCCAGGATCGACGGCGTCTTCTTGGCGGCGATGGCAAGCTGCCAGCACTCGGCCGTTTCGATGCCATCGGCAGGGCGGAAGACATAGACGTTCGGAATGGCGCGCAACGCACTCACGTGCTCGACCGGCTGATGCGTCGGGCCGTCTTCGCCGAGTCCGATGGAATCGTGCGTCATGACGTAGATGACGCGCTGCTCCATCAAGGCCGACAAGCGGATCGACGGACGGCAATAGTCCGTGAAGACGAGGAACGTGCCGCCGTAGGGAATGAACGACCCGGACAGCGCGATGCCGTTCATCGCAGCCGCCATGCCGTGCTCGCGCACGCCGTAGTGCACGTAATTGCCCGTGAAATTGTCCGGCGTGATCGAGACTTGCTGCTTCGTCTTGGTGAGGTTCGATCCGGTCAGATCGGCCGAGCCGCCAATCAATTCAGGCAGCGCCGGAACCAAATGCTCGAGCGTCAATTGCGACCAGACACGCGTGGCGCGCTTCGTCGTGTCGGCGGCGAACGCCGTCTTTGCAGCCGCAATCGCGGAAGCAAGCGCCGTATCGACCTTGCGGCCGCCGATCAGCGCCTTGGCTTCGGCGTTTGCCGCCGAGAGACGCTTCGCCCAATCAGCATGAACCTTGGCACCCCGGCTTCCGACCGCCCGCCACGCCGACAGGATATGATCGGGAACGTCGAACGGCTGATACGGCCAGTCGAGCCGTTCGCGCGTCGCCTTGATTTCGTCCGCGCCAAGCGGCTCTCCGTGTGCGGATGATTTGCCGGCCTTGTTGGGCGCGCCGTAACCGATGACGGTCTTGCATGCGATGAGCCACGGCCGCGAGCTGTCGCCCTTGGCAGCCTTGATCGCCGCCGTGATCGCCGCCGGATCATGACCGTCGACGCGCGCGGTGTTCCAGCCCGACGCCGCGAAGCGTTCGAGTTCGTTGTCGGAGACGGACAGGCTCGTCGCGCCGTCGATCGAAATCGAGTTGTCGTCCCAGAGAACGATCAGCTTGCCGAGCTTGAGGTGCCCCGCCAGCGAGATCGCCTCCTGGCTGATGCCTTCCATCAGGCAGCCGTCACCGGCGATGACATAGGTATGATAATCGATGAGATCGCTACCGACACGCGCCGCGAGCAGCCGCTCCGAAAGCGCGATGCCGACGGCATTCGCCAAGCCCTGCCCCAGCGGCCCGGTCGTCGTCTCGATGCCGGGCGCGTGGCCGTATTCGGGATGCCCTGCCGTCTTGGAGCCGAACTGCCGGAAGTTTTTCAGCTCCTCGATCGTCATGCCGGGATAGCCCGTCAGATGCAGCAGCGCATAGAGCAGCATCGAGCCGTGTCCAGCGGAGAGAACGAAGCGGTCACGATTGGCCCAGGACGGGGCCGCCGGATCGAATTTCAGCGCTTCTGTAAATAGCACGGTCGCAACGTCGGCCATGCCCATCGGCATTCCGGGATGCCCGGAATTGGCGGCCTGCACCGCATCCATGGCCAGCGCACGGATGGCGTTCGCCATGTCGCGAACGCTAGGGGCCGGCGACGTCGCCGCCTTGCTTTGGGCTTTGCTCATTTATCGGTCGATCCCGTGTAGTGGCGCCTGGCGCACCGTCATGAAACTTTGACGGACATTTACCGGGCGAACGGGGGGCCGTCTACCGCGGTTAATCCCTAGCCAGGCAATAAAGCTTGGCTTTTCGAGCCCTTGACAATCGATGACCAAGTGTCACGCTGCGCCGGCCCGCGATTTCGACTTTGCATCGCGCGGGGACGACTCGGATTTGGCGAGATTGGCCTCTTCGATTTCATCCTCCTGGAACAGCTTTTCCAGCATGGCCTGAGATGAGCGGGCCCGTTCGATAAGCTTTTCGGCATCCGAAGTATGCTTGTAATCCTCGTTCAAGCGTCGCTCATCGTGATCCCGGAAGGTATTGACGGCCCGTTCGGCGACGCGCTGCGAGTAACCGAGCCCGAGCAGAAGCAGGCGCGTCAGGTCGAGGGACGCCAGGAACGTTTCGCGACGCAGCTCGGCGACACCAAGATCGAGCAATTGCATGGCATGCATGCGGTCGCGGGCACGCGCGTAGACGGGCACGTGCGGATAGTTGTTCTTGACGATTTCCGCAGCCCGCATCGAGGCTTCGACGTCGTCGATGGCCAAGACAAACGCCCGGGCTTTTCCAATTTGCGCGGCTTCGAGCACTTCCGGACGGCTCACGTCGCCGAAGAAGGCCTTGTTGCCGAAGCGTTCGACGAAGGCGATCTGTTCGGCGCTGATATCGAGTGCGGTGAACGGAATGCCCTTGGCGCGCAACACACGCGCCGTGATTTGACCGAAGCGGCCGAAACCCGCGATGACGACGTGCCCGTCGTTCTCGGGGATCGGATCGAACGCGCGCTGCAGAGCCTGCTTCTTGAACAGCGCGCGTTCAAGCATCAGCAGGATGGGCGTCATCGCCATCGACAGCGTCACGACGACCGCCAGGATTTGGGACGACCGCGTGCCGAGCACACCGGCGGCGCGTCCAACCGAAAGCAGCACGAACGCGAATTCCCCTCCCTGCGAGAGTGCAAACGCTAGTCGCCGCGCCGGCCCGGCTTCGAGCCCCTGCCAGCGCCCGAGGCCGAACAGAATGAGCGCTTTCGTGGCAATCAGCGACGCCGTCAGCATCACGATCAAGGCCGGTTCGGAGACGAGCAGTTTCAGGTTCAGCGACATGCCGATCGCGGTGAAGAAAATGCCCAGCAGCAAACCTTCGAACGGCGCGATGTCGGCTTCGAGTTCGTGGCGATAGCTGCTTTCCGCGAGCAGCGCGCCGGCAATGAATGCGCCGAGAGACGCGGAAAGGCCAACCGACTCCATGATCAGCGTCACGCCGACGACCGTCAGCAGCGCCGCAGCGGTCATGGCTTCTTTCACCTTCGACAGCGCAACGATGCGCAGCAAGAAATCAAGCACGTATCGCCCGATGAACACGACGGCGGCAATCGTCGCCAAACCTTTCGCGAACGCCAGATAGTCGATGTGCGGCGCCTGCTGCATGGCTGTCACGGCGAAGTAGGGCGCCAGCGCGATCAATGGAATTGCGGCGAGGTCTTGGAAAAGCAGCACCGAGAACCCGAGACGCCCATGGCGCGCCTGGAGTTCGCCGTTCTCCTCCATCACCTGCAGCGCAAATGCGGTCGACGACAGCGCCAGCGCCGCACCGGCGAAAAGCGCGGGCTGCCATTGCGTATCGAAAAACAGCATGCCGATCATGCCGAGCGCGATCGCCGTCAGCACGACCTGCGCCGATCCGAGACCAAACACCGCCTGCCGCATCGCCCACAAGCGTTTCGGTTTGAGTTCGAGGCCGATGAGAAACAGCAGCAGCACGACCCCGAATTCCGCGAAGTGCAGAACCTGCTCGGCATCCTGTTCGGTAAAAAGCGCCCCGGCGACGAACGGTCCAAGCAGGACGCCGGCAATCAGGTAGCCAAGGACGGCCGCTATTCCGAGCCAGCGAGAGAGCGGCGCGGCGAGCGCCAAGGCAGCGAGCAGAATCGCGAGTTCATTGAGAGTCACGCTCGTTCCTCATCTTTTGGGCCAGAGATATTGAAGGCATTCGCCGGACGCGAATAGCACAGGAAGGGCTGGTGCATGAACCAGGGCTGACCGTGACGCAAAAAGCCGGGCTTTATTCAGGCAAACCCGAAGTTCCAGCAATTCTGAATTGCCGAGATATCAGAAGTGCTTCTGCGAGCAGGCTCGATCGGCCGCGCGGGTCAGCGACGCGGATGAACCTCTTCCAGCAGTCCGCCCTCTTCCTGCCAGCCGTCCGTCCCGTCGCGATACCAGTCGACGTCGCTGAAACCATAGCTCAAGGCGCGCTTTGCGGCGTTCCAGCTCATCCAGCAATCTCTGAGACAAAAGAAGACGAGCTTTTTGGTCTTGTCGCCGCCGCTCAGATCATCGAGGCTGCGCCGGAAATATGCGTCGTTCGCCTGCGACAGCACGCCATAACCGACGTTCGGAAGCCAGACGGCGTTCTCTATGGATTGGTGCGTCGTCTCCCGCCAGAGCGTCTCCGCGGGGAGATTTGGCGGTTTAGGCGGGTGCGGATAGACATCGATAAAGACGGCGGTTTTCGCGTCCCAGAGATTCAACGCCTCGCGATCGGAAAGGACAGTAGCGCCTTTGAGCGTCAACGGCACCGGGGAACGATAGTTATCGTTGCGATATTCGTCTGGCTCGGGAGGCGGCACGTGCGTCGCCGGCAACGTCGGCGACGATATGGCAACGTCTTCGCTATCGCCAGCGAGCACCGCCGATGACGGCAGCGCAGTCGTCGCGACTGCAGCACAAACGCCGCCGACGATCGCCGAGGCAATGTTGCGTAATCTCATCCGTTGTGGCGATGTCATCACCGGCTTCCGACATATCGACCTCGCGCTTTCTGGCATCTTTCGCGACGATACGAAAGCGGCTCAGGGCGAACGTACGAACACCGTACGCTCGCCCTTCGAGCTTTTGTCGTCAGGGAGCGTTGGCGCTGGCCGGCTGCTCCGGCGCTGCCGCCGTCGAGGAAGATGCGGCCGAAGATCCCCCCGCTGCGGTCGTCCTCGGCTTCGTCACCATCTCCATCGATGTATCGTCGTCGACCAGCAACGGCACGCCGTAGTCGAGCAGTACTTTGTCGATGTCGCCCTGACGCTTGCGAATGATGTCATTCAGCTGCCGTTTCCAGGCATCGTCGCCGTTGCGCACGCCCATCGTGATGCGGAACGCGATCTTTCCGCCAACCGTCTCTTTCACGAGTGGGACAACGACGAGCGGCTCACCGCCGCGCGACGCCCAATAGGCTCCGATGGGTCCCCAGAGCACCCCGGCGTCGACTTCGCCCTTGCGGATGTCGTTGATCATCTCTTCTGCAGGATTGAAATATCGCCGGTCGACGTTCATCCGATAGCCGCGGACATTGCTCATCAGGCCGTTGGCGGCAACGACATTGCCACCCGGCGAGCCTTGCTCGACGCCGATCCTTTTGCCCTTGAGACGTGGATCGGCGAAGGTAACAACGCCGTCGAGGCCCGTGCCCTTCTTGTAAAGAAGAACCGAGGTCGATCGATAGATGGCGTTGGTGTTGAGGACGACATCATCGCCCTGCCCCCATCCGATCACGAGATCGCATCGCTTCGCCGCAAGAGTCATGCGAATGAAACCCATGGATTTCGGAAACCATGTGTATTTGACAGGAAGCTTCAATTCTTCGCCGATGATGTCGGCGATCTTGTTTTCGAAGCCTTCGCCTTTTTGATTTGAGAAAGGCAGGTCCGAAGGGTCGGCGCAGACGCGCAACTCCTTGCGATTGACGAGATCGGCGCGAGGCACATCAGCCGCGTTTGCCGAATTTACAAACGCCAGTCCTGAGAAGACTCCGGCGACCGTCAACGCCAGGATTGGCCTGGATGACATTACAATTCCGATAGCTTGCTTCCTCACGACGATAACCTTTTTGTTCGTTTCGATGATGTGCTTGTCTCGATCCCATTACGGCAAGGGGCACGCCGCGATCGCGGCCTGCCCCGAGACTACTTTGCTGAACGAGATATTGTGTGCCTTCCGCCACGCCGAGAGCGCAAGACGCATCAATCTTTGGTGAGGTTCGAAAAAGCGCGCCGCCTCAGCCGGTGCAGTCGTCGGCTGCCTTTTTTGCTTCATCCGAAATATCTTCGCGCCCGTTGGGACGGCCCGGAGGCATGATGCCGAGCGAACGCGCCTTGATGTACGTGTAGATATCGTCCAGGTAACACATGATGTTCCGATCTTCGCCGAATGCCGGCATGACGAACATCGTGCCGCCCTTGTTTGTCGTCCTACCGCCCGAAACGATCCCGACAAACGTGGCGTAGTCCATTGTCTTCAGCGAATCCGCCAGTGCCGGCGCAAACGTGCTGCCTAGCGCATTCGGACCATGGCAGACGTGGCAGGCGTCATGATAGCGGCGGAAGCCGTTCCAGGTGCCCCAATCGACCATGTAATCCTTGGTGGCCACGGGCTGCGGATCGCCATCCTTGTTGCGATAGCGCCCGTCCTCGAACTTATAGCCATCCAGCTTGGCGAGCTCCGAAACGGGATCCGGCGGCGACGTGCGATCCTTGATGTCGGTCGGCGCGGCATCGTCAGCGATCACGGGCACGGACACTGACGTCATGAGGGCGGCGCAGGACATGACTGCGACCGCAATGTTTTTACTAAACTTTCCCACGAGTTTCCTCTTGTCGTTATGTTTTATCTAAACACCGGATGGGTTGTTTGTATCCCACCTTCATTGTTTTGGTATGGAACTTACGCGTTACGCTCAAGAGCCGAATTGCCTGTTTATCCGGTACATGACGGCGCAGGAGCATATAATTCTTAGCAAGTTTTCTTCCGGCTCACTTGACTTGGCCCATTTGGGCAGAGCTCTGGCAACCGCTTATTCGAGGACCACTCGAAACAGAAAAGAGCCGGCGCAGGGTTAATCCTGCGCCGGCCCCAAATATTGTAACCTTCACTCTATGGGAGAGCGAAGACGGTGAGCGAGCCACCAAGGTTCGTGTACTGCTTCAGGCCAGCGTAGCCACCGACAGCACCCAGACCATCGGTCGGGTTCGTCAAGCCAGCTGCCAGACCGATACCGGCCCAGCCGCCAACGCCCGAGAACACGGCCACGTACTGCTTACCCGCATGCGAGTAAGTCATGGCGTTGCCGATGATGCCCGACGGCGTCTTGAACTTGTACAGTTCCTTGCCATCCTTCTGGTCGACGGCTTTGAAGTAGCCTTCGAGCGTGCCGTAGAAGGCAACGCCGCCGGCCGTCGTCAGAGCACCTGACCAGACCGAGAACTGCTCAGGCTTCGACCAGACGATTTTGCCCTTCACGCCATCCCAGGCAATGAAGTTGCCCATGCCGCCATGGCTGTCCGGAGCCGGGAACATGGAGAGCGTGGCGCCAACGTAAGGCTGACCCGCCGTGTACGAAACCTTGAAGGGTTCGTAATCCATGCACACGTGGTTCGTCGGAACATAGAACAAGCCGGTCAGCTTCGAGAACGAAGCCGGCTGCTGGTCCTTGGAGCCGAGAGCCGCAGGGCAGACGCCCTTCGTGTTGACGTCGGCACCCTTGCCGTCCTTGAACGTCGAGTACTTGGCGACGCGGATCGGACGTCCATAGTTCTTGCTGGACTTGTCCATGTCGACGCCGGTTGCCCAGTTCACTTTCGGATCGAACTTCTCAGCGACGAGAAGCTCGCCCGTAGCG
>NZ_JBAYUV010000027.1:0-49699 GCF_041674905.1 Hyphomicrobium sp.
ACCGTCGATAAGACGCAGACTGAGGAAAAGTCGGATGCGACCAAGGCCGCTCCGGAAAAGCAGATCTGCCGCCGCTACTCCGCAGCGATCGCCGGTCTGGTCGACGTCCCCTGCAACGAATGACGAAACCGGAAGCGGACATCACACCTGCTTCCCGCCCCGTTCAAACAAACAGAAACAGCCCTGATATTCGGCCAACGCCCTCAAGGAGGAGGACAGGTCATGGACCTCGCAGTCAACATGCCAGCCGACGCAAGCGCTCAGCGCACGGCTTCGAAACGCCCGCGCTCGCGCCGCCGCCCGATGCCGATGGTCATGAAGCTCGCCTATCGCAATCTCTTCCATGATCGCATGAGCTTCTTCGTCACCATCATCGGCATCGTCTTTTCCGTCGTTCTCGTCGCCGTGCAGTCTGGCATCTATCTCGGCTCGCAGAAAAAGATTTCGGCGATCATCGATGCGGCGCCGGCCGATCTGTGGGTGATCCCGCTCGGCACGAAAAGCTACGACGATCCGTCGTTCCTTTCCGGCCGCGAACGGCACATGGTTCTCGCGACGCCGGGCGTCGAAAGCTCCGAAGACATGGTCGTTTCCTTCTCGAGCTGGCGCAAGCCGCAAGGCGGCCGCAACACGATCCTCCTGATCGGTACCGCAGGCGACAGTCCGAAGGCGCTGCCGTGGAATATCGTGCAGGGCAGCCGCGCCGCGCTTGAAGCGCCCGGCACGGTCGCGATCGACCAGAGCTATTTCCCCGACCTCGGCGTCAACGCTCTCGGCCAGCACGCGGAAATCAACGGCGCCTCGGTCGAGCTTGTCGCGATCACGAAACGCATCCGTTCGTTCACGACGCTGCCGTTCGTCTTCACCTCGATCGAAGAAGCGCGCCGCCTGTCGGGCGCCGATCAGGACCAGGCCTCCTACCAGCGCGTGATGCTGACGTCGGGCGCCGATATTGAGACAGTGCGTTCAGCCATCGAGCGGCGTCTTCCCGATACGGAAGTTCTGACCCAGGACGAATTCCGCAAGCGCAGCCAGAATTACTGGCTGTTCCAGACCGGCGCCGGTGCGGCGCTGATCGCCGGAGCGCTTCTTGGGCTCATCGTCGGTATCGTGATCGTCGCCCAGACCCTTTATTCGAGCACGAAGGATCACATCAACGAGTTCGCAACGCTGCGGGCCCTTGGCGCCGGTCGAGGCTATATCGTAAAGGTGATCTTGATGCAGGCTGTGTTGTCGGGTCTGATCGGCTATGGGCTCGGCATGGTCCTGGCGCTGCTGGCGATCCGCGGGGCCCAGGATACCAAGCTGACCGTCATCATGACGCCGGAACTCGCAAGCGGATTGTTCGTCGTCACCGTTGGAATGTGCATATTCGCTGCCATCAGCGCCATCATCAAAGTCGTCCGGATCGACCCGGCCGTCGTCTTCAGCCGCTAAGTCCGGAGAGCAACAATGTCCACGCCCATGAACAGCAAGGTCATTCTCGAAGCCCAGGGCATCGTGAAAGTGCTCGGCACGCCTCCGAACGAGGCCAAGGTTCTGAAGGGCATCGACCTTCAGCTCCACACCGGCGAACTCACTCTGCTCATGGGTCCGTCGGGTTCGGGTAAGACGACGCTCTTGTCGATCCTCGGCTGCATCCTGACGCCGACGCAAGGCAAGCTCGAAGTCGCAGGCTTTCAAACGCATAATATGAACACGGAAGAACTTGCCAACCTCAGACGCAAGCACGTCGGCTTCGTGTTCCAGTCGTACAATTTGGTGCCGACGCTGACGGCGGTCGAGAACGTGATGCTGGCGCTCGACCTGCGCGATCTCAAGGGTCCGGACGCTTACGATCAGGCAGCGGACGCCCTCGAAGCGGTTGGCCTCGGCCATCGCATCAACGCCATGCCGTCGAAAATGTCGGGCGGGGAAAAGCAACGCGTGTCGATCGCCCGCGCGCTCGCCGGATCGCCCTCCGTCATTCTCGCCGACGAGCCGACTGCGGCGCTCGACGCCAAGAACGGCATGGCCGTCATGGAGCTGCTGGCAAAAGTTGCACAGGACACGCGACGCGCCGTCCTAGCGGTCACCCACGACCACCGGACGCTGCAATATGCCGACCGCATCATTACGATCGACGATGGCCGAATTGCCGGTTCGGAGCGTCCGAAGCTTTCCGGCAACGAGGTCCAGGCTCAGGCACACTGAAAAATATTTGTTACTTCAGATACTTATCCGGTTCCATGGGGCGCTTCCGGCATCTTCTGACCCGGGCCAATGGCCGCGCATCTGTGCCGCCCCGCCATCTGGACCGGCAAACGCATTTGTGTAGGATGCGCGCCAGCCCAAACCCATCAGAAATTATTCAAGGAAATTGAACCCATGGCGGGGTCACAGGCGAACACGTCCGCAGCCGCGGGCCAATTGATGGCCGGAAAACGCGGTTTAGTCATGGGCGTCGCCAACAATCGGTCGATCGCCTGGGGCATCGCCAAGGCCTGCGCCTCGCAAGGCGCCGAAATCGCGCTGACGTATCAGGGCGACGCGCTGAAGAAGCGGGTCGAGCCTCTCGCAGCCGACCTTGGAACTAAGTTAGTTCTGCCCTGCGATGTCACCGACGCGTCGTCGATCGATGCCGTCTTCGAGACGCTGAAAAAGGAATGGGGCCGTCTCGACTTCCTGGTGCACGCCATCGCTTTCTCCGACAAGAACGAACTTGACGGCCGCTACGTCGACACAACCGAGAAAAATTTCACGCAGAGCATGCTGATCTCTTGCTTCTCCTTTACGGCGCTTGCCCAGCGCGCCGAGAAGCTGATGCCGGATGGCGGCTCGCTGCTGACGCTCACCTACTACGGCGCCGAAAAAGTGATGCCGCATTATAACGTCATGGGCGTCGCCAAGGCCGCGCTCGAAGCGAGCGTGCGCTATCTCGCGGCTGACCTCGGACGCAACAACATTCGCGTCAATGCGATTTCGGCTGGGCCGATCAAGACGCTTGCCGCCGCCGGCATCGCCGACTTCCGCTACATCCTGCGCTGGAACGAATATAACTCGGCGTTGCGCCGCAATGTCTCGATCGAGGATGTCGGAGGCGCCGGTCTCTATCTTCTTTCCGACATGTCGCGCGGCGTGACGGGCGAAGTCCATCACGTCGACAGCGGCTATCATATCCAGGGCATGAAGAACGAGGACGCTCCCGACATCTCGGTTGTGAAGAGCGACGAGACTTGAGCGAGCGCGCTGCGACGGCTCGTTTGAAGCCCGGGCTGACGCTCTATCTCATCCGCCACGGCCAGACCGACTGGAACAGGGACGCCCGCTACCAGGGCCAGCGCGATATTCCGCTGAACGAGACCGGCCGCGACCAGGGCCGGCGCCAGGGCGACATACTGAAACGCCGCATGCCGGGCATTGCGGCCGCCGATTTCGTTTCAAGCCCGCTCGGACGCGCCATCGAGACGATGCAGCTCGTGCGCGCAGCGCTCGGCCTGGACGGCAATGGATACCGCATCGACGCGACCATCCGCGAATTGAGCTACGGCCATTGGGAAGGCGAACTCGCGTCGGACCTTTCAGAGAAAGATCCGGAGGGCGTTACCGCAAAATCCTCCGACCCGTTCGGCTGGCAGCCCATTGGCGGCGAAAGCTATGCGGACCTGCAGCGGCGCATTGCGGTGTGGCTCGAAGGGCTCGAGCGTGACACGGTTGCCGTCACGCACGGCGGCGTCAGCCGCGTCGCTCGCGGCGCCATTCTCGGAATCGAGCCCGGCCTCGTGCCGTTCCTCGACGTGCCGCAGGACAGAATTCTGATCCTGCGCGATGGCGCGATGACTTGGCTTTAGACTGAGCCTTGAAATCAAAAGAGCCGGAGAAGCGGCTCTCCGGCTCTTCGTCATCCGTTGACGGATGCATGATGAAAGACCCCTCGACCACGGATGCTCAAGTCCGGGAGGAACGGTCTTTTAAACGCGCTACGCGCGTGCGCCCTCTTCGTGAAAAGGGCAAATTCCGCAACGTCTGAAACGTCCGATCCATCGATGCGACGCGGGCCGCATTCAGGCGGCTATCACGTGCTCGGCCGGGTTGCAGATCAAAGCGGATACAAAGTTACGGCTGCCGTCAGCCTTTTTTCGCTAAGTGAAAAAGGCCGACGAACGCGCACTGCGGCGGAGTTAATCTGCGTCGCGGAGACTTGTCACGCGCTTTACCGGCGATGCGGGCTTGCTGCCTTTCGCCGTCGCTCCTAAGAAAGACTGTGACGCAACCCGGCAACACAATTGTTGCAGCGCCATCGTGGTCGATGCGCGGCCGGGCTCACCATCCGAGCGAATGATCAGGCGATGTCTCACAATACCTTCGGGCACCTCTTTCGCGTAACGACGTGGGGCGAAAGCCACGGCCCCGCCATCGGCGCGGTCGTCGACGGCTGCCCGCCCGGCATTGCCCTCGACGAAGGCGATATCCAGGTTCATCTCGACCGCAGGCGGCCGGGGCAGTCGCGCTTCACAACGCAGCGCCAGGAAGCCGACGTCGTGAAAATCCTGTCCGGCGTCTTCAACGATGCTTCCGGCAAGCAGGTCACCACCGGCACACCGATCGCTCTTGAAATCCAGAACACGGATCAGCGCTCGAAGGACTACGGCGATATCAAAGACAAGTATCGCCCGGGGCACGCCGACTTCACCTACGACGCTAAATACGGCATTCGCGATTATCGCGGCGGCGGGCGCTCATCGGCGCGCGAGACGACATCGCGCGTCGCTGCCGGGGCGGTTGCGCGCAAGGTTCTCGGCGGCATGACGATACGCGGCGCGCTGGTTCAGATCGGTCCGCACAAAGTCGACCGCGCGAACTGGAATTGGGACGAGGTCGCTGGCAATCCGTTCTTTTCTCCGGATCGGAAGGCCGCGGAGCTTTGGACCGAGTACCTCGACAAAATCCGCAAGGCCGGTTCATCCGTCGGTGCGGTCATCGAAGTCGTTGCCGAAGGCGTGCCTGCGGGATGGGGCGCACCGCTCTATGGCAAGCTCGATCAGGATCTCGCCAGCGCGATGATGTCAATCAACGCGGTCAAGGGCGTCGAGATCGGCGCGGGCATGTCGGCCGCTGAATTGACCGGCGAAGAGAACGCCGACGAAATCCGCATCGGCAACGACGGCAAACCGGATTTTCTTTCGAACCATGCAGGCGGAATTCTCGGCGGCATCTCGACGGGACAGCCGATCGTCTGCCGCTTCGCCGTCAAGCCGACGTCGTCGATCCTGGCGCCGCGAAAAACCATCGACAAGCAAGGCCGCGAAACCGAAATCATTACAAAAGGCCGACACGATCCGTGCGTCGGCATCCGCGCCGTTCCGGTCGGCGAAGCGATGATGGCGATCGTGCTTGCCGACCACCTCCTGCGCCATCGCGGTCAGACCGGCGGCTAGAATGTTTCCGGAAAAGCGGGAACCGGTTTTCCGCTAAGAAACACGGCAAAACAAAAAGGCCCTAGCGCCGGAACACAGCGACCACTTCGACGTGCGCGGAATAGACGAACTGATCGATGGGCGTCACGGATTCGATTTTGTAGCCGCCATCGACAAGGTGCCGCGCATCGCGCGCCAGCGTCGCAGGATTGCACGAGGCGGCAACGACGGTCTTGACCTTCGATCTCGCAAGCCGCTGCGCTTGCGCTTCCGCCCCGGCGCGCGGCGGATCGAAAACGACGGCGTCGTGCTCGTTGAGTTCGAGCGGTGACAGCGGATCGCGAAAGAGATCGCGCACGCACGCGGTGATCGGCTTCAACCCGGTCGCTTTTCTCGTTGCCGCATTCAGCGCCTCGATTGCCAGCTTGTCGCCGTCGAATGCCAAGACTTTCGTGCGCGCGGCGAGCGGAAACGTGAAGGCGCCAACACCGCAGAATAAGTCCGCAACCATCTTCACCTTGCCGACGGCGGCTAGAATTCGGCTCACCATCTCGGCCTCTGCTTCGGCGACGGCCTGCACGAAACATCCGGGCGACAAGACGACGTCGGTTGATGCGAATGACAGAAACGGCGGCAACGTCTCGACAACGACATCGTTACCGACGGCGAGACGCGCCAACTTCAGCTCACTTGCTCCCAAAGCTAGCCGACTGCGAACGTCGGGCGTCAACTTGCGCTCGATACCGTCGATGAGCACGTCGAGTCCGGATTTTGTCGCCGTCACAGTGAGCCGCGCCCCGAGCTTGGACATCAGCGGCGCGATCAGCCCGCTGAGCGCCGGGATCGCTGCAACGATCTTCGGCTCGAGGACCGGGCACTCCGCGATTGCAACGAGCACATGCGATTGGGCTTCATGAAATCCGATCGCGACGCCGCCGTCCCGGCGCTCTGCGGACAACACCGCGCGCCGCCGTTTTCCGCCCGGCTCGACGAGATCGCCGACGTTCACGTTCAACCCGCGCGCTGCAAATGCGGATAGGACGAGATCGCGCTTCCACACCCGATAAGCGTCCGACGCCATATGCTGCACGACGCAGCCGCCGCATGTTGCGAAGTGCCGGCAGATCGGTTCGATGCGGTCTGGACTCGGCTGCAGCACGCGCAGCAAGCGCCCGCGCGAACCGTCGACATTGGCGACCACACGCTCGCCGGACATAGCGAACGGCACAAAGACAGGCGCGCCTGTGCTCTCCGCAACGCCGTCGCCCTGTGCTCCGACATCCCTGATCAGAAGCTCGCGCTCATCAGACATCACGCCGTGCTCCAATCAGATATTCGATGTTGCCGGAGCCGCCCGAGATCGGAGACTCCATCTCTCCGACGACGCGCCAGCCCGTTTGCTGTTCGAGCCACGTGCGCACCGCGTCGACCGCATCTCGGCGCGCTGCCTCGTCACGAACGATGCCGCCGCTGCCGATCCGCTCACGCCCGACCTCGAACTGCGGCTTCACCAGCACGACGAGCCAAGCACCAACGGCTGCGAGCGGCAGAACGCATCCCAAAACTTTCGTCACGGAAATGAAACTGACATCAGTGACAATCGCTTCGACCGGCACGGGCACGTGATCGCGGGTCAGCGTGCGGGCGTCGCAATTTTCAAGCGACACGACGCGGCGATCGGATTTCAAGTCGTCATGTAGTTGTGCGGTGCCGACGTCGACGGCAAACACCTGCGCCGCGCCGCGTTCAAGCAAAACCTGCGTAAAGCCGCCGGTCGACGCGCCAACATCGAGCGCCACGCCGCCTGCCGCAGCAAATCCGAAACGATCGAGCGCGGCCACGAGCTTTTCGGCTCCACGCGAGACGTAGGCTGGTGCTTCATCCGCGAGTTCGACGGCCTCCGACGGGGCAACGTCGGACGCGGGCTTGCTGCACGGTTGCCCTCCAACACGGACAAAACCGCGCCTGATCAAATCCTGCGCGCGCGCTCGCGACGGCGCCAGTCCGCGCGCTACGAGTGCCAGGTCAAGGCGCATGAATTTGCCGGTTCTTGCATCATTGATTATAGCTGCAGTGCTTTCCACTTAGCTGTTTCTGAAACTGGAGGGAAATCATGAGACTCGCATTCGCCAGCGCAATTCTTGCATTGGCATTTCCTATAAGTGCGTTAGCAGACGGCGAACGCACGCCGGCGCCCGCGGGGGCCAAGGTGTTTATCATCGAACCGACAGACGGCGCGACCGTTACCAGCCCCGTCACCGTTAAATTCGGCGCCGAGGGCGTCGAGATCGTACCGGCCGGAACCGATACCGCGAACAGCGGGCATCATCATCTGCTCATCGATACTCCGGTTCCCGACCTGAATTCCGCTATCCCTAAGGACGAGCATCACGTCCATTACGGCAAGGGACAAACGGACGCGACCGTTGAGCTCAAGCCCGGCAAACATACGCTGCAGCTTCTGCTCGGCGACAAAAACCACATCCCGACCGATCCGCCGGTCGAGTCGCCGGTCGTCACCATCACCGTACAGTAAATTTGCAGCGAAGCCCGGTCGGCCGGGCTTCGTCCATCCGTTGATTTCCTGAAAACGAAACGATCTACGCACGCTCGCCGACGACGTCGGCTCGTCCGAGCGCGGCAAAGACCGTCTTCACGATGCCCGACGCGTTCAACCCTGCATCTTCGTACATCGCTTCCGGCTTGCCGTGGTCGATGAAGACGTCGGGTAGAACCTTCGTGCGAACGCGCAGCCCCCTATCGAGCAATCCTTCATCCGACAGGAATTGCAGAACATAACTGCCAAAGCCGCCGACCGAACCTTCCTCGACCGTCACGAGCACTTCGTGATTGAGCGCGAGGTCGCGGATCAAGCGCGTATCCAACGGTTTGGCGAAACGCGCGTCGGCAACCGTCGTCGATAGTCCGAACGATTGCAGCTGATCGGCTGCCTTCAGGCATTCCGCGAGACGTGTTCCAAGCGAGAGCAGCGCCACCTTGGAGCCTTCGCGAACGATGCGCCCCTTGCCGATCTCGAGCGGCACGCCCGCTTGCGGCAGCTCCACGCCGACGCCCTCACCGCGCGGATAGCGCAACGCGCTCGGCTGGTCGTCGATTGCAACTTGCGTCGCGACCATGTGAACGAGTTCGGCTTCATCGGCTGCCGCCATGATGACGAAGTTCGGCAGGCATCCGAGATAAGCAATGTCGAACGAGCCGGCATGCGTCGCACCATCGGCACCGACAAGCCCGGCGCGATCGAGCGCAAAGCGCACCGGCAGCTTCTGGATCGCGACGTCGTGCACGACCTGATCGTAAGCGCGCTGCAGGAACGTCGAATAGATCGCCGCGAAGGGCTTGTAGCCCTCGGTCGCCAATCCGGCCGCGAAGGTCACCGCGTGCTGTTCCGCGATGCCGACGTCGAATGTGCGATCGGGGAATTCCTTGCCGAAATAATCGAGTCCCGTGCCGGACGGCATGGCGGCCGAAATCGCGACGATGCGATCGTCCTTTCGCGCTTCGGCGATCAGGCTGTCGGCAAAAACTTTCGTATAGCTCGGGGCGTTGGGCTTCGGCTTGACCTGCGCACCCGTGACGACGTTGAACTTGTTGACGCCGTGATACTTGTCGTCGGCGGCTTCGGCTGGCGCATACCCCTTGCCCTTCTTGGTCACGACGTGAACGAGAATCGGCGCCTGCTCGGCGTCGCGGACATTCTTCAAAACCGGAAGAAGCTGATTGAAATCGTGTCCGTCGATCGGGCCGACGTAGTAGAAGCCCAGCTCCTCGAACCACGCGCCGCCCTGCCAGATGTGGCGTGTATATTCTTCAACGCGCGCGGCGCGCCGCTCCCATTGCTTCGGCAGCATCTTCGCCAGCTGCTTGGCGTAGTCGCGAAGATGCAGATATGTGCCGCTGGACGTGGCGCGCGCGAGATATGCCGAGAGCGCACCTGTCGGCGGCGCGATCGACATATCGTTGTCGTTCAGAATGACGATCAAGCGTTCGTTGCGCGCACCGGCGTTGTTCATCGCCTCGTAGGCCATGCCGGCGCTCATCGCGCCATCGCCGATCACCGCGATGACATTGTTGCTGCCGCCGCTGAGGTCGCGCGCCACCGCCATCCCGAGCGCCGCCGAAATCGATGTCGAGGAATGCGCGGCGCCGAACGGATCATAAGGGCTTTCATCGCGCTTCGTGAAGCCCGAGAGGCCAGCCGGCTGGCGCAGCGTGCGAATGCGATCGCGCCGGCCCGTCAAGATCTTGTGCGGATACGCCTGATGTCCGACGTCCCAGATCAGACGGTCGTCGGGCGTGTTGAAAATCCAGTGCAGCGCGACCGTCAGCTCGATGACGCCAAGCCCGGCGCCCAAGTGCCCACCCGTGACCGAAACCGCGTCGATCATTTCCGCGCGCAGTTCGTCCGCCACCTGCGGAAGCTGATCTTCGGCAAGCTTGCGGAGTTCGTGAGGCGTTCCGATGCGATCGAGTAATGGTGTCTTGCTCACGGAATTACCCTAATTTAGCGGAAGGTCTGCCAATCATCGCAATTTTGAGGCGCCGAAAAAGTGGACGGTATGGCCCTGGCGTTCATAGCGCTTATCACCGTGCTCCCCAACGGGCCACAGCCTTGAGATGAATAGTGCGCGGGCTTGCCGCAGTGAAGGTGTAAAATTCTCGGTGCCCGAGCCTGCGTTTTGCGCCGCGGCGCTTAAAACGGCGCGCCATTGTCCTTGTCGAGCGGCGTGGTTCCCTTCGGAGTTCCGTCGGCCGCGAGCGTCAATTTTTCGACTTTTGCTTCAGCCGCCTTCAGCAGCCGGTCGCAATGATCGCGAAGCGCTTCGCCGCGCTCGTAAATCGCAATGCTTTCCTCGAGGTCGACGTCGCCGCGTTCGAGCCGGCCGACGATGGCTTCAAGTTCCTTCAGGGCGCGCTCGAACGCCATATCCTTGATATCGTCGAACGTTTTTGCCGGTGCTTTTACTGCGGTCATAAATTCTGCCCTGCGGCTATATCGTGTTGGCAATAGGGTCTTTTACTCAGGCGCCCGTCTGCATCAATACCGAGACGTGTGCTGCGACCGATCGCGCGAGGCCCTGCAGATCATATCCGCCCTCAAGCATCGATACCATTCGTCCGTTGGCATGGCGGCGCGCGACGTCCGCCAAGGCCTCGGTCGCCCATCTAAAATCATCCTCGACGAGTTCAAGACCGCCGAGCGGATCGCGATGATGCCCATCGAACCCCGCCGAGATCATAACCATGTCCGGCGAGAAGTTGTGAAGCGGCCCGAGAATCCGATCTCGAAACGCTTCCTCGAAATTATCGCGCCCGTCACCGGCCCTGAGCGGTGCATTGAAGATATTTCCAACCCCTGTCTCCTGCAATGCGCCGGTTCCGGGAAATAGCGGCATCTGGTGCGTCGATCCATAGAACAAATTTTTGTCCGACCAGAAAATTTGCTGCGTACCGTTGCCGTGATGCACGTCGAAATCGACGACAGCAAGCCGTTCGAGGCCGTGCTTGGCGCGGGCATAATGGGCGGCGATCGCGATGTTATTGAAGAGACAGAAACCTAATGCGCGATTGCTCTCGGCATGGTGTCCGGGCGGCCGCACCTGGCAGAATGCGTTCGACACGTCCCCGCGAACCACTTGGTCGACGGCGTCGAGCCCGGCACTGACGCCGCGCCGAGCGGCTTCCCAGCTCCCCGGCGAGACGACCGTATCGTCATCGATATGCTGGTGTCCGTCCTTGATTTGTTCGGCCAGCCGGCTGAGCCCCTGCACGTAGTCCTTCCGGTGCGCTAGAGCAACGAAGTCCAGATCGTCCGGACGCAGAGAAGCCTCTCGACGTGCCAGTTCGGAAAATCGGGCATCCTGCAAAACTCTGTCGATCGCACGCATCCGATCGGGACGTTCGGGATGCCCCTCGCCTGTCTCGTGATGAACGAACGCCGGATGGGTGATGAGGAGAGTCGTCATCGCGCGCGCTGCATGCTCCGATTATTTTTTGTTTGCAATCAGCCCAACTCCGAAACACGTGCAATCGTCACGCCCGGCGGCGGGCGGCTGTCGGCAGGCACGAAAAAGTCGGGCGCCAGCGGCAGCGATGGATCGACCCGGTATTTTTCGAAATCGGTGATGCCGCCGACGGAATGAAGAAACGTATCGTCGATTAGAAAGTTACCGCTGAATGACGTCGCCGGTTGCTGAAAAACGAGATGCGCGGCGTCGGCGACGATTTCGGGCGAACGGCTCATGTGCATCATCTTATCGCCGCCGAGAATGTTGCGAACGGCGGCCGTCGCGATCGCGGTGCGCGGCCAGAGCGCGTTGACGGCGATGTCGTCTTTTTTCAATTCGTCGGCGAGACCGAGCACGCAGAGGCTCATGCCGTACTTCGCGATCGAATAGGCGACATGGCCTGAGAACCACTGCGGCTTCATGTCGAGAGGCGGAGAAAGCATCAGAATGTGCGGATTTTTCGCTTTTCTCAGATGCGGCAGACATGTTTGCGAAACAAGAAACGTTCCGCGCGTGTTGACGGCAAACATCAGATCAAAACGCTTGATGTCCGTCTGCTCGATCGGCGTCAGGGCGATCGCGCTGGCGTTGTTGACGCAGATATCGATGCCGCCGAAGGCCGCAACGGTCTCGTCGACGGCGCGCTGAACCTCTTCCTCGTGGCGAATATCGCAGGCGATGGCCAATGCCTTGCCGCCCGCATCTTCGATTTCCTTCGCCGCCGTATGGATCGTGCCTTCGAGCTTGGGGTTTGGATCGGACGTCTTGGCGACGATCGCGATGTTGGCGCCGTCGCGCGCCGCGCGCCTGGCGATTGCCAACCCGATGCCGCGGCTCGCGCCCGTGACGAAAAGGGTTTTGCCCGTGAACGACGCCATTGTTTTTCTCTCTTATTGAAGCGCGATCGTGAGCGCCCATGCTACTCCGCCGCAAGCTCCGGCGTAAGAGCGCGCTACACAGGTTTGCGGAAATTGGGGGATCGTTTTTCGAAGAACGCGGTAAATGCCTCAAGGGCTTCCGGCGAGGCTAATCGCTCACGGAATGCAATAACTTCCTTGTCGATATGCTGCAAAATCTCGACCGGACTTCCGCGCATGAGAGCCCGCGTCACGGCCAACGCTTCGGGCGGCAAGCTTGCAAGGCGGCGAGCCGCTTCCAAAGCCGCATGTTCGAGGCGTCCGGACGCGACGACCTTGTTGACGAAGCCCGCCTGCACGGCCTGCTCGGCCGAGAACGTTTCACCCAGCGCCAGCATTTCGAAAGCGCGCGCGTAACCTATGCGGCGCGGCATCAGGAGGCTCGAACCCGCTTCCGGAATAAGTCCGAGATTCAGAAATGGCGTTGCGAATGTCGAAGCGGGCGAGGCGTAAACCAGATCGCAGTGAAACAGCATGGTCGTCCCGACGCCGATCGCAACGCCGTCGACCGCCGCAATCACCGGCTTGCGGATCATCGGCAGCAGATAAACGAAGCGCCGCACGTTGGTTCCGAGGTCGCCGGTTCCTTGCGCAGTCGCGAGAAAATCGCCGAGATCGTTCCCCGCCGTAAATACTCCGCCGGAGCCCGTGATCAGATGGACGGCAATCGCGGGATCGTTATCGCCGCGATCGAAGGCTTCGCACAACTCTCCGTACATGGCGCTGGTCAGCGCGTTCTTTTTTTGTGGCCGCGTCAGGCGAAGAACCTGCACGCCGTCATTGAGCGAAATTTCAACATCGGACGTCATGCGAAAAGCGGCCCATGCGCGTCGACGAGCACGGAGTGGGCTCCGCCTTGCACGATTTCGGAAAGTGCTAAGGCTTCGGTCAGGAGATTTTCCGCAAAGAAGCGCGCGAGCGCGACGCGCGGCGAGGATGCGTCCTCGGAAAGCGCACCCTTTGCGAGATAGGCTCCGCCGGCCGTCAGGCTCATCAGGCGCAGATACGGCGTTGCCGACGTCAGCGCCGCCTCGGGCTCGCTTTTCAGCATTAGCCCCATCCACAGCGTCGCGGTTTGCAGCCCGGTGAGGGCTTCCGTCAGCCTTTGGGCCGTGCGCCCGAATTCGGGCCGGTTGGACGCGCGAACCGACGCGATGATCTCAGCAAGCTCGGCGAGATACGCACTCACCACGCCGCCGTTTTCAAGCGGCAGCTTGCGCGTGACAAGATCAATCGCCTGAATGCCGTTGGTGCCTTCGTAGATCGGCAGAATGCGCGCATCGCGAAAATACTGCGCGGCGCCCGTCTCTTCGACGAAGCCCATGCCGCCGTGCACTTGAATGCCAAGGGACGCCACCTCGTTGGCGATATCGGTCGAGAACGCCTTGGCGAGCGGAGTCAGCAGCGCCGCCTTGTCGAGCGCGGCCTTGCGCTCCGATTGGTCTTTCGACAGATGCGCGATGTCGTGCTCGCGCGCGGTCGCGAAACAGATCATGCGGGCCGCCTGCGTCATCGCCTTCATCGTCAGCAGCATGCGCCGGATGTCGGCGTGCTCGATAATCGGGCTCATGCCCGGCGATCCGTTCGCCGCGAAGCTTTTGCCCTGGCGTCGCTCCTTCGCATAGGCGATTGCGTGCTGCGTCGCGCGCTCGGCGACGCCCACGCCCTGCAGGCCGACGCCCAACCGCGCGGCATTCATCATGACGAACATCGTCGCGAGACCGCGATTTTCCTCGCCGATCAGATAGCCGGTAGCCCCGCCCTTCTCGCCGAATTTCATCACGCACGTCGGGCTCGCCATGATGCCGAGCTTGTGCTCGATCCCGGCGCAGACGACATCGTTGCGCTCGCCCTGCGATCCGTCATCGTTGACGAGAAACTTAGGCACGAGGAACAACGAGATTCCGCGCGTTCCTGCAGGCGCATCCGGAAGGCGCGCGAGCACGAGGTGGATGATATTCTCCGCCATGTCGTGTTCGCCGTAGGTAATGAAAATTTTGGTGCCGGTGATGCGATATGTTCCATCATCCTGCGGAACGGCGCGCGTCGACAATGGTCCGAGGTCCGAGCCCGCATGGGGTTCGGTCAAATTCATCGTTCCGGTCCACGCGCCCGAAACCATTTTCGGCAGATACTTGGCTTTGATGGTGCCGCTGCCGCCCGCCTCGATGGCGTGAATCGCGCCCTGCGTCAGCAGCGGACAAAGCCCGAACGATACGTTCGACGCGTTCCAAATCTCGCCCACAGCGGCCGAGACGATCTCCGGCAACCCCTGCCCGCCGAACGTCTCGGCGCATGGCAAGGAACTCCAGCCACCATCCGCGAATTGCCGGTATGCGTCACGAAAGCCCAGCGGCGTTGTTACGGAACCGTCCGAAAATTTCGACCCTGCCTTGTCGCCGGACGCATTGAGCGGTGCTAAGACTTCGGCGCCAAACTTTCCGGCTTCCTCGATGACGGCGCCGATCGTCTCGGCGTCGAGCCCCGCATAAAGCCCGCGCCGAAGAAGATCGTCGAGACCCGCTGCCGTCTTGAGAGCAAAAACGATGTCGTCTACTGGAGCCTGATAAGTCATGGATGGTGTCATGGATGGTGTCTGGGCCTCTGCGCGTTTGCGGAACACTATGCTTGATGCGAAGCTGTAGCAAATCGGGTGATTGACGAATGCAAGGCAGGATCGTGCCTGCGAACGCGGAATGGATAGAGGAAGCCGGTCACCTGATCCGTTCCGGCGCGCTCGTGGCGTTTCCAACGGAAACGGTTTACGGCCTCGGCGCCGACGCGACCAACGGGGAAGCCGTGGCGCGCGTTTTTGCCGCCAAGGGTCGGCCGTCGTTCAATCCGCTGATCGTGCACGTGCTTGGGCTCGAACAGGCCGTCATCATCGGTTCGTTCTCGGCGACGGCACGGCGTTTGGCGGACGCTTTCTGGCCAGGCCCATTGACGCTCGTCGTACCGCGAATCGAGACGACGGAGGTCAGCGAGCTTGTCTCGGCAGGCTTGCCGACGGTCGCCCTCCGCTCTCCCGAGCATGCCGTCGCGCGCGAGTTGCTCAAATCCGCGCAACGGCCGATCGCCGCTCCGTCCGCCAATCGCTCAGGGCACGTCAGCGCGACGCGCGCCGAGCACGTCGCGGCGGATCTGGGCGACAATGCTGCAGTCATCCTAGATGCTGGACAAACGCCGCGCGGGCTGGAATCGACGGTGCTCAGTCTTACCGGCGCGGCACCTGTCCTGCTTCGGCCGGGAGCGATCTCGTCTGAGGCGATCGAGGACATTCTCGGAGAAAAAATCGTGCGCGCCAGCGAGAGCGGCAAGCACCTAACGTCGCCCGGTCAGCTGCGTAGCCATTACGCGCCGGACAGCAAGCTCCGACTCAATGCGGAAATCTGGGAGCCACACGAAGCGGTGCTCGCATTCGGCCCGATTGCTGAGCGCCCCGCAAAGGCGATCATCAACATCAGCCCCTCGGGCGATCTCATCGAAGCGGCGGCGAATTTGTTCGCAGCGCTTCGCAGGCTTGATGGCAGCGGCGCCGAAACCATCGCGGTGACGCCCATTCCCGCTCACGGCCTCGGGGAAGCCATCAACGACCGGCTGGCGCGAGCCGCCGCGCCACGCGATTGAAAATCACGGAAGCTCAACGACCAACGATGATGCGATCAACGACCGGACGCAGCAGCGGGCTATCGATTGCGAACGTCTTGAACGTTGCTTGCGCGGACTCGACGAGGTGGGGAACCGACGGCGCGAAGGCCCACACGGCGCCGTAGAGCAGAACGGTCATGGTGCCGTTCACGATCAGATACCGACGCAACATCTTGGCCTCATGACGCCCGTTAACACTTCCTTAATCAAAACACGGACGAGCGGTCCGGCACAACCCCGTTTCGATCCGATTTCGGGACGGCATCGAAATTTGGTGAACGCGTGCAGGACGTGCCGCGCGAGCGTGCTTAGCCGGAGACAGTCTCGGCTCGACGACCGTTCGACCTCAGCCAGTTCGTGATGATGGACCTGAGTTGCAGCGACGGCTTCTCGACAAACCTCCACGAGGCGATCGCCAGCGGCAGCACAATCGCGAAGGCGGCCAACGTTAGCACGACGGGCGATATCGCCGGAAAGAGCCAGAGAAGCGTCTGCTGCACGGGACCTGCGAAGATATAGATGCCGAAGGACGCGTCGGTGCGATTGCAGAGCCCGCGCAGAGGTCCCCTCATTTTCGTCGCGGCCCACAGCGCGCCGTAGCCGAGAAAGAGCATGGCGCCGACTTCCGCGAAGGGCGTCTGCACGGAGGCAACGAACAGCAGAAACAACGGCAGCAGCAGTGCGCCGGTGATCATCAGATAATCGCGCAGCAGATAAGCCAGCACGCCGCCATAGAAATAGACGACGAAGTAGCGGAGATTCTGCGTAAAGCCGTAGTCGTCGGGATTGGCCGGGAGCGTCAGAGAGATGGTCGCAACGATGATTGCGAGGCCGGCCGCAGCAAACCAGCGCAATTTTCGATCGAAAAGACCTGCGGCGCCCAGAGCACCAAGCCCGACATAGCAGGCGACCTCGTACTTCAGCGTCCACAACGATGAATTGACGTAGCCGGCATAGGCGTTCGTCTCGAACACGCCCGGTAACGGCGCTGAGCCGGTTGCGAGCGTCAGCGTTTTGACGGCGTAGCTATAGAGTTCCGGGCTTTTAAAATACTCCGCGACCGGCAGGGCCGAAACGATGGGGCCGAGCACGAACGCAACGACAAGCACGCAGACGATCAGCGCCGGAAAAATCCGGAGCACGCGTGCCACGGTGAAATCGACGAGGCTGCGGCTGCGATCGAAGCTTTGCGCGACCATCACGCCACTCAGAATGAAGAAGACGCGCACCGCGCATTCGCCGAGCGAGCGCCCGAGCCATGGTTGCAGCGGCTCAGCCGCCGACGTGCCGGCCGCGTAGAGATAGCTGTGCGAAACAAGCACCAGCGTCGCCATCGCGAAGCGCAGAAGGCCGAAGCTGTTCCGGTCCGGAGAAAGAATGTCAGCGAGGCGTGGCGAGGTGGCGAGGTGTGCGCGAAAGTTCATTGCTGCCTGGGCGTGCTGGATTGAAACTGTCAGCTCGCCGTGACGCACGCCCCATGCCAATTCGGTTAACGCAGGTTAACGCTTCGCAGCATCACGCGTCACCGCTCCATCCGGTCAAGCCTGCGTGTCCGAATCCTTCTTGGAAGGCCAGCTCGCACCCATCCAATCGTCCGTCCCGAACAGCCAGTACCAGAAGCCGTGGCGACGCTGGTAACGCGCGACGACGAAGCGGTTCATCGTGTCCATGTGGGCGTTGATCTGATTGAGCGTCTCGACCGGCAGCGCGGAGTCGCGATCAACCTCAGCGATGCGGTTCAGAATATTGGCGACATCGGTCGCGGCGTCGGTTCGCCATTGATCCATAGAGCCCGCAAGGGTGTGCTGGTTCTGGTTAAGCTTCATCAGCGCATCATGCAGTTCGGAGAGATCGTTCGCGTACGCCTGATATTTGGCGGCGGCGGTTTCGATCTCGCCCGTCAGCGCGCGCTCGACGCCGCCGACGCGTTCGGCAAGATTGGCCGTGACCTGAGATACCAAGTGATGCTGCTCATCGAGCTTGCTGGCAAGACCATTGATGTGTTCGAGACCGGCAACCAGCGTCGCGATCCGGCCGCCGTCGTTCGTCGTCGCAAGCGCCTGCCGCACGTCGCCATGAAGCTTATCGAACCGCTCACCGAGTTCGCCGTTGCCGTCGCCGCGTCGCTGGTCGCCGAGAAGGGCTTCCTCGATGATGTCGAGGCGGCTCGAAATCGGTTTCAGATCGACGGCATTTCGTAAGTCCTCCACCGTTGCGCCGCTCGCGGATGCGCGCTCGCGAATGGAGCCTTCGAGATCCTGCAAGCGTTGCGAGAGCACGCTCCACGATTGTGACATCTCCTGCAGGCGGAGTTCAAGCCCGGCCTCGATATCCTCGAGCTTCGCCACGAGCGACTGGTCGGACGGCGCGGGCGCTCCGCGCGCTTCGAGCACGGATTGCTCCAGCGTTCCGATACGATCAAGTAGAACGTCTTGCCGGTGATCCTGGTCTCCCTGATGCGCTTGGGCATCGCGACCCAAATCGCGAACGAGCCCCGAAATGATGTGCCGCTCGTTGGAAAAATCCTGGCTCAGAGCGCGAACGATCTGCTCGAGCGCCTCGATGCGCGAATTCTGCAGCGCGTCGGTGGGGCTTCCCGTGATCTCGCCGCGATAAGACCGCGTCTGATCCGAAACGTAGCGGCCGCTGCTCGATGCGGTGTAGCGCAGATCGGCATTAGAGCGGGTCAACGGCGGCAAAGGCTCGCTGACGTCGCGAAGCGGCGCACGCGCGGCGAAGCGCAAGACGATATCGGAGCCCGGCAGGTCGGAGCGATGATCAAGCAGAATCTGGAGCAGATCGTCGACATCGGCCGCCGCATTGCGGCGGCTGGCGGCGGCGGCGGCAAGCCGGAGCAGATCAGCGAACTCATCCGAGCGGCGCGGCGACACCGAGCCGTTGCCGCCTGCAGGCGGGATGTCTCCCGCGACAATCGCCGCCGTCTCGCGACGCAGCGACGGCACACGAATGCCGCGCGCTTCGAGCGACGCAATCGACGCATCGATGCGCGTCATCGCATTGAGGAGATGCTCGATGCGGACTTCACCTGCGCGATGGGCCACGGCAACATCGTAGGCAAGATTGCAGCAGGCGAGCACCGTCTCGTCGACGAGGATCGGACCGGAGCGATAGACACCGCGCTTTCCGTTCTGCGCGGCCTGGATCTCGGCAGGCGTTACGAGTTCCGCCGGTGTGCCGGTCCAGGTCTGCGGAGTCCTGAGATCAAGATCTTCGCCCCTGTACGCCATTAGGTCGTCTCCCATCACGCGCGCGCTCTCAACGCACCAACATCACCCTCGACCGCGCCGTTGATACGAGCGGATATCGTCAAGCTCTTGACCTACAGAGATTAGCCGCGAATGCGTGGCACCGCGAGTCGACATGGTTACCAGACTGGCCGAAAGTCGCCCCTGTACGGCACGACGCCCCGTCCCAGTGAAATTCTAAAAAAGCGTCGGGTTGGACGGCTGATGCAGGTCCGCCCCTTCGGCGCGCGGGTCATTCAGCTTCGGGTTGATGGCCATGACGGTCATGCGCCCTCTGGGTAGCGGCCCGAGGAGGTCCAGGACCTCCTTTTCGCTGCCCGCGCTGCAATCGAGCCAGCGATCGTAATGCTCCGGCGTGATCATCACGGGCATGCGCTCGTGAATGGAGGCCACGTCGGCGTTCGCCGCGGTGGTCAGGATCGCCATCGTCTCGATTTCACTGCCATCGGCTCTGAGCCAAGCCTCCCAAAGCCCGGCCATCGCGAAAACGGGGCGGTCGCCGACCCGGATGAGATGCGGCTGGCGGGAGCCGCGACCGCCGGTCCATTCGTAATATCCGGTCGTCGGTATCAGACACCGGCGATGGCGCATTGAACCACGAAACGAGGGTTTCTCGGCCGCCGTCTCGGCCCTGGCGTTGACGAGCATGCGCAATTGGCCCGGGTCTTTCGTCCAGGACGGGATGAGCCCCCAGCGTACCAGTTGGAATTCCCGCCCTCCTCTGGCGCTTGCGCGGAGAATGAGGACGGGCTGCGACGGCGCGATGTTGTAGCGTGGGGGGAAGTCGTCGACCTGATAGCTCCCGAACTCCCGGCAGAGCGCCTCCGGCGAGCAAATCAGACTGTAGCGGGAGCACATCGCAAAGTCCTTCGCGTCTCATCGCAATATTTTATATGAATGCCGCCGTCCGCCGGCCCAGAATCTGATTTAAGCGCAATCGCGATGCAACGGTCAGTCAGAAAAGCTTCGTCCTGCGGCAGATGCCGGAACGCCGTTCTGGCGTTTCTCTTCGCCGTGGGCACGCTAGGGTTGTCGGCAAATGCCGCGATGGCCGCGCCCGACGTCAAGCCATACGACGACCGCCTGCTGCGGCTCTCGGAGATTCTCGGCGCCATTCACTATCTGCGCGAGCTTTGCAGCGCGAACGAAGGTCAGTATTGGCGTGACCGCATGCGTGAGCTGATGGACGCGGAAGGATCAAGCGCGCTTCGACGCGCCAAGCTCACGCGCGCCTTCAATCAAGGTTATCGTAGCTACAGCCGCACGTATAATACGTGCAGCCCGTCGGCACAGACCGCGATCACGCGCTTTCTGTCGGAGGGATCGTCTCTCTCGGAAGGCTTGCTCAAAGCCTTTCCGTGAGTGTTGGTGCATTGCAGCGCGACCAATGTTCCTCAATAGCCGGTTTACTGTGAATTGTGGCCGCTAAGAACTTCCGCTGAAGCTCATGCTAGTCCACACTCTCCGTTAGGGGAGCCGCCCGCAACGGGCGGACAACGGGCTGGATTCTGTATGCAGTGCTTCGAAGACATCGACACCAAAAACCCGACGCTGAAGGCGCTCGATCTGATTTTGGCCGCTTGGGATGAGGGCGTCGACACGGGGGTCGAGCCGCAGCAAATGGCCTACGCCGCGTTGTTCACGGCGCTCACCGATCTGGTCGCCATTTACGGGGAAGACGCCGTCATCCATCTGACGCGCGGTCTCGAGAAACGCGTCGTCGAAGGCGAGTTCACGCTCACGCGCCGCGACCAGTAATCGCTCGAAGTCCTGGCGAATTCCTGGCGAAGACGGCAGTCAGAAACTGCCGCCCTTCCAGATCACCTCAGCGATGAGAATCGCGCCGAAGCTGCCAAGCAGCAGTCCAGCGATCCGGTTGACGAGCGCCAGCGTGCGCAAGTCGATCTGATGGCGGTAGCGGCTGATGATGTGCGACAGCGCGATCCACCACAGCATGCTGCCACCGACGATCGCGGCGACCATCAGCAGAACGTCGATCGTCGAATGCACTTCGACGAACGTGCTGACGCCGCCGAAGACGGCGAAGAGCCCCAGCACGGCGCCGGGGTTGGTAATCGTGAGGAAGAACGTCTGGGGAATGTCCCAGACGAAATCCTTGAGGCTCTCGGAAGAAGATTCCGCCTCGGACACGATGCGCAGTCGCGGAGCGGTGAAATAAAGCCGCGTGCCGAAGGCGATCAACGCCAGCCCGCCCAGCACCTGGATGATCGCGCGATGCGTTTCAACTGCGCCTGATATCGTTCCGACGCCCAATCCCGCGCAGAGCGCGATCAGGCCGTCGCCCATCACCGATCCGATGCCGGCTGCGATGCCACCCCAGAATCCGCGCTCGATAGCGCGCTGAATACAGAGGACATTGACGGGGCCCACGGGCGCAGCAATGAGAATCCCAACGATGATGCCGATAGGGATGATGAGCGGATTGGGGATATAGTCCATCAAGGCGGGCGTGCTCGCGTCCGGGAGTGGAATTTGCGCGGACCGAAATCAGACTGCGCGTTTTTTCAGCCTCAGGTGGAAGTGATGGTTCGGTGACTATGCTGGAACGCTCATCAAGTAAACTCTCCTTGCAAGCGAAACCGTCCCGGCCGCGCCTGAACACCCTGATCGGACGGGTGCTGCTGATTCTACTCGTAGTGACGCCCATTGCTCTTGTCCACGGCTTGCAAGTCGCGGCGGCGGAAAGCGCACAAGCTCCGAAGCTTCCGGAGCACGTCTCCGATCTTCGCGAAGCCATACTTACGGCAGCACGCTCGGGCAACATCGACGAGTTGAAGTCGGTCTTCGAAATGAGCGGCAGGGCGCCAGACATCGGCGCACCCGGCGCTGCCGATCCGATCGCGGCGCTGAAGACGCAATCGGCGGACGGCAAGGGCCAGGAAATTCTTGCCAATCTGATCGAGCTTTTGAACATGCCGCCCGCCGCGAAGCCCTTCGGCAGCGACATCGAGAACAACCTGCTCTATATCTGGCCGTATCTGGCAGAGCGCCCGCTCGATAAGCTGACGCCAGCTGAGGAGGTCGACCTCTACCGCCTCGTCAGCCCTGCCAAAGCCGCTGAGATGCATGAGAAAAAGCGCTGGATGTGGTGGTGCGTCGTCATCGCCGCCGACGGCAATTGGCTGATGTTCAAGCGCATCGAATGACGGTGCGCTCAAAACAAACTGCAATTTCCGATTGACTGCGAATTGCCGCAGAGGGGTGGCCACCGCATCGGCTTTTGCTTTATTGCGTCCCGCTACAAGCGAGACGACAAGCAAGGATGAGTTTGATGAAGCGTATGAGTATTCTTGCAGCCGCTATTTTGAGCTGCGCCATCGCCGCACCGGCGCAAGCCTTCCATCCCTTCCAGCAAAATTACGGATATGTTCCCCCCAAAAAACAGAAACGCAGCAGCAGCCAGCGCGTCGAACGGGCGCCGGAACCGCTGTTTGGTATGGGCTGGGATTGGGGACGCCCGCAAAACAGCGGGCAAGACGACGATGACGACGAGCGTTCATCGACCAGCGCCCAAGGAACGCTGACCGGCGGCGGCAGACCGCATATCTCGGCCGCCGCTCCGCCCAAGGTGTCGTTCCCGAATAGCTACGGCGCGGGGGCGATCGTCATCGATACCGCCGGCCGCCGCCTCTATTACGTCCTGTCATCGACGACCGCATATCGCTATCCGATCGCGGTCGGCAAGCAGGGCTTCGCGTGGTCGGGCGTCGAGAAGATTTCGCGCAAGGTCGCCTGGCCCGACTGGTACCCACCGGCTGAGATGCGCGCGCGCAAGCCCGGGCTTCCGGTTCACATGGAGGGCGGCGTCCGCAATCCGCTCGGCGCGATGGCGCTCTACCTCGGCAGCACGCTTTATCGCATTCACGGGACGAACGACGTCAACTCGATCGGCACGGCGACATCGTCGGGCTGCATCCGCATGACGAACGGCAACGTCACGCATCTTGCCTCCATCGCAGGCGTCGGAACGACCGTGCACGTGCTGAAGCGTCTGCCGGCCGGCATCGCACGCGTTGCGAAGGCCGATAACGAAGGCTGATGCGGCCGGCTTCGCGCTGACCTCA
This sequence comes from Hyphomicrobium sp., assembly GCF_041674905.1. GTDB lineage: Bacteria > Pseudomonadota > Alphaproteobacteria > Rhizobiales > Hyphomicrobiaceae > Hyphomicrobium_B. The sequence goes on from NZ_JBAYUV010000027.1 coordinate 23,339, forward strand.
GCGGACGAAGCCCTCGAGAAACTGCACGGGCTCGCCACGGGCGGGCCCGTTGATTTCGCCCTCCCACATTGCCTTGTGGCCGCGAACGAACGTGCCGACTGGCCATCCCGTCACCGTAGCACCATCGTAAGGCGTCCAGGCGCAGCGGCTTTCGATCCAGTCGTTCGAAATTCGCACTCGCCGCTTCAGATCGACGACGGTGAGATCAGCGTCATAGCCGACGGCGATGCGGCCCTTGTTCCTGATACCGAACAGGCGCTGCGGGCCGTGACTCGTCAAATCGACCAGACGTTGCAGCGACAGCCGCCCGGCGTTCACATGATCGAGCATGGTCGGCACCAACGTCTGCACACCCGTCATGCCCGAATGCGTGTCGGGATAGGTGTGTTCTTTTTCTTCCCGCGTGTGCGGCGCGTGATCGGAGCCTAGAACATCGACCACGCCGGATTGCAGCGCGTCCCATATGGCTGCCCTGTGACGCGCATCGCGGACGGGCGGGTTCATTTGCGCGTAGGCACCGAGGCGCTCGTAGCATTCCGGCGCCTGCAGCGTCAGATGATGTGGCGTGACTTCGACAGTGGCGTAGGATTTGTGGTCGCGCAGGAACTCCATTTCCTCCGCCGTCGAGACGTGCAGGACATGCACGCGCTTGCCGTGCTTCTCGGCGAGACCGACGAGCCGCTTCGTGGCGATGAGCGCCGCTTCGGGATCGCGCCATTCCGGGTGCGAAGACGGATCGCCCTTGCGGCGCAGATGCATCCGCGCCTTGAGCCGCGCCTCGTCCTCGGCATGAAACGAAGCCCGCCGGGAAATCCTGGCGATGATCCGGTCGAGCGCGTCTTCTTCGTCGACGAGAAGGTCGCCAGTCGACGAGCCCATGAACACCTTGATGCCGGCGGCGGCTTCGAGCTTTTCGAGGATTGGGATGTCGGCGATGTTGTCGCGCGTGCCGCCGACGAAAAATGCAAAATCGCAGAACATGCGATGGCGGGCTCGGCGGACCTTGTCGGCAAGCGTTTCCGCGCTTGTCGTCAACGGCTTCGTGTTCGGCATCTCGAAAACTGCCGTCACGCCGCCGGCGACCGCAGCGCGGCTCCCCGTTTCGAGATCCTCTTTGTGCTCGAGGCCCGGCTCGCGGAAATGCACCTGGGTGTCGATGACGCCCGGCAGGATGTGCAGACCCGCCGCGTCGATGATTTCCGCCGCGCCGGCCGCGCCGAGGTTGCCGATATCCGCAATCCGGCCGCCCAAAATCGCGATATCGCGGACGCCCTCCCCGTCATGGTTGACGACGGTCGCGCCACGGATCAAGACATCGAATGTATCGGCCATTTTTGCCGGCGCTCCTCACACTTGCCTTCGGCTTGAACCCCGCATACGTAACTCTCACCCCGTTTGCAATCGAGGCGAACGCTTATGTCCAGCGTAAATATCGCGCGACTGACCGATCGCGGCGTCGTTCGCATCGATGGCGCCGACGGCGAAAAATTATTACAGAGCCTCGTCACCAACGAAATCGAAGGCTTGGACGCCGGCGAAGCGCGCTTTGCGGGCCTCTTGTCGCCGCAAGGCAAGATATTGTTCGATTTCTTCATCGTGCGCACGGAGACGGGATATCTGCTCGACGTCGCCACCGCCAAGACGGCCGATCTCGTCAAGCGGCTGACGATGTACAAGCTCCGCGCCGACGTCGCGATCACCGACGTGTCGCCAAGTTTTGCGGTGTACGCGGTTTGGGGCGATGGCGCCACCACGCTGACGGCGACGCGAACGTGCATCCATTTCAACGATCCGCGTCATCCGGCGATGGGCATCCGGTGGCTGGTGCAATCGCCGCCGCCGCCCGACGCGCAGGTCGTCGAGCTTGCGCATCTCGATTACGACGCGCTGCGCGTCCGGCTCGGCGTTCCGGAAGGCGGCAAGGATTTCGAGTTCGGCGACGCCTATCCGCATGAAGCGGATTTCGATCTGTTCCATGGCGTGTCATTTACGAAGGGCTGCTATGTCGGCCAGGAAATCGTCGCGCGGATGCAGAACAAGACGATCGTGCGCAAGCGCGTCCTGAAGATCTCCGCTGCCGCGCCTTTGACCTCCGGCGCCGACATCCGTCTCGGCGAGATTGCCATCGGCCGGGTCGGCACCGTCGACGGGCTGCATGGCCTTGCGATGGTTCGTCTCGATCGCGCCGTCGGCGCGCAAGATAAAAATCAGCAGTTGAAAGCTGGCGGCACGGCGATCGACCTCGATCCCGAGGCGCTCTCCCGTTACCGGACATCGGCGGCGGCGCGGCCGTCCGTGACGTTGCCGTCATGACTGCTCGAGCGGAGCGAGAACGCTGCCCCTGGGCAGGAGCGACGGGCACGGACTATGCGCTCTACCACGACGACGAGTGGGGCGTTCCGATGACGGACGATCGCGCGCTGTTCGAAAAATTGACGCTCGAAGGATTTCAAGCCGGCCTGTCGTGGATCACGATCCTTCGAAAGCGCGAGAACTTCCGCAAGGCGTTTCATGGTTTCGATGCGGCGCGCATCGCGCGTTTCGGCGAGCGCGACATCGCGCGCCTGATGGCCGACGAAGGCATCATTCGCAACCGTGCCAAGATCGAAGCGACGATCTCGAACGCCAAGGCCTACCTCGCGCTCAGCGAGGCAATGCCCTTCTCGCGCTTCCTCTGGGGGCTGATCGACGGACGGCCGGTCATCAATAACCTGCAGAACTTCAAGGATGCGCCGACCGAGACGGACACCTCGAAACGCTTGAGTAAAGCCCTGAAAACCGCGGGATTTCGCTTCGTCGGCGCAACGACTCTCTACGCGTTTATGCAGTCGACGGGCATGGTCAACGACCATATCGTGACCTGCTTTCGCCATGCGCCGTGCGCGAAACTCCAGAAGAAACTCAAGATCGAAGGCTTATGAGCGCCGAAGACACGTCTCCGAAGCGGGCATGGCAGCGGATGCTGTCGGGCCGCCGCCTCGATCTCCTTGATCCGCAGGCGGACGATATCGAAATCGAGGATATCGCGCACGGGCTTGCGCGCGTCGCACGCTGGAATGGGCAGACGGTCGGCGACCACGCTTTTTCCGTCGCCCAGCATAGCCTCGTCGTCACCGATATCGTCCGGACCATCGAACCTCGGTTTGGAGCGCGCGAGCTTTGCGCCGCACTGCTTCACGACGCGCCGGAATATGTCATCGGGGATTTAATCAGCCCGTTCAAAGCCGCCATCGGTTTTGACTACAAGGCTTTCGAGCAGAAGCTCCTCGCCGCAATCCACGATCGTTTCGGCTTGGGCCGAATGGACGCCTACGTCGTTTCGGTCATCAAGCGCGCCGATACCATGGCCGCGTACTACGAAGCGACGACGCTGGCGGGCTTCGCTCCCGAGGAAGCCGAACGCTTTTTTGGCCGCCCTGATCTGCCCGATGTCATCGACAGGGAACTTAGGGGGCTTACGCCGCATTCTACTACTGATGCGCAAACCCGATTTCTCGGCGAATTCAAAGCACTTTGCAGCCTCTGACAATCGGGCCAATTTGCGGCAAAACCGCAGTTTTTTACTTGTGCAGGATATCTGAAAATCGCCACGATCGCCCACTAGCTCGCCTCATGGGGAGCACGGGGAAGACAAGATGAACATGGAACTTTCTGGCCGGAGAAAACCGACGCCCGAGACATCTCATCGGACTCCAGATGCCGATACGGAGCTTTCTCCGTCGGTCGGCATCGGTCTTAACGCGGCGATCGTAGCCGTCGCCGACAATGAGCCCGTCGCGCTTGTGGTGCGCGGCGAACCGGACCGCATTGGCGCGACCGACATCCTGCCGTTCGGTCCATTCGATCCAATTGAACATCGTACTCTGGAAAGCGGACTGAGAGCTTGGGTCCACAACCAGACCGGGCTCGATCTTGGCTACGCCGAGCAGCTCTACACGTTCGCTGACCGTGGACGCCATGCCGAGCCGGACGATGCCTCGCCTCACGTCGTTTCCATCGGCTATCTCGCCCTGACGCAGGCTGTCGGCCATCACGGCCTGACGAACGGCGTCTGGCGGAGCTGGTATCAGTACTTTCCCTGGGAAGACTGGCGTCGCGGCCGGCCCGAGGTTATCGCGCACGAAATCGAGCCCCGCATCAAGGCCTGGGCGGAGAAACCAAGTTCGCCCAAAGCAGGGTTATCGCCCATTCCGCGAGCCGACCGCGTTCGCATTTGCTTCGGCCTCGACGGCATGGCGTGGGACGAAGAAAAGGTGCTCGAACGCTTCGAGATGCTCTACGAGGCCGGGCTTGTGGATGAAGCGCTGCGCGACGGACGAAGCGCGGCACGGGAATGGACCGACCGTCCGAAGCTCGGGCTTCCGATGCAGTCGGATCACCGCCGCATCCTCGCAACCGCGATCAGCCGGACGCGATCGAAAATCAAATATCGCCCGGTCGTCTTCGAATTGATGCCGGACGAGTTCACACTGTACGAACTGCAGAAGACCGTCGAAGCCATTCTCGGTCCGCACCTGCATAAGCAGAACTTCCGCAGGCTTGTCGAAGGCGCGGGCCTCGTCGAACCAACGGGCGACGTGAAAACCAGAACGGGCGGCCGGCCGGCAAAGCTGTTCCGCTTTCGCCGCGAAGTTCTATTGGAGCGCCCGGCTCCCGGCGTCAGAGTTTCGGCGCCGCCAGTGCGAAACTAATGCGCACGACGCTGTCATGACAAATCCAGGGTTGACGGAACCGTCGCCCTGGAAATCTGTTTCCATCTGCACTATGTTAATGTCAATTAGGAATGCTCTGCGAGAGCATTTCTAGCGTCTGACAAGCGGCTAGCTTGGCCGACGTTGCTTTTACGCAGTTTATACTCACTAAGAGCATATACTATCTGACGGGAGACGGGTCAATGGTTTCCACCCTTGAGAGATTGGCAAAACCTGCCACTGGTCCGCACCCGGCCGCCAAGGCCGTGCCCCCCTATTCCTGGTCCAAGTCTCTCGAGGCGGAGATGGCGCCGCTTTACGCGCGCGTCCAGCACGTCGTGACGCCGATGGAGTGGCCGCATTACGCGCCACTGATCAAGTCGATCAACGAGCTGAAGCGGCAGCGCAACGCCGTTATCCTGGCGCACAACTACATGACGCCGGAGATCTTCCACTGCGTGGCGGATTTCCGCGGCGACTCCCTGCAACTGGCGAAGGAAGCCGCACGCGTCGACGCGAAGATCATCGTGCAGGCGGGCGTGCACTTCATGGCGGAAACGTCGAAGCTGCTGTCGCCAGACAAAACCGTGCTCATCCCGGACATGCGCGCCGGATGTTCGCTCGCGTCGTCCATCACGCCGGAAGACGTTCGCATGCTGCGCGAAGCCTATCCGGGCGTGCCGATCGTCACCTATGTGAACACGTCGGCAGCCGTGAAAGCCGAATGTGACATCACCTGCACATCGTCGAACGCCGTGAAAGTTGTGGAAAGCCTCGGCGCGCCCCGCGTTCTGTGCATACCAGACCAATATCTGGCGAAGTGGGTGCAGACGCAGACCAAGGTCGAGGTCATCACCTGGAAGGGCGCGTGCGAAGTCCACGAGCGCTTCACGGGCGAAGAACTGCAAACGATGCGCGAGGCTGAACCCGGCCTCAAGATCATCGCGCACCCCGAATGCCCGCCGGACGTCATCGCCGTCGCCGACTTCACCGGATCGACGTCGGGAATGATCCAATGGGTGAAGGACAAGCGGCCGCCGAAAGTCATGCTCGTCACCGAATGCTCAATGGCGTCCAACGTCGCCGTCGAGGTGCCGGACGTCGAGTTCATCCGGCCGTGCAATCTTTGCCCGCACATGAAGCGGATCAGCCTCGAGAACATCTACGACAGTCTCGTCAACCTGCGTTACGAGGTGACCGTCGATCCGGATGTCGCTCAACGAGCCCGTCGCGCTGTCGAGCGCATGGTCAATCTGACCAACTAGCGTGTTGAGCGACGGCTCACGGGGAGGCGATGCAATGGCTGCACAAAAACACCGCGAGGCACGATCCTTCGTCCCTTTCGCAGGTGAGCCCGCTCCTGGCGACGTCGTCATTATCGGGGCCGGACTGGCCGGGCTTTTCACCGCGCTCAAACTCGCGCCGCTGCCCGTCACCGTCATCGCGGCGGCGCCGCTCGGCGAAGGCGCGTCGAGCATGTGGGCGCAAGGCGGCATCGCGGCTGCGGTCGGCGAAGGCGACAGCACGGCGAAACACGCCGCCGACACGATCGAAGCGGGCGGCGGCATCGTCGATACTGAAGTCGCGCATGTCGTCGCCAATGAAGGCCCGGACCGGATTCGCGATCTCCTGAGCTACGGCGTTCCTTTCGATCGCGACCTCGAAGGCCACTACGTTCTTTCGAAGGAAGCCGCGCATTCGGAAAAGCGCGTCGTGCGCGTTTCAGGCGACCGCGCCGGGGCCGCGATCATGCAGGCGCTTATCGCGGCCGTACGCAACACACCGTCGATCCGCGTGCTCGAAGGCTATGAAGCCGACGGCCTCATCGCGAACAATGACCGGATCGAAGGCATTCGCCTCATCAGATCGCGATCGCACGGCTCGGGCAGCTACGTATTCGTGCCGGCCTCCGCGATCGTTCTCGCGACCGGCGGCGTCGGCGCCCTGTTCGCGCTGACCACCAATCCCTCGTACGCAAAAGGCGAAGCCATCGCGATGGCGGCGCGCGCCGGTGCGATCATTGCCGATCCGGAGTTCGTGCAGTTTCATCCGACCGCCATCGACGCCGGTATCGATCCCGCGCCGCTCGCGACGGAAGCCCTGCGCGGCGAAGGCGCAACGCTCGTCAATTCGCTCGGCGAACGCTTCATGCTGGCGATCGATCCGCGCGGCGAGCTCGCTCCCCGCGATGTGGTGGCGCGCGGCGTCTTCAACGAGCTCAGTGCGGGGCGCGGCGTGTTCCTCGATTGCCACGAGGCGATCGGCGCGCATTTCGAAAAGGAATTCCCGACCGTCTGGAGTCATTGTCAGCGCGCTGGAATCGATCCCGCCAAGGATCTCATTCCCGTGGCGCCGGCGGAGCACTATCACATGGGCGGGATCGCGACCGATCTCCGTGGCCGCACGAACCTCGCCGGGCTCTGGGCCGTCGGCGAAGTCGCGTCGACCGGATTGCACGGGGCCAACCGCCTCGCGTCGAACTCGCTGCTCGAAGCCGTCGTGTTCGGCGCGCGTGCCGCCGCCGATATTCGCGCATACCTGCCGCCCGATCGCGTTGGGCATTTCGTCCATCCGCGCCGCGTGTCGGGCAATCGCGCATCCGCGCCCGATCAACGGCATGAAGCGATTGATCGTCTGCGCGCGATCATGACGAAATACCTCGGCGTGCAGCGGTCCGCGCAAGGATTGAAGGCGGCGCTCGCCGCGTTGAAGGACCTCGACGCGTCAGCGGCCGACAATACCGTTCTTTCAAATATGATCCTGACCGCACGGCTGATTGCGGCGGCGGCGCTGGCGCGCAAGGAAAGCCGCGGCGGTCATTATCGCACCGATTATCCCGCCGCCGATCCGGCATTCGCCCAGCGCACCTTCATCACGGTCGATGACTTGAGCGCGCTCGAAAGCGCACTCGAACCGACTCCACGCGCGACGCGCAGCGTATCCGCGATGGCGTGCAGGTCATGATCGCACGCCACCTGCCGGCACTGCCGCAGAACCTCGTCGACGCGGCCATTCGCGATGCGCTTGACGAAGATCTCGGACTTGCCGGCGACATCACGACGAATGCGACGGTTTCCGCGAACGCAACGGCCAACGCCGTCATCGCCGCGCGCAAGCCGGGCATCGTCGCAGGTCTTGCGCTCGCCGAAGCGGCCTTCCGCGCGGTCGGGCCGGAAACCGATTTCACGATCGAAACTGGCGACGGCGAAGCGGTGAAGCCCGGCGCGGTGATCGCACGCATTTCCGGGAACGCGCGCGCGCTGCTGACGGCCGAGCGTGTGGCTCTGAATTTTCTCGGCCGCTTGTCGGGCATCGCGACGCTGACGCGCCAGTACGTCGATCGAGTTGCAGGCACGCACGCGAAAATCGTCGATACGCGCAAGACGACGCCGGGCCTCCGTGCCTTCGAGAAATACGCGGTGCGCTGCGGCGGCGGCTTCAATCACCGCGTCGGATTGTTCGATGCCGTGCTCATCAAGGACAACCACATCGTCGCGGCGGGCGGCGTCGCGAGCGCCATCCGAGCGGCCAAGTCGGCTGCCGGGCACATGACCAAGATCGAGGTCGAGGTCGACACGCTGGCGCAGCTCGAAGTCGTCATGCGGGAAAACGTCGACTGCGTCCTGCTCGATAACATGACGCCCGCAGACCTCGCCAAAGCCGTGGCCATCGTCGGTGGCTGCTGCCTCACCGAAGCCTCAGGCGGCGTTAATCTTGAAACGGTGAAGGAAGTCGCGCAAACCGGCGTCGACCTGATTTCGGTTGGCGCGCTGACGCATTCGGTATCCGTCCTCGATCTTGGACTGGATTTCATCGCGCGGCCGAAGCAGACGGCTATTGAAGCATGAATTCGCCATAGTCGATGCCCAACTGGCTAATGCGCCAGATGTGATGTCAGCGACTGGCGGCGATGGCGGAGTTCGAAGCGAGGATCGATGGCGATGCAGTGGATCGTGGGCTGGGGTTTGGTTGCCATCACGGCCTCTTTTCTTGCCGCCATCCTCGCAGGCATTAAAAACCGCGACTATTCCTATTGGATGGCATGGAGCTTCTTCGTGCCGCCGGTCGTGATCTGGCTGCTGTTCCTGCCAAAAAACAAAGGTCCGCGCCCGCGCCAACCAAGCCTCGACGACATCGATCGCCACCAAAACGGCCCCATGTAATCGAACGGCCATAATCCAGCGAGCTTTCGTTCGCGCTATTCCTGCTCGGGTGAAGCCTGCGATTTGTCGGCGTTTCGACGCCGGATTGCAGCCTGGGCGGCGGCGAGACGCGCAATGGGAACGCGATACGGCGAACACGATATGTAATCGAGGCCGACGCTCTCGAAAAATGCGATCGACTTCGGATCGCCGCCATGCTCGCCGCAGATACCGGTCTTCAAATCGGGTTTTACGGCGCGCCCGCGTTCGGCGCCGATTTTCAACAGCTCGCCGACGCCGCCCTGATCGATCGTCACGAAGGGGTCCGTCGAGATCACTTCATGCTCAAGGTAGTTCGAGAGGATCGGCGCGGCGTCATCGCGCGAGAGACCGAGTGCGGTTTGTGTCAGATCGTTCGTGCCGAACGAAAAGAAATCGGCGCCTGCCGGATCGCGCGCAATGTCGGCGGCTCTTAGCGCGGCGCGCGGCAGCTCGATCATCGTGCCGACGTCGTAAGGAATTGTAACGCCCGTCTCGCGCTGCACCGTCTCGGCGGTCTCGGTAATGACGTGGCGCAGGACGTCGAACTCGCGGCGGTACGCTACGAACGGAACCATCACTTCCGGCCGCACGGCCTGACCCGTCTTTTTCTGGGCGTTGATCGCCGCCTCGAAGATGGCGCGAACCTGCATGCGCGTGATCTGGGGATACTTGATGCCGAGACGGCAGCCGCGAAAGCCGAGCATCGGATTGAATTCTTCAAGCTCGGCGACGCGCGCCTTGAGGCGCATCAGGTCCATGCCCAGCGCCGCCGCGACCTGCGCCGCCTCGCGATCCTCATGCGGAAGAAATTCATGCAACGGCGGATCGAGTAGCCGGATCGTGATCGGCAACCCCGCCATGATCTCGAACAGCTCCTCGAAGTCGGCGCGCTGCACAGGGAGCAGCTTATCGAGCGCCTGCTGGCGGCCTTCCTCGTCTTCGGCGCAGATCATTTCGCGCACGGCGAGGATGCGTCCTTCTTCGAAAAACATGTGCTCGGTCCGACACAGGCCGATGCCCTCGGCGCCGAACTCGCGCGCCTGGCGCGCATCGCGCGGCGTATCGGCATTCGTGCGAACCTTCATGCGGCGCGCGCCGTCCGCCCATTTCATAACGGTCGCGAACGTGCCGGAAAGCTGCGGCGGCAGCATCTTCGTCTTGCCCGCGTAGACGCGCCCCGTGCTGCCGTCGATCGAGACGATGTCGCCGGATTTGAAAATGCGCGCCCCGGCCCGCATCGTACCGGCATTGGTATCGATGCGCAGCGTACCGGCGCCGGAGACGCACGGGCGGCCCATACCGCGCGCGACGACGGCGGCGTGGCTCGTCATGCCGCCGCGCGCCGTCAAGATGCCGACGGCTGCGTGCATGCCCTGCACATCCTCGGGGCTCGTCTCGGAACGCACGAGAATGACGTCGCGACCCTTGGCTTTCAGCGCTTCGGCCATTTCGGAATGAAAGACGATTTCTCCCGATGCCGCGCCGGGCGAGGCGGGCAGCCCCTTGGCGATCAGATCGTGCTCGGCCGACTGATCGATCGCCGGATGCAGAAGCTGATCGAGCTGCGAAGGCTCGATGCGTAGAATGGCTTCGTCCTGGCTGATCAAGCCTTCGGCCGAGAGATCGACGGCAATTTTCAGCGCTGCTTCCGTGGTGCGCTTGCCGGATCGCGTCTGCAAGATCCACAGCGTGCCGAGTTGGACCGTGAATTCCACGTCCTGCATGTCGTGATAGTGGCGCTCAAGCTGATCGAAAATCCGCGTGAGCTCGTTGAATGCCCCGGGCATCGCCGACTCGAGCGCCGTTCCGGGAGCTTCGCGCGTGCCTTTCCTTGTCAGCGGCTGCGGCGTGCGAATGCCCGCGACGACATCTTCGCCTTGGGCATTCGGTAGATATTCGCCGAAGATTTCGCGCTCACCCGTCGACGGATTGCGCGTGAAGGCGACGCCCGTTGCCGAGTTATCTCCGAGGTTGCCGAACACCATCGCCTGGACCGTGACGGCGGTGCCCCAGTCGTCGGGGATGTCGTGCAGCCTGCGATAGGTTGCCGCCCGCGGATTGTGCCAGGAATTGAAGACGGCGGCGATGGCGCCCCAGAGCTGTTCTCCGGTATCCTGCGGAAAGGGCTTCCCATACTCGCGCTCGATGGCGGCCTTGTACTCGGCAATGATCTCGCGCCAGGATTCTTCGTCGAGATCGGTATCGGCAGCAAATCCGTTGAGGTTCTTGAAGTTCTCGAGAATGTCCTCGAACGCGCCGTGATCGACGCCGAGCACGACGTCGCCATACATCTGAATGAAGCGCCGGTAGCTGTCGAAGGCGAACCGTGAATCGCCTGTCAACGCGGCCAAGCCTTCGACCGTTTTATCGTTGAGGCCGAGGTTCAGGATCGTGTCCATCATGCCCGGCATCGACGCGCGGGAACCGGAACGCACGGAGACCAGCAGCGGCCGCTTGTCGTTGCCAAAGTGCGCGTTGACCGTGGTGCCGACATTGTCGAGCGCCTTCGTGACATCGGCCTTCAACGCCTCGGGGAGCCTGTTGCCCGCCGCGAAAAAAGCGTCACAGACTTCCGTCGTGATCGTGAAGCCTGGCGGTACGGGCAAGCCGAGCGTCGCCATTTCGGCGAGATTGGCGCCCTTGCCGCCCAGGAGTTCCGACATATCCGCGCCACCCTCGGCCCGGCCGGGCGCAAAGGCATAAACCCATTTCTTTTTGCCGTCCGTGTCCGGCTGTGCCATCAGACCTCCGGTGCGGTCTTCATGCTGCCATGATCCGCGTCAGGAGACGTGCCATAGCAAATGGAGTTCCATATTCCTAGCTGAAGCCGTCGCTGCTTCTTTCGCCTTTTGGAAAGTCTACCAAGATGACCGCGCTGGAAACTGTTCTCGACACACTTGGTCAATCAAAGGCTGCCGGGCTTGGCCGGTTGTTCGAGCTATTGCGCATCGACAGCGTTTCGACCGATCCAGCGTTCAAGGCAAGTTGCCGCAAGGCCGCCGAGTGGTGCGCCGCGACCCTCAAGGACATCGGCTTCGCGGAAGCCAAGGTTGTGTCAACAAGCGGCCATCCGATGGTCGTCGCGCACGATCGTACGACCCGCGAACCGGGCATCCCGCACGTGCTTTTCTACGGCCACTACGACGTGCAGCCGCCCGACCCTCTCGACCTGTGGCAGACGCCGCCTTTCGAGCCGCGCGTCACGAGCGAAGCGCATAACGGCGAGGTGATCGTCGCCCGCGGCGCCGAGGACAACAAAGGCCAGTTGATGACCTTTTTCGAGGCCGCGCGCGCCTGGATGAAGGTTGCGGGAAAGCTTCCGATCGCGGTGTCGGTGCTGATCGAGGGCGAGGAAGAATGCGGCTCGCCATCGCTGCCTGAGTTTCTCGCCAAGCACGGCGATGAGTTGAAAGCCGACCTTGTGCTCGTCTGCGATACCGGACAATGGGATAAGGATACGCCTGCCATCACGACGATGCTTCGCGGCCTCGTCGGAGACGAACTCGTCATCAGCGGACCGACGCGCGATCTTCATTCCGGCATCTACGGCGGCCCGGTGACAAACCCGATCCGCGCGCTGGCGAAAGTCATGGCCGCGCTGCACGACAACGAGGGCCGCATCGCCGTTCCGGGATTTTATGACGGCGTGAATGAGCCGGCGCCGGAACACCTCGCGCAATGGAAATCTCTGGGCTTGACCGGCCAAGCTTTCCTCGGCTCGGTCGGTCTCAAAACGCCGGCGGGAGAAAAGGGCCGTTCGGTCATCGAGCAGCTCTGGTCGCGGCCAACGCTCGAATTCAACGGCGTGACGGGCGGATACCAGGGCGTCGGCTCGAAGACGGTCATTCCCGCGAAAGCATCGGTGAAGATCACCTGCCGCCTCGTCGCGGGCCAGGACCCGGACAAGGTGATGACGGCGCTGCACCGCTATGTTGACAGTGTGCTGCCCGCCGATTGCACGGCGACATGGCTCGGGCATCACGGCTCCGGCGCGGTCAGTTTCGATACCGCCGATCCTTCGATGCAGGCCGCCGCGAAAGCACTTGAAGATGAATGGGGAAAGCCGGCCGTGCTGATGGGCAGCGGCGCGTCCATCCCGATCGTCACGTCGTTCCGTGACGCGCTCGGCATGGACAGCCTGCTGATCGGCTTCGGACTCGACGACGACCGTATTCATTCACCGAATGAAAAATACAATATACGGAGCTTCGAAAAAGGCGCGCGAAGCTGGGCGCGCATCCTGGCGGCGCTGGCTCCGGCCGCCGCGTAAGAGATCATTTGCCCACCCATCCCGTCCCGTGCTCGCTTGAGACCATGACATGCTGAAACCGCATCTGCTCCTGACCGCTCTCGTGCTTCTGCTGATAGCCGGGTTCGCCATCCATATGGCGCGGCAGAACAACGTCTCAGTGGCGACCGGCCCGCAAAGCGGTTCAGCTCATCGCACGGAGACCGCCGACACTCGCCCGGATGAAAGCGGCAACGGCTATGGTAGCGGCGACGGCTATCGAGACAGGAACAACCGGGGCAGGAACAGCTACGGCAACAGCGGCGAACGCGACGTGCCCGGACAATTCGACTATTACGCGCTCGTACTTTCGTGGAGCCCGACGTACTGCGCGGAAAAGGGCCAGAACGACGACGCGCAGTGCAATCGGCGCGACGGCCGCCGCTATTCGTTCATCCTGCACGGGCTTTGGCCGCAATACGATTACGGCTATCCGTCGGAGTGCCGTTTGCCGCGACGGCCTTTCGTGCCTGACAACGTCATCTCGAGCATGCTCGATATCATGCCGAGCCGCGGGCTGATCATTCACGAATACCGGGCGCACGGCACGTGCTCGGGGCTCGATCCGGCGAGCTACTTCGCGACGGCGCATCGCCTGTTCGACGGCATCACCATTCCGCAGCGTTTTCGCAACCCGTCCGACACGCAGGTTGCCTCACCTGCCGATATCCGGCGCGATTTCGCGCAGGCTAACCCCAATTTCAAACCCGACATGATTGCCGTCGTCTGCGGGGCGAAGGGACTGAGGGAAGTTCGTCTCTGCCTTTCGAAAGACGGGCAACCGCGCTCGTGCGGCCAGAATGAAAATCCGAGGAAGCTCTGCTCGAGCGACCGCGTCTTTATTCCGCCCGCGCGATCGACCGGCGGGCCGGATTCGGCAGCTCAACGCAACACGTCGGGTGGCGCTTCCGCCGACACCGCGCCTCGGGACTTGCCACGGCAATCACCGCTGCCGGGTCCGCGCATGGATTACGATTACGGGCAGCAGGCCCGGTAGGTCGCCACACAATAAAAACTGCGGTCGCAGTCTGATCTGTTCCGAGGCCGCCAAATCTCAGGCCGCCGAACGTACACGTTGCGCGCGCCATGCGTGCGGCGCGCGCGCAATCCAGCCGACGCCGTTCTCGCGTTTCTGGCCGCCGGATGCCTCGATCGCCATAGGGTTGAGGCTCCATCGTTCGGCAATGCCCAGCACATGCGCCTCTGTCGGATGAAGCTGCAGCGCGCCGCCGATATCGCCCTGACGATTGAGGATACCCCGGAGTTCCAGCATCGACAGACCAAGCTCGCGCTCCGCTGCCGTCGGCCGGCCGGCATCCCAGAGTACGCCCGCCTCGCCGAAAGCGGCAGCCCGCCTCGGCTGGCCGTTCTCGAAGCGCGCCCAGGCGTAAAAGTCGATGATCGGAAAGGCCGCGAAATATTGGACGTTGGAGAATTCACGCGCAACGCGTGCCAGAAGCGGCGCCGCCTTGTCGACGAAGCCGCCGCCCTGCGGCATCGGCAAAGATACGCCGGCGACGAACGTCCAGCCCTCGATAGGCGGCGAAATGAAGACGAAGGAATCGGAAAGCTTGAGATCGTAGATCGCCCCGATCCCCGAATTCCAGTTCGCAACGCTTAAGTCTTCAAGGCCAAGAGCGTTCGCCAGGCGCCCGGCGTCGTCGGTCTCGACCGCGAGCCACGCCATCTCGCTTCCGAACGCGCGCGGCCTGTCGGGCGCAACATCCATTCTGACGCGTCGCGGTAAAAGCCGCGGAGCCAGGACCGCTGCCGCAGTTGCGATCGTCAGAACGACCAGGATAACGACTGCCGGAAGCACGATTGTTGTCGCCCGCCGAAAAAGCCCGAACGACTTTTCTGTCGTGAGTTGCGCGACTGCGCAAGAGCTACGACCAACGTATGCAGCAAAAAAACCGGGGCCAACGAAGGCCCCGGTTCGACTAAGTCGGGAGGTCTAGAAGAGAGAGCTTATGGCAGGTTGACGCCAGCCGAGAAGAGGAAGCGGGAATCGGCTAGGTGAGCTCCCCCATTCGAGCTAGTGACATTGCCAAGATCCGTATCCCAATAGCGGAAGTCCATGAAATACTTATCGACGGAGAGCTTAAGACCAACGTTCCAGTAGGTATAGCTGTCGCTGCCAGCGCCGAAGAATCCCGGTGCATCATCAGCAGTCGTATACCCAACGCCGCCGCTAAGCGTGGGCGTGAAGATCGCGAACTGAGGCAACTCGTAGCTGGCCGAACCTTCGATGGTTTCTGTCTGCACGTAGTTTGCCTGGTCAGGCGTAATGTAGCCCGTGACGCCCAATGTGAGGTTCTTGATCGGCGAAATCGATGCGCCAACCTTGAACTCGACGTAATCCGTTGCGCTCCAACCGTTTTTGTTGGCCGGGTTGGTATAATAGAGGACGCCGATATCCCAGCTCACCGGTCCCGTGACGGGACGAATGCCTGCGCTGATGTCCATTTCGAATGGGTCGCCAACGCCGTTATCGACGTTAGAACCCCAGAAGTTGAGGTAGCCAATTCCGTACGTGAATTCGATGAACGGCTGGAAAGCCGGCTTATTATCCGTGAGCGAGACGCCGCGGAACAGGTAGTCGCTGACACCCGTCAGCGTGATCGAATACCCGAATTTCCGATCTTCGCTATCGTCTGCGAGTACTGCCGTCGACATCGCCAACGACGCGAGCGCCGCCACCCCGGTCGCACCCAAGAAACTTTTCAAATTTGCCATTTAGACAACCCCCGTCCTAAATCAGCGGTTCGCAGTCGCCGCACTTGCGGACCCCTCGATTCACACCGCGCTGGAGTGAGAGAAACGTCTTCGGCGGGTCGGCACAAGTGTTTAGGCACAGGAAACACAGACTTCCCTGGGCCTCTGTCACATTGTGGCAACGATGCCGCAATAGCTGGTCTCGATAAACCGGATTTGCCTTGAAAATATGCATCCCTCGCCTTGCCGCTTGCCAGCCACAGTGGCGGAGCGAGGAAAAACCGGGCACTGATTCGAACGTTATTCACCGCCCGAACACCTGCGCAGCTTCCTCCCGGGCCAACTCGGCGTGATTCTCCAAACCGATTCTGCTAATCCGCAGCCATGAACCAAACCTCGGCCCCCGCCCGAACCGTATTGATTACAGGCGCGGCCCGCCGCATCGGACGCGCGATTGCCCTCGACTTGGCCGAGGCCGGCTGGGCCGTCGCCATTCACTACCGGAATTCAGGCGCCGAAGCCGAAGCCCTGGCGCGGCAGATCCGCGACGGCGGCGGGCGGGCGGGCATATTCCAAGCGGACCTAGCCGATCGTCAGGCCCTCGAAAACCTGGTTGCAATCATCGGGCGCGAGCTTGGGCCGCTCACGACCTTGATCAACAATGCGTCCGAGTTTCTTCCCGACAGCATCGGCAACCTCGATGAGAAGACTTGGGATCTGCACCTTTGCATCAATCTCAAGGCTCCCGTCTTTCTGTCCGAGGCGATGGCCAAGCAGCTGCCGGAGAACGCGGAAGGCAACATCATCAACATCCTCGACCAGCGCGTGTGGAACCTGACGGCTGAGTTTTTCTCCTACACGATCTCGAAGGCCGGCCTCTGGACGGCGACGCGAACGCTGGCGCAAGCGCTTGCCCCGCGCATTCGCGTCAACGCCATCGGGCCCGGCCCGGTGCTTAGAAGCATTCACCAGACGGACGCCGACTTCGAGCAGGAGAAGCAATCGACTCTATTGAAGCGCGGACCGTCGGCGCAGGAAATCGCGACGGCCGTCCGTTTCATTCTCGCGACGCCGTCGCTGACGGGTCAGATGATCGCGCTCGACGGCGGCCAGCATCTGACCTGATCCGCTCCAAAGTGAAACGCTAAGCGCGATTTATGAATCGCACCGTTGGCCGTTTCCGCCTCAATCTGACCCCCGCACGCCCTAAATACCGCCCAATTGCTCGGCGATCCTCGCGATGACTCACGGGGGGTCTCAACTCTTTTTTAACGTTAAGCGCTTACGAACCTTAATTGGTTTTGTATGGCGCTCTTCGAGGGGTGCCGCGTCATTATGGGTGTATCCATGATAAGCCGCGTTCGGACGCCGTTGGCGTTCGTCTTCGCTGCAGCCATGCCTTTGGTTGTAGCGCCTTTGCCGGCCTCGGCGGCAGATCTTCCGCAAGTCAAAACAACCAAGACAAACACGGTTCCGGCGTGCGCCACGCCTGGCCGCTTGATGGCGTTCCTCACGAGCCGCAACGGCGGTGTGGATGATCATTTCTCGACGATCGCCGCAGATTATATGCGCATCGGCGACGAGCTGAAAATCCGCTGGGACATCGCCTTCTTCCAGATGCTGCTCGAAACGGGCAACCTGACGTTCAAGGGCGACGTCAAATCGAACCAGAACAATTTCGCCGGTCTCGGCGCGACCGGAAAGCACGTGCCCGGCGAAAGTTTCCCGGACGTCGCGACGGGTGTGAAGGCGCACCTTCAGCATCTTCTTCTCTATGCCGGTGAACATCTCGATAGCCCAGTCGCCGAACGGACCCGCAAAGTCCAGGAATGGGGTGTGCTGACGGATTGGCAGAAGACGCTCAAAGGCCCGATCAATTACGAACAGGTTTCGAAGCAGTGGGCGCCGACATCGCGCCGCTATGCGCGCGACATCTCCAATATCGCCGAGAGCTTCTATGGCAGCCCATGCAGGGCTCCTGATCCCAATCCTGAGCTGCTGGCGCTCGCTCATCCCGGCGCCACGCCGAACCAGACGCCCGCCGCCTCTGATCCGAAAGTGGCGATGGCCGACACGAGCGCGTCGGACGCCGCCGGTGCATCTGCGAGCAAGCCGTCGGGTGCTGAACTCGCGCGCCGCGCCGTCGAAGAAGCCCGCAAGTCCGGCTCATTTGTCCGCTCGGGCCTAGGGGCGGAAGAACTCGTGCCGCCGGTCGCCGAAGCTCAAACCGTTGCGGTTGGCGAGCCGGCGCAGCAGGAAAAGCCGCAGGCCATCAAAATCATCAACGCCGCAGCGCCGCCCGCAGATGTCGCGCCGAACGCATCCACGGACCTCGGAACGCGCGGCCCTGCCGATTCCGCGCCCGTCGAGCCGACCAAAAAGAGCACGGGCAAGAAAATCCAGACGGCCGCCCTTGGCTCCGGTACGAAGTCGTCCGTGCTTCCGGGCATCACGTCGAAATCGACGCCGACGCTTTCTCCTTCCGCACGGCCGACGTGCAAGGTGTGGACGGCAAGCTACGGCGGCGGTCACTCCATCATCATCAAGGCGCGCGCCGACCGGCAGGACAACTACACCGTCCTCGACGTCAACGAAGGTTCCGAGAAGCGCGAAGCGGCGGCTTATATCGCAGCCTACGCCAAAGGCGGCGAGACGGTCGGTGAATTCACCAATCCGTCGACGGCGCTCGATAAGGCCTTCGAACTCTGCCCGGATGGTTGAGTGCGGCTCGCATTGAAGGGCCGCCCTCGCATGGCATACCCATCATCACTTCGCAAACGCCGGATGGCGACGTTTGCTTCGGCGGCCGCGCTTGCGCTCGCTGCAAATGCAGCCGGCGCGGCGCCAGCCATTCGCACGGGCACGACGAACCAGGTTCCGGCATGCGTGACGCCGGACCGCCTGATGGCTTTCCTGGCGCAACGCAATTCCCGAGTGGATGCACGCTTTCAGAACATCGCCAGATTCTACAAGCTCTACGGCGAAGGCTGGCATGTGCGTTGGGACTTCGCCTTCTTCCAGATGGCGATCGAAACCAACTTCCTGAAATTCAGGCGCGGCGATGGACGGCGCGGCGACGTCCGCGAGACACAGAACAATTTTGCCGGTATCGGCGCGACCGGCAACGGCGTACCAGGCGAGCGCTTCGCCGACGTCGCAACCGGCGTGCACGCACAAATTCAACATCTCGTCGCCTATTCGGGCGAACGCCTGGTGCAGCCGATCGCGAAGCGGACGCGCGAAAATCAAAATGACATCATCGCGAAATCGAACCGCCTCGGCAGGGCTGTGACGTTCGCCGATCTAGCGCGCCGGTGGGCGGCCGATCACCAGTACGGCAAGTCGATCGACTTCATCGCGGGGCAATATCAAGAGCAATATTGCTCCGGCGAGACGCACGCCGCACAGGAGACATTGCCGCCTCCTCCTCGACCGGCGCGCGGCTGGCAGGATCTCGCGCCACAGCCGTCCGGGCTTGGCGGACCATTTTCGCCGCAACGTGTCGCCGATCCCAAGGATAGCGGCTGACAGCTGAACGGTTTGATCAGGCGCTTACCAAGCGAACAATCGTCATCCTCGAATGGGGAGCCTGCGAGACCGTTCACTCGGCTGAGGATGACGGATCAAATCAATCGGATGGCTTGAAGTAGTTGAGCGCGGCCGTCGAAGCGGCGCCGCCGAGCACGCACGGGATGCCGAACTCGACTTGCCCAAGCGCTCCGGCCGCGACGCAACCCAGCGCCAGGACCGTCTGTCCGGCTTGGCCCCACCAGGTGTAGTTGCGGAGTTTCTCCGAGCCCTTCGCCTTCAATTCGTCGATGGACGCGAGCGCGTCCTTGCGGATTTTCGAAAGCTCCAGCGTTTCCGATGCGTCGATGACTTCGCCCAGCGGCTTCTTGATCTTGGGGTCGCTGTCGCTCGATATCTTCTTCAGCATCATCAGGAGATCGTTGTCGCGCGAGGCGTTCTGCGCCAGCGTCCACTTGGCCATCGCTCCGATCGTCAGCGTGTCGACCTTGTCCTTGTCGAGCGAGTACGAGAGAGACGACACGATGCGCCGGATCGGAGCTTCCCAACCGGTCGCAAAATAATATCCCCAGTTCAGGTCGATTACGGTGGCGTCTTCCTTGATCGAGAGCGCCGTCAACACGGGTTTGTCACCGTAAAGAAATTTTTCGATCAGGTCCTTGCGCGCCGGCATGCGTTCGATGAACGTCTTGAGCAGCGGCCGCCAGCCGGGAAGGCCCGAATAGGCGATGCCCTTGATGATGACGACCTGATCCTCGGGCGGCAGCGGAAACATCTTCGAGACGAGATCTTCCGCGCTTGCCGGGTTCGATCCGATGACGCCCGCAACGAAGCCGATATAAATGCCGGATTGATCGGAATCTTTCGTCAGGCCGAATGCCGACATCGCCTTGACTGAGTCGGGCACCCGTTGCGGCTCGGGTTTATGACGGTAACCGTTGATCCACCGCAGCACATCCTCGTTGCTCCGGAATGAGGCCTCTTGAGCCTTCTCCCGGACCGGTTTTGCGAGTAGAACTCCGGGTAGCGACAGGATCAGCGCGAAGCCCAGAATGGCAAAAATAGAGCGCATGGTACCCCCCACAAAATCCTGCTCTCTCCCGATGTGCTGAGGGCGTCAGACCATCCCTCGGACATGGTGATTTTGTGGCGCACCACGCCCGGGCTTTCTTGACCTCTGCCGCAGATCGACCTTAGGTGCGCCGAATTCTAGGTATGCGATGACTGAAGACCAGATACCGGCGGGCCAGGAAGCCGCCCCTGAGGCGCCGCACAAAACCGGCGCCGACGTCATAGCGGGATACCTGAAAACTCTGCCGCAATCTCCCGGCGTCTATCGCATGCTCGATACGGCGGGCGAAGTCATCTATGTCGGCAAGGCACGGCAGCTCAAATCGCGTGTCTCGAACTATGCGCGGCTCAACGGCCATACGAACCGCATCGCGCGCATGATCCTCGCGACGGCGTCGATGGAATTCGTGACGGTTGCGACCGAAGCCGAGGCGCTGCTTCTCGAAGCCAACCTGATCAAGCGTTTCCGGCCGCGCTTCAACGTGCTGATGCGCGACGACAAGTCGTTTCCGTATATTCTCATCGCGCGCGATCATGCCGCCCCTGCGGTGATGAAGCATCGCGGCGCGCGCAACCGGAAGGGGGAATACTTCGGACCCTTCGCATCGGCAGGAGCAGTCGATCGCACCGTCAACATGCTGCAGCGCGCGTTTCTGCTGCGCTCCTGTTCCGACAGCGTTTATGAAAGCCGCACGCGCCCTTGCCTGCTCTATCAGATCAAGCGCTGCTCGGCGCCGTGCACGGGCGAAATCGCGCTCGAGGATTATAACGAGCTCGTCGTCGAAGCCGAACGCTTCCTCAAAGGCGAGAGCCAGAGCGTGCGGGCGATGTATCAACGCCTGATGCAGGAAGCGGCCGACGCGCTCGAATTCGAAACGGCCGCGAAATACCGCAACCGCCTCTGGGCGCTAGCGCACGTCACGGCGGATCAATCGATCAACCCGGACGGCGTCGAGGAAGCCGACGTTTTCGCCGCCTACCAGGACGGCGGGCAAACGTGCATCCAGGTTTTCTTCTTCCGCACCGGGCAGAACTGGGGCAATCGCGCCTATTATCCAAAGGCCGACCGCTCACTCGATGCGCCCGAGGTGCTCGATAGCTTCATCGCGCAGTTCTACGACGACAAGCCGGTGCCGCGCCTGATCCTCATTTCGCACGACGTTCCGAACCGAGCGCTTCTCGCCGAAGCCTTGACCAGCAAAGCCCAGCGCAAAGTCGAAATTCGCGTTCCCGCGCGCGGCACGAAGTCTAGCCTCGTCGAACATGCGCTGACGAATGCGCGCGAGGCGTTGGGGCGCAAGCTCGCCGAAAGCTCGACGCAGGCGCGCCTGCTCGAAGGCGTCGCGGAGCGGTTCAGTCTGGCGGCCCCTCCCCGCCGCATCGAAGTCTTCGACAACAGCCATATCGCGGGCACGAACGCCGTCGGCGCGATGATCGTCGCGGGGCCGGAAGGGTTCGTCAAAGGCCAGTATCGCAAGTTCAATATCAAGTCGCCTGATGTGACGCCGGGCGATGACTACGCAATGATGCGCGAAGTTTTGACCCGTCGCTTCAAGCGCATCGCCGATGCCGAAGTTCTGGAAGAGATCGAAACCGAGGCCGCTGAACTCGTCGCCGATACGGTGCTGGAAAGCGTTCCGATGGCCGCACCGGGCGAAGATGCCGAAGACGAACGGGCGTTTCCGGATCGACCCGACCTCGTCCTGATCGACGGCGGCCTGGGTCAACTTTCCGTGGCGCGCGAGGTCCTGGCAGGCTTCGGGCTGCACGACATTCAATTGATCGGCGTCGCCAAAGGCCCGGATCGCGACGCCGGGCGCGAGCATTTCCACATTCCCGGCCGCGATCAGTCGATCATGCTCGAAGCCCGCGACCCGGTCCTCTATTTCGTGCAGCGGCTGCGCGACGAAGCCCACCGCTTCGCGATCGGGACACATCGTGCCAAGCGTGCGAAGGCCCTCGGCGTCAATCCGCTCGACGAGATCGACGGTATCGGGCCAACACGCAAACGGGCGCTGCTCACGTATTTCGGCTCGGCCAAAGCCGTTTCGCGCGCGGGGATCGAGGATTTGAAAGGGGTCGAGGGAATTTCCGCCGATATGGCACGGAAAATCTACGACTTTTTCCACGATCGATCCGTCTAGCGCGGCTGCGTGCGGGCAAAAGCCACTGGCCAGCCACACGGGTGTTGCCCTAATTTCGCGGCACTTGAGCGCCAAGCGCTTACCCTCAATCCGGACCGTCAGGGAGTTCGCATTTCGCCGATGCTGAGACATGTCTTTGCGGCTGTCGTCGCGCTTGCCCTGGCGGCCCCTTTCGCTGAAGCAAAACCGGGCACGCCAACCTGGAGTCCGACGACGACCCCGGCCACCGCTCAAGCGCAGCCCGCAGCCGCAGCCGCAGCCCCTGCGCCGGCCCCGAACCAAGCCGCGCCAGCGGCACCCGCTACGACGCCGCCCGCGCCTGCACCTCAACCCGCAAAGGCGCAACCTGCGGCGGCTCCTCAGCCAGCCGCGGCTCCAGCCGATGCGGCGCCTGCAGCCAGCCCGGACGCGGCGACTGGCCAGCCGGCTTCCGGCGAGCCTGCGGCCGCTGAAGCCCCACCTGCTCCGCCGCCGCCAAAACCAGCGCCTGTGCTCTCTCCCGAGGTCAACGATGCCATCACGGTCATGGTCGATTCGATGGACAGCGCCGAGAAGCGGCTGTCAGGCATCAGCGCCGCCAACGATACGCTCTCGGAACTGCGCGACCAGATCGACAGCGTCATCGCGCAGGCGACGAAAACCGCCGACTCGATCCGGCCGAGACAAGACGATATCGATCGCCAGCTGAGCAAGCTCGGTCCGCCACCGGCCAAGGACGCGCCTGCCGAATCCGCCACCGTCGCGGCCGAACGCACGCGTCTCGCGCAGCAATCGACGGAGCTGGATGAAGCTACCAAGACGCTGCGTGTCACGTGGTGGCGGGCGCGTCAGGCGATCGACAAGATCACCAATCTCCGGCTGTCGTTTTTCGTGAAAAACCTGACGGAGCGCATCACCAGTCCGCTGTTTCCGCAGTTCTGGACCGATCTCGCGCGCGTTGCGCCGAACGTCGAATGGCGGCTCAGATATAACGTCAACGACTGGATGTCCTCGGTCGATAAACAAAAAACCAACGTGGCGATACTGATCGCCGCGGTCATCGGGCTCTACGTGTTCCTCAAAGGCCTGGCGCTTGCGATCACGCGTTACCGGCCCAACGAGAACGCGACGCCTCCGACGTTTTTCGAGCGTGCCGCGTCCGCATCCTGGATCGCGCCGGTCCGCGCCATTCCGGGCGTGGCGGCAACGTTCCTGCTGTTCGGTGGCCTCAACTATTTCGGACTTCTGTACGAGCCGACGGCCGCGCCTGTCGGAGCAGCTCTCTTCAATAGCGCACTGATTTTCGTCGGCGTTTCGGCGCTGATCTCGGCGGTGTTTGCGCCGGGTCAGCCCGAGCGCCGCCTCGTGCTGCTGTCGAGCCGCAGCGCACGGCGCATTTCAAGGCTGATCAGATTTCTGGCTCTGATCTATTGCGTCGATCTGTTTCTCTCATCCTTCGCGCAGGTCTTCTATTTCCCGCTGGCGCTGAGCGTCGTGCAATCGCTCGTCACCAGCCTCGCATTTGCATTCGTGCTCGTCGGGCTGCTGCTCACGCCGTTCGAAGCGAGCGAAGCAGGGGGACTGAAGCCCGTTGGACGGCACCGGCCGCTGTGGCTCAAGCTGCCGCTTTGGATCGCCGCCTTCGCGATCATCGGATGCTGCCTCGTCGGCTACGTCGCGCTCGGACGCTTCCTGGCGCAACAGCTCGTCATGACGGGCGTCGTGGGCATGATCGCGACGCTGCTCTACCTTGCGATACGCGCCTTCACGCGCGGCAATACCACATCGCGCGGCCACATCAGCGTTCTCCTCGAGGAGCGGATGGGCTTCGACGAAACGCGCCGCAAGCAGCTCGGATGGCTGACCGAAAGCCTGCTGACGCTCGGCGTCATTCTCGCGACCATTCCGGTGCTGATGCTGCAATGGGGCTTTTCGGGGCCGGATATCCGCGACTGGTCGAAACGCCTGCTGTTCGGATTCGAGATCGGACAGTTCCGCATCTCGCTCGTCCGCATCCTCATCGGCATCGCGATCTTCGTGGCGTTCGTGTTCATCACGCGCCTCGTCCAGCGGCGTCTGCGCGAGAACGTCCTCGTCGCGCCGCGCATGGACCCCGGCATCGCGAACTCCATCGACACGGCCGTCGGTTACGCGGGAACGGGGCTCGGCGCCATTGCCGCGATTTCCTACGCGGGCTTCGACATCACCAATCTCGCGATCGTCGCGGGCGCGCTGTCGGTCGGCATCGGCTTCGGTCTGCAATCGATCGTCAACAATTTCGTATCCGGCCTGATCCTGCTCATCGAGCGCCCGATCAAGGTCGGGGATCTGGTCGTCGTCGGCGGCGAGCAAGGCGTGGTCAAGCGCATCTCGGTGCGTTCGACGGAAATCGAGACGTCCGACCGCGCCAGCCTCATCGTACCCAATTCGGAACTCGTCACGGGCCGGGTTCTGAACTGGACACATCGCAATGCCTTGGGGCGCATCGTCATGAAATTTAGCTCCGGACCCGACACCGATCCGCGCCTTGTCCTGGCGGTTCTGTCCGAATGCGCGAACCGGCATCCGAATGTGATGCGGGAACCCGCTCCGGTCGCCGTGTTCGAGGGCTATTCGCCGACGACTACGGACTTCTCGCTGCGCGTCCTGCTGCCCGACATCACCCATTCGCTCAGGGTCCAGTCGGACCTCAGAGTCGCCATTTATGAGGCCTTGCGGCGCGCGCACATCGGTGGCTCGCAAGGCTTTGCAGCGCATCCGGCCGTATCGGAGGCTTCGTGACTGCGACTTTGCTGCACTTCGAGAGTACCCCATTGACGCAACCTTGCCCCTGCGGCTACCCCAAACCATGGATCATATCGCGCAACGCTCGCTGCCTACGAGCCTGCCCAACATTCTGACGTACGGCCGCATCGCGGCGGTACCGGTTCTCGCGGGCGTCTTGTTCTTTGGAATGAGCGACGCATCGCGATGGGTGGCATTCTCGATCTTCGTCGCCGCCTGCGTGACGGACTGGCTCGACGGCTATCTGGCGCGCATGTGGGAGCAGCAATCGACGCTCGGGCGCATGCTCGATCCGATAGCCGATAAACTGCTCGTCGGCGCGACGCTGCTGATGCTCGTCTATACCGATACGATCGGCGGCTGGTCGATCTGGGCGGCGCTCATCATCCTGTCGCGCGAAATCCTCGTCTCCGGCCTGCGCGAATTTCTCGCCGAGCTGAACGTGAAGATCCACGTAACGCAACTCGCAAAATGGAAAACCGCCGTTCAGTTCATTGCCTTGGCGTTGCTGCTTGCCGGACCGGCGGCGGAAGATCTCATTCCGGGAACGACAACCGCCGGCGTTACGCTTCTCTGGATCGCGGCGCTGCTGACATTGGTGACCGGCTATGATTATCTCAAAGCCGGTATTCGCCACGCGATAGGCGGATAGGACGCCATGGCTGCCGTGCACGATCAGACCATTGTTTTGCGCTATTTCGCTTGGTTGCGCGAGAAAACCGGCCTCAACGAGGAGCGTCTGACGCTGCCGCCCGAGATCGTGACGGTCGCCGATCTCTTGAGCTGGCAGCCGACGCGCGGACACCCGTTCGATCTTGCCTTCGCGAAACCGGAGGCTATTCGCGTCGCGCTCGACCACGCCCACGCGAAGCCCGCAGCGCCGATCGCCGGAGCGCGCGAGATCGCGTTCTTTCCGCCTGTCACCGGAGGCTGAAGTTCGTGGCCGTTCGCGTCAGCACATCGGATTTCGATATTTC
>NZ_JBAYUV010000028.1:0-47706 GCF_041674905.1 Hyphomicrobium sp.
GAGAAGATTTCCCGCGGCTTCGTGAAAATCACGCAGGGAAAGCACAAGTTGATCTGGCGCGGCGCCCCGGGCTTTGTCGCCAAGGACAAGGTCAAACTGCTGCTCAATCTCATCGCCTCTGCCGTCACGGCGCTACCGCGCGGCGGCGACATCGACGTGGCGATCGCAGGTTCCTTCGAGCAACCGAGCTTTTTGATCCGATGCAAAGGCACGAGCGCTCGGCCACCGCAGTATCTGACCGATTTCGTCGCCGGCAATCCGCTGGCGCTCGATGCCATGTCGATACAGGCCTATTACACTTGGCGCATCGCGCCGACGGCCGGCATGCGGCTGGAGATCATGAAGGACGGCGCCGACATTCTTCTCGTCGCAAAGCCCGAATGACGATGCCCGGGAGATTGCGGAAAAGCGCGGCTGCCCAAAACGTGCCTCAGAGCTTAACGGCACCTTAAGTGTTTACGGGGCAATCTACGTAAGATTGTGCGAGACACCATGCCCATGCTGCACTGCTTCATCGTCGATGATTCCGATATCATTCGGAAGTTCACCAGGCTCATTTTCGAGAACCTGGGTTTCCGGGTCAGCGAAGCTGACGGCCCTGTCGCCGCGTTCGAACGCCTGCGAACGGAATCACCTGATTATATTCTCGTCGACTGGCGCCTGCCCGATACGAATAGCATCGAGTTCATCGCCAAGCTGCGTACGCTGCCGCTGACGCAGCGGCCCTACATCATCTACGTCGTGACCGAAAACGAGCCGCACGAGATCAAGCGTGCGATGGCCGCCGGTGCCGACAGCTTCCTGCTGAAGCCGTTCAACCGCGAGATCATCGAGATGAAACTCGCCGAAATCCGCGTCACGGCTTAGCGCGACGGCAACCACCGCAACGTTCGCTCAGCCGACGCATCAGCCAAACTCCAAAGCAAGCCCCAAAACACGAATGGCGCCCAAGGACATCCTCAAGCACCATTCGAAAAACCTACGCGATTTGACGACGTCTTACTGCGCGCCGTCCTGCTGCGGCGCTTCCGGCGTCGGATAACCGTCAGCATTATCGAGCTTCACCGGCGGACCGTCGTTGCTTTCCGGCGCGGCTTTTTCCTTATTGTGATGCGCGGGCTTCTTCGCCTCGTCATTCAGCGAACCCGTCTCAACCGGCTTCGCGGAATGCGTCGAATGCTCGGGCTTCGCCGCTGCGTCGGCTGTCGGCGCTTCGTTCGACGGCGCAGCCTCAGACGGAGAAACGGATGCCTTTGCCGAAGCCTCGGACGGCGCGCTCGTGTGCTGAGCGTGCTCCACCGGCTTCTTCGGATCAGCGATCGTCTTTACGTTCGCCGACTTTTTCTTTTCCGCCGCAGACTCCGGCTTCTTAGCGACATCCTTTTTCTTCGACGCGTTGGGCTCGCTTGCGTCCGCTGCGGCTTTCTGCGGCTCCGCACCGGCGGCGTCATCGGCAGCAGCCGTTTCTTCGGATTTCGGCAGCTGCGATCCACCCCAGCACACCGTAGCCTGCGCCGTGCAGGTGTGCTCGTCGAAGACGATGAAGTTCAGAAACAGATCACACGAGACGCTTTTCTTGCCGGTATGAAAGTCCTTGATCCCCTGCTCCGACATCTTCGTCGCGATCATTTTGTCGAGCAGCGATTTCGCGTCTTTCGTCGGGCCGTCCTTGCCGTAGTCATTGACGGTGAAGCCGTACCGCTTACACGCAGCCGTCGCCGGCAGCGACACCGCGGCGATGAAAGCGGCCGCCGTTGCACCGGCCGCAACGAGGTTGAAGATAGCGCGCATACTGATAGACCCCCGTGATACCCACCCAATCCTGCCCATCGTTATATTGACGGTACAGTGGCAGGACGAGGGCGACTTTAGCAACCTATGGACTTGTCGACACTTTGTTGCCCGTCGCCCACAGCTTTCCGCTGCGCTCTGAACGAGCCGAAGCAGCGAGAGGAAACCCGCTACCGCAGATCAGTGCATGTAGGGAGCTTGGCCACCATAAGGACTTCCAACGCCGGAATCGAAGAAGAATCCGGAATCGAAGGGACCGCCCGGCGATTGCCGGTAAAGGCGCGGATCGCGATAACCCGAGCCGCCGGCCTTGCCGCGAGCGTCGGTATTGATGGAGTCGCCGTAGCCGTAAGAATAACCCCCACGCTTACGGCGAATTGTATATCCGTCTCCCTGGGCAGCGTTCTGATAGCCCTTTTGCTGGGCACTCACGGGCGCCGCGACGCAAACCAGCAACCCACCGAACAGCACGGCTGAAACGAACTTGAACGTCATCGAAGAGACCTCTCTCTGCCGCCGCGGTTGCGTCGCCCACGACACGCCGCAGAATACCGGAATTGTCGTTGAACTCCCTCAAGAAATGGTTGCGGTCGCCAATTCCGGCAAGGCTGTATCTTATCCACCACTCATCTGCCGGAAACATGACGCTCGCAAGGACGAGTTGTACGGATTGTCACAGGACGTGTGATACGATTCCCACTGTTGGGGACTATTCAAATGGCGGCAGCTCAAATGCGAAATATCGCGGGGTTGCTGTCGCACTCGTGGAGACGTCATTATGGATATCGCGACCCTACTCATTCAATTGATCAGCGGAGCGGTTGGCGGCAACGTTGCCGGCGGACTGCTTAAGAATTTGAGCCTTGGCACACTCGGAAACTCGATCGCAGGCATCGTCGGCGGCGGCATCGGCGGCCAGATTCTCGAACAGGTATTCCACACGGCGGTCGCGGGCGGGTCATTGGATCCGATGAGCATCATCACGCAGGTTCTTGGCGGCGGTGTCGGCGGCGGTGTCCTGATGGCCATCGTTGGCGCGATCCGCAACGCCATGGCAAAAACCTGAGCGAAACTCGCCAGATAAAGTCAGATAAATGTGAAGCCCGCTGGATGATCTCCAGCGGGCTTTTTCTTTTTCGTTCGACGCCGGCAGACCGGCTGCGTCAACCGCAAGCTTTCTGGCGCGACACGCAATGCGGCAAGCCGACCGACGACGTATCGCATCGCGTCCGGACGGCGCCGTGCGCGGTCCAGCCATGCGCGTTGATCGAATTTTTCAAGGCGGCATTCGACATGTACTTGGCGAGATCGAGCGTCACCATTGTCGCCTGACCACCCGCCAGCACGCACTTGGCCGACGCCTCCGTCGAAGCGACCGCGAGTCCGGCAGCAACGATCATCCCCATACGCACGAGTGTCTTCATCGCTTTCTCCCTGTTTCGCAATTCGAGCCAAGCCCCCCTCGGTTCGCGCAATGGAACGCGCCGACCGAGCCTCGCGACAGTCTCGAACTGGCTCCTCCAAACCAAGCAAAGCCCTGAGGCTTGCCTTCAAACGACATTAGCGCTGAAATTGTTTGCTGGTGTTGCGAGACCGGCTGAACGCACAGCTTTCCATAGGCTGCGGCCATGGAGCCACGGTCAGACAACCGATCGCTGATGATGCGCGCGTTTCGCGCCAGCAAGTTCGCCGCCGCACGAAGCCGTCATCGCGCAAAACTTGCGCGAGATCAGTGCAGGCCCGCGCCGCAGCATGATACGCGACGCAGGGCGATCAACGCCTAGGCAGGTCAACCAGACTTTTGCAGGTCGACAGCCTTTGGGCCTTTACCGCGCTTATCGGGTTCGGTCTCGAATGAGATCCGCATACCCTCGTTCAACTCACCGATGCCCGATCTCTCGACAGCAGTGACATGAACGAACACGTCATTGCCCCCGGCGTCGGGCTTGATGAAACCATAACCTTTTTGGGAATTGTAGAACTTAACGGTACCTGTTTGGCGCATGCGTCGTCTCCTGGCGCAATCCGGCGCTCGGCTTCGGGCTCTTTTCCCATGAGCCCTGTACCGATCGCCGGGGACGGACGCCGGAGCGCAACAACCCGATCACGTTCCCCGGCTCGTATCAACGCGACCGGATTCCTGAACGCGACGGAGAGCCGGCACGCCGATGCCCGCCTTAGCGTGCGGCAATTTATCTCGTAATTGGTTCTTTTGTGCAAGGCAAAATGCTGCGGAGCAATGCAGATTACGACTATTGAACGACGTCTCTGAGATGGAAGGAGCTGCCTTCCCCTTCCGCCATGCAATCGCGCAGAGCCGGCAGTACGGTCTCGAGCTCGCCGCGCAGCAGATAAGGCGGATTGAGAACCAGTAGCCCCGTCGCCGTCAGGCCAAGCCCCGGAAATGCGTGGCAAACCGCAAGCCGGACGTCGAGGAATTCGAGACCCGGCCGCGCCGTCGCGGTCGCCACGAAGCTGTCTGCGGCCTCCGCATCCTTCAACGGATACCAGATCAGGTACACGCCGTCCTGAAATCGCACCATCGCGTCTCGCACGCCCGCGATAAGGTCGGCGAACTCGGTTTTTGCTTCGAAGGGCGGATCGATCAGAATGACCGCGCGCCGCTCTTTCGGAGGCAGCAGCGATTTGACCGCGTGCCATGCATCGATGTTGAGAACGGTCGTAGTCTTTGCACGCCCGAGTTCGCGTTTGAGACGCTCGAATTCCGACGCATTGAGTTCGTTGGCGACCAGCACATCGTCCGCCCGCATGATCCGGCGCGCAATCAACGAACTCCCCGGATAAACCTCAAGCTTGCCGCTCTCGTTGTCGGCGCGCACCGCATCGAGATAGGGCGCGAGGAGTTCAGCGACATCTGTCGCGAACTCGGCATCGAAGACGCGGCCAATCCCGTCCTGCCATTCGCCTGTCTTGCCCGCTTCCTGTCCCGCGAGATCGTAACGGCCCGCGCCCGCATGCGTATCGATGACACGAAACGGGCGCGGCTTCTGCCTCATGTACGTCAGCACGCGCGCCAGCACGACGTGCTTCACCACATCGGCGAAATTCCCAGCATGATAGCCGTGGCGATAGTTCATTGTCGGCGACCGGAAGGCTGATGGAAATGCATCACGTTCAATGCGATGAGGCGATGCGATTGGGTTAGGCTTTCTGCTCCCAACGTCCGCTTGCCGATTGCTGCCAATAGGCGACGGTGCAACCCGCAGCTTTCGCCGCAGTCCATTGTCCGCGCGCCGACGCCAGCGCCTCAGCATCGTGTCCGTCGAAGACATAGACGAAGCGCTCGGCACCCGCGAAGGTGTCGGCCTCCGCGCCATCGACGAAAAAGCGCACGCCAGCGCCGTTGGGATTTTCATGACCGAGCGTCAAGTAGACGGGCTGCAAATTCGCGTGTCCGATGCGCGCCGTGCCATGCGCCAGGAAGCTCTCGTCGTCATACGTCCAGAGCGCGAGATCGAGCGCCTCGAGACGATCTTCGCTTCCCGCCTGCACAACCGCACGCCAACCGCGCGCCAGAGTCTTTTCGAGAAGACTTGGCAGCACGCGTTCAAGCGTCTGATGTTCGAGGTGATAAAAATAGACGTCCATCAGCGAATGCTCGACCTCGACAAGTCCAGCTCTTGAAGTCTATCCCGCATCACCCATCTAGCTCTATCCGGAGCGGCGCTTGGTTCTTGGAGCTGACGCCCGTGTGGGCGGTGAGTGCGGTGGCCTTCTTACGGTTCGCCACTGTGCTCCCGCCCGCTGCGATGTCATCCCGCCTATTTCTTCTTCCGATATCGGGCCGGCACTTCACCGGCATCGACGAGTGCGGTCACGCATGTGCGCGTGAGGCCCTTTCTGTTGCTCTCGAAGCAGCGGCGCAGTTCCGTGCTGTTCGGCGCATACTGGGCGCAGAAGTTCTGATAATCGCCCGCGCACGCGTTCCGAACCTTGGCCGAGTATGCCATTGCCGGCGCCGTCAGAATGAATGCGCCGACCACCACTGTGGCAGCCGCCAACACCGTTTCAAACTTTGTCATCAATGGTCCCTGTCACTTCCTATCTTTGATCTGAATCGTAAATTTACCCCGCCCGGGCGGCCGACACCAGATGTCTGACCTTCGGTAGCCTGAGTGCGCACTATCGCAACGCATGATCCGGATTTGAGTTATTTTTTGGCGTAAGGATTTTCGCCTTTCCTCAGGCTTAAGCGAATTGGCACGCCGGGCAGATCAAAGGCTTCGCGCAACGAGTTCATGAGATACTTCAGGTAGGACTTTGGCAACGCGTCGGCACGCTGGCAGAATGCCACGAACGTCGGTGGTCGCGTTGACGGTTGCGTTATGTAACGGATTTTGATGCGCCTGCCGGATGCGGCTGGCGGCGCGTGCCGGCTCAGCGCCTCTTCGAGCCAGCGATTGAGCCGAGGTGTTGAGACGCGACGGTTCCATGTCGCGTGCGTCTTCATGATCGCCGACATCAATTGATCGAGTCCGCTTTCCGAACGCGCCGAGATGGCGACGACGGATACGTTCGGAACCTGCGCCAGGCTCTCGGCGACCGTTTTCTTCAGTTCGCGAAGCATCTTCTGCTTCTCAGGAATGAGATCCCACTTGTTGATCGCGACGACGAGCGCGCGTCCCTCTTCCGTGACACGATGGCCAATCGTCAGATCCTGATGCTCGAACGGACGCTCCGCATCGATCAGCAGCACGACGACTTCGGCAAATCGGATGGCGCGAACGGCATCGCTGGCCGCGAGCTTCTCCGCCGTCTCGCTGATCTTCGCCTTGCGTCTGAGGCCCGCCGTATCGAACAGCAGGATCGATTGCCCCTTGTAGGTGAGTTCGCTCGCGACACTGTCGCGCGTCAGGCCCGGTTCAGGCCCGGTGATCATCCGGTCCTCGCCGAGCAGCGCGTTGACGAGCGTCGATTTTCCTGCATTCGGACGGCCGACGATGGCGACCCGGATCGGGCGCGGCGGCGCCACTGGAATCATCTTGGCGTCGACTGGTTCGTCGTGATCGTCGTCGTCTTCGCGACCCTTCTTGCCCGTTTTCGGAATTTTCAGACCCAGCGCCGCGAAGATGTCGTTCGCAAGGTCGCCGATGCCCTCGCCGTGCTCTGCCGAAATCGCAATCGGAGCGCCGAGGCCAAGCGAAAAGGCGTCGAGAACGCCATCGGTGCCCTTGTGGCCCTCGGCTTTGTTCGCGACAAGAACGACAGGCTTCCCCGACTGGCGGGCGATCCGCGCGAAGGAGCTGTCGGCCGCCGTGATGCCGACGCGCGCGTCGACCACGAAAAGCACGAGGTCCGCTGCCTCGATCGCCTGTTCGGTCTGCTTGCGCATGCGATCGGCGATCGTGCCCTGGCGCGCGTCCTCAAGACCAGCGGTATCGATAAGACGAAGCTTAACGTCAAAAATTTCGGTAATGCCATCGCGCCGGTCACGCGTGAGCCCGGGCAGGTCGGAAACGAGCGCCGCCCGCGTTCCGGTCAAGCGGTTGAACAGCGTCGACTTGCCGACATTGGGGCGCCCGACAATGGCGACCACGGGAGGTTGAGTTTCAAGCTTCAAGGATTGGCCGTCATATGATTAACAGAGATGCGAATGCGTTCGCGCGCATTCGGCGGCGACCGTCCGGACGGTCTCTAGCCCAATTCCTAGTTCAGGGCGATCAGTTTCGCCGCGTCGGTAAGCACGAACATGCGGCTCTGGGCCACGATCGGCGGGATATAGGACGCTTCCCCGATGCTGATCTGGCTGTCGAGCTTGCCGGTCGTCCCGTCGACACCCACCACCTGGCCCGCACTCGAGACGAGCCACAGCTTGTCCCCGGCGAGCACCGGCCCCGCCCAGGACTTGGCGTCCGGCAGCTTCACCGTCCACTTCGTCTTGCCGGTCGAGCGCGCCAGCGCCAGCAGCCGTCCGGCCGTATCGACGACGAAGACCGTATCTCCGGCGACGCAGGGCGGTTGCGAACTCGGGATTGTTGCCGACCACAGGCGGTCGCCGTTCTTGGCCTGGGCCGCGATCATGCGCCCGGCATGACCGACCGCGAAAACAACGCCTTTGTCGATCGCTGGGCGTGCCGCGTCGCTCATCGAGGCGATCTGCGACGTCTGGCGGGTGCGCGAAAGATTTTCGGTCCACACCGCCGAGCCGTCCGAAGTCTTGTAGGCAATGATGTCGCCCGATGGATACGGCACGACGACAATGTCCCCCTCGACCGCTGGACTGGTCGAGGTCATGAGACTGGCCGTTTGCGGCAAGCCGCGCGCGGTCCAGACTTCAGCGCCGTCGATGCCGCTCAGGCAATAGAAGCGTCCATCGATCGTGATGACATAGAGACGATCGCCGACGGCGGTCGGCGCGGCACGAACCGGCACGTCGAGGTTCTTGGTCCAGATCGTTTTTCCAGACTGCGGATCGACGGCGGCGACCATGCCGTAGCCGTTGGCGACATAGAGCCGGCCGTTTTCGGCGGCAAGTCCGCCGCCATATCCGCCGAGCCCGACGGTTCCTTCGGGCTTTGTCGAGATTGAAAAGACCTTGCTTCCCGTTAGCGAGAACGCCGAAAGATTGGCTGCGGCGTCGAGCGCATAGACTCGGCCGTCATAGACGATGGGGCTGACCGACACGCGCCCGGTCTTGGACGACCCCTCACCGACATTGGCACTCCAAGCCTGATGCACCGCGCCCGCGAGCGCGAGGTTGCCGGGAACGTTGTTTGGTTCTCCGCCGGGCTGAGACCACGCATCGTTGGAGCGCATGGGCGGCATCACGATCGGTTTATCGGCGTCAGCGAGATTGTCGGAAAGGCTTTCCGTCGTCTCGATGACGGGGACGCGTCGTCCTGGAAGAGGCTGCTGCTTGGTTTTGAAGGGATTGAGCTCGGACATTTTTGGCAAGCTCGGGCCACCGCCCGCGCATCCAGCGAGCAAGGTCCCTGCGACGACTGCCGCAAGAAGCGGCAACACGCAATGGCGCTTGTCGTTTCCCCCCCTGCTCAAGCCCTGCTCTCCTCTCCCGCCACGTCGCCGTTACTTCTTCGTTTCAGTTCCCGTCGCCGCATCGGCTTTCGGACTTGCAGCCGCTTCGGCCGGCTTTCCCTCGTCCGCTGTGCCGCTTGCGGCTGCCTTCGGCGCGTCGGCCTCAGACGCCTTTGGCGCACCCGCATCGGACGCCTTCGTGCTGCTTCCAACCTCGGCCGCCGCAATGCCCGACATCAACACCTTCACACGCTCTTGCAGCGCCTCGGAAACATTGGGATCAATCAGCAGCGGTTCCAGATACTTTCGTGCCTCGTCATATTTCCCGGCCTTATAGGCGGCGACGCCCAGCAGTTCGCGCGCGCTTTTGCCGAACGGCGCATCGTCGCCAGCAAGTGGTGTCAAACGATTCTGGATCTCTGCATAGTCGGCATCCGGCATCCGAAGCGATGCCGCCTGGAGTTGTGCAAAGCTTTTCAACAGATTATCCGCACCCGAGTCCTTCCCGAGGGCGTCATAGGTCGCGATCGCATCGGCGGTCTTGCCATCTTTGGCCTGGGCGGCGGCCAGTTGCATCTTCGCCAGCGAGCCATATCCAGACGGTCCCTGGTCGGCGAGCTTCTTATAAGCCGCCTCGGCTTCGTCCTTCTTTTTGTTATCGCTGAGCGTTTCTGCGGCCGTGTAGTCCGCTCCGGCGGTCTGCTCGGCGGCGATGCGCCGGTTCTCTAAAAATTTATAGCCCATAACCGCCACCGGGATGAGCACCACTACGGCGATGACCAACCCGCTATAGCGTTGCCAAAGCTTCGCCATCTGCTCGCGGCGGATTTCCTCCTCGACTTCGCGCAGCAGACTGTCCTGTTGATCGGCCATCGTATGTCCCTAAGCTCCGGCAATTCCCAATCGTCACGTGCGGGAGAGGCCTCAAGGCCGATCCCACGTCGGGGGCATAGATAGCGAAGCAGCCGCCCGGAGCAAGCCCCGCCCCGCATTCGGCGGCATTGGACAGTGAATTCCGGAACGTCCCTCGGAGCTAAGTGCTCGGAGTCTTCGGCTTTTTCGTGGCCCGTTGAGGGGCGGCGGCGGGCTCGTTCTCGCCTTTGATTGTATAAGTGTGTTCGGGTGCGGGAAATGTTCTGGCCCGGACTTCGGCGGCATAAGCGCCGATCGCGCGGTCGATCGCGCCCCCTATCGCCCCGAATTTCTTCACGAATTTCGGAACGTTCGGCGACAGGCCGAGCATATCCTCCATAACCAGGATCTGCCCGTCGCAGCCGGGCGACGCACCGATCCCGATCGTTGGAATGGGAATGGACTTCGTGATGCGCTCAGCAAGAGGCGCCGCCATGGCTTCGAGCACGACCGCAAAGGCTCCGGCTTCGGCGACGAGGCGGGCATCCTCCTCGATCGCGGCCCATTGATCGACGGTCCGCCCCTGCGTTTTGAATCCGCCGAGCACGTTGACCGATTGCGGCGTCAATCCGATATGCGCCATCACCGGGATGCCGCGGTCCACGAGATAGCGCACGGTCTCGGCCATGCGCCGCCCGCCTTCGAGCTTGACCGCGCCGCAGTCGGTCTCCTTCATCACCCGAGCCGCATTCCGGAATGCGACGGCCGGGCTTTCCTCGTAAGTGCCGAACGGCATGTCGATCACGACAAGCGCCTTCTTCGATCCTCTGACCACGGCGCGTCCATGCATGACCATCAGCTCGAGCGGCACTGGCACGGTCGATTCATAGCCGTGCATGACCATGCCGAGACTATCGCCGACCAGCAGGAAATCGCAGTGATTGTCGGCAATTGCGGCCGTGTGCGCGTGATAGGACGTCAATGCCACGATGGGCTCGCCGCCTTTGCGAGCGGCAATATCGGGCGCCATCATCCGGCGATGCTTGAAGTGGATCGACATTAGCCTCCGATCGTCGCGGCAATCATTGGGACCGCCGAGCGAGCGGTGCATATTACCCGAAACGGTTTGCTGAATGAAGTTTCTGAACCCGGAACCGGGTGGTCGGTGCACGCATATCGCAAAGTCTAGCAAAATCGCGAATTAACCACAGGCTATGCACAGCAAGCGCCGTTCACACGGCAAAACGTGGAGTTCATGCAACAGATTAGAGCTTACGTGCACACGTTGCTGCGACATTCGTTGCCGCTCCCGATCGCGGTCTGATAACGAGCTTATGGGTGCTGACGATAGACGTTTCTTCAGTCTCGCGTCAGTGACGGGTTCGGTTCGGCGTCAGGTGAGGTTGCGTGCGTCGCTTGGGCAAACAGTTGTGTCAGGGAAAGTGCCACGCCGTTACGGCTATTGGCGTCGCTCTGGCCGTCCTTGCCGCTCCCGTTGTGATCGCCCCCGCTGCAATCGCCAAGCCGAAATCGCCGAAAGCCCAGGAGACGGTCGCCGCGCCGCGATCGAATTCCCCGCTGATCATCGTCGCATCGATCAGAAATCAACGCCTGCGCGTGTACGATATTGACGGCGAGATCACGTCATCGCGCATATCGAGCGGCCGCCCGGGCTTCGCAACGCCGACCGGCGTCTTCTCTATTCTCGAAAAAAAGGTTCAGCATCACAGCAACATCTATTCCGGCGCCGAAATGCCGTACATGGAGCGGCTGACGTGGTCCGGTATCGCGTTGCACGCCGGCGTCGTTCCGGGCTACCGCGCATCGCACGGCTGCATTCGCTTGCCGCACAGCTTCGCCCGAACGCTTTACGGAATGACCAAACTCGGCGGTCGCGTCGTCGTCACCGCGACGGATGCCGAGCCGGTTGCTTTCAGCAGCCCGAAACTCTTCAAGCCGCTGCCGCTCGACGACAAGACCGCGATGAAGCTCGGATCGTCCGGGCATCCGCGCGTCGCCGTCAACGATAAGCCCGACGACACGACGACCGATGCGCTACCCGACCTTCCGCTGCTGATCGGAATTTCACCGGCGCTTGCACGCGCCGTCGCCGACATGCCGCGTGATCCGCAGCGCCGGCCGACGACGCGCGTCGAAGCCGATCAGTTGACGCAAGAACGTGTGACGCGCCTGCAAGCCTCACTGAAATCGGCCGAGGCGGCACAGACGGCGGCGCTCGCCAAGGCCGACGAAACCGCGAAGGAATTCGCACAAGCCGAACGGCAGCTTCAGGATGCCCAACGCGACGGCGAGCCTCTAAGAGCCGCTGTCAGAACTGCGGAATTGAAGCAGCAGGATGCCATCCGCGCATTCGCGACGTTCATGTCGGACTCCGCTGCGGGATCGGCTCTCAGCTCGAACGATGCGGTCAATCGCGAAGCCGACCTCGAGAATGCCGTGCTTCAGGCGACGCGAAATGCCGACGACGCGCGCACCAATGCTGCTAAAACCGAATGGAGCTTCGCGGAAGTTCAGGCCCGCTTTTCGGCGGCGAAGGCCGGACGCGACAACGCGTCGGCTGCGCTGCGCGACACGCAAACCGATCTCATGTCCGCAAAACGCGAGCTGGCGGATGCGAACAATGATGTCCGTCTCCTTTCTAAATCGATTTCGGTGCTCGTCAGCCTGCGCGCACAACGGATCTACGTCCGGCAAGGGACCGAACCCGTTCTCGAAGCGCCGATCGCGATCGCGCCGCTTCCCGGTCCCGTCGGCACGCACGTCTTCACCGCAATGCGCTACGGCGAGGACCCCAACACCTTCGACTGGCGATTGGTCAGCGCTCAGCTTCCGGCCGGCGGAAAAACGTTCCTCGACGATGCTCGCAACCGCCGTGGTGAGGAAGCAGCTCCGACCGGCAATCTGAGCGTCAGAATGGCGTCGGCCGCGCTGTCCGCATTCACGATACCGGACGACATCTTGTCGTTGATTTCCGAGCGTGCGCGCCCCGGCGCCTCTCTCATTGTTTCAGACCGCGAACTGCCGGACCATGAAAACGGCAGCGGCACGGAGTTCGTCGTTCTGACGAAGTGACAAAACGGCCTCATCGGCCCATGATTTCCTTGCTGAACAGACGGGCGCGTCGCGTCCCTTCGTTGACAGCGGACCGCGCCGGCATATACCCGCCCGCGACACTCGAACGTGGATGGGATTGGTGGATCAGCACACAACCACAACATGGGCAACGTGGGCGGCTGTTGGCTGTTCGGTCGTGCTGTCGGCGCTTCTTATCTACAAAATGGCAAATCGCGTTGAGCCATGGACGTTCATCGTCGATGTGCCGCAAGCGCCGGTGCGTGGCGATCTCGAAATCCGGGCCGAGACCATCACCCCGCCTGATGAAAAAGATTTCGTTCACGGTCCATCGCTGATCCAAACGCCGACCGGCCTGCTCGCATTCTGGTATCGCGCCGTCTACGAAGGCGCCGCCAACGCGGAAATCGTCTCCGCACGCTTCGACGGCAATCGCTGGTCGCCGACTGCCGTCGTCAAGAACAGCAACACGGTCACGCGCGACATCGGCTTGACGGTCAAGTCGCTCGCCAATCCCGTCGCGTTCCGGCGCTCTGAGAACGAGATCTGGCTGTTCTTCGCCGCCTCGCGCCTGAGCGGCTGGGCGACGTGCGAGATCATACTGGTCCGCAGTACCGACAATGGCCAGACATGGGGACCGGCGCAACGGCTCTACGCGGCGCCATTCCTGAACATGTCGCATC
Organism: Hyphomicrobium sp.; assembly: GCF_041674905.1. GTDB lineage: Bacteria > Pseudomonadota > Alphaproteobacteria > Rhizobiales > Hyphomicrobiaceae > Hyphomicrobium_B. The sequence goes on from NZ_JBAYUV010000028.1 coordinate 13,416, forward strand.
TGACGAAGTCATTGCCGCTCCGGCTCTCCGGCGATCGCGTCGCGCTGCCCGCCTATCACGAGATGAACCGCAAATATCCGATCATGCTCGTTCTCGATAGCAACGGTCGCGTCATCGACAAGCTGCGCATGGGGAACGGTGGAACCGTCGGCTACCAGCCCGCGATCGTTCCGACGGGACCGACGACGGCGATCGCCTTCGTGCGCCGTCTGAACAGCTTCCGTCCGCAGAGTATCCTCATCACGCGCACCACGGATGCCGGACGCACCTGGACGCCGCCGACCCCGATCGATCTTCCGAACCCCGGCGGCCCCATCGCCGCGATACGCTATGACGACACCCGCATTCTCCTCGCGTTCAACGACGATCCGGAAGACGAATCCAACGTCAAGCTCGCGTTCTCGAACCTCGACGGAACGAGCTTTCGCAGGATTGGTACGCTCGTGGAAAAGAACGCTCAGCTCAAAGGCGACGCCACCGCTTACCCATTCCTTCTCGAGTCCGAGCCAGGTCAGTTTGACGTTGTTTTTTCGCGTCCTCCGCCGCAGCACATCATCGATCACGTGCGCGTTTCCAGCGCCTGGATAGAACATAACCTCGAACGATCGGCCGAACAGAAATGATCTCCACTGTCGACTACCTTCTCGATCGATCGAGTGCAGGCTTGCTGGTTTTCATAGCCGCGGCAGCATTAAGCCATATCGTGCGCCTCAGTCCGGGCAAGCGCATCGCAATCGGTCTTCTGGCAATCGTGGCCGCCCTGTTGATCTCGATTTCGACGCGCTCCGCTTTTGACTGGATCGTTTCGGCCATCGAGCGGCCTTCGGCGCCGGGTCTTTTGCTGCTCGTGCTCTTCGCGATCTGCGCCACGACCGGGCGCCGGTTCGACGATCGCCGCGAGTTCCGCTTCGGCACCGCGATGCTCGTTCTCACCGGCGCGCTGCTCTATCCCGGCGCGATCGGCTTCCTGAACTACGATACATACATACTCGGCTATAGCGGCTGTGTGCTGCCGCTGCTGCTCGCTCTTCTTCTCGCCTACGCTCTCTACCGACGTTGCTTTTTCGTTGTCGCCACGCTGAACGTCGCCATTCTCGGATTTTTGCTCGGCGCCGGCCGCAGCCTCAACCTCTGGGACTACGTCATCGATCCGCTGGCGTGGTTGCTCGCGATCGGCGCCTGGATCACGATCGCCATAACGGCCGTGGTCCGGAAGAGGAAGCCATCCGCTTCCGTCGCCGCGTGAGCATGGACGTCAGCCGAGCGCCGGAATTGGCGACACGCCGATCAGCCACTGATGGCCGCCATAGAGCAGTGCCGCATAAAGCGCGACGCCGACAACGACGACGATCACATCGTTGATCGGGCTTGAGGGCGTCGCGTTGCCGAGCGGTCCCTGCGCGCCGCGCTTCTTCACCGAGATGCGGTCATAGACTGCGAAGGCGAGGAATGACCCGAACAGCAGCAGCGCGCCGAGATCGCCGTTCGCGATCAGATGCGCGAATGCCCACGTCTTGATGGCAATGAGCATCGGATGCCTGACCGCCGTCCGGATGCGCGACGGGATGACCGACGCAACGAGCAGGATCATCGCCGGCAGCATCAACGCGACTGCAATGTGGCGCGTCCAAGTCGGCGGGTCCCACAGAATGGGATTCTTGCCGGGATGAAGCTGCAGCTTGTGGAAGCCGAGCACGATGACGACGAACCCGATCAGCGAGAGCAGCGAAAAGATGACCTTGTACGGCACCTCGCCGATTCGCTCCTTGAGGCCATCGCGAAGCTCCGGCGACGTCGGCACCAGATGAACACCCAAAAACAGAATCAGACCGACGACGAGAACCATCATGACAGGCGTATCCTTTCGATTGGCCAGGCGGCGAGCCACGGATAATTGGGGGCGTCAGGTGCGCTTCTCAAGGCAGATAGCCCTTATTGAGATCGTGCGCGTGCCGATTGACCACAGTGCCTTGCGCATTTCTGTGGATCGCCGTCCAGGCGAGATGGGTCCCGCCTTCTTCTGATGAGTTGGAGCGAAGCTCGACGACAAGCTGCTCGCGTGCCTTGGCCTCAATCGGCGCGGCTAGCGGAAAATAAAGCTGCTCCCAGTGCGTGCGCGGCGCCGAGGGTGCCGTCGAAAGCGAGATCCCGGAACGAAGCTCAGCGGTCCACCAGACCGCGAAGCCATAGATCGTCGCCGGTGCCGCAACGCGCCACTCGGCTTGCCCCTTGCGCTTGGCGCGCGTTTCGCGCGTGAGATCGACCATGTCCCATTGAACAGCGCTCGATCCGTTATCGAGAAGCTCGGCCGGTTTCAGAAGCCGCACGTAGACATTGTTCAGCGTCATCGTCTGTGCAGGCGACAGATCGAGCCCGTGACCGACGCGCTCCCACGCACGGAGTTCCTGATCGATGCGTGGTGCGATGACCGGTGCGATGAACTGCGCGATGCGCGACGGAATGATCACGCCGCCGGGCTTCAGAAATCGCTGCCGTGCGTCGGCGAGCGTCGCGATGATGTTTTCTTCGAGCGCGTAGTTGCCGAGCGTTTCCGAAACGATGACATCGACCGCAAGCTTGTCGTCGAATTCCGTCGAGTGGCACGGAATGACATGGCAGCGCTTGGCTTTGTTCGCCTTGAGAACCTGCGCCGCAACGCCCGCAACCTCGGCCGTCTCGAACAGGAAGACCTCTTTCGCTCCGAGCTTCGTCGCCATCAGCCCAAGAAGTCCGGTCCCCGCGCCGATGTCGGCGACGATCGTTTTGCCGGGCTCGATGACCGACTTGAGCGCGCGGAAAAATGCCTCGTTCCGGACCGTGTCGGCGATCAGGGTCCGATGGTATTCGATGCGCATGGGATCAAAGCTTCAGCTGCGGTCCGCGGACCTGATAGAGCGTCAGCGCCGTCGCGATCGCGAGATTGAGGGAATCGAGATTTCCAGCCATCGGAATCTTGACAAGCTTCGTGCATAAGGCTGCGGCGCTGCTGGACAGGCCCGGCCCTTCCCCGCCCATGACGATCAGCTGAGGACCTTTGTAATCCGAGGCGCGGAAATCCTCGCGCGCATCGAGATGCGTGCCGATCACGTCGCCATGCCATGCCTTCTGAAGGTCCAGAAACGCGGCGCGATCCGTCTTCGCGATCGGCACGGCGAATATCGAACCCATCGTCGCGCGGATGGCTTCGAGCGAATACGGGTCACACGTCGTCCCGACGAGAATGACACCCGCACATCCGACGGCATCCGCCGTCCGGATGATCGTACCGAGATTGCCCGGATCGCGAATTTCCTCAAGCGCGAGCCACGTTTCGCCGGTGCCGATCTTCGCGACATCGGGAAAGTCTGCGAAACGCTGCCGGAAAACGCCGAGCACAGTTTGCGGATTGTCCTTCGACGCGAGCTTGCCGAGAACGGCTTCGGAAACCTCGAGAACCTCCGCGCCCGCGTTGAGGGCATGTGTCACGAGCCCGCGCGCAATGCCGCTCTCCGCCGTACCCGCCTGATAGACAAGTGTTTCAGGCACGTAGCCATTATCGCGCGCGGTGATGAGAAGCGAAACGCCTTCGGCAACGAACAGCCCGGTCTCTTTACGCACCTTGCGCATTTCGAGCGCACGGATCGCTTTCACGCGATCATTCGTCAGGCTGGTGATCGTCTTCGGCGCGTTCATGGTTGACCGTTCCAGCGCACGAACAGCGACGTCGGAACAAGCGATCCGCTTTGCGACCGGATCGCGAGTTCACCGCTTTCGAAGCTTCCGCCTTTGCCATTCAGCGCGTCGCGCAGCAACTGATCGAACGCCAGCGCCGACGCGCGGATCGCGTAAACCGTCAGCACCATCGCTGCGTCCTTCGGCGCCAAAAGCTTCGCAACATCGCCAAGCAGGTCGGGCAGGTTCTTGAACAGATCCCACACTTCGCCCTCCGGCCCGCGTCCGAACTTCGGCGGATCGACAAGAATGACATGATAGGTCTTACCCCGGCGAACCTCGCGCGCGACGAACTTCGCGGCGTCGTCAATGAGCCAGCGGACCTTGGCTGCATCGAGCTTGGATGCGGACTGGTTTTCCTTGCCCCACTGGATGGCTTTCTTCGACGCATCGACGTGCGTCACCTCGGCTCCGGCCTTCGCGGCGATCAACGACGCAGCGCCCGTATATCCGAAAAGATTGAGCACGCGCGGCGTCTCGCCTTTTACGGCCGCGATCCGGTCGATCATCCACTGCCAGTGCGGATATTGCTCCGGAAACAGTCCGAGATGCCAAAGCCCCGCGAGTTTGCAGAGCATCGTAACGCCGCCGGCTGTCGCGTCACTCCCCCTCCCGCTAACGGGGAGGGGTTGGGGGCGGGGTGATCCGCCAGACTCCGGCACGCCGGAAGAAAGCGATATTCGCACCGGCCAAGCGTCGGGAACCGGCTTGTCGACGCGCCACTTTCCCTTTTCGTCATCCTCGCCCGAGGCTGAAAAAACCGCATGCGCTTTCGACCATTCCGATTTCGCAAGCTTGGCGCGCCAGAGCGCCTGCGGCTCCGGCCGGTCAACGACAATCGCGCCGAAGCGCTCGAGCTTTCGGCCCGCGCCGCAATCGAGAAGCGCATAATCGCGAAACCCGTCGGATGAAATGAGTTGCAGACGGTCGGGCGGAGGCATCGGTGGCGGGAGGTCCAGAAAACGTTCGAGTCCTCGCGGCTTTAGCACGATTGCCGCCGATTGACAGGCCGAACGCCGCGCTCGCGGACGCCCGTCAACGTAGCCAATGCGCAACACCTTGAAAAAAAGAGAGATTGCGCCAACATACGTCCCCAAACGCCGAATAAGTCCTGGCTAAAGTGCACGTCAACGCAGGCGGGGAGAAATCCATGCGCATTCATCGTCTCATCGCGAGCGCGGCCTTCGCAGCCGCGATGACGCTTGCAGGCGCGTCCTACGCGTTCGAGACCACGTCGATTGGTGGCACCAATCCCGACGGCTCGGCGAATTTCAAGGCTCCCGACGAACAAGATATCGATAAGGCCGTTGGCGGTTTCCAGTTCGGCGTTTCGGCGAACGGCGGCAGCTCGACCACAACCGATACCTCCGACGAAGGCCGCCCGCCGTGGGAATTGAAACCCACGCCTCCGATGCGCAGCTTCTATTCTTCACCTAGCGGTTCGGCGTTTCGATAAACGCCGCGCGAGAACCCTTAATTTTAAACCGCCCTGCGGCGAAGGCCCGGCTTGTCATGGCACGGCAAGCGGCGCACTCGAACAGGGTTCGCTGGTGTGCTAGAACGCCCCGGCACATCATAAGGTTTTGCCCATGCCCCTGCTCCGCATCGATCTCTACGAAGGCCGCACCGTGGACGAGAAGAAGGCGCTTCTCGATGCTATCCATCGCGCGATGCTGGCGGCCTTAAAGGTGCCGGAGCGCGACCGCTATCAGATCGTCCACGAGCACGATCCGGCGACCATGATCATGGAAGACACCGGGCTCGACATTCCGCGAACCAAAAAGTTCGTCATGATCCAGGTGACGACACGCCCGCGCACGCGCGAGCAGAAAGAACAGTTCTATCGGCTGACCGTCGAAGAATTGCAAAAGAGCTGCGGCATCGCGCCGTCCGACGTCATGATCAACATGGTGACGTGCACCGACGAGGATTGGTCGTTCGGGTTGGGACGCGCGCAATTCCTGACGGGCGAGCTTTAGGTTCGGCCCAAAGCTCGCACCTCGCGCACGATCCTAATCGAGATCGTCGACGATGATCGCCTCGCCGCCGCCCTTGAGCCGCTGCGACAGCGCCGATTCGATGAACGGATCGATATCACCATCCAGCACCTCGGACGGGTTGGTCGATTGCGCACCCGTCCTCAGATCTTTCACAAGCTGATACGGCTGCAACACGTAGGACCGGATCTGGTGACCCCAGCCGATGTCCGTCTTGGCCGCCTGCTCGGCATTAGCCTTGGCCTCGCGCTTCTTCAATTCCATCTCGTAAAGCCGCGCCTTCAGGCGTCTGAACGCGATGTCCTTGTTCTGATGCTGCGAGCGCTGCTCCTGCGCGAAAATCACAATGCCCGAAGGCCTATGAACCAGCCGAACGGCGGATTCCGTACGATTGACGTGCTGGCCGCCAGCGCCCGACGATCGCGCGAACGAAATGTCGACGTCGGACATATTGATATCGACCTCGATCGTGTCGTCGATCACCGGATAGACGGTGACCGAGGCAAAGCTCGTGTGGCGGCGCGCGTTGGAATCGAACGGCGAGATACGAACGAGCCGGTGCACGCCCGCTTCCGTCTTCAGCCAGCCGTAAGCGTTATCGCCGTCGATCTCGAACGTCGCCGATTTGATGCCCGCTTCTTCGCCCGGGCTTTCGTCGATCAGCTTCACCTTGTAGCCGCGACGTTCGCCCCAGCGCGCGTACATGCGCGCCAGCATCGACGCCCAGTCCTGGCTCTCGGTGCCGCCCGCGCCGGCGTGCACCTCGACGTAAGTGCTCATCGCATCCGCTTCGCCCGACAGCATGGCCTCGACGGAACGGCGATGCGCTTCGAGGTCGACGCGCTTCAACGCCGCTTCGCCCTCACTGATGCTCGCTTCGTCGCTCTCGGCTTCGCCAAGCTCGATCAGCGTCAACGCATCCTCGTAGTCGCGCTGCAAACGCTTGAAATCGTCCACCGCGCGCTCCAGCATCTGGCGCTGGCGCATGACTTTCTGAGCGTTTTTCGCATCCGACCAAAGGTTCGGGTCTTCGGCCTTCGCGTTGAGCGAAGCTAGACGATCTTCGGCTGTCTCCCAGTCAAAGAGACCTCCTCAGGAGGGCAATCGCCTCCTCGATGTCGTCGGACAATTTTTGCGCTTCTGCGCGCATTGGGCAGCCTCCGGAAACCGGCGAGTGGCCGGCATGAATGATAACGAGCGTGGGCGGAAGGTAATAGGGAGATCGCGAGCCGCTGTAAACGCGCAGGCCCGGCACGCGGCAATGCGTCGTTACCAGAAACCGTTCGGCGCGAGGCCACCGTCCTGGCGTGCACTCGGCTGTGGCGGAGGGGCCGGTGGAGGTGGAGGTGCCTGATACGGGCTCGCCCCGGCGGAAGCCGACGCATCGGCGGTTGCATTCGCAAAACCTATCATCGAATAGCCGTCATCGGGCTCTTCGTCCGGCTTGAAGGCTTCGAGGATTGTATTGGTGTCGTCGGCCGATGCTCTGAGGCCCGTTTTCAAATCGACGCGGACGAATTTGATCCCAGGCGGCACGCGGAATGGCGCCGGAGGCGTATCGACCATCGCGTTCTTGAGAAATTCGCCGAAGATCGGCGCCGCGATCAGGCCGCCGGTGTTGCCCTTACCCATCGGCTTCGGCGTATCATAGCCGACGTAGACGCCGACCACGAGCGTCGGCGTATAGCCGATGAACCACGCATCTTTTTCTTCGTTCGTCGTGCCCGTCTTGCCTGCGATCGGCCGGTCGAGAGATTTCAGAACCTTGCCTGTGCCGCGCTGCACGACGCCTTCGAGAATCGATGTCACCTGATAGGCGGTGTGCGGATCGATGACCTGCGGCCGGTCGTCGATCAATTCCGGCTCCGCCTGGTTCGCCCAGCGATCGGCCGTGCATCCCATGCACTGGCGCTCGTCGTGCCGCCAGATGGTGCGGCCGTAGCGATCCTGAATGCGGTCGATGAGCGTCGACTTCACGTCCTTACCGCCGTTTGCCAGCCTGCAATAGCCGGTCGCCATTCTGAGAAGCGTCGTCTCGCCCGCGCCGAGCGACATCGACAGAACCGGCAGCATGTCGTCGTAGATGCCAAAGCGCTTGGCATAATCGATGATGAGAGGCATGCCGAGATCTTGCGCCAGCCGCACCGTCATCTGGTTGCGCGAGTGCTCAACACCGAACCTCAGCGTCTCCGGACCCGTAACGTCTTTTTCGTCGTAGTTCTCGGGTTTCCAGATGTCCTGCCCCGGCCCCTGATCGATTTCGATCGGCGCATCGAGAATAATGGACGTCGGCTTATAGCCGTTGTCCATCGCAGCGGCATAAACGAACGGTTTGAATGACGAGCCCGGCTGCCGTTTCGCCTGGATGACGCGGTCGAACTGGCTGAGATCATACGAGAAGCCGCCGGCGACCGCGAGCACGCGGCCCGTATAGGGGTCCATCGCGACAAGCCCGCCGCCGACTTCAGGAATTTGCATCAGCGACCACGCGCCTTGAATGTTGGCCGGATCTTTCGGCGCGACGTAGACGACATCGCCGAGCTTCAGAATGTCGCCCGTCGTCTTCGCATCGATCTTTTTTCCACCCTTCTGATAGGCGGCCCACTTCATCTCATCGAGCGAGACTTCGACCGCCTCGCGATCCTTGACGAGGGTGGCGTCCTGCTGCCGGGCCGGCTTGAAGCCTATGACGGCTTTCGTCTTCTGGGTTTCCAGAACGACGCCGAGTCGCCACGGTTGAATGTCGCCGGGACTGCGGATCGCGCCGAGCGCCTCGCCCCAGTCGCCGGAAATATCGATCTTCGAAACCGGCCCGCGCCAGCCACGCTTGCGGTCGAATTTGACGAGACCATCGATCAGCGCGCTTTTCGCAAGCTGCTGCAGATGCGGATCGAGCGTCGTGCGGACCGATAACCCGCCGCCATAGAGTTTGTCTTCGCCATAGCGCGCAAGCAGCGTCCGGCGCACTTCCTCGGCGAAGAACTCCGCCGTCGAAATATGCGCGCCGCTGGGCCTGAGATTGACGGCGAGCGGCTTCTGCTTTGCAGCCACGCCCTCCTCGGCGGTGATGTAGCCGTTCTCGGCCATCTCCCCGATGATCCAGTTTCGCCGTTCCGTCGCTCGGGCTTTCTGCCGGAAGGGATGATAATTGTTCGGGCCCTTGGGAAGCGCCGCGAGGTAGGCGGCTTCCTCGATCGTCAGATCTTTCAGCTCCTTGTTGAAGTACGTCAGCGCCGCCGCGCCAACGCCATAGGAGTTCATCCCGAGATAGATCTCGTTGAGGTAGAGTTCGAGGATCTTGTCCTTCGAATAGGCGCTCTCGATACGAACTGCCAGAATCGCTTCCTTGATCTTGCGTTCGATCGAGCGCTCGTTCGTCAGCAGGAAGTTCTTGGCGACCTGCTGCGTGATCGTGGACGCGCCCTGGGCGCGCTTGTTCGAGCCGTGAACCTTCGATTCGACGGCGGCGAAGACGGCGCGCATGACACCCTGAAAATCGATGCCTCCGTGATCGTAGAAGCGGCGGTCTTCCGCCGACAGGAATGCGCCGATGATGCGCTTCGGAATAGTATTGATCGGGACGAAGATGCGCCGCTCGCGCGCGAACTCGGCGATGAGCGATCCGTCATGGGCATGAATGCGCGTCATGACCGGCGGTTCGTATTTCGACAGGCTCTCGTAGTCGGGCAAATCGCGCGACGCCTGCCACACCAGGAAGCCGGCGCCCGCCGATGCCGCGAGAAACAGCAGGACGAACGTTGCGAAGCTGAAGCCGAGAAAACTCAGCAGCAGGCTTTTGCGCCGCTTCTTCCTTCTTCGATTGGCCGCCGGGGGCGGCAGCGTTGGCGCGCGCATCAAATCGCAGATTCCGTCAGTCTATCGCTGGCTTACGTTTCTGGTGAGTGTCAGCGCTGGTTTATTTCTGCGGCGCAGCAAAAACAACCCGTCGCAATCGCACATTAGCGGGGAATGTGGCAGCACGTCGTCGAGCGCTTCCATTCGTTAAGGCTGTGCCGCCGTGCGCTTGCTGAAGTAGCTCTGAACAGCCGAAGCAATCGCCTCAGCCACCTTCGACTGCCAGTCGCTGGTCATCATTTCCTGCTCTTGCGTACTGTTGCTCATGTATCCGAGTTCGACAAGAACGGATGGCGCGTGGGGCTGTTTCAGGACCTTGAAAGCCGCCGATTTTCTCGGGATGCGTGACATTGTGATCGCCTGCCCCAGCCTTTTGGCCAGGACATGGGAAAAATCAGCCGAAAAATTCGAGGTTTCGCGCTTCAGAAGGTCGATCAGGATGTTTTTGACTTCTTCCCCGCCGTCGTTTTTCGCCGACCCGACGCCGGCGATCAGGTCGGACGCGTTTTCCTTGTCGGCCATGATCCGGGCCTGCTCGTCGGACGCCCTATCCGACAGGGTATAAACAGTCGCGCCCCGGATCGAATCCGCGATGCTTTTTTCCTCGATAGAATCGGCGTGCAGCGAAATAAAAAGGTCCGCGTCGTTTTCACCGGAAAACTTGAGCCTGCGCTCAAGCGAAACGAACACATCGTCGGTTCGCGTCATCTTGACGTCGTAGCGGCGGGTCTTGAGCAACGCTGCCTTGAGTTGCAGCGCGACCGCGAGCACGACCGATTTTTCCGCCACGTTGTTAGCCCCAAGCGCACCCGGATCGATGCCGCCGTGGCCGGGATCAATGACGATGACCGGCTTGGCATGATCCTTGTGCTTGCGATCCGCGCTTTCCGGCGGAGCAAGGTCGGAGCCGAGATCGGCGGGTTCGGCTGCGGCAAGCAGCGCGCCCGTTCCGGCGCCAAAGGCGGCGGCATCCATCGGAACCAGGACGACGGCGAGCCTCATCGCTTTGCTTCCGGGAACGCGCGTCATGCCAGCCGACACGATCCCGACGGGACCGGTGGTATCGAGCACGACCCGCGCCTTGTTCTGCGCGAAAAGCCCGTAGCGAAACGCCGAAACGACGCCCCGCCCCGTCTTGCCTGCCGCCGCATCGAGGCGAAAGTCCATCTGAGGCAGATCCAGGACCACCCGGTACGGGTTCGCAAGCGTATAGACTTGCGCCGTCAGGCCCTTGCTGATCGTCAACTCGAACGTGGTCGACTTGCCGTCGTCGAGCAGCCGTACCGCCGTCGCCTCGACCGCCCGATCCTGCAGGGCGTGCGCCCGGCCAACACCCAAAACGAGCATCAGAACCAGCGCGGCCGCCGCTACAAACCGAGCGTTCCAGAGATGTTCTAAGACCCCTGTCATGCCCTCATTACCCCGATGCCACAAACCCGCCTTCGCCCCCCGGCGCATTAAGGCTTTGTTTTCAGAGACAATATAGAACTTAGCCCGGAAATGAGGGCGCGTCTTGGTTTGGGCTTTATATCACTTGCCAGCCCGGGAGCGACCTCGTAAACTTTCACGATATTCGATGGCGCTGCAGACTCCCCGTCTGCGGGATAGATCGGTAAGCGCCCGCGTGATTTGGTCGGCCTGCTGCAGAACGAAATTTCTGCGTTCACAGGTAACCAACCGCGCACGGATCGCAGGCTTTGAGCGACTGCACGGGTATCGGTGTCGCTCAGAAAAATGCGCTTTGGCGTCAAGCCCTTATGGCAACGTCAAGGATCAATGACTTGGAGCCGGTCGCCCCTGCCGGTTAGTTATGTATATCAACTGTAACCGGGCGGCCATTTGATCAACGTGACGCCATAAGCGTTGCAAAACTTATTCCCCGGCTGACGTTCCGTTTTCTTGGCGCGGAGCTGGGCACTACGCGACGGGCCATGACGACAACTTGTAGCATTCACAACGGCGACGGCCGGACAATCGTCCGCACCGTCCGCGCGACTGACACGGTGAGCCGCACGCGCGCCGCCGGACGTGGAATGCTGCGCCAATCGCCCTGGTCTTTTCTCACTTCCCCACATTTTCCCAACAAAATGCGCCGCCGCACGAACCTCGCATTGGTCGCCGTTATTGACGGTCCAGCATGCGAGCCGCCCAGGCGCGCCAAGGAATTCAATCGATGTCAAATACAAAAATGCTTATCGATGCCACGCACCCCGAGGAGACTCGGGTCGTGGTCCAACGCAACGGCCGGGTAGAGGAGTTCGATTTCGAGAGCGCTGCCCGCAAGCTGCTCCGGGGCAACATTTATCTGGCGAAAGTGACGCGCGTTGAGCCGTCCCTGCAGGCGGCGTTCGTCGATTACGGCGGCAACCGCCACGGCTTTCTCGCCTTCAACGAAGTCCATCCCGACTATTACCAGATCCCGGTCGCCGACCGTCAGGCTCTGCTTGACGAAGAAGCCGCCGCCGAAGCTGAACTGGAAGCCGCCGCCGACCGCCGCGCCGAAGCGATGGCGCGTCGCAATGTGCGGGGTCACTCCGATCCGGAAACGGGCCGCGTGGCTCCCGACGACGATTTTGGCGACCTGTCCCCCGCCGACGCCTCGCTCGGGGCATCCCATATCGTCGACGTCGAGGAAGACGAGCACATCGAGGAGATCGGCGGCGAGGAAGAAGGCGAGCCGACCGTCAAGGTCGTCGCTTCAGCGGTTCGCCGCTCGGTTGAGGACGTGCGCACCGAACTTCCTGCCGAAGAGGCCGCCGAACCCAGCGCGCCGCAAGAGACGGAAGCGGCCGCAACGGACTCCGGCGACGAGCCCGCGATCTCCGCCGATGACGATGATGACGACGCTTCGGACGACGAGTCCGGCCCTTCGGACACGGAAGGCGATGAGGAACAGCCAGACCACGCGTTCGCCGAGCATCGGTCGAGCCACGACGATTTCGTCGGCCACCAGGATGCCCTGAACGACAACGGTTCGGCTGAGCATCACGACGAAGGTTCGCAGCCGGAATTCCGCGACAGCCAGCGCTCGCGTCAGCGCCGCCGTCCGCGCAGCTACAAGATCCAGGAAGTCATCAAGCGCCGCCAGATCATCCTCGTTCAGGTCGTGAAGGAAGAACGCGGCAACAAGGGCGCAGCGCTCACCACGTATCTGTCGCTCGCCGGCCGCTACACCGTCCTGATGCCGAACACGGCGCGCGGCGGCGGAATTTCCCGCAAGATCACCAATCCGCAGGATCGCCGCCGTCTGAAGTCCATCGCCCAGGAACTCGAGGTTCCGGAGGGCATGGGCCTCATCATCCGCACGGCGGGCGCCGCGCGCACGAAGCAGGAAATCAAACGCGATTTCGAATATCTTCTGCGCCTCTGGGAAAGCGTCCGCGATCTGACGCTGCAGTCGACCGCGCCGAGCCTCGTCTATGAGGAAGGCGACCTGATCAAGCGTTCGATCCGCGATCTTTATAACAAGGACGTCGAGGAAATCGTCGTCGCGGGCGACGCCGGGCATCAAGAAGCCGCCGACTTCATGAAGATGCTGATGCCGAGCCACACGAAGAACGTCGTGGCTTACCGCGAGCCGACGCCGCTGTTCACGCGCTATGGCGTCGAACGTCAGCTGAACGCGATGTTCCAGCCGCAGGTGACGTTGCGTTCCGGCGGCTACATCGTCATCAACCAGACGGAAGCCCTCGTCGCAATCGACGTCAACTCCGGAAAATCGACGCGCGAATTCTCGATCGAGGAAACCGCGCTCGCGACGAACCTCGAAGCCGCCGATGAAATCGCACGGCAGTTGAAGCTTCGCGACCTCGCAGGCCTCATCGTCATCGACTTCATCGACATGGAGGAAAAGCGCAATAATCGCGCGGTGGAACGCCGCCTGAAGGACGCGCTTCGCTTCGATCGGGCACGCATCCAGCTCGGCCGCATCTCGCATTTCGGCTTGATGGAAATGTCGCGCCAGCGTCTCAGGACCGGCGTGCTCGAAGGCTCGACGTCGCAATGCGCTCATTGCCAGGGCACCGGTATCATCCGCTCGACCGAGAGCGTCGCGCTCGCTGTCCTGCGCGGCATCGAGGACACGATCACGGCCGGCGCCAACGGTCCGCTGATCGCGACCACAACGCCAGCGGTTGCGCTCTATATTCTGAACAGTAAGCGCGCCTACATCGCGGATATGGAAGTGCGGCACGGATATTCGGTCACCGTGCTCGGCAGCGACCGCGTTCAGGGCGCGAACTTCACCGTCGAGCGGAGCGCAGCTTCGGCACTTCCGGTGCGCCGGACGGAGCGCGCCGCCGTCAACATGGATTGGGGCTTCGACGCCGAAGGCGACGCGCCCTCCTATGCACCGTCCGACATCGAGGTATCGAGCGAAGCCGAAGACACCGAAGAGGACATCATCGATCGCGAGCCGCGCAACGGCAGCCGTGACGGTGATGAAAACGGCCAGCGCCGCAGCCGTCGCCGCAGACGCCGGGGCAGAGGCGGACGCGAGCGTGGCGACGATCGTGGCGAAAGCTATTCGCTCGAGCAGCGTGACGACGACTCCGAACGCGATCAGCCCGCGCCGGACGAAGGACACCCCGATTCCGACGAGCCAGGCCTCGATATCGATGGGCTCGGCGAACAGCCTTCCATCGATGACGACTCGCACGCCGACGCCGCGGGTGCCAACGGTTCTGATGACAAGCCCAACAAGCGCCGCCGGCGCGGACGCCGTGGCGGACGCCGCGGACGCGAGCGCGGACGCGATGCCGACTCGGCAGCGGCTTCCGACACGGAACAGACGGATGTTGACGACGAAGCGGCCGACGAATCCGCCGAGCCAGCGGAGCAGAACGAGCCCGAAGATACCGGCACACCGGAGCGCGCCAAGGCACCGTCTTCCGGACGCCGTCCGCGTCGCGTCTGGGATGTTCCGTCAGCCGCCAACGGCGCCGATGACGCCGCACCCGAGGCAAAAAAGCAGGTTGCCCAATCGCCGGCGAAGCCCGCCCCGCAGTCAATAGCTGCGGACGTGGAAGTAGTGGCAGCGGAAGAAACTCCGAAGCCCGTAGCTGCGGCCGTGGCAGTGCCAGAAGCAGCGCCCGTCGCGCCAGCTGCCCCGGCGCGCCGGCGTCACGAAACCGGATCCAGTGAGCCGCGCATCGAACGCGTCGTCGTCGGCCCCGGCGAACAATCCGGCGAGGCGGAGGCCGCAGCAGCGATCCCGCAGCGCAAAGGCTGGTGGCAGCGGAAATTCAGCAGCGAATAACGCTGACCGTGCAACGAAATAAGAAAAGGCCGCCCTCAAAGTGCGGCCTTTTTCTGCGCTCGATCGCAGGCTTGGCACAACGCGGGCAACCGCCATTCTGGTGCCCTATTATGATGACTGATCATAACGCACCGAGGTTGCCGCGTATTTGACCAGGCGGGGCTTGCTGAATAACTGTAGCGTCACGGTGTCTCGAGACACGCATCGAGGTTGAGGCACAGCGATATGCGCGCGACGAGCGACACATTTTCCAAAGCCGTATTCGCGCGCCACATGATGGCTGCGCTTTGCCTGTTCGCGTCTGGCATCGTGACCGGTGCCACGCGCGCCCGTGCACAAGGTCTGCCATTGATCCGCGACGCCGAGATCGAGGCCCTGCTGCAAGACTATGCCAAGCCGATTTTTCAGGCGGCGGGTTTCGGCAGCGGCCGCGTCACCGTTCGCATTGTGAACAACGACGCGTTCAATGCCTTCGTTCTCGATGGCGCCAACGTCTTCGTCCATACCGGCACGCTGATGCAGGCCAAAACGCCGAACGAAGTCATCGGCGTGATCGCGCATGAAAGCGGCCATATCGCCGGCGGGCACATGGCGGCCCTTCGCGCACGCATAGCCAAAGACCAGACGCGCATGCTGCTGACGCAGGTTCTCGGCCTCGGCGCAATGGTGGCGGGCGGCGTCTCCGGCGGCAGCGGTGGACGCGAGACCATGCAGGGCGGACAGGCGATCCTGCAGGGCGGCAACAATATCATCATGAAGGGCCTTCTCGCCGAGCGCCGCTCGCAGGAATCGGCGGCCGATCAGGCCGGATTGAAATACCTTACCGCGACGAAGCAATCCGGGCGTGGCATGCTCGATACCTTCGAGCGGTTCAAGCAGCAGGAGTATCTCTCGGCGGATATGCAGGACCCGTTCATCCGCTCCCATCCGCTTTCCGTCGACCGTTTAGCGCGACTGAGCCAGCTCGTCGGCGCCAGTCCTTACGCGCAGCAGAAAGATCCGCCGTCCTTGCAGCTGCGTCACGACCTGATGCGCGCCAAGCTTTCTGGTTATCTCGAAACGCCGGTCGCCGTGTTCAGCCGCTATCCCGAGAGCGACAAATCGTTACCGGCGCGCTATGCGCGCGCCATCGCAACATTCTTCCGTGGCGGCCCCGGCGCGCTCGAAAACTCGGTCAAGCAGATCGATGGACTGATCGCGGAAAACCCCGACTATCCGTATTTCTATGAGCTGAAGGCCGACGTCTTCATGCGGGCGGGAAAAAAGAGTAACGCCGTTTCGCAACTGCAACAGGCCTTGAAACTGGCGCCTGCAAGCCCATTGATAGAGGTCGAACTCGCCAACGCTCTGCAAGGCGGCAACGACGGCAACAGCTCCAAGGAATCCATCGATCTCCTGCGCCGATCCCTGATTACAGACCAGAACGGAAGGGCCTACCGCCTGCTTGCGAACGCTTACTATAAACTCGGCAAGGGGCCTGAAGCCGACGCGATGACGGCGCAGGCCTACTTTTACGAGGGCGACGTCAAGCAGGCGCAAATCTTCGCGAAACGCGCCCAGCCCCGCCTGCGCGCCGGATCGCCTGAATGGTTAAAGAACGACGACATCATCAACTACAAGCCTGAGACATGAGCCGTCCCAGCCCAATGAGCGAGACAATATCCATGATCGTAAAGAACATCGTCCGAAACATCGCCGGTTCCGGATCGGCCGGTCGCAAGGCGGCCGTCGCGATGACCGCGATTGCTGCGGCGCTGGCCCTGCCCTTCGCGGCTGGCACCATCGACAGACTGGTCAGCCCTCGCGCACACGCTGAAACCATCGCCCCAACCGCAGGTGGCGCGACGTTCTCCGACGAACAAAAGAAAGCGCTCGGTGAGATTATCAAGGATTATCTCATCAAGAACCCCGAGATCATGGTCGACGTGCAAACCGCGCTCGACGAAAAAATGCAGAAGGACCAGGACTCCAAGCTCAAGTCCTTCATGGCGGAGAATGCCAAATCGATCTTCCGTAGCCCCGGCAGCTCCGTCGCTGGCGACGCCAACGGCGACATCACCGTCGTCGAATTCTTCGATTACAACTGCGGCTACTGCAAACGCGGTCTCCCCGAAGTTCAGAAGCTGCTTCAGGACGACAAGAAGGTCCGCTTCGTCTTCAAGGAACTGCCGATCCTGTCGAAAGGCTCGGAGGAAGCAGCGCGCATCGCGCTCGCGGTGAAGCGGCAGGGCAAATACTGGGAATTCCATCAGGCGATGCTCGCCGCGAAGGGCCATGCTGATGAAGCTTCTGCCCTCAAGATCGCCGCGTCGCTCGGCGTCGACATCGCCAAGGTCAAAGCCGACATGGCGAGCGACGACGTGAAAAACGAGCTTCGCGACGATGTGCTTCTCGCCAAGAAAATGGGCATCAACGGCACCCCGCACTTCCTGGTCGGCGACAAATCGATTCCCGGCGCTCCGGACGACTTGCATGACCAGCTTGAAGCGCTTGTCACCGGGTTCCGCAAGGAAGGCTGCCCGATCTGCTGACCCGGCAGTTGCCGGAGGCAGACGCCCGTTGGGCCGCAAAAATTGTTAATCTTTCAGGCCCCGGATTTACGGGGCCTGAGCCATACTTTGCGCTCGCCGGGAAAACTGGTAGACCCTGGGCTCCGCAATTGGCTTGGGCACCGCCCGGCGCTTGAGCAACCCCTAAATCATGACCAATCGTATCTACGTCCTGAACGGCCCCAATCTCAATTTGCTCGGCGTCCGCGAGCCGGCGATCTACGGCAGCGAAACGCTCGACGATCTCCGCGCACGCACCGAGAAAACCGCCGCCGCGCACGGGCTGGCGATCGACTTCCGCCAGTCGAACGTCGAGGGCGAGCTGGTGAACTGGGTGCAGGAGGCGCGCGGCAAGGCCAAGGGCATTATCATCAATGCCGGCGCCTATACCCACACGTCGGTCGCGATCCTTGACGCACTACAGGCCGCCGAGCTGCCGGTGATCGAGGTTCACCTGTCGAATATCTTTCGTCGAGACCAGTTTCGTCAGCACTCTTACGTTTCCCTTGCGGCAACGGGCGTCATCTGCGGCCTCGGCGGCAAGGGTTACGAACTGGCCATCGACGCTATGGCGAACATTCTGGCGACCCGCAAGGCGTGACGGGCACGTAGACACGTAGTCTATAAGTCGGACGCAAACGGATAACCTCGAGGACAGAGGACTGATGACCGCAAAAGACCAGGGCCCCAAAAGTGGGAGCGCCGAAAGTCAGATGATCCGTGAGCTTGCCGAGCTCTTGAACGATACCGGCCTCACCGAGATCGAGATCGAGAAGAGCGGGCTCAAAATCCGGGTCGCGAAGAAAATTTCGATCAATGCGGCACCGCTGCAGGCTTTCGCCGCGCCCGCTGCTCCTGCGGCACCCGCGGCGGCGGACGCGCCGAAGCAGGCGACGGGACCCGGCGATCTTTCGAAGCATCCCGGCGCCGTCAAATCGCCGATGGTCGGCACCGCCTATCGTTCGCCCGAACCTGGTGCGCCGATGTTCTGCGAAGTCGGCAGCAAGGTGAAACAGGGCGACACGCTTCTCATCATCGAAGCCATGAAGACGATGAACCAGATCCCCGCGCCGCGCTCTGGAACCGTCAAGGCGATCCTTTTCGAAAACGCGCAGCCCGTCGAATATGGCGAACCCCTGATCATCATTGAATGAAGCGCTGCGCGTGCATCGCACGGGCAAGGACGCTGGAGAACAAATGTTCGATAAGATCTTGATCGCCAATCGAGGGGAAATCGCCTTACGCATTCAGCGCGCGTGCCGGGAACTCGGCATAGCGACGGTCGCGGTTCATTCGACCGCCGACGCCGATGCGATGCACGTGCGCCTTGCCGATGAAAGCGTCTGCATCGGCCCGCCAGCGGCTCGCGAAAGCTATCTGAACATTCCCGCGCTCGTGACGGCCTGCGAAATCACCGGCGCCGACGCCGTGCATCCGGGCTACGGCTTCTTGTCGGAAAATGCGCGGTTCGCGGAAATCCTCGAAGAGCACAAGATCACATTCATCGGCCCGACGTCCGAGCACATCCGGATCATGGGCGACAAGATCGAAGCCAAGGAAACCGCGAAACGGCTCGGCATTCCCGTGGTTCCGGGTTCGAGCGGCGCCGTGACCAGCGAAACCGAGGCGATGAAGGTCGCCAAGGAGATGGGATTTCCTGTCCTGATCAAGGCGGCAGCCGGCGGCGGCGGACGCGGCATGAAGGTCGCGACATCGGCCGCCGACCTCGGAACCGCACTCTCGACCGCACGCTCCGAAGCCAAGGCCGCCTTCAACGACGACGCCGTCTACATCGAGAAGTATCTTCAAAAGCCGCGCCATATCGAAATTCAGGTCTTCGGCGACGGCAAGGGCAACGCCGTGCACCTCGGCGAGCGCGATTGCTCGTTGCAGCGGCGCCACCAGAAGGTTCTGGAAGAAAGCCCCTCGCCCGCGCTCAACGCGGCGCAGCGCCAGAAGATCGGCAAGACCGTCGCCGACGCGATGCGCAAGCTCAAGTATCGTGGCGCCGGAACGGTTGAGTTCCTGTTCGAGGACGGCGAATTCTACTTCATCGAAATGAATACGCGCTTGCAGGTTGAGCATCCCGTCACGGAAATGGTCACCGGCATCGATCTCGTGCTCGAGCAGATCCGCGTGGCGGCAGGATTGCCGTTAAGCTTCACGCAGGACGACATCCAGATCAAAGGTCACGCGATCGAATGCCGGATCTGCGCCGAAAATCCTCGCGATTTTCGACCTTCACCCGGTCAGATCACCTATTGGCATCCGCCCGGCGGCCTCGGCGTCAGGGTCGACAGCGGCGTTTATCAGGGCTACCGGATTCCGCCCTATTACGACAGCTTGATCGGCAAGCTCATCATCTACGGCAAGTCGCGTAACGATTGCCTGATGCGGCTGCGGCGCGCCTTGTCGGAATTCGTGATCGATGGCATTGAAACGACGATCCCGCTGTTCCAGGATCTCGTGAAAGACCCCGATATCGCCGATGGCGTCTACGATATTCATTGGCTCGAAAAACACTTGGGGATGAAGTAGACTTTGCCTCTGCGCGACTTGTTCCGCACGCGCTTAAGAGTTCGCTTGGCAAGTACCGGCATGGCGTCGCGTGACGATCCAATGTTCGAGATTACTCCGCAGGTTCTCCTGAAGGCCTACAGCTGTGGCATTTTCCCGATGGCCGAGAGCGCGGATGACCCCGCACTCTATTGGATCGAGCCGCAGCATCGCGGCGTGCTGCCGCTCGATAACTTTCACGTCCCCCGCCGGCTTCTGCGCACGGTCCGCACGACTGAATTCCAGGTGAAGGTCGATAACGATTACGAACGCGTCATCGACGGATGTGCCGCTCCGCGCGCCGGACGCATGTCGACCTGGATCAACACCCGCATTCGCGCTTTATATCGCGAGCTTTTCGATCTCGGAGCCTGTCATACGGTCGAGGTTTGGCACGGCGACCAGATCGTCGGCGGACTTTACGGCGTAGCGCTCAAAAGCGCGTTCTTCGGCGAAAGCATGTTCTCGACCGAGCGCGACGCATCGAAGATCGCACTGGTTCACCTGACCGCGCGGCTGATCAAGGGCGGCTTCACCCTTCTCGACACGCAGTTCGTGACCGAGCATCTGCGCCAGTTCGGAACCGTCGAGCTGGACCGCGGTCTGTTCCAGGCGCAGCTCGAGCGCGCGCTTGAAAAAGATGCCGACTTCTTTGCATTGCCCCGCGACGCGAGCGGCGCGGAAGTGGCCGCGGTCATAACGCAAGAGCGCTAACTGCGCCTCTTGGATGAATTTCTAGCCGCGCCTTCGGAAGGCATATCCATCGCGACGTTGATGAACTCTCGCTCGGCGCGCGTGAAATACCGCTCCTTGTGGCGAAGCGCGAAGAACTTGCGCTCGGGAAGCTGGAGATCGAGGGCGACGAGCGTTTTCGCCTTGAGCGGCGCGGCAACCACGAGCCGCGAAAGAATTGTGATGCCGCTACCGGCGACAACCGCGCCTCGAACGGCTTCATTCGACGGAAGCTCGATCGCGATGTCGAGAGATTTGGGATCAATGCCGAGTTTTGCCACGGCCGATTCCAGGATGGCGCGCGTTCCCGAGCCCGCTTCGCGCACGATCCAGCGCGCCTGCGCTATCTGCGCCAGCGGGTGCGCCGGCCGTTTTGCCAACGGGTGGCCCGGCGCAACGACAAGAACCATTTCGTCGTCGGCAACCGGCGTGACGGACAAAACCGGATTATCGATCCCGCCTTCGATAAATCCGAGATCGGCGCTGCCATCCTCGACGTCGGCCGCAACCGTTTCCGTGTTACCAATCTTGAGCGCAACAGAAATACCGGGAAAGCGCGATTGGTATCGATGGATGATTTCCGGCAGCCAGTAGTTTCCAGCCGTCTGGCTTGCGCCGATCGACAGCGAGCCGCGCTCCAGCCCCGCGAGATCGGCGAGAACTTTTTCCGCCGCCGCGACACGCGCGAGCACCGCCTTGGCCTCGACGAGAAAAAGCTTCCCGGCCTGGGTCAGCGCGATGCGGCGGCCGACGCGGTCGAAAAGCCTGGTCGCGTAGCGCGCTTCGAGCGCCGACACGGCAGCGCTCGTTGCCGATTGGGTCAGGTTCAGCTGCTTGGCGGCCTGGGTCACGTGCTCACGCTCGGCAACGGCAACGAAGATGCGAAGCTGCTCCAGCGTCATGCTTTGTCTCTCGGGCGGCTCAGCCCATCGTCTCGATAAGGCTCAAGCTGAATATCGCCACAAAAAGAAAGGCAACAAACCCTAAAATCAAGGGGCGAATGCCTTTTGCCCTGAGCTTGGCCACATCGGTTTCCAGCCCCATTGCCGCAAGCGCCATCGACATCAGAAACGTCGTTACCAGGATAATCGCCGCCTTCGCATCCGGCGGAACCGTAATGACGCTATTGACGCCGACGAGCGCGATGAAGCCAAGCACGAACCAAGGCATCGGCGGCTTGGCGGCCGGACGCGTGCGATCCCCGGCCTCCGTGCGCCGCGTAGCAAGAACGCCGAGCACGATGACGACAGGCGCCAGCATCGCGACCCGCGAGAGCTTTGCAATCGCCCCTGCATCGCCTGCCTGCTGGCCGTCCTGATAGGCCGCCGCCATCACCTGTGCGATCTCGTGGATCGACGCGCCCGCCCACAGTCCGTAGGCGTGAGCATCGAGATGCAGCAGACCCGGAAACAGCGGATAAACGAACATCGCGATCGAACCGAACACCGTGACGCACGCCACCGCATAAGCGACGTCCTCGTCATGCGCATCGGTGACGGTGTTGGTGGCGATCACCGCCGAGGCGCCACAGATCGACGTCCCGGCGGCGATCAGCTGCGAAAGCTTGCGATCGACGCCGATCATCCGCCCGAACCAAATCGTGAATAAAAACGTCGCGACCAGCGTCGCCGCGATGATCACAATGCCGCCCGCCCCGACCTCGGCGATCTGCGCGGCCGTCAGTTGCAACCCGAGAAGAATGATCGCAAAGCGCAGCACTCGGCGCACGCAAAAGGTAACGCCGGGCTTGGCGAGCCTCGGTGTACCGATGGAATTGTGAAGAACGATCCCGATGAGGATGGAGAGGATCATCGGACTGAGGATCGCCACGCCCGGCAGGTCGCGGAGGCCGAAAGACAGCGCCGCGATCACCGCCGTCAGCAGAAGCCCGGGCCAGATCTCAACCAGATCCCAACCGCCGGCCACCGCCGGAATAGTCTTGGTCTGCGCGGCGATCCGCGTGTCGGTATCCGTCATGCTGAGGCCCTTCCTATGAAGCGCCTCTAAAATAACGGAAATCAGATCAATCGATCCAATTCATAATATATGTCGTATCATTCGATGAAACAGAACGATATGACATATTGCGAAATTAAGCTGCACGGCCGGGAAACCGACCCTTGCGCTTCTCGGCGCGAACATCGACTCTGATGGTCCAGCCTGATTACCGCTGCATGATCTGCAAAACCGACTCCAGCAACTTCGCCGTCACGTCATCATTGCGCGATCGTGCGTCTTCGATACCGGACCGCGCTCTTTGCGTGAAATCGATCCTCTCGCCATCGGTCGCGGCGTCCACCTCGGCGAACCCACCCACCGGCATTTTCATTGTCATCGTCACGAACGGGGTGCTGTCATCGAGCGTCATATTCCCGCTACGGATTTGATCATTGACCCAATCGCGCATCTCTTGGCGGGTCATGCTGGAAAAGTCCGTTTGCTTGCCGCCATCCGCCTGGGCCGAGGCCATTGCGGCTGAGAACGGCACCGCCAAGCGATCGCCCATCCGATCCTGGAGGCGCTGGCTAGCGTACAAGCTGTTAGTTCCTGCTAAGTCAACTTTCATCGAAATCGCTTCTCCCCGACAGCACGCGCACTTTCATGCGACGTAATTCTGGCGCGTGGCTGACGCTTGCAACGCGTCGCGGGAGTTTCCGCGTCACATTGCACTCACCAGCCAAAACATCGCTCAGGATTGAGCCGAAGGCCCGGGCAGCCGCCGTGTTATTCCCACTCGATCCTCTCAATGCATCGTAACGCGCTGTTTTATAAGCGCAAAATATTTCTTCTGACGGTCTAAAGCCGACCGCCAGTCCGTCAAATTTCTTCGCTTTTGATTTCAAAGAGAAAATCGCGCGATTCAAATTTTGCGCGGCTTCGACAACTATCGCTATCGATCGGTCGATTTCTTCCGGCTTGCTTCGCCGAGCGCCGCTGAGGGCATGAGGAAAAAGACCGTCAACCCCATAGCACGGTCTACTGTCACATGCCACTTCAGCGCTCAGAGGAGCCACCCGTTCTCCATCTATCCCCTCTTCCGATCTGAACACTCCGAGATCGCCTCTCCTGATGCTATTGCGCGCTACTCGTGACAGGCCGTGCCGCTCCCATGCCATCAGAAACTCTAATCTCCGATCGCCCAGCGCCACGCTTTTCTACGCGAACCTGCACGGCGATCCGCTCGATCATGGCAGCGACGTGCGTGATGACGCCAACCTTCTGACCTCTGCCCTGCAAGGTCTCCAGCGCGTCTACTGCCAAGTCTAGCGTCTCCGCATCAAGCGATCCAAAGCCTTCATCGATAAACAGCGTGTCGACAAAGGACGATCGGCCTTCGAGACCCGACAGAGCCAACGCCAGCGCAAGGGAGACCAGGAAACGCTCACCGCCTGACAGGCTTCGGGTCCCGCGGACCTCGTCGCCCATGTCGCGATCAATGATGTGCAGCGTGAGATCGGACGCGGCCCCCCGCGCGAGCCTGTAGCGGGGGGTCAATGCATGGAGGTGATCATTCGCCAATTGCACCATGTGGTCGAGCGTGATGCCCTGCACAAAGCGACGGAAACGATCACCGCTGCCCGAGCCGACGGCATCGTCGACTGCCTGCCAAATTACGAGTTCTGCTTTCGTAGTGTCGATTTCCGCAGATAGGTTTGCGGCGGCGCGGCGGGCCTCGTCGTCTCGCGAGAGCGCAGCGGTAAGTACACCTGTCCGTTGTTGCAAGTCCCCAATTTCAGTTGCCAACGCCGCGATGACTGCGGCCAACGCCTCGGCATCAGTGGTCTCATCGAACCCTTCCAACGCCCGGTGTAAGTCATTCTGGCGCGTTAGCACTGCGGTGCCGGCATCGTTCACGCATCGGTCGATCTCCTGAATTCGGTCCCGTAACGCTCTGCTCAATGCTGGGTCGGTTGCGATCAGGTCGGCAACCTGAACCGACGAGCGAGCAATATCCAGGCAAGCCGCGTTGAATGCCTCTTCGGCTAACGCGTTACGGCCGTTGGCGGCCTCCAATCCAGCGCCGGCCTCGTCGCAACGAGCGCCGGCCGCCTGGAACGCTGCATCGCTGGCTGATTTCGTCTCGCGCCCACGAGCGAGCACCTCACGGGTGGTCCGGCAAGCCTCATTGATCCGTGTCCGGTGGCTCGCTGTCGCCTCGCCATCGAGAAGTTCAGCTCTGGCGCGCGCCTTCTCTCCCTCGGCCATGCGACGTTGATCGAGAAGAAGTGCCGTCGCCGTCACCTGCGCCTGCGCGTGCTCCAGCGAGGCGCCCGCCGCCGCACGCTCGGGCGCCAGACGCTGGAGCGTCATTTCAAGTTCGCCAACCTGCTCGCGGAGGCCGGCATACTCCGTCGCGACTGTCGACAGCGTAACGCAAACACCGGTGGGATCGACATCGAGGTCATCGACGGCCAGACCAGCAGCAGCAAGAAACGGCGTGATTTCACGGCAAATGGAAATGAGGCGCTCAGCAAGGCCTGCCACCTGGATCGTGTACTCAGCTGCCTTCAATTGCGCAGCGTGGAAATCAGGACGCCTTTGGTCAATAGACCGCGTAATCGTCTCGATCGCCGCACCGAGCGCGTCATGCTCCCGCTGCAAACTGTCGATCTCTGTCCGAAGACGCCGGGCGTCTGCGAGCGGAGACGCAATGGCTAGCCGCTCCGCGATCGCGACTGAGATGAGGGCCGCCAGTTTTGACGCAGTCTGGTCGTCGAGAATGGGAGGTACGCTCCCCGTAATCTGAGCCTTCGTGCAGAGATCGTTCAACAACGGCCACTGTTCGCCATAAGCGCTCTTGGCGGCCAAAACTTGTCCCCGCGCCACATCGATTCCGCGAATGGTCTCAGCCTGGCGCGCCTCTCCGGCGGAGAGCGCGCGTGTGGCAGCATCCAAACGCTGTCCCGTCGCAGTCAGCAACGTGTCAAGTTCTTCGCGCCGGCGGCGAAGCCTAGTCGCTATTTCGTTCAGCGCGCTCGGGTGTGCAAGATGGGGATGGTCAGTGCTGCCGCACACTGGACAGGCTAAATCTGGAGCCAGCAGGCTCCGCAGATGGATGGCCTCAGATGAGATCGCCTTATCGGCAAGTTCTGCGATTGGAACAATTTCCGCACGCGCAGTCCGCTCGCGGAGTTGGTCGGCTTCGGCTTCAACGATCCGGCTTTTCGCCGTGCTTACCTCCTGCGTCGCTAGCGTATGTTCCGATTCCCGGCGTGTTAGATCTTGCGACGCCCGAACGTGCTGTTCACAGACGGTGCCTGCCTCACGCAGAGTCTCAACCGCGCGTTGCAGATTGATATCCCGTTCGTGGAGCGCCGCCTCGTCGATGCCGGCGAGACCGCCTCGATGATCACCGATATCGCGACTGAGGCCATCTCTTCGTCCACGATCCTCAGTGAGCTTTTCTGACAGCCCGGCTATTTCACCTTGCAACCGCGTAGCTGTTTCTTCCGCTTCAACGACCTCTGACGTGGCTGCAGCGTGGTCTTGTTTGAGCGCACCCCGCTTTGCCAACAAATCCATCGCATCGCTGAGACGATCGGCAAGAAGAATGCGATTCGATTGACTCTTTAATTCCGCGGCAGTCGTACGATGCAACTCTGATGTCTGACCGAAAGTTTGATCAATCGTGGCCAGCACATCGGCTTTATCGCGCAGTGACGCTTCCGCTTGCTGCGATTTTCCCATCGCATCATTAAACTCGGTCCGAGCTGCGGCCAGCTCCGTATCGAGCCTTTCGGCTTCGCTCCAAAGAGGACCGAAATTCTTGAGGACGTCTTCTGCCGCCACATTGGCGGCTGTCGCGTCCGCCAGTTGTGTTGCAGACGCCGCGTCTAGCGTCCGTGCCTCCTCGCGTGATACAAGCAAACCGTCGAGATGGGATTTGGCCTCCGCTGCCGTCCGCCGTGCATTTTGCAAATCAACCGCCAGCGGACGAAGCGGCTCGACGAGATCGAATTCGGCAAGCGTCCGATACTCATCGGCGGCTGCCTCGCGTGTGGTGCGCGCTGTGACCGCCTGAGCTTCAGCCCGTGCGAGATCGCCGCGAGCGGCGGCGACCCGCTTGAAATGATCCAGCCGTTCGCTGTGTTGATCGCGCTCTGCGCCTTTTTGAGCGACGGTTGAAGCAAGCTGACTTTGCTCATCCAGCAGCGCCTGCCTGGCTTCATCATCAAGAAGCCCGATGTCGCTTCGGCGCTGCTCCAATTGCTCGACAATTCTTCGCCGTGCCTCCGTGCCATCATGAACGCGGATTGAAATCGCTGCGTAGATTTCGGTACCTGTAATCTTCTCAAGCAATTCCGCACGCTCGCTCTCGGCGGCGAGCAGGAAGGCGTCGAACTCGCCCTGCGCGAGGAGCACCGTTCGTCGGAACTGATCGAATGTAAGGTCTGTTCTCGTCTCCACCGCCTCACGGACCTGAGTCTTGCCAGTTGCCACCGCGCTGCCGTCGTCAAGTCGATACAGTGAGCGCTGCTCATTCTGCAGCCGCCCATTTGCTCGCCCCCGCGCCCGGTTGGCCTCCCAGCGGACGCGGTAGCGTTCGCCATCCTGCCCGACGAAATCTACCTCGGCATATCCGCCGCCGGCGCCGCGACGGAGGATCGCCCGGCCATCATGAATTGAAATTGCTTCCCCGCCGGGATCTGGCGCATTCTCCCGCCGACCGACGGAGACGCGCGGATATTCGCCATAGAGTGCGAGGCAGAGCGCGTCGAGGATGGTCGACTTCCCGGCGCCGGTCTCGCCAGTGATGGCAAAGAGGCCGGAACTAGCAAGAGGTTCTGCGGCAAGATCGATCTCGAAGGGAGCGCCAAGACTTGCGAGATTCTCGCCGCGGATAGCCAAGATCCGCATGGCTATGCCTCCGCCCGTGCCCGGTGGAAGACATCCAAATGCGTGGCGTCCGGAGCCACGCCGAAGGTGCGTTCAAATGCGAGCTTGAACAAATCCTCCGGATCTCTTTCCGCCAGCCTGATCATAGAATCGGCAAGGGCTGCGTCATTTAACACCCCGGCTATTGCCGCGACACGGGTATCGACGATGCGCACCGGAAAGCTCTCTGCGATGCGGTCGATTTCCTCTCTGAACCCAGGCGACAATCCTTCGCGCGCAAGCCTCACCTGGACGAATGGCCGCTCATGAAATGGTAGGTCCGATGAGAGATCCATTGCTGTGAGATGATCGCCAAATTCGCTCAAGCGCATATCACCCGCCTCAGGAAGGCGGACGAAGGGAACTGGTCGGTCGATCGAGATATGTTCGGATACAACCCTTGCACCGTCGAGGCTCACAAGAGTGACCCCATGCGCATAAGGCATCTCCGTCGCCGACAAAGGGATCAGTGAACCAGAATAACGGACGGTATCACGACCGATAGCCTGAGCCTTATGCAAGTGGCCAAGTGCCACGTAACTCGCTTCAGCCGGGAACACGTCATGTGGCACGGCATGCTGGCCACCGACCAGTATTCGGCGTTCTGCGCCTTCCGATTCGATTCCGCCTGCGACATGAAGATGTCCCGTTAGGACGAACGGTAGACCATCCATCGGTCCCCGTAATGTATCGACCAATTCGGCATAGAGGCTTCGCACGCCGGCGATGACGGGCGAGCCGGCTTCACCGTCTAGCCTCGTCAAATTCGGAAGGCACGCTGCGGTTGGGTAGGAGACCGCAACCATATGAGCAGCTACCGCACCGCTAGCGTCAGCGATAGGAACGAGATGGCGTGCAGCCTCGACCCGCCCTTCACGCCGCCGAACATTGCCTACGACGCGGATGTTGAATGCTTCCAAGAGAGGCCGCGGCGCTTCCAACCGACCAGCGGTATCGTGGTTGCCGGCAGCGATCACCATAGCCATGCGCGGATGCGCGCGGCTCAGCCGCACGAGCGTATTGTAGAAGAGCTGTTGTGCTTCCCCGGAGGGATTTTGGCTATCAAACACGTCGCCGGCAATAACGAGGGCATCGACATCCCGCTCCACAACGATCTCTTCGAGCCGCTCAAACACCTTGCGGTGCTCGTGCTCCCGAGAGAACCCCCGCAAAGTTTGACCGATATGCCAATCAGCCGTGTGCAGAATACGGATCATTCTTCCTCCGGCTCTCGCACCGGAGGAGCGCCCGACCATTCTTTCGAGATTGCCCCCCAATCGACGCCACGCTCTTCGGCCAGCGTCCACACCTTCCAGAAATCCGGATCCGCCGACTGCGGTCGCTGCGCGTCGGGCAATTCATCGACTTCGACCAGCACCGGGATCGGCGCTGCCCAGCCCAAAAGAACTGCTTGGCGGGACGGAAGACTGGGCAGTTCGCGTAGCAGTCCCCCGACGCTGTCTGGGACGAGACGGGCTACGAGGTTCTGGTCGGAGTCATTGACGATTCGATGCAACAGAAACGTGTTGCACTGCGCGAGAACCGTTGGAGAAAGTTCCGACGGTCGCTGCGACGACAGGACTAAGCCCAGTCCAAATTTTCGACCTTCGCGAGCGACCCGCTCGAACGCTTCGCGGCAGAGCCGGGACGCTGAAACGATATTTGCGTCCTCCCCACCGCCTCCGCCGCGCACGAACGTGTGCGCCTCTTCGAGAACTAAAACTGTCGGTAGTGCTTTACCCTGAGCATGTTGCTTTCGATATCTCTGAGATGCCTCAAAAACCAGTCTCGCGAGGACAGCAATTACGATGTGAGTGGTTTCCGAGGGCACCAGCGACAGATCCACAATCGCGACTTGACCGCTTTCAGCGTTAGCATTTCCGAGCATTCCCGAGAGCCAACTCTCCAGAGTCGGCGGGTTCTCGGGCGCTATCACTTGCGCGAGCTGTCGATCGGCAAGCATCGAGCGAATTCGCAATGTTAGCGTAGCGATAAAGTTCGCCACGTTTGGGTTTGCAGACGTGTCCGCCGAAAGGGCATCGACATGGTCGGCAATTTGCCGAACATCAAATGGCGAGGGGGCATCTTCGCTGATTTCTTCTTCAGCGGCTACCGGCGGCAGAGCTTGCTCGATAAGATCAAATAACGGAAGAAAGGCGCCGAATTCCGCAGCGTTTGGAGCGTTGTAATAGAAGCGTTGGTTTTGATTATTCCAAACCGCGTGTGCGTCGAAGAAAGCCTTTGCGGCGATCGCCAGAGTATCAAGATGCGCGCTTACCAAATCTGCGGCCGGGACGCGCCCGTGAAAGTCCCGCATCACCTCCGACAGGTTCTTGTACGCTTGGCAGCAGCCGAGCAACCCAACATAATCCGTGTAAGACGCGCCCGTCCCATCGGCGATATATGCCAAAACCCGAGATCTATAGAGACGGACTTGCCGGACTATACCAACATGGATGGGCTCCCGGAGTGCTCGGCCTGCACGCAAATTTCGCAGAGCTTGCATAAGCAGAGGTCGTTGCGCTCCTGGCTGGGCTTGAGTGACCGCACCCCATTCATGGCTGTTCCACATCCACGCCGGCAGCGTTAGTGGGTTGTGCTCGTCTCCAGGCTTGAAGACACGCACTCGGTCCGGCACATCGGCAAACGCCCGAGCGTATTCACCATTGGGATCTAGTACGATGAAACGCATATTCGGCACTTTGGTCGAGTCACCAATTGCCTTGGTGGCCGCTTCCATCGACCATCGGATGAGTCCAGCAACCGTGCAGGATTTTCCACTGCCGGTGTTGCCCAAGACGGCGAGGTGGCGCCCAAACAACTTATCTGGGTCCACCATGATCGCCGCATTTGCTGCCATTGGCGACGAGCCAATCCTAACTCTCTTGTCGTCGGCTCGCGCTCCGACAATGGCTTCGACCTGTGCCGACGTCGGTATTAAGACCTGGTCCCCGACCGACGGAAATGCCACGACGCCGCGGGCGAGTTCGTATTTGGTCGTTCCCGAGTTGCGGTCGCGCCGGAACGTGAGCGTTCCGACTGGGGATAGCGACATTTTTCGCAGCGGAAATGGCAGATCGATCAGCCCGAAGTCTTTAAGACCGGCACGCTTCGGATAGGGAGAGCGCTCGATGCCAATCCAAGTGATATAGGCAACCGTCGCACCAGCTTCGTTAGGGATAAGCACGTATCCGTTCAGACGTGGAAACCCGGCTGGCACGCCGGTATTCAACGCGGTGGAGTGCGGCGCATCCAGCTCGAGGAGCACCCGCACGTCGTCGGGCGCAACCGACTCGACGACACCGACAACGAGACCTGACAATCGTTCGACTGGAGTTGTCATAATCGCCTCACACCGCGCCAGCTGTAGGTGGTGCAGGAGGCGGTGCCGCAGGCGGATCGCTGGCTTTCGGATCGCCTGGACGATGCTTCAACAATTCTGTCATTCGGCCCGATATGTAGTCGAGCGCCGGTTTAGGCAGGTAGTTTCCAACCAACGTTGCAAGATCCGAGAAATGCGGCCCAATTAGCAACGAGACCTGCGCATCGCGCGTCTTTTCAACAAATGCTTTGAGGCGATCGTCAGCCGAGTAGGCCATGATCACCAAATGGGTAGACGGGATCGTGAGCATATCGAGCAGCACTCGATTCACGTGATCGTCGCCGAAGCCATAACCGTAGGTCACGACAACGGCGTTAGGTCGGCAAGCTGCGGCCGCAAAATCGCGAAAGAGCTCGGCATAAGGATATTGCGTTGTTTCGACATCCTTCGCGGGATTGGGATAGATCATGACCGTATCGACGGGTTTTTTGGGAATGTCGGTATGATCCGCAGGCGCTCCGAATGGGATTCCCTTGCGATAGATTCGCCGCTCGTCCTTATCAAAAAACCAATCCAGTGAGCCGTGGAGCTTAGTCAGGCGAATGACGCCCTCCATGAACCGCGGCTCTCCCCGAATGCCGGGCGGATTGTAGTGGACATCAACTTCAACGCGCGACGCACGGAAGACCGGATTCAGCGCCCCGACGAATCTGTCGATGATCCGAAGACCCGCAAAATCGCAACCATGTTCGATCAGGCGGTCGTAGTTGGTTGTGAAGACGTGCAAACGTTCGCGGGATGCAGCGCGGCTCGCAAAACTCAGCAGGAATGATTGCAAAGCGCCTTGGGCAGCATCTTTCGATGACGGATCCTTTCCGGCAACAATCCCGCTTTCCGTCTTCAACAACGAGGTGAGGAAGCCGGACATCTGAGTGTCTATGCCGTCCTTGAGGGTTTTCTCTGCTGCCTTATCGATGACACCAAGGCCCTCAAGCAGAGCAAGCGCACTTCGAAACTGATCTTCAATGTTTGCCGCGCCTCTTTTCATGGCCGTCGCTCCGGCCTGGGCGTGCGCATCGATGGCGGCGTCATACGTCGTGCCAAATGTAACTTTGGCCATTCCGGTCGCCCCTACACCCGCAAGGTAACCGACCGCCGTGGTGAAGCCGCTGCCGAGCAGCAGATTGAGGTGCTCTGCCTGGAAAACAGCGGAAAGCCATGGCTCGATGTGCTTTCGGGCACTGCTAGTCAGCGAGTCCAGTTCGTCGGGATCTGTCGGCAGATCGTCCCAGGCGCCTGAATGGTTGCCCACGCGATAAAAGTGCTTCTTATCCATGCTCCCCCCAACCTCGGTCACGGCCCTTTTCTTGGCCAGTCGTTCCATACGGAACGGAGTAATTTTATCGTCCCGCTACAGGTCATCGACAGGTATCAACCCGAAGGTCCCACATCGTGGTCAGCAGGTTGACAGAGAGCTGAAGGATCGTTCCGGCTTTCGTCATAACCAGAGGTCCCTTCGTTCGGCACGTACGCGCTAGCTCCACGCGTCGCCGGCAAACTTGCCGGCACAACAATCACTAATACGAGTTGACGAGTGAGTCAATATCGTTCAGTTTACGCCGGCAAGTTTGCCGGCGAACAGGTGTTGGATGGAATGGACTGGAGGTTTTTCTTTGTTTTCAGGACCCACCCGGGAAGCAGAGACGCTCGGCTTTCGGTTCGGAGCGAAGGGAACGCACACCAGCCGGACAATGATGATGCAGGAACTCAGCCGCGTGCTGGAAGCGACAAATCAGGACGCTCGGCGAGCCGACTACGCGGCTGCGATCGTCGATGGCAACTGCCTGTCAAAGCCAACCGCAGCTACGCGCAGACTCAGCAACCAAAGGCTCGGCGAACTCTATGGCCTGGATCCTATGATCCCCTTGTTCCGGGTCCTCCGCAGGCTTTGGGACATAGGCCCTGACGGCCGACCGCTTCTCGCCCTTCTGGCGGCAATCGCCAGGGACCCGCTACTGGCAGCGACTTGCCCAGCCATCGTCGCTATGCCCGTCAATTCCGAGCTTCAGCGTGACGCACTGAAGGGCGCCCTTCAAACCGCCGTCGGAGACCGACTGAACGACAGCACGCTAGAAAAGGTGTGCCGCAACGCGGCGAGCACTTGGGCGCAATCGGGCCACCTGGAAGGTCGAACATTCAAGAAGCGGCGGATGGTGACGCCATCACCGACCGCAGTGACTTTCGCCATCTATCTCGCCCAGGCCGCCGGCTTCCGCGGCGCCGAAATCTTCTCGTGCGGGTGGTTAAGTGTGCTCGACTGCGACCCGTCTCAGGCACGCGAGCTCGCACTCGATGCGAAGCGGTCTGGTTTGCTCGACTTGCGAATGGCCGGTGATGTTGTCGAGCTCAATTTGTCGCGCCTCGATCCTTACGCAGTGAGGGCTTGATCATGGCCCGCATCGAAGATCTCGCCGAGCGCTATGGACGTCATATTGCAACCCCGTGGCAGCGCACAGTCGCCGGCGCCCAGCGCGTGGTGATGGTGGTGTACGACAAAGAGCTTGAACGCACCCTGCGCGCACGCCTCCCCGCATTTGAAATGGCCACCCACGAGACGGGGCACGATTGGCGTCAAATCGACCTTTCCGGCGCCTTCGCAGAGTGGATGGCTGCCGACGACTATCGCGACGAATACTTCCGATCGCCGGAGGATCTTCAGCTAAAACTCGACGCAGAGTTTCCCGAGTTCGTGGCGGAACGCCTCCAGGCTGAACTCCAGAGTTCCGATGTCACCTCCAATACGGTTGTCGCCGTTCTGGGCGTCGGCTCCCTGTTCGGATTCGCTCGAATTTCTCAAGTACTGAAGATCGTAGAGGCCGATATTCGGGGACGCCTCGTCGTATTTTTCCCAGGTCAGTTCGAACGTAGCAACTACCGGCTACTCGATGCGCGCGACGGTTGGAATTACCTCGCCGTGCCGATCACGTTGCACGGCGAAGGAGGAACGACATGAAAATCAGAGACACCTTACAACGCGATCCGGCCTCTCACCCGCTGGTAAACCAGGGTCAGGCACGGATTTCGGACAGCCGAAACGAACGCACCCAATCCGAGCTACGGGGTGAACTCGAGACATTCGTCTGCGAAGGGCAATACGCGGAGGGCGTACAAAAGATAATCCGCTCCTTCCTCGACAATATCGGAAAGACCAGCCAACGCGGTGCATGGGTCAGCGGGTTCTTCGGGAGCGGCAAATCACATCTGCTGAAGATGCTCTGCCACCTTTGGCAAGACACGACCTTTCCGGATGGCGCAACCGCTAGAAGTCTTGTGCCGTCGATTCCAGAAGACCTTCGAGCCCTGCTCCGCGAGCTGGACACCGCAGGAAGACGAGCGGGTGGACTGATCGCCGCTGCCGGCGCACTGCCCAGTGGCA
>NZ_JBAYUV010000029.1:0-47520 GCF_041674905.1 Hyphomicrobium sp.
GGTACGTGAGCTGGGTTCAGAACGTCGCGAGACAGTTCGGTCCCTATCTGCCGTAGGTGTAGGAGAATTGAGAGGATCTGTCCTTAGTACGAGAGGACCGGGATGGACGCACCTCTGGTGGACCTGTTGTCGTGCCAACGGCACAGCAGGGTAGCTATGTGCGGACGGGATAACCGCTGAAGGCATCTAAGCGGGAAACCCACCTCAAAACTAGTTCTCCCTCGAGAGTCGTGGAAGACCACCACGTTGATAGGCCGGGTGTGGAAGCGCTGCAAGGCGTGTAGCTTACCGGTACTAATAACTCGATTGGCTTGATTGCTCTCATTTAGCAATGCTCATCGTTATGCCTTACGCCGCATGTCACGCCTAAAGCGTGACGCGGCCCTGGCAGGCGGCACTTGTGCTGGCGTCCTTTGGACGCTGGCGCCTAGAGGCGCGAAGAGGCGCAGCCGTACGATGAGCGTAAGATTCAGAAATAGACCAGAATAGAAGTCATATGACGTCTCCGCCGACCTGGTGATTATGGCGGGGTGGCTGCACCCGATCCCATTCCGAACTCGGCCGTGAAACGCCCCTGCGCCGATGGTACTTCGTCTTAAGACGCGGGAGAGTAGGTCGTTGCCAGGTCTGCAGAGACGTCATTTGATTTTGTGCTTTCCGACTCCGCTATGCGGATCCAGCCGGAAAGCGCGTTAGAAGAAAAGAAGTCAATCAGTGCACCCTCTATAGAATTTAAACGCGCCGCTGTGCCTTGTGCCAGCGGCGCGTTTTTATTTTCAGCGCTTGGTGTCATCTCCGAGCTTTTGCTGCGCTGGCTGAGGTCTTTCGACGGATGCGTTCAGCGCCGCACGCATTCATTTCCCGAATGATCTGATTTTGCCGTCGTTCCGCGCTCGCTCAAACGTCGTCGCTCGTTTTTGCTTTTGGGCGCGTTGCCTTAGGGCGATGCGCGGAGCTTCGGCAATGTGCGGATCGCGAGTTATGTGGCGACGCGCTCGTGAACGTCGTCACCGCGCGTCCGGATGACAAGCGCAGGAATCGGCGACCAAGGTCCGGGCCGCCAACAAACTTGGAACAATTCCAATGACTTGATCCGCGACACGAGCGCGGGCCATACGATGGGGGTATTGTTCTTGACCGATTTTGTTGGCATAGGTTCAACGAGATAAAACCTGATCTCGGGACCTTGAATCCTGACTTATTGGGAGCCGACATGTCATTTCGCTCGATCGGGCACTCGATCGCTTATTTCCTTCCCGCTTTTGCTGTTGTTTGCGCCGTGGTCGTTGGATCGATCGGGCAGGGCTTCGCCGTTGCGCCGGCAAACGCGGCCGAAGAGCTTGAGATCGAAATCAAGATCAAGGATCACAAGTTCGATCCGGCGGCGGTCAAGCTCCCAGCCGGTCAGCGCGCGAAGATCATCGTCAAAAATCTCGATCCGACGCCGGAAGAATTTGAAAGCAACGATATTGGCTTTGAAAAAATCATCGCCGGAAACAGCGAAGCGACCATCCGTATCAAGCCTCTCGAAGCGGGCACTTACATCTTCTTCGGGGAGTTTCACATGGATAGCGCTCTCGGCCATATCCTCGTGGAATGAGGCTTAAATGCTCGCAGCTCTCGTCATCATCTTCCGCGAGGTTCTCGAAGCCGGTCTCATCGTCGGCGTCGTGCTCGCGGCTTCGCGCGGCGTGCCGGGGCGGAACGGCGCCGTTACGCTCGGAATTCTCGCCGGTATCGTCGGCTCAGCGGTCGTCGCGCTTTTCGCGACGAGAATTACCGATGCCTTCGATGGGCGCGGACAAGAACTGTTCGTCGCGGCGATTCTGCTCTTTGCCGTCGTGATGCTGGCTTGGCACGTCGTCTGGATGGCCGAGCACGCGCGCGAGATGACGCGGGAATTGCGTCAGCTCGGTAGCGATGTCGTTTCAGGAAAACAGTCGTTGTTTGCTCTCGGCGCTGCGGTCGC
Source organism: Hyphomicrobium sp. (assembly GCF_041674905.1). Lineage (GTDB taxonomy): Bacteria > Pseudomonadota > Alphaproteobacteria > Rhizobiales > Hyphomicrobiaceae > Hyphomicrobium_B. The sequence goes on from NZ_JBAYUV010000029.1 coordinate 1,970, forward strand.
GATCGCCGTCATGCGTGAGGGCAGCGAGGTCGTTCTTTTCATGACGGGCATCGTCATGCAGGGAAAGGATACGGCGGGCGAGCTCTTGCTTGGGGCGGCAATCGGGCTGTTGCTTGGGGCCATCGTGTCGCTCGTTCTGTACCTCGGCCTGGCCGCTATTCCGTTGAAACGGATGTTCTCGGTGACGGGTGTTTTGGTGACGCTTCTTGCTGCCGGGCTTGCTGCGTCGGCCGTGCAGCAACTCTCGAACGCGGGCTTCATCGAGATCCTGGACACAAAAGTCTGGGATACATCGTGGCTGCTGTCTCAGGATGGCTGGGTGGGCCGCGTGCTGCACGTGCTCATCGGCTATATGGATCGGCCGACGGGACTGCAGCTCATTGCCTACGCAGTGACAGCGTGCACAATTTTCGCGCTGGCGTATTGGCGCGGAGCGCCGAAGGCGGCGCGATCTTCGGTCGGAGCCTGAAGGCTGATCGATAAACTCTGAATGTTGAACGCGGGAGCTTGCCCGCGTTCGTCTTACTCGAGTTTTGCTTGAATTGATCGCGATCAGAGGCCGAGGTCGGACAGGCCCGGATGGTCCTTCGGACGCGGTCCGAGGGGCCAATGATATTTGCGGTCCGATTCGGAAATCCGCATGTCGTTGATGCTGGCATGGCGAACTGCCATCAAGCCATGCGCGTCGAATTCCCAGTTTTCATTGCCATAAGCGCGATACCACTGGCCGCTGTCGTCGCGGTATTCGTAGGCGAAACGCACGGCGATGCGGTTGTTGTCGAACGCCCATAGCTCCTTGATCAGCCGGTAATCGAGTTCGCGGTTCCACTTTCGCGTCAGAAATTCGACGATCTGAGCGCGGCCGACGGGGAATTCGGCGCGATTGCGCCAGCGGCTGTCCACTGTGTAGGCGAGCGAGACACGCTCGGGATCGCGCAGATTCCACGCGTCTTCCGCGCCGCGAACTTTTTGCGCGGCTGTCTCGCGTGTGAATGGGGGCAGCGGCGGCCGGTCGGTCATCGGGCGGTCCTTTCTTGCATGACTTGAAATTCCGATGCTTGATCAGTCGCGCGAACGCCGCAACGCTTCAAGACATTTTAAAGCGCGCCAACTCTGCGGATTTAGGGAACCTCTTTCATGTACGATATATCCAATCTTTCGAATCTGCCGCAGCTCCGTAGCTTGTCGCCGGCGACCATGGCGGCATTCGAGAATTTCGATCGTGCTGCGATGGCTCCGGGCACGATCCCGCGGCGCTACAAGGAGCTTATCGCGGTCGCAGTCGCTATCGCCACGCAGTGTCCCTACAGTCTCGAGGTGCACCGCACGAATGCGGAAAATGCGGGCGTGACGGAAGCCGAACTCGCGGAAGCGGTTTTTCTGGCTGCAACGATGCGCGCCACGGCGGCGATCGCGCATGGCACGCATCTCGTCGGGCCGCGCAAGGCGAAACGTCAGACCACGCCGTAGATTTTTAATGCGATGGCGATCAGCGCGAGGGCGGTCACCCAGAGCGCCGCATCGGTGATGCGGTTATGGCGAGAACGCGATGCGAGATTTTCAAGCGTCGCGTCGTCGAGCTTCAGGCCCGATTGCGCCATTTCGGAAAATCCGACGAGGGTCTGCTCGGCCCTCTGCAACAGGCCGGGCGTGCGCAGCAGAATGTCGCCGATCGTCTCGGCGCCGCGACCGGCGCCTTTGAGACGGCCAAGTAGCGACAGATTGGATTCGATCCATTCCTTCGCGACGGGCTCGGCCGCGATCCACATGTTGAGCAGCGGATCGAGATCGCGCGCCACGCCCTCGACGATGACCATGCTTTTCTGCAGCAGGATCAGCTCGGGACGCGTCTGCATGTCGAACACTTCGGTGTAGGCGAACAGCTGGCCGAGGAGATCGGCCATCGAGATTTCTTCCGCCGTGCGTCCCTGGATGGGCTCGCCGATGGCGCGCATCGCTTGCGCGAATTCTTCGACGGTGTGGTGCGGCGGCACGTAGCCCGCTTCGAAATGGATGGCGGCGGCGCGGTGGTAGTCGCGCGTGATCAGTCCGTGCAGGATTTCCGCGAGGAAGCGGCGTTCGGCGAGGCCCAGCCGGCCCATGATGCCGAAGTCCACGGCAACGACGATGCCGTTGTCGTCGACGAACAAGTTGCCCTGGTGCATGTCGGCGTGGAAGAAGCCGTCGCGCATCGCATGGCGCAGGAAGGTGCGGAGCACCGTCAAGCCGATCGCGCCAGTGTCAAAGCCTTTCGCCTGCAAAGCGTCGCGATGCGAGATCGGCGTGCCGTCGATCCATTCCACCGTCAGCACGCGCTTGGCGGTACGGCGCCAATTGACGTTGGGAACGCGGAAGCCTTCATCATCCTTGATGTTGCCCGCCATTTCGGAGATGGCGGCGGCTTCGAGCCGCAAGTCCATCTCGAGGTCGGTCGTGTGCTTCAGGTTGTCGACCACGGCAACAGGCTTCAGGCGGCGGGCCGGCGGATAGAAGCGCTCGACCAGGCGCGCGGCGAAATAGTAGCTGTCGAGGTCGTGCTGAAAACGCTTCTCGATATTCGGCCGCAGAATTTTTACGGCGACGGCTTTTTTCACGCCGTCTTCGAGAATGTAAGCCTTGTGCACTTGCGCGATCGACGCGGCGGCGACTGGTGGGCCAAACTCAATGAAATGATCTTCGAGCTTGCCGCCAAGCGCGCGTTCGACGGCGATGCGAGCTTCGGCCATGGAGAACGGTTCGGCCTTGTCCTGCAGATGGCGCAGGTCGGCTGAAAGCTCCGGGCCGATGACGTCGGCACGCGTCGCGAAAAACTGTCCGAGCTTCACATAGCTCGGCCCGAGCTCGCTCAGTGCGGATGCAACGCGGGAGGCGCGCGGAACATCGCGGCGGAACGGAGCGGTAACGAGCTGGATCGGGACTGTCAGAGCGCGGGCGATCTTCAGGGGCAGCGGCACCGGCACGCCGCGCGGTACGAAGCGGATCCCGTGCTGCGCCAGCACGAATCCGGCGCGCGCCAATCGTAAAGAATTGAGAAGTGCTCCGGCCATGGCTCAGAATTCGTCGTCCTGTCGTCGCGGACGAGCCGCCGAGGCCTGCACAATGCGCCTCAAAGAGTTTCGGTCAAGTGAAGTCGCCGGGGGGAGGGGTAAAGACCGTTAATCGCCGTGCTTCAAATCGCGATGCGAGCCTCTAAGGGTTCCTACAACAAAAACGGCGCCCAAGCTTTCGGCGGGCGCCGTTCAAAATATATGAAGTCTGCGGATATTTAGCGCTTACAGAACGTCGCGCGACCGTGGCAGGTGGTCATGCCGCCGTCGGGACGGCAGTTGTAACGCTTGTTTACGACCTTGTAGCCCTCGACGTTGCCGGTTGCGAGGAAGCCCGGCCACAGGCCCCAGCTCACCGACTGCACCATCGTTTCGAAGGCGTACCATTTGGCGGAATCCGCAGAAGACGACGTCGCTACGGCGCCCTTCGTCACGCATCCTGCGTTGGCAACGCCGGCGCCGAACGACATAGCGGCTGCCAGCGCGGCGCACATCAGCACTTTCTTGTTCATGAGTTCCATCTCCTCCGATAGAAGAAAAAATTCTTCTCCCCGTGCGCGCGGAGGCTATGAGTGGCATTGGTCACGGTCAATTCAAGTCGTGCCGTGACGCATAAAACGCCGTTGATGTGTGGCCGATTAGATCTTCCAGCCGCCGTGAATCGCGGCAATCCCGCCGGTCAGATTGCGATAGCTGGCGCGCGAAAATCCGGCGTTTCGGATGAGGTTTGCAAAAGCTTCCTGTTTCGGGAAGCGGCGAATGCTCTCAACGAGATAGCGATAGGATTCAGCGTCTCCGGCGGCGAGCTTGCCGAGGCGAGGTATGATCTCGAACGAATGGAAATCATAGAGACGGTCGAGGAGCGGAACCTGGCACTCGGAAAATTCCAGGCAGAGGAATCGCCCGCCGGGCTTCAGCACGCGATAGGCTTCCGCCAGCGCCTGGTCGATGTGGGTGACGTTTCTGATCCCGAAGGCGATCGTGTAGGCGTCGAAGCTGGCGCTTTCAAAGGGAAGAGCTTCGGCGTTGCCTTCGATGCAGGTGATCCGATCGGCAAGGCCCATGGTCTCGATGCGGCGGCGGCCGACGTTCAGCATCTCGGGGCTGATGTCACAGATGACGGCGGTGGTCGCGGGGCCTCCGTCCTCAGCGTAACGGATCGCGATGTCGCCGGTGCCGCCAGCCACGTCGAGCAGCCGGAAGGGCGTTGCGCTTCGCGGCGCATTCAACATGGTGATGAGGTCGCGCTTCCAAAGCCGGTGCAGGCCGCCCGACATCAGATCGTTCATCAGGTCGTAGCGCTCGGCGACGGAGGCGAAGACGCTGTTGACGAGGCCTTGGCGCTCACCTTCGGGGACGGCGCGAAAGCCGAACGAAACCGTGTTTTCGTCGTTTGACTGGGATGCGGTATTTTCGATCATGTCGGTCAAGATAGCGGTCCCGGACGAGGCGCGCTATCGTCTCTCCAAATTAGCGTCAATCGTAGCTTAGACCTTTATGCCCGAACTGCCCGAAGTTGAAACGGTCCGGCGCGGCCTTGAGCCGGTTGTCGCCGGACGGCGCATCGCCGCAGCCGAAATCCGCCGTCCCGACCTGAGGTTTCCGTTTCCGGAGCGATTTGCCGAACGGCTCGTCGGTCAACGGATCGTCGGGCTCGAGCGGCGGGCCAAATATCTGATCGCAGCGCTTTCGGGCGGCGAAGACCTCGTCATGCATCTCGGCATGACCGGGCGCTTTACGATTTTGGAAAAGGGGCGGGCGGATACGCCGGGGGACTACGCGAACAGCGTCGGTGCCGATCCGGTGCACGATCATGTCATGCTGACGCTCTCGGGCGGCGCGCGCATCGTCTACAACGACCCGCGTCGGTTCGGCTTCATGGTCATGATGCCGCATGCGGAGAGATCCGCGCATCCGCTGTTTCGCGGGCTCGGTGTCGAACCGCTGGGGCCGGAGCTGACGGCGGATTATCTCGCGGCGCGGGCGCGTGGAAAGAAGGCCAATCTGAAGTCTTTTCTGATGGATCAGCGTGTCGTCGCCGGTCTCGGAAACATCTACGTCGCGGAGGCGCTGTTTCGCGCGGGCCTGTCTCCGAACCGTGCGGCGCGGGCGCTGGCGGATCGGCGCGGCGAAGCGACCGAGCGGGCGAGGAAACTCGTTCCGGCGATTCAAGGTGTTCTCGAACAGGCGATCGCGGCGCGCGGATCGACCTTGCGCGATTATCGCGATGCGAGCGGGGCGTCCGGTGGATTTCAGAATTCGTTCGCCGTTTATGATCGCGCTGGGGAAACTTGCCGCAGAGCCGGATGCGGCGGCGAGATCCGGCGCGTGGTGCATGCGGGCCGGGCGAGCTTTTATTGTCCGCGCTGCCAGCGCTAGGGCTCGCTCAGCGCGCCGAACGCTCGCTGAGCGAGGCGTGGGTTTTGACGATGATGACGCTCAGGCACATCACCGTGAAGCCTCCCGCGAGGAACAGCTGGTTCGCGGCCCAGTCGCCTTTCACCGACGAGAGCTTTCCCGACTGGATGAGCCAGATTAATCCGCATGCGATCGTGACGGCCTGCAAAGCCGCCATCGCCACGGCGCGGCCAACCGCCTTCGGTGTCGATACCGCGGCATTCGGATCGTCGAGGCGCCAGAGATAAATCGCGTGTCCGACGGCGACGAGAAGCATCGCCGAAGCGTATTCCCAGCCGTGCTGCCAGCGTAGCGTCGTGCCGAGATAGACGGCATAAAATGCGAGTGCGCACCAGAGATACGCGAGCATGATGAGCAACGTCGTTTGCCACAGCGCTTGTCGCGGCGTCGTTGCAATGTTCGCGGCTCGACGCCGCCAGAGCGGCGCGTTCGTACGAAAGCCGGCGATGACGAGAAGGATCGCGAATGCGGCGGCGGAGGTCGCCGCTTCGGCCTTTTGCAATCCGTTTGTGGCGAGGTACATGGCGACCAAGGCGGCGAGAAGGGTCGCGAGCAGCCACGGCAGGGGAGGGCGTAAGGACATGCGAATGGAATCCGAGAAAGGACTATGTCCCGGACTGCATCACACGTGCGCCGGCGAACGTAAAGCGTCGAGACTGATCGCGGCGATTGCCAATGCGCCGAAGAACAGGATGTTGTTGCCGGCCCAATCCGCGTGGGTCACGTCGCGCGGGAATTTATGATCGACGAAAAGGCTGATGATGCCGACCGCCATGCCGACGATCTGGACCTGCGCGAGGATGCGGCCGACCTTCGTCAGCATCGGGTCCGAGCGTCCAGCGGCGCGATCGCGATCGAGCAGCGTGGAGAAGGCAATGCTGGCGACGGCCGCGAACGCGAATCCGATGAAGAACTGCCACCATTCCGGCCAGACTTTCTCCAGCACGAAAAGATAAATGGCGAGCACGGATAGCGCTCCCCAGGCCCACACCAGTCCAAGATAGCGGGCCGTGGAGCTGCCGATGGCGTTAGTCATGGCGCCGCTATTGATCAGCCGCTGATGGTCATGGATCGCGAGCAGGGTGATCGCCAGGGCGACGAGTGCGCAGGCGGTGATGTGCAGTTTGGGGTCCAGCAGGCCTGCCGTCAGTACGGTCGCGCAGGTTGCGATCGCCAAACCAAACAGCCATCCAATCAGTGACAGCATCCTTCAGATACCCCCATCGCTATGGCTGCACAGGCAGCATCTTCATTAGCCTTTATATCCGGCCGTGTATCCCGGGGGCCTGCGTTGAACCGCCGCTTGGCTCAAAAAAGCGCAAACCTCCAAGAAAATGCGTATTCAGAGCGAGCGTATTAATTGACCGGCGAATGGCCGACCGCTATACCGCGCGTCAAGCACGCCTGGGCAAAAATCCGGGCCGATTAGTTTTTCTCAGCCCGCAGCCGCCGTTTTGCCTTTCCAAGGCGGCGGACGGCGCCTTTGACCAGCAGTAAGGACTTTTCCATGGCTAATACGTCGTCGGCAAAAAAAGCCGCGCGCCAGATGATCCGCCGCACGGACGTCAACAAAGCACGCCGCACGCGCGTCAAGAGCGAAATTCGTGCAGTCGAAGAAGCGATCAAGGCCGGAGATCAGGGTAAGGCCCATGCGGCGCTGGCCGCAGCCGAGCCGGTTCTCGCGCGGACGGCTCAGAAGGGCATCATGCACAAGAAGACCGCCAGCCGGAAGGTTTCGAGGCTTGCTCAGCGTGTCAAGGCCATGTCGGCCTGACAGCCTTTGATGCGCTGCGGGGCAATTTTTCTCCCTGTTGCATATTCGCTACGGTAAAGAGCGGGCCCTTCGAGGGCCCGTTTGTTTTTTAAATGTCATTAACCCTCTGGAATCGCGCGTCAGAGACCTGTTTCGCGCGCCCGGAAAGACTCGCTGGCGATTTTGTCGCAGGGCGAAAGCAAGCGCAAAATGACGGTGACGTGACGATGCAACACGATTTTTTCGCGGGTTGGATCAGTGGCGAAATCTCCAAATGAGTCAGCGATTTTTGCACAGGGCCTGCGATCAAACCTCGGTTCTCCAGGGTAGCTGTGGATAAGTTTCCGAGCCTGCCTCCGCGCGATTTGGATGATCGGAACGCTTGTCGAAAAATGGGTTAGCGGTTAGTTAATATGCAGTGGATGGCAGCGGGGTAAATGCGATCGTTCACTGTGAAAAGTCAGCGTGCGTAGCATCTGAAGTTTCGGCTAAGTCCAAGCCTCAGAAGCATCGTCGAAATAGATAAAGATCTCTGTTCAGTCAGGGTGTTCTGCTATTTGCAGACATCCAGTGGCAAAGGCTTCCCCGAATTATACTCGGGGAAGTCTTGTGTGGATCTTTAGATATTCTTGTAAAGCGTGAGAGGGGGCTCGTGGAAAACATCGAAGCTTCCCGCGTCGAGGATGTTTCAGTCCTTGAAACGTGGGGGCGTTTAAACGCCGATCCGAAAGCCGTTCTCGTGGATGTTCGCACGCGCGCCGAATGGGCGTTCGTCGGAGTTCCCGACTTGAGCAGCTTGGGACGCGAGACGGTGTTGATGGAATGGCAGACATTCCCCGACAGCCGGACCGTCCCGGATTTCAAAGATCGGCTGGATGAAACGCTCAAAGCTCGCGGTGTCGAGAAGGACGATCAGATTTTTTTCATTTGCCGCTCGGGCGCTCGTAGCCTGAGGGCAGCAGAGGCAATGGCGGCGTCGGGGTATCGGCGCTGTTACAACGTGGCGGAAGGTTTCGAGGGGCCAATCGATACCAACCGTCATCGCAACCAGATTGCCGGCTGGAGGCAGGCCGGGCTGGCCTGGGTGCAGGGTTAGCACCCAGATTTTTGAAAGTGCATGGGGTCGTGCTGCATCGCTCAGAGGGTTTTGGGCATGTGGCGCACATTCGGGGGGACGCCTAGGGCCGGCGTCCCGCGTAAATAGCGGGAGTAATCACTATGCAGGCAGCAAAGACGACTGAGGCGCAGAGCGTAAGCGGTGCGCAGGGGACGGCTGTTGTTCAGACGGCAACTGGTGCGGTTGAGGGCCGTGGCCAGAAAGTTCGCGCCATGCTTCGGGCACAGCTCGGAGAAGAAATCTATTCGAGCTGGTTCAAGAGCCTCGAATTCGAGGATTTCGACGGTCGCGTCGTCAAAGTCTCGGTGCCGGTCAAGTTCGTGCGGAACTGGATCCAGGAGCATTATGCTGAGCGTCTGCTGCATTGTTCTCGCGTCGAATTCGCGACGGCCGAGCGCGTCGAAGTCGTCTGGCGGCAGCCGGGTGTCGCCATGCAGCGTCCGCTGGACACGCGCTCTGAAACCGCGAACATGGACAAAGCCCCGGCGTCTGCTTCGCAAGCCGAAGCTCCACCGCGCGTTTCGGTGCTCAGGCCACCGGTTCTTCCGGCGCAGCGCACCTCGGCTGGTGGACTTGAAGGGTCGCCGCTCGATCCGCGCTATACTTTCGACAGCTTCGTTGTCGGCGCTTCGAACCGCATGGCGCATGCCGGCGCGACGCAGGTTACCGAGACGGTTCTGACGGACGCTCCCGGCTACAATCCGCTTTACATCCATTCCGCCGTCGGGCTCGGCAAAAGCCACCTTTTGCAGGCAATTGCCTGGGAAGTGAAGCGGCGGGCGCCGAGCGCGCAGGTGCTGTATCTGACGGCCGAGCGCTTTCGCTATCAATTCGTCGAGGCGCTGCGCTCCTCCGATCCGCTGGCGTTCAAAGAGCGTTTTCGCAACATCCATATGCTGCTGATCGACGACCTCGAGTTCCTGCAGGGCGAACGCACGGAGCAAGAGTTCGACCATATCATCAACGCGCTGCTCGATGGCGGGAAGCAGGTTGTTGTCGCGTCGGCTCGTGCGCCGAACCAGATTGAGCGCCTCAATGAGCGGATGCGCTCGCGTCTGCAGCGCGGGCTCGTCACCGAGCTGGTTCCGCTCGATCATGAGCTGCGCCTCAAGGTTCTCGAAAAGCGTCTTGGCGAAAAGCGAGCTGCCGACCCGTCGTTCGCGCTGTCGCGCGATGTCGTTGATCTGCTGGCCATGCGGCTAACGGAGAACGGGCGCGAGCTCGAAGGCGCGGTTACGCGGCTCTACGCGACGTGGCAGTACATGCGGACGCCGATCACGCTCGACATCGCCGAGACCGTGATCCGCGATCTGGTGCAGAACCTCGAGCCGCGGCGCATCAAGATCGAGGACATTCTGCGCATCATCTCGCGCCACTACGGGGTGTCGAAGGGCGATCTCCTGTCCCAGCGGCGGCATCGGTCGGTCGTCTGGCCGCGCCAGATCGGCATGTACCTCGCCAAGCACCTGACGGCGCGTTCGCTTCCTGAGATCGGGCGCCGGTTCGGTGGCCGAGACCACACGACGGTGCTGCACGCGATCCGCAAGATCGAAGGCGAGATCACCAAAAATCCGCATCTCGGCGATGAGCTCGAGGAACTGAAGCGTCTGCTCAACCATTGATTTGGCATTGATCGGACCCTAACCGAGACACCGATCGCGGCGTCCCCAAGCCGCGACCTCAACGGCGCGAGGCCGGTCCTTCCAAGCCCTCGGAAGGCCGGCCTTGCTGTTTTTGGCGCTCGTGCATGATTTGTAACGCTAAAGGCCGCCTAGCTGGTACATCTTGGCTTGAAAAATGAGCCCCATTCGGCTCTGATCGCCACCCGTGGGCGATTCCAGTGCCGAGCCGCTTCTGGTCGGTTCTGGGCGCCCGCAGACATTCCCTTGCGTGTGATCGTCACCGGCGGCGTGCCGCTGCCGCCGCTTCACGCGCTCTCCGAAATCAGAACTGAGGACAGACATGCGTCTCGAGATTGAACGTGGGGAACTCTTGAAGGCGCTGAGCCATGTGACAAGTGTCGTCGAGCGGCGGACGACTATTCCCATTCTTTCGAACGTCATGCTGAAGGCGTCCGGTGAGACGCTGATGTTCAAGGCGACGGACCTCGAACGCGAAGTGAGCGAGAGCGTCGGCGCGAAGGTTTCGACGCCCGGCACGCTGACAGTTCCGGCGCACGTGCTGCACGACATCGTGCGCAAGCTGCCCGACGGCGCCGAGATCGAGATGAAGCGCGACGGCGACAAGGAACGTCTGACCATCACGTCGGGTCATTCGCGTTTCAGCCTGCAGACGCTGTCGGCGGAAGATTTTCCGGATCTTGCGGTTGGCGAGATCGGACATGAATTCACGATCGAGGGCGGCGACCTGAAACGTCTCATCGATAAAACGCGGTTTGCGATCTCGACGGAAGAGACGCGCTATTATCTCAACGGCATTTTTCTGCATCCGGCGGAGACGGCGGGCACGAAGACGTTGCGCGCGGTGGCGACGGACGGGCATCGGCTGGCGCAGGTCGAGCTGTCGTTGCCCAAAGGTGCGGAAGGCATGCCGGGCGTCATCGTGCCGAGAAAGACGGTGCATGAGCTTGCGCGGCTTCTCGAAGATTCGAGCGCCAAGGTGAAAGTCGGCGTTTCGCAGACGAAAGTCCGGTTCGAGATCGGGCCGGTCATGCTGACGTCGAAGTTGATCGACGGCACGTTCCCGGATTACAGCCGCGTCATTCCGCACAACAACGACAAAGAAATGAAAGTGCCGAACGCGTCGTTCAAGAGCGCGGTCGATCGCGTATCGACGATTGCGAGCGAGCGCGGGCGGGCGGTGAAGCTCAACGTCGCGAAGGACAAGCTGATCCTGACCGTGAACAATCCGGAAGGCGGCAGCGCGACGGAAGAAATTACGGTCGGCTACAGCGCTGGGCCTTTGGAGATCGGCTTCAACGCGCGCTATCTGCTCGACATCGCCGATCAGCTCGAAAGCGAGGATGCGCGCTTCCTGCTCGCCGATCCCGGTTCGCCGACGATGGTCCGCGACGGCGGCGACGGCAACGCGCTTTACGTTCTGATGCCGATGCGGGTTTAGAAGACTAGCGGCCGTGGATGCAATGCCACGATGAGAGCATCTGATCGAATTTCTCTTATCGACAAAATGGGCCGCGAGCTTCAAGCGCGGTTCGGATATGCCGAAATTGATATCTTTCTGGCTCACTACAAGGTCGAGAAACCTCAATGTGTGTCGACTAATAGCAAGTGGGTTTACTCGAAGGAGGCTTTGCGGTCGGTAGATGAGGCCACCCTCTTAAAGATGGCAGGGGAACTCGATGTGGGGTTCCCTACGGGTTCTCCGGCGGCAATCGGCGACCCGCAAAATTGGATCGATACGACTGACTTAAAGATGTTCATAAGCCATCTTTCTGATCATCGCGATAAAGCAACCAGACTTAAGGAATGCTTGGCGTCCTACTCGATCAGTGGATTTGTCGCTCATGAAGACATTGAGCCCACTCTTGAATGGCAAGCGGAAATTGAGCGAGCGCTTCGCGCGATGGATGCGTTTGTAGCAATTCATACCCGAGGCTTCTCTGAAAGCGTGTGGACCCAACAGGAAATCGGGTTTGCATACGCGAGGGGCGTCAAGATCATATCTTTGAAGATGGGCGAAGATCCAACAGGCTTTATTTCAAAGCAGCAAGCGCTTCCGCGCAGGGATCGTGCCGCCGAAAAAATCGCTGAAGAGATCAATTCGATTTTGGCAAAGGATGAGCGGACATCGGCAAAGCTCCAGGCAGCCAAGCGGAAGATTCTGGACGGGATACCGTTTTGACGCTCTGGGTCGAGCGGCCGGTGCCGAATTTTCGGAGCTATGTGGCGGAGAGCGTCACGACCGACGGGTCGCAGGTGATCGTCAGAGCCAACGAGTTGGACAGACTATCTTCTCGAAGCGCTGTCACTGTTATCTCTGCGCAAGGATTCGTGGCGCTTCGGTTCAGCAATATGGATGTTGCTATAAATGTTGATGGCGTGATGGAAAGTGTGCCCGGCGCACTCAATGCGTTGGCGAGGGAAGCTACCCCCACCCCTAACCCCTCCCCGCAAGGGGGAGGGGGATTACCGCCGGTTCTCTTGAAGTGATCACAGAGACTGCCCGCACAAACGCACTCTGGATCGAGCGGCTGGCGCTGACGAATTTTCGCAGCTATGTGGCGGCGAACGTCACGACAGACGCCGGGCCGCAGGTGATCGTCGGGGCCAACGGGTCGGGCAAGACCAATCTTCTCGAAGCGCTGTCGCTGTTGGCGCCGGGGCAAGGGCTCAGGCGCGTGCCGTTCAGCGATCTGGCGCGGGCTCGAGGCGACGGCGGTTTCGCGGTCGCGGCGCGCGCGCATACGCTTGCCGGGGCGGCGGATATCGGCACGGGCTTACAGGGTCGAGCGGCTCCCAATGGTGGTGTCGAGAACGATACCCCCACCCCTAACCCCTCCCCGCAAGGGGGAGGGGAATTTGACCGGGGCGAGCCGCGACGAACGATGGAACTTGCACCACCGGGCCGCGAGGCGCTGAGCCATGCTGGCGCGAGTGGGCGGGGTTCATCGGAGCGCGGGCGGATCGTGCGCATTGATGGAACGGCGCAGACGAGTTCCGGCGTGCTCGCCGATTATCTCGAAATCGTCTGGGTGACGCCAGCGATGGACGGGCTCTTTACCGGGCCAGGGTCCGAGCGGCGGCGGTTTCTCGATCGCCTGATCCTCTGTTTCGATCATGGTTATCGCACGATTGCCGGACGTTTCGAACGGGCGATGACGAGCCGCAACCGATTGCTCGCAGATGGCGTGCGCGATGACTCGCAGCTTGCGGGCTTCGAACGCGTGATGGCGGAGACGGGTGTTGCCGTCGCGGCGGCGCGTCTCGAAGCGGTCGCGGCGATGGTGCAAATCGTCGATAAACGGCGCGAGCGCGATCCAGACTCCGCGTTTCCGTGGTCGTCATTCCGGCTCGAAGGCAGCATCGAGGACAGCTTGCAACGCCTCTCGGCCGTCGAGGCGGAAGATCTTTATGCGCAAACGCTCCGGCAAACGCGCGAACGCGACCGGGCGGCGTCGCGGACTCTCGACGGGCCGCATCGTTCCGATCTGATCGTCGAGCACGGTCCCAAGGAACTTGCCGCGCGGCACTGTTCGACAGGAGAGCAAAAAGCTTTGCTGCTCGGCCTCGTCCTGGCGCACGCGGAACTTCTGACCGAGCGCCAGGAAGGCGCGGCACCGATCCTGCTGCTGGATGAAATTACGGCGCATCTCGACGCCGACCGGCGCGCCGCGCTGTTCGACGAAATCCTGCATCTCGGCGCGCAGGCGTGGATGACCGGCACGGATAAGAACGCCTTCGATGCGCTTGCGGATCGGGCGCGTTTCTGGGCCGTTCAGGAGGGCAAAATCACGGTTTCGGAATAAGGCGCTCCCAAGGGACAAACGGTCACACACAAGGCAATGAAAAGAATAGATTTTTTTACGGCTGATTGAATCGATTTCATGCGGCGGTTGAAGGCTTTTTGTGGTATTAAAGCGGTCTGGTTTCTGTCCCTTGAGAAAAGCAAAAAATGACCGCTCAACCGCTGAAGAAAATGCCCGCGCCTGACGACTACGGCGCGGACAGCATCAAGATGCTGAAGGGGCTCGATGCGGTCCGTAAACGCCCGGGCATGTACATCGGCGACACCGACGACGGGTCGGGTCTGCACCACATGATTTACGAGGTCGTCGATAACGGCATCGACGAGGTTCTCGCCGGTCACGCGAAGAGTTGCGAGGTCACGCTTAATCCCGACGGCTCGTGCACCGTGCGCGATGACGGGCGGGGCATTCCGACCGGCATCAAGAACGACGACGATCAGGTTCCGAAGCGCTCGGCCGCCGAAATCGTCTTCACCGAGCTGCATGCGGGCGGCAAATTCGACCAGAATTCCTACAAGGTTTCGGGCGGTCTGCACGGCGTCGGCGTATCGGTCGTCAACGCATTGTCGTCATGGCTCAGATGCCGGATCTGGCGCGACGGAAAAGAACACTTTGTCGAATTTCACAACGGCAACACGGTTGCGCCGCTCTCGGTCGTCGGTGACGCCAATGGTGAGCGCGGAACGGAAGTCTCGTTTCTGCCAAGCACCGAAACGTTTCACAATGTCATGGAATTCGATTTCGCAACGCTCGAACATCGTTTGCGCGAATTGGCGTTTCTGAATTCCGGGGCCAAGATCGTTTTGACCGACGCGCGCCACGCCGATGTCAAGCGGCAGGAATTCGTATACGATGGCGGTACCGCAGCTTTCGTGCGCTATCTCGATCGCTCGAAGTCTTCGGCGCTCCCCGATCCAATCATGGTTTTGGGCGAAAAGGACGGCATCACCGTCGAGGCGGCGCTGTGGTGGAACGACAGCTACCATGAGACGGTGCTGTGCTTCACGAACAACATTCCACAGCGGGATGGCGGCACGCATCTCGCCGGGTTCCGGAGCGCGCTGACGCGTATCGTCAACAAGTATGCCGAAGAAACCGGGCTCGCAAAAAAGGAGAAGGTTTCGCTTTCCGGCGATGATGCGCGTGAAGGTTTGACGTGCGTGCTCTCGGTCAAAGTTCCGGACCCCAAGTTTTCGTCTCAGACGAAGGACAAGCTCGTTTCGTCGGAAGTGAAGCCGGTGGTCGAGTCAGCGGTCGGTGATCAACTCGGCGCGTGGTTCGAAGAGCATCCGAAAGAAGCGAAAGTCATCGTCGGCAAGATCGTCGAGGCGGCGCTGGCGCGTGAAGCGGCACGCAAGGCGCGCGATCTGACGCGGCGCAAGGGTGCGCTCGACGGGCTGCGGCTGCCGGGCGGGCTTGCCGAATGCCAGGATCGCGATGCGTCGAAGACTGAAGTTTTTATCGTCGAAGGTGACTCCGCAGGCGGCTCGGCGAAGCAAGGCCGCAAGCGCGAGTTCCAGGCGGTGCTGCCGATCCGAGGTAAGATCCTGAATGTCGAGCGGGCGCGCACCGACAAGATGCTGTCGTCGGAGCAGGTGACGAATATTATCGCAGCGCTGGGCACGGGCATCGGCCGCGATGAGTTCAAGCTCGACAAGCTGCGCTATCACAAGGTCATCATCATGACCGACGCCGACGTCGATGGCGCACACATCCGTACGCTGCTGCTGACGTTTTTCTATCGGCAAATGCCGGAGCTGGTGGACAAGGGGCACGTCTACATCGCGCAGCCGCCGCTTTACAAAGTCGCGCGGGGCAAGGCGCAGTCGTATCTCAAGGATGAACGCGCGCTCGAAAATTATCTTATCGATCAAGGTCTCGTCGACGCGGTTCTGGTGACCGGCGACGGCACCGAGCGTGCGGGGCGTGATCTTCGCGATATCGTCGAGCAAGCGCGGCAGATTTCGGGCGGCATCAACGGCCTGCATTCGCGTTACAATCGCAATGTCGTGGAGCAGGGCGCCATCGGCGGTATTTTTAATCCCGCGTACCTGCAGTCGGCGACGGAGGCGACTGCGGCGGCGGCGCGCGTTGCAAAGCGTCTCGACGATATCTCGGAAGAAATGGAGACCGGGTGGGAAGGCCGCTTCGGCAACGACGGCTTCGTGTTCAAACGCGAAGTTCGCGGCGTGACGGAGGTGCATTTTCTCGATCGCGCGCTGTTGGGTTCGCTCGACGCGCGACGCTTGAATGAGCGTCACGCGCATCTCGTCGAAGTGTACGACAAGCCCGCGAAGCTGAAGCGCAAGGACAAGGTCGAAGCCGTGTTCGGGCCGCGGTCGCTGCTCGATGCCGTTTATGCAACGGGCCGCAAGGGCATCGAGCTGCAGCGCTACAAAGGTCTGGGCGAGATGAATCCCGAGCAACTTTGGGAAACGACCCTCGATCCGGATGTTCGCACGCTCTTGCAGGTGAAGGTCGGCGATCTCGCGGAGGCGGATGAAATTTTCGCCAAGCTGATGGGCGATGTCGTCGAGCCGCGCCGTGAATTCATCCAGGAAAACGCGCTCAACGTGTCGAACTTGGACGTGTGAGGTCGTGTCGCGACGGATGGAGCAACCCCGTTTGCAACCGAACCGTCGTGCCGGATTTATGCGATCCTTGCGCGGGACGGGCGATCGGCCGTTGTCTTTCGGCGCGGTCCGTCAAAGCAGGTGCTGGCGCTCCGCTGGTGGCTCGATCACGACCGGCTAGAGCCGGGGCAATGGTTCAATGGGCGCATTTATGAGCGGCGCTGCGATCTCTCGCCCGATGGCGATCTGCTGATCTATTTTGCGGCCAAGTGGCAGGCGCCTTTCGAGACTTGGACGGCCGTCAGCCGCACGCCGTATCTGACTGCGCTGGCGCTCTGGCCGAAAGGCGACGCGTGGGGCGGGGGCGGTCTTTTCGAAACGCCGCGCGTCATTGGGCTCAATCATCTGGACATCAAAGCGCCCGTCATTCCAGGCGTCCCCAAGGCGCGTTGGCATCCGCTCGGGGACGAGCCTTTGAGGCGGCCGGGAAATTTCGAAGTGCGCCGATGGAGCGAGCACGCGGGACGCGGCGAGGACAATCCCGTGCATCATGAGCGGATCACACGTGACGGATGGGTTTTCGTCAGCGAGGGCGACGCGGGCCCATATCGGCAATCGGGCTATGCGTGGCTGTTCAATGCGCCTGAGATCTATGATCGGCCGTCGCCGAAGAGCGGGCTTGTCTTAAGGCGATTTCTGCGTGCGATCTATCAGAAGAACGGGCCGTGGTATGTCGAGGACTTCGAGGTGCTTCGCGAGGGCGTGGGCATTCGCCTTATCGAAAAATGTTCGTGGGCGGACTGGCAGTCGAACGGCGATCTGCTGTTCGCACTCGACGGCAAGCTCTATCGGCTCGCGGCGGTATCGGCTCAGGAGCCGGTTCTGGACCCGGTTGAGAATGCGACGCTCGTTGCCGATCTCGCTCCGTTGCGGTTTCAGAATGTCGCCGCGCCGGATTGGGCCAGGCAGTGGCCGTGACGCGGCGCTTGCTCGGTGCGACGCCGTTTGAATCGTCGATTGAAAGCGCCTAGACCCTTTTGTTGATCGTGCTTCTTACCGGAAAACCGGTTCCCACTTTTCCGGAAGCACTCTAAAGCACCTTGCGGCTTCGCAGTGCGCGAGTTTCGGTGCCGGCTTTTTTCGCGGCGCCTTGAAGCTCGGTGCGGAACTTATCGCGCTTTTCATGGATCGATGCGATGACGAGGCCGGTCGGGATGCCGAGTCCGACGAGCGCGGCCTCGGAAAGCTGAAGGCTCGCTTCGATCGTTTCCGGCACGGCGTCGCTGACTCCGATTTCGTAGAGATGGCGCGCGTGGTTCGCGTCCTTGGCGCGCGAGACGATGACCAGCTTGGGGTAATTCGTGCGCAGCGCCTGCACGATTGCATCGATTTCCGCCTGCGTGTGGATCGTGATGATCGCTGCCTTCGCGGTGTCGAGGCCGCAGTGCTTCAAGAATTCGAGCCGACTGACGTCGCCAAAATAGACCGGCTTTCCGTCGCGGCGTGCGTTTGCAACGAGGCGCGGGTCGCGATCGATCGCGATGTAGCGCATCTGATGCTCGGCGAGCATGTCGCCGATGAGCTGGCCGACGCGACCGTAGCCGACGACCAGAGCCGTTGCGTTCTCGCTTCCCGTCGGCGCGACGGAGAGGGCCGGGTCGACAGAGGCTGGCGGCGCATTCCGCTTCGACAGCCAGCGGCCGATCTTTGCGGTTGCTGGGATCAGGGCCATCGACAGCGACACGGACGTCAGCAAAATGCTCGCCAATTCCTGCTCGAGCAGTCCGTAGCTGATGGCCACCGTCAGAATGACGAATGCGAATTCTCCGCACGGCGCAAGCAGCGTTGCTGTCTCGATCGCTGGTCCGCGGCTGATGCCAAACAGGCGGGAAAGTCCGTAGATGATGGCCGTTTGCAGCGCGATCGTGCCGCCGGCCGTCAACAGGATGGCCACCGGGTTGGAGATGAGAGATTTAAGCTCGAGGCTCGATCCGACGGAAAAGAAAAAGACGCCGAGGAGCAGTGATTTGATCGGCTCAATCGTCGTCTGCACGGCGCGCCGGTACTCGGTTTCGGCCAGGAGCAGACCTGCGACGAAGGCGCCGAGCGCCAGTGAAAGGCCGGCGGCCGCGGAAATGAAGCTCGTGCCGACCGCCACGAAAAGCGTCGCGGCGATGAAGAGGTCGTGGTTGTGCGTCTGGGCGACAAGGCGAAAGAAAGGCTGCAGCAGGAACCGACCGACGCCGATGATGATCAGCAGCGCCGCCGCGGCCTGCAGCAGGGCGGTCAGAATTCCGACCATGAGCGACTGCTTGCTTCCTGGTTCAAGGATGCCGACGAGCAGGAGGATCGGCACGACGGCCAGATCCTGGAAAAGCAGGATCGAAAAACTCGTTCGTCCGACGGTGGTCGACAGTCGTTTCTGGCGCGCCAGAATTTCGATCACGATAGCGGTCGACGACAGGGAGAGCGCCGAGCCGATGACGATGGCGGTCGTCGGGGTCTGGCCGATTTCGATGGCGAAAATGGCGATTGCGGCCGTAGAGACGAGTACTTGGAGGCCGCCCAATCCGAAGACCAGGCGGCGCATCGTCGACAGACGTTCAAACGAAAGCTCCAGGCCGATCAGGAAGAGCAGCAGAACCACGCCCCATTCGGCGAACTTCGACAGTCGTTCCGGGTCAGTGATGGTCAGCCAGGATAGCGAGGGAAAGTAGGGCGTCAGCGCGCCGAGGCTGCCGGGGCTCAGCGCGGCGCCCGCAAGCAGAAATGCGAGAACGGTACTGACGCCGGCTCTATGCAGCAATGGAACAACGACCCCGGCCGTGCCGAGGACAAGCAGTGCATCCTTGTAAGCTACAAGTTCATTCGTTGCTGACATCAGCCTCCCCGCATTCTTACGCAATTATGAACGCCAGCGCCGCCCGATGCCATCGCGCATTTTGCTCGCGTTGCACTTTTCCCGTTCGGTGGTGCTCGAGCACCTACAACAACAGCTTCGAGTCGCGCATTCGAAGGCAGCATTGCGGCGAACTTAACCGGCCCTTAGCCAAGGTCTGATATTGCTCAGTACAAATCGTTCCGCGCCGGCTGCGCCATGGCAACGTGCGGCGCGTTGAACGTTATCGATTGTTAGGTGCGGCGGTGTTTCGTCTTCTGAGAGCGACGATCCGGTTTTGCGCGTGGGTCGTGGGCAAAGCGCTCGGCCTCGGTAAGACCCATGCGCCGCCGACGCTGCCGGCGCCTTTTCAGTCCGTTGCGCAACAGGCTTTTGATTTCGGGAACGAACCCGATCCGGTGTCGCCTTCGCCTCTGACGCAGCGGACTGTCGCAAGCTCGCTGGCGGGGCGCCTCAAACTCAAGTATCGCCTGGCCCTCAGCTTCGGCGTCGCGGCAACTGGCGGCATCATTCTGACGTTCGCGGCGATGATGGTCTATTACACCGTCGTCTTTCCCGATCCTCTCGCACTGCGTAATAACGATCGCGCGCCGCTCATCCGGATTTTGGCGCGCGACGGAACCACCATCGCGGAGCGTGGCGCGGCGCACGAATATGTGCGGCTCGCGGATCTACCGAAACTCATTCCGGCGGCGGTTGTCGCGACAGAGGACCGGCGCTTTTTCGATCATTACGGCGTCGATCCGTTCGGCATGTTCCGGGCGATGTTCGCCAATCTCAGGGCTGGACGTTTCGCACAAGGCGGTTCGACGCTGACGCAGCAGCTCGCGAAAAACCTGTTCCTGACGCAAGAACGAACGCTCACGCGTAAAATCGCCGAGCTTGGGTTGGCGCTGTGGCTCGAAGTCCGACTGACGAAGGACGAAATTCTCGAGCTCTATCTCAACCAGTGTTATTTCGGCGCTGGCGCCTACGGTGTCGGCTCGGCGAGCGAGCGCTATTTCGGCAAGCCTGCGCGAAGTCTCAATCTGGCGGAAGCGGCGGTCATCGCCGGGCTTCTCAAAGCGCCATCGAAATATTCTCCGGCGACAAACCCCGAGGCGGCGCGCGAACGCGGGCGGGTGGTCGTTTCGCTGATGCGCGACGCGGGGTTCATTTCGCCGGAACAGGAAAAGGCCGTGCTCGCGCAGCCGGTGATCTTCGCCGATCCGAAGACAACCGCCATCGCGCCCGACACCGGATACGTCGTCGATTATATTCTCGATCAGATGCCGCCGATTTCGCAAACCGCGAGCGGCGAAGTTATCGTGCAAACGACGCTTGACCGGGATTTGCAGCGCAGTGCGCAAAAGATCGTCAAGTATACGCTAGCGCGAAAGGGTACGGCGTTCGGCGCGAGCCAGGCTGCGCTCGTCGTGCTCGACAAGGACGGCGGCATTCGCGCGCTCGTCGGCGGGCGCGACTACGCCGAAAGCCAGTTCGATCGCGCGGTGAAGGCGAAGCGGCAGCCGGGTTCGGCGTTCAAGCCGTTCGTCTATCTCGCGGCACTCGATCATGGCATGACGCCGGACACCATGATGTTTGACGCGCCGGTTACGATCGGCGGCTGGTCACCGAAGAACGACAACAACAAATTCGCCGGAGAGATCACGCTTCGGCAGGCCTTGGCGCAGTCGGTCAACACCGTCGCCGTGCGTCTCAATCAGGATGTCGGGCAAGGGCGCACCATTGCGGTTGCGCGACGCCTTGGCATCAGGTCCGATCTGCACGAAGGTCCGTCGCTGGCGCTCGGCACGTCGGAAGTCTCGCTGCTCGAGATGTCGGGCGCCTATGCCGTGTTCTCGAACGGCGGCGAGGCGGTCGAGCCGCATATCATTTCGCAGGTTCGTGTCGGAAGCGGATCGCCTGTCTATGTCAGTCCGCCGCCGCGCACCGACCGCGTCGCGAGCCTCGATCAGATCGGCGCGCTGAACGATATGTTGAATGCTGTCGTCGTCTATGGAACTGGGCGACGGGCGGCGTTGCCGGATCGCCCTGCCGCGGGCAAGACCGGGACGACGCAGGATTTTCGCGATGCCTGGTTCATCGGCTACACCAGCCAGCTGACGGCGGGCGTGTGGGTCGGCAACGACAATGGCAAGCCGATGATCCGCACGACGGGCGGCAGCTTGCCGGCGGAAATCTGGAATCAGATCATGCGGGTTGCGCACCAAGGTCTGCCGCCGGAGCCGTTGCCCGGCACAGTCGTCAGTAGGCCTGAGCCGGAAGACGCGGATTTCGCAGCGGATGATGCATCGCATGGGGTGAAAGCGGCGGGCGCGCCGCGTGTCGTTCAGTATCACGAAGCTTTGCCGGGAGCCGGTCGTGGCAGCGTTCAAAATTCAGCGCGGCCGAGGACGGTGGATATGACGGCGGACGCTGCTGCCGCGCATTTGTCGTCGCCGCCGTTATCACCTCCGCCGCCGTCGCATCCGACGAGCAACATCGGCGACGATTTCATCGCCCGCGCGCTTGCCGATGAACTCGATCAACAGCGGGATGCGATGCCGGATGGCGAGCCTGTCGAAGCGCGCCGGGGCGTCGCGGCATTCGTGATCGGCGATCACTAGAGCCTTCCCGATTTGGGTGTAACCACGGAAAGCCGCTGGTTTTTTGTTTGGTGCTTCTTAGCGGACAACCGGTTCCCACTTTTCCGGAAGCACTCTTTGTTTTGTCGTGCTTCTTATCGGAAAACCGGCGTCCACTTTTCCGGAAGCACTCTAGGGGTTGTGGCCGTGATCCGGGCCGTAACGGTGCAAATCCGGTCCGCGCACCTGCAGCCATTGCTTGGCGGCTTCGAATTCGGGGCGGATCTTTTTGACGAGCGCCCAGAATCTCGGACCGTGGTTCATTTCCGCGAGGTGCGCGACTTCGTGCGCGGCGACGTAATCGAGGACGAAGGACGGAGCTAGAACAAGGCGCCAGGAAAACGACAACGCGCCGGTCGTCGAGCATGAGCCCCAGCGGCTCGTCTGATCGCGGATCGCGATGCGCTTGGCTTTCAACGACAATACAGCGGCGTGCGTGGCGACACTCTTTTCGAGGTCGCTTTTGGCCTGATCAAACAGCCAGCGCGTTAAGCGGTTCGCGGCGAGATCCTTTGGACCCGGAACGAGGATCGCCGGATGATTGCGCGCGTCGCGATCGAGGGAGACGATCCGTGTGCGTGGGGCGCCGGTGAATGCGATCTTGTGAAGCTCGCCGCGCAACGGCATCGCCGCTTCATTCTCGAACGGAATGTGGTTCGGCAGGCTATCGAGGCGTGCACGAACCCAGTCGATGTGACGATTGAGGAATGTGCCTGCTTCGTCGAGGTTGCACTGCAGCGGCAGTGTGACGATCACCGCGCGGCGCGTGCGGCTGACCCGCAGCGTCAGGCGTCGCGCGCTGGGATGACGACGCACTTCGAGTTGCGCGCCGATGTCTTCAAGACGTACGGCGCGTGCTTGAGAAGACAACTCGGCAATGTGCGGTTTATTCTTGATCCCCAAGCGTCCTGCCCCCCAAGCTGACGCGCATCGTGTCGATGCAGCGAAGTTCGGCACGCGTGTGCCGGACCAATGCAGCACGAAGATGACCTAACAAGGTTCGCGTCGTTGCTCCAGTGGCAACGTCATAGACGGGCTGGCGCTGGTGGATGTGTGGCGTTGAGGTCTCAGCATCGATTCGCCGCGTCAACTATCCCAATGCCTTATCAATCGAGGACGCGAGTTGCGCCGGATCATTCGTGATCGGAATAGGTGCGAGAAATGAACCATCCTTGCCCATCAAATAGAAGAACGCGGAATGGTCGACGCTGTAGTTGTTCGGATTCTTTTCGTCAGGGACCTTCTGGTAGAAAACCCGATAAGCTTTCGCAGTCGCGGCGATCTCGCTTGCGCTTCCCGTCAATCCGACCAATCGCGGACTGAAGTTCTTCACATACTCAGACATCTTTTCCGGCGTATCGCGTTCCGGATCGAGAGTAATGAAAAGAGGTACGACGTCGTCGGCCTTTTTGCCGAGTTGTTGCAGCGCGGCCGACATCACCTGCAAGCCAGCCGGACAAATGTCCGGGCAATTGGTGAAGCCGAAGAAGACAAGCATTTCCTTGCCGCGGAAATCCTGATCGGTCACGCGTTTGCCGGTCTGGTCTATGAGGCTGAAAGGACCGCCGACCAGAGGTTTTCCAGAAACGGAGGCCGCGCGGCCATTGTCCGGGTTATCGGTCGGTCGCAGGGCCAATGCGCCGAATACAGCGCCCAACAATAGTCCGCCCAGGGCCAATCCAATCATACCACGGTTCATCTTCTTGAAGTCTCCGTTATGCTTTGGGTAGATACAGCGGCAGCACGATCTCTCATGTCGGTCTTTCTGGACTGCCGTGCAAGCCCATCACGCGTGGTTCGCAGTTACCACAATCAACGTTGGATTTCAGCGCTATGAGCACGCCGGCAGAAAGCAAAACGGCAGTCGCGCCGGTCTTGAAGGGCATCGTGAACGAGCGCGAAAGTCAACTTCGGCTCGTTACCAGTGTGCGGTTGCGCTGGATGGCCGTGCTGGGGCAGCTCGCTGCCGTGGCGTTGATCAGACTTTACTATGGGTTTCCGTTCAACATCGGAAACTGCCTCATCCTGATCGCTATGTCGGCGTGGCTTAATGTCTTTCTGTCGATCCGCTATCCGGCCCGCTATCGCCTCAGCACGAGCTTGGCGTTCGGATTACTTGTCTACGACGTCTTGCAGCTTGCGGGGCTCCTCTATTTTACCGGCGGCATTCAAAATCCATTCTCGGTGCTGCTCGTTGCTCCGGTCACGGTCGCCGCCGCAACGCAACCGATGCGCTACACATTTATTCTCGGCGCCATCGTGATCGCGGCCGGCGGACTGCTCATTTCATTCCACGATCCGCTTCCCTGGTATGAGGGTTTGCGATTTGAGTTGCCGCGCGATTACAAAATCGGCTCGCTGACGGCGCTGGTCGCGTCTATGATTTTCATGGCGTTTTATACGTGGCGGTTGAACAAGGAAGCGCGCCAGATGTCGGCGGCGCTGGCGGCGACCGATCTGGTGCTGGCGAGCGAGCAACGTCTGCATGCGCTCGATGGTCTTGCGGCGGCGGCGGCGCATGAGCTTGGAACGCCGTTGTCGACGATCACGCTGGTTGCAAAGGAACTCGAGCACGAACTCGGCCCGGAGAGCCGGTTTCGCGAGGATCTGCAGTTGCTTCACAGCCAGGCGAAGCGCTGCCGCGAGATTTTGCAGAAATTGACCCGCAAGCCCGGCGAGCAGGACCCGATGCACGCCAGCATCACGACGGTCGAACTTCTGGAAGAGGCGTCGGCGGCGCACCGGAACTCAGGTAAACGCATCATCATTTCGGCGCATCCGCTTCCGGGACTCGACGATACCGCGCGCGAAGAACCCATCGGTTACCGGCGGCCGGGCGTCATCTATGGGCTCGGCAACCTGATCGAAAATGCCGTGAGCTTCGCGGCTTCAGAAGTGCATCTGTCGGCGCGCTGGAACGTTGCGCAAGTGATGGTGACGATCATCGACGATGGGCAAGGCTTCAAGCCGGAAATGATGGATACGATCGGGGAGCCATATGTTACGTCGCGCCGCTACGAGGAAAAGGGCGACAGAGGCCATTCGGGCCTGGGCCTCGGGCTTTTCATCGCCAAGACGCTGCTCGAGCGCTCGGGCGCGACCGTAACCTTTTCCAACCAGCCGTCACCACGCAGCGGTGCGGTCATCCAGATCGCCTGGCCGCGCAGCGCCTTCGAGTTGCCCCAGGGCACGTTTGACTGGCCTGGAGCGCGCGCGCGGAGGGCCAATACGGTTTAATGCGGCCGTTGTGACGAAAGGAATCGGTCGGAATAGCCCGCTGGTAACCTTTCGGGCTCGATTTTCCGTGCCTAAGGGGTTGCGGCTGGAGTATCAGCGTTGGATTATGCAAAAAGTGAACAAACATGCAGGTGAGCCCTGATGCGGGAGGATAACGTGGTTACCGAGGATCTGTCATTCAAACAGGATGAGTTGCCGGCCGATCGGTCGCTGGTCATCGTGGACGACGATCGCGCCTTCCTGCAGCGCCTCGCGCGGGCGATGGAGTTGCGTGGATTCGAAGTCCGCTTCGGGCATTCGGTTGCCGAAGGTGTCGACCTCATTCGCGAAAAGCCACCGGCGTTCGCTGTCGTCGACATGCGCCTCGAGGACGGCTCGGGTCTCGACGTCATCGCGGAACTCGCGCGGCTGAAGCCCGACTCTCGCGCCATCGTGCTGACGGGTTACGGCAACATCGCGACGGCGGTGACGGCCGTGAAGCTCGGCGCGGTCGATTATCTCGCGAAGCCCGCCGATGCCGACGATGTGACGGACGCGCTGCTTGCGCCGAGCGACTCGAAGGCGCCACCGCCGGAAAATCCGATGTCGGCCGATCGCGTGCGCTGGGAACATATTCAGCGCGTCTACGAGCTGTGCAATCGCAATGTCTCGGAGACCGCGCGGCGACTGAACATGCATCGCCGGACTCTACAGCGTATCCTCGCGAAGCGCGCGCCGAAATAAATCGACAGGCCGAGGCAGCTCGGACCGGTTTTGCGCTATTCGATTTTGGCGCCAGGATCGAGCTGCGAGAGCAGGCGCATCGCGGCTGTGCGCGCGAACGACAGCGTCAAGACTTTGCGACGTGCGGGGCTTATGGGGTGGCTCGGCGCGTCGCGCACGAGTTCTCCGCCATAAGCGTCGGCGAGGATCAGTCCGGTATCGGCGGGTAAAATCTCGACTGGAAAATCCGGCGCGACCGCGAACAGCAGGCCGTCGCAATAGTCGCGATACTCGTGCCATTTCTGATCGGTGCGAAAGTCGGCAATGCTCGACTTGATTTCAACGATCCAGACTCGTCCGTCGCGCGCCAATGCCAGAACATCGGCGCGACGACCGTTTCCGAGCGAGACTTCGCTCAAGCTTTCGAAGTTCAGCGATTTTAAAAGGCGTTGCGTACCGCGCAGGATGGCGCGGGCGCGCGCATCGTCTCGAATTGAAACGACGACGGGCGTCGTCACGTTAGCCATTGAATTATTCGTTGCGGAGGAAGGCGCGTCCGTCATGGTGCCGCCATTATGGCGGTGCGACAGTCAGTGGCAAGCGATCGCGGACACGTCACAACGTCCGCAGGTGTAGAGGCGTTGCCTTCCTGGGGGATTGTGGCATGGTTTTCTGGCGCAATAGATCGGCAAAGAAAGCCGATACGCCGGTCGTCGCTGAAGAACGTGCCGTCGAGCCTGCCGCGCAAACGGAAGCCGCAAGCGCGCAATCTTCCAAAACGCCGCCGCAGCCAATACCGCAAACCAATGTCGTCACGCTGGTGACGTCGCGGCTTGCCGATCGGTTGGCCGACAGGCTGGCCGGTGTCGCGACTACGGCCGGACAGATCGAAGTTCAGGACACGAAGACGATCAAGCCGCCGCAGGTTCCGACCGAACCTTCGCCGATTGCGCCTTCAGCGCAGCCGCATGTCTTCGGGCAGAAGCGCGCCGTGGAAAAAATTCGTGTCGCGCTCAATGCAAAGCCGGGCGAGCATGTTCTCATTCTTGGTGAGCCAGGCACCGGACGGCTGGCGCTCGCGGAAGAGCTTGCGGCGGAAACGGCGCGCAACGCTGCCGACGATTGGATTTACGTCATCGAACGGCACACGCCGACGCGCGCGAAAGCCTTCGCCATTCCGCATGGGAAGGCTGGGGACTTGGTGCGCGATCTTCGCGCCGCCATCGACAAGGCGACGGTCGCGTTCGAACGGCACACCAAAAGCGACGAGCACCGGATCAGCCTCGATCTGCTGGAAGAGGAAATTCGCTATCTCGGCGACAAGGCCGTCGATGAAGTGCGACGGCGCGCGGAATCGCAGAACATCGCGGTGGTCAAATCGCTCGATGGTTATGTGCTGGCGCCCATGCATGAGGGGCGTGTCGTCCGCTCGGACGTTTTCCGGGCGCTGCCGGAGGCTCTGAAGCGGAACGTCGAAGCCAAGATCACGACGCTCGAGGGCGAGCTGCAGTCGATCGTGGCGACGCTTCCAAATGTCGAGTTCGAGGCGAGCGAGAAATATGAGGCGCTCGTCAGGCAGACGGCTTTGCGCGCGATCCGGCCGAGCCTTGTCGCCCTCAAGGGCGCGCATGAGGACGACCAGTCGATCGTCGCGGCGATCGACGCCGTCGAAGACGCATTCGTGGCGTCGTCGACATCGGGCGGCGCAGCTGGAGCGCAGGCGGCCATGCCGCTCAATCTGGCGGCCGATGACGGCGACGAGGCGCGCAAGGTCGTGACCGTGCGGCATGTGTCGCCCGTCGAACTCCTGGGTGAAATCGGCCGCGATGCGCTGGGACGTCCGGCGCATGTTCCGGGTCAACTGGCCCGCGCCGGTTCGGGATTCGTCATCATCGAGGCTTGGCGGCTTGCCGCCGATCCAATGGCGTGGTCGGCCTTGAGCGCCGTGCTCGCGTCGCGCGAGATCACGCCGCTGAGCGGGCCGGGCCTGTCGATCAAGGCTGATCCGGTGCCGCTCGCCGCAACCGTCATCCTGATCGCCGACGAACCGTCGTGGTCAAAGCTCGAAGCGATCGAGCCCGGGGTCGGCCGGCATTTTCCGCACGTCGCCAAGCTTAGCTCGGCAGTGGCGCTCGCGGATATGCCCGAGGTCGAATATTCGATGGGTGCGGCCCGGCTCGCGTCCGATCACGCGCTTCGCCCGCTGGCGCCGAGCGTCGCGCCGATCATCTACAAGGATGCGGTCCGGCGTGGCGGCGGTCGCGTTTCACTCTCCTGCACGACGCTGCTGCATCTCCTCAAAGACGCCGATGCCGTCGCAGGCGCGCGCGATGCTACGCAGATCCGGGCTTCCGACGTTACCGAGGCGTTGGCGCATCGTGCCGACGGGGAAACTCCATGATCACGCACGTGGCCGAAGCTTCCGAGCTGAGTGGCCGCGTCGTTCTCTGGCTCGATCCCGAGTCGCGCTGCACGCCGACGGTTCTCGAGGCGCCGCTCCGTCTGGCTCGAGCCTATGACGCGGAAATCGAGACGATCGTCGTCGATCAGCGTGCGGATGAAAGCGGTGAAGTTCCATTCCGCCGCATCGGTCATGTCAGCCTGCCGGATGTTCCGCCCGTCGCGTACCGTTTCCAGCTTCTGGCGCAGCGTTGCCGGCGGACGGTCGAGGATGCAGGCCGGACCCACAAGGTGAAGGTTCGTCATGCCCTGGCGCAAGGCGATGCCGTCGACCGCATTTCCGAGATGTGCCTGATGCGGGGACCTTGGAATATCGTGGCATTGACCGGCACACCGGCGGTCGGCGGGCAGTCGGTCATCAATTCGCTGCTTGCCAACGTCAGCGGCGCGACGGGTTTTCTGTTGTGCGGCGATGCGCTGAAAAACCGGAAAACGGGTGTCGTCGTTATTGTCGAAGACGGCGAACGCTTGCCGTCGATGCTGCGTGCGGCCGAGCGGTTATCGCTGCCCGGGGCCGCTATTCATCTCGTCATCGGAGCGGAGACGGCGGCGGAGCATGCCGATCTTGAGCATCAGGCGCGTCTGTTGACGGCCGACGCATTGCCTGTCGTGTTCGCGCCGATCGGCCCGACGTTCGGTGTGCCGGGCGCGATGACCGAGATCGTTGCGCGCATGAAGCCGTCGTTCGTCGTTGCGCGCTTTGGCGGTACGGCGGTCGCCGACGGCCGGGAGCTTTCGCGCGCGTCGGCCGCGATCCAGGCGCCGATCCTGCTGGTCCGATGATCGTTTACGCGGGCGAATAAATAATCTGCGGATCGGCCGCGCCGATGGCCGCGAGATCGCGGCCTTCATAGTCGATCGCCAACAGCACGTGGCGTATGGTTTCGAGGCGGGCGCGACGCTGATCGTTGGCGCGAATGACCATCCACGGCGCGATGACCGTGTTGGTGAAGCGGAACATCTCGACCTCGGCGTTGGTGTAGTCGTCGTAT
Organism: Hyphomicrobium sp.; assembly: GCF_041674905.1. Classification (GTDB taxonomy): domain Bacteria; phylum Pseudomonadota; class Alphaproteobacteria; order Rhizobiales; family Hyphomicrobiaceae; genus Hyphomicrobium_B. The sequence goes on from NZ_JBAYUV010000029.1 coordinate 31,241, forward strand.
TTCGGGAGCGCCGCGACGTCGATGTCGGACAGCTTCCATTGTTTCAACGGATCCTGGCGGCGCTCGTAGAAGCGCTTCAATTGCATTTCGCGGCCGATCGTCAGGTAGAATTTGAAAAGCTTGATGCCGTCGCGAACGAGCAGGCCCTCGAACTCCGGTGCCTCGCGCAGGAAGATTGCCAGCTGATGCTCGGTGCAGAAGCCCATGACACGCTCGACCCCGGCGCGATTGTACCAGGAGCGGTCGAAGAGGACGATTTCGCCCGCCGTTGGCAGGTGCACGGCGTAGCGCTGGAAGTAGAGCTGTCCGCGTTCGGTTTCGGTCGGCTTGGTCAGAGCGACGGTGCGCGTATTGCGCGGATTCATGTGCTGATTGAAGGCTTTGATGCATGAGCCTTTGCCGGAGCCGTCGCGCCCCTCGTAGAGACAGAGGATGCGGCCGCCGGTTTTGAGATTGTGCTTCTGCAGTTTCGCGAGCTCGATCTGCAGCGCCTGCAGACGCTCCTCGAAATCCGCGCGCTTCATGCGCTCGTCGTAAGGGTATCCGCCGGAGCGCATCGCGGCGTCTTCTATCGCCTTCGGCAGCTTTGGGGCGTCGATCGAAAAACTTTTAAGAAGGTCCGCGCCGGTTCCGCTGGACGCGAGTTTCTTCGTGGCTTTGCGGTCGGCGGCCGTCGGTTCGGCGTCGCTCGCTTTTGATGACGAGGTGACGGTCTGGTCTTTATTCGACTTTCCCTTGCCTTTGTTTTTCGACACGGGACGTCTCCTCGGGGCTGTTCGATGACGGTGCGGGCCTGAGACGTTAGCACACGGCAAAAAGCCCGTTCTGCGACGGCGCCAAGACGGTTAGCGAAATGGACATAGAAAAGCCAGCAGCGGCCCCCGCGCGCTGCTGGCTTTCCGTGCTCCGCTGGCTTTGCCCCCCGGCTAGCCTCGCGGAATATCTCAGGCTCGCTGCTTCGGATCGGCTACTGCGAGAAGTACGTTGGCAGTGGCGACCGGGCTCTCGATTTCGATGCGCTCGCGGCGACGTGGCGCGACCGGCTGGAAGGCGCGTCGAGCGTGGACCTCGCAATAGGGAAGAAGCGGCACCTTCGTGCGCCCGCAGAAATGAAATTCCGCGGTCTGCGGATCGCCGATCGGCCAGCGGCAGCTGCATTCGGTCAGCGTTTGGATCGTCTTGCGCTCGGCAAGCGGGATCTCGATTTCCTCCGCCGGCGGCACGTAAGCCTCGGTGTCCATATAGAGCGCGCGGACGGCCGGATTGCCGGACTGGGCGAAGCGCGGTTTCACCGGCCTCTTGGCATTGACCATGCGACTGCGCGGCCGGTGCGTTTTCATGCGTGACGTGGTCGCCCGGCCGGAAAGGCCGAGGCGGTGAACTTTTCCTATGACCGCATTGCGGGTCACACTTCCAAGACGGCCGGCGATCTGGCTAGCGCTTAGTCCTTCCGACCAGAGCTTCTTCAACAGATCCACGCGCTCATCAGTCCAAGACATGCGTCGTATGCTCCCTCTCGAGCCGCAATAGCGGCGTGCACCCCCCGGATGCCCGCGGAACGACGGTCGAGACGCGATGTCTGCGCGCGCGCAGTCGAAACGACAGCACGCGGATGCAGGACAACGACGGCCCTGACCGGTTACAAACGCAGAAACTTCAGGAAAACGCGGAACATACGCGCAAGAGACGCGGGCGGCTCATACAAGGCTGCCCAGAGCGCGGTTGGAGCCGATACACAGCCGGAACAAGAGGCGCTACAGGCGCCGCCAGATCTCGTGGCCCAACAAGGGTAAGTTACAACATGCTGAATCCCGCCTACAAGCCAGAGGTTTAATCATAAGGGTATTGACAGGAATACGTTGCGAGGCGGCAACAGATCGATTCGTGGCCGGGGATATGTCCGAATTGCCTGTTTGGGAGTATAGGCTTTCAACCGCTGGATTGTAGCGCTCGCCGTTCTACTCGCGGCACCCCGGGAATAGGGGACATTCGTTGACAGGAATTCGGTCAACGCGTATCAGTGGTTGCATTCGAGCCGCCGGACGTGGGCGGCTTTTTGATTTTCCGCCTGGGGTTATCCACGCACATGGCATCTTCCCCCGCCGCGCTGGGGAAAACACCCGGCAGCTTCTCATCATTGACCGAGCCGTCGACGGCCGTCATGGGCACTTACGGCCGCCAGAACATCGTGTTCGCGCGCGGCGAAGGGTCATGGCTTTTTGCAGAAAACGGCGACCGGTATCTTGATTTCGGATCAGGCGTCGCGGTCAACGCGCTCGGTCACGCGCATCCGGCTCTCGTCGCGGCGCTCAAGGCGCAAGCGGACAAGCTCTGGCACACGTCGAACCTTTATCGCGTCGAAGGCCAGGAAACCGTTGCGGAAAAGCTGACGCGGCTGACGTTTGCCGAGCGCGTCTTCTTCTGCAATTCGGGCGCGGAGGCGTGCGAAGGCGCGATCAAGGTTGCGCGGCGCTATCATTATGTCTCCGGTCATCCTGAGCGGCAGCGGATCATCACGTTCCGCGGCGCGTTTCATGGCCGGACGCTGGCGACGCTTGCCGCAGCCGGGAACGAAAAATATCTCGAAGGCTTCGCGCCGGAAGCGGGCGGCTTCGATCACGTCGATGCCGGAGATCTTGCGGCTCTTGAAGCTGCGATCTCGCCGGAGACGGCGGCGATCATGCTGGAGCCGATCCAGGGCGAGGGCGGCGTTCGCGCTTTCTCGCCGGAGGACTTGCGGGCCATTCGTGATCTTTGCGACCGGCACGGGCTGCTGCTGGTGCTCGACGAAGTGCAGACCGGCATCGGGCGTACCGGCAAGCTGTTCGCGCACGAGTGGGCGGGTATCACGCCGGACGTCATGGCGGTCGCGAAGGGGCTAGGCGGTGGATTTCCAGTCGGTGCGATCCTGGCGACGGCGGAAGCCGCGAAAGGCATGACGCCCGGCACGCACGGCTCGACGTTCGGCGGCAATCCGCTGGCGATGGCGGTGGCCTCGACGGTGCTCGATATCGTTGCGGAGCCAGAGTTTCTTGAAGCGGTTCGCGCCAAAGCGCTGCATCTGAAGCAAGGACTTGAGGGTCTTAAGGACCAGCACGCCGACGTCGTCGAAGAGGTTCGCGGCGCAGGCCTTCTTACCGGCCTCAAGCTCAAGGCGCATGTCTCGCCGCAAGCGGTCGTCAAGGTGGCGGCGGATGAAAAGCTGCTGCTGGTCGGCGCTGGTGACAACTGCGTGCGCGTGCTTCCACCCCTGATCGCTTCGGACAAAGACATTGCCGAAGCCATGCAAATTCTATCGCGCGCGCTTTCGCGCGTCGCTCGTGAGGTTGCCTGATGCTGGAGAAGGCTCCGACTTTAATGACCGCCAAACAGGGCCCGAGGCATTTTCTCGATATTGCCGATCTCGATTCCAAGACGCTGCGCAAGATCATCGACAATGCGCACGCGATGAAGCGCGCCGGGAAACGTGTTCCGGCCGAGCTTCGCCCGAAGGGGATCGAAGACGCCGTTCTCGTGCTGATTTTCGAGAAACCGTCGACGCGGACGCGTGTGTCGTTCGATGTCGCGATGCGCCAGCTCGGCGGCGGAGCCTTGACGCTCAATCATGACGATCTGCAGCTTGGGCGCGGCGAGTCCGTGGCCGACACGGCGCGGGTTCTGTCGCGTTATGCCGACGGCATCATGATCCGCGCCAACGCGCACGCGACGCTCGTCGAGCTTGCGCGCCACGCGACGATCCCGATTATCAATGGACTGACGGAAAAGAGCCATCCGTGCCAGATCATGGCCGATATCCAGACGTTCGAGGAGCATCTCGGCCCGATCAAAGGCCGTACCATCGCGTGGGTCGGAGACGGCAACAACGTCGCGGTATCGTGGATGCATGCGGCGGTGCGTTTCGGATTCAAGCTCAGGCTCGCGTGCCCGAAGTCGCTTTATCCGGAGGCTGAGTTCATCGATTGGGTCCGGCGCGAGAAGGGTAATGTCGAAATCGGCACCGATCCCAATGAGGCCGTGAAGGGCGCCGATTGCGTCGTCACCGATACGTGGGTGTCGATGGGGCAGTCGGGCGCCGCCAAGCGCAAGAAGATTTTGGCTCCCTATGCCGTCGATGCCAAGCTGATGAGCAAGGCCAGCAAAACCGCCATCTTCATGCATTGCCTGCCTGCTTATCGCGGACACGAAGTCAGCGAAGAGGTTCTGGAAGGCCCGCAATCGGTTATTTTCGATGAAGCCGAAAACCGCCTGCACGCGCAGAAGGCCATTCTTGCGTGGTGTTTCGGCGGGTAACGCCTAAGAGTATCGCTCCATGCCGATCGAACAGCAGCCGCCCCGTGTGCCGGCTGACGACAGCGTCGTCGTTTTTCGCACGCGCCGTTCGAACGTTCGCGGCCGGCTCGTCCGCCTCGGCAAGGTGCTCGACGATATCGTCACGCCACATGCGATGCCGGATGCGCCGAGCAAGTTTTTGTCGGAAGCGATCGCGGTTGCCGCCCTTTGCGGTTCGGCGCTGCCTGACGGCGGCAATCTCAATCTCCAGGTTCGCGCGAGCGGGGCGGTGTCCATTCTCGTTGCCGACTACGCCGCGCCCGGTCGATTGCGGGGATATGCACGCTACGATGCGGCCAAGCTCGACGCCGCAGAATCTCAGCGTGCCGGTCTTGGCGATGGGCATCTGGCGCTGACGCTCGATTCCGGTCCCGGCGAAGAACGCTATCAAGGCGTGCTCGCATTTGAAAATGCGCCGCTGCAGGCGACGACGGCCGCTTATTTCGAGCAGCGCGAAGGGCTTCCGACGTTCATCCGCATCGCGATTGCGAACCAGTTCGTCGCGGGGCGCCGGTCAGCGTCGAGCACCTCCGAGTGGCATCGCCGCGGCGGCGGGCTGATGGTGCAAAGTCTCGCGGCTCAGCGTGACGGGGAAGATGAAGTCGCTGAAGACTGGCGTCGCGTCGAGATGCTGGCGGCGACCGTCGAGGATCACGAGCTTCTCGATCCTGATTTGCCCGTCGAGCGTCTGCTGCTCAGACTGTTTCACGAAGAGCAGGTCGCGATCGAGCGTGTGATCCCTCTTTCCTCATTCTGCAGATGCAGCCGAGCGAAAGTCGAGAATGTGCTGACGGCGTTTGGAGCGGCAGAGCTTGCCGACATGCGCGACGACAACGGCAGGATCGTCGTGACATGCGAGTTCTGCACGTCGCGATACGCGTTCTCTCTCGATGATCTGAAGCAGGCCGGTGATTAAATTGCGTTTTTTCCCACTTACGTCATGGCTGCGCAGGCGGCCATGACGGCGGGAGTGGCGTTGTCGTCGTGACAATGGTGTGGTTTTGCGAGTGGTGACAACGAGGGTGGCGTTGTTGGTGTCGACGGCGTGCCTCTATCGGGCGTGCCGGTGGGGCGCCTTGCGACCGTGAGCCGACTATTCGCTTTTGGCGCGTTAGCGCATGCCGCCGTTGGCGACTTTGCCGGCCTGGCCGCCTGCCTCACGCGGATCGCCGCTCTCGGCCTTTGCGCCGGAGACATCGTATTCCGTCTTCGAGCGGGCGCTGGCGATTTGCGAGCCGTCGAGTTTGCAGGTTCCGGACTTGTCGATCAAGGTGAAGGCGGGGTTCGGTTTGTCGACGAATTCGGCGCGCGTAACTTTGCCGTCGCCGTTGGCGTCGTAATATTGCAGGTTCGCCGTCTCGAAAAGGCGGTCGACCTTGATAAGATTAGGCCACTCGGTGGCGTCTAACGAGTCATCGTGATCGGCGTCGGCGCCATTGAACAGGTCTTCGGCATAAGATTTCCATTCGTTGCACGTCACGACGTTGTCGTGGTTCGTATCCCAGCTTCCGGCGGCCTGCAGAAAGGCGCGGTCGACTTCAGAGAGCGAGTTGCCGCCAAACGGGTTGATCGATCCGATCGACGGCAGCGGCGTCGTCGAACATGCCGACAGCGTCAGCCCGGCGATCGTTGCGCAAAGAACGGACGGCAAGGATTTGAAGCGCAAGGGCATGGGGCTGTCTCTGTGATCGCGAGTGCTTGCTGGCTAGGGCGCATTCGTACTCCTAACACTGCGTCGATTGCGCGGCAGAGCCAGAAAAAGCAGTGGGTTGATGCAAAAGTGCACGAAGATGTCGCAGCGATGTCACACGAGGCCGAAAACGCGACCAAGGCTTTGATGTGACGCAATATTTTTCAGAGATTAGGTTTTTTGGTACGCAAGCATCAGGCTTCGGCCCAGTCTCCGAGCCGCTCAAGAAACGCCATGCACTTTGCGATTTCGCTTTCGGCGATCCATTCGTCGGCGGTGTGCGCCTGCGCGATGTCTCCGGGTCCGCAGACAACGGCCGCAGCTCCGGCTTCCTGAAACAGGCCAGCCTCCGTTGCGAAGGACACCGTGTGGGTTTCGTTCTGGCCCGTGAGCTTCAGCGCGAGCGCGACGACGTCGGACGTGCGGTCGGCTCCGAAGGGCGTGACGGAATTCGTTCGCGTTATCGCGATGTCGGCTTCCGGCGCAATGGCGCGCATTTCGGGCAGGCATTGCGTCTCGGCGAACTGGCGCAGGCGGCGTTCAATGATCGCGGGATCGAGGCCCGGCAAGGCGCGCACTTCGAAGCCGAACGTGCAGCTGATCGGAATGATGTTGGACGCCGTGCCGCCTTCGAGCATCGTGACCTGAAGCGTCGGGTAGTCGGGGTCGAAACGGGCGTTGCGGACGGTCTTTTTCAGCTCCGCTTCGATACGCTCAAGCTCACCGATAAGGCGTGCGGCGTAGGTGATCGCATTGACGCCGAGCGGCGCCATGCTCGAATGCGCGGCTCGGCCTTTGACTTCCACGAGCCAGCGGACTGGGCCTTTGTGCGCGTCGACGACCTGCATCGACGTCGGCTCGCCGACGATGACCATGCGTGGCTTCGGCAGCTCTTTGCCGAGTTCCGCAAGCATTGGGCGAACGCCGAGGCAGCCGACTTCCTCATCGTAGGAAAATGCGAGATGGATCGGCGTCTTGAGCTTGCGTTTGTTGAAGTCCGGCGTTGCCGCAAGAACGGCCGCGATAAAGCCTTTCATGTCCGCCGTGCCGCGGCCGTAATAGCGACCGTCGGCGGCGCGCATCGTGAAGGGGTCGCTGGTCCAGGTTTGGCCGTCGACGGGAACGACGTCGGTGTGCCCTGACAATGCGACGCCGCCTTCGCCGTCCGGTCCAATTGTGGCGTAGAGAGACGATTTCTGGCCGTCGTCGCTGACGATACGGCGCGAGGCGACGCCGTGCTCGCGCAGGTAATCTTCGATGAAGGCGATGATATCGAGATTGCTGCGGTAGCTGGTCGTATCGAACGCGACGAGGCGAGCGAGCAGCTCCGCCGGTGAATGGGTTTCGCTTCTCGTGCTCATTCGGCCTGCCGCTGTCAGTTCATGCTGCGACGCGTGTACGGGCTATCCAGCGAGAAGGCCGGGATGGCGACGTCGAACAGCGTGCCCGCCTCATCGGTCATCTGATAGCTGCCGACCATGATGCCCTGCGGGGTCTTCAATGGGCAGCCGGACGTATAGTTGAAGGACTCGCCCGGCTGAATCGTCGGGGTCTGTCCGATGACTCCAGGGCCGCGCACTTCCTCGGTATGGCCGAGCGCGTCGGTGATGCGCCACATGCGCGATTTCAGCTGCACCGTTTCCTGGCCGTCGTTGCTGATTTCGACGGCATAGGACCAGACGAAATGGCTGTCCTCAGGCGACGACTGATCGTCCAGGTACTGCGGTTCCACACGAATGCGGATGCCGCGCGTGATGGCCTCATAAGGATGGCTGGCAGCCCGCCTTTTCGATGTCGATGCCGGCGTATTCTTGGTCATTGGGTTCCCATCATCCCCTGGCCGCCTTTACTGCGTTCGTCAGATCGTCGGCTAAATCTTCGGCGGCTTCAAGTCCGACGGATAGCCGGATCATGCCATCACTAATGCCCAATTCGTCGCGCTGGGCCGGGGTGAGCTTGAAATGCGTCGTCGTTGCGGGGTGCGTGACGATGCTTTTCGTGTCGCCGAGGTTATTGGAAAGGATGATGAGGCGCAGCGCATTGAGGCAGCGGAAGGCGCCATTTTTCCCGCCTTCGACCTCGAAGGCGATCATCTGGCCGCCGCCCGGCATCTGGCGTGCGGCAAGCTCCGCCTGCGGATGATCGGCGCGGCCCGGATAGATAACGCGCGTAACGCCTGGGAGCCCGGCTAACAGGTCGGCGATTTTTGCGGCCGACGCGCACGCCGCCCGAATGCGGACGGGCATGGTTTCCAGGCTCTTGAGCAACACCCAGGCATTGAAGGGCGCGATCGAAGGCCCGGTCTGGCGAAGCCATTCCTGCACGTATTTCGTGATGAATTCGGTTTTTCCGAGCACGGCGCCGCCGAGGCAGCGGCCCTGGCCGTCGATGTGCTTGGTCGCGGAATAGACGACGACGTCGGCTCCGAGCGCGAGCGGCCGCTGCAGCAGCGGGGTGGCGTAGACGTTATCGACGATCGACACAATGCCCTTCTCGCGGGCGATCTTGCACACGCCTTCGATGTCGACGAGTTCGAGGTTCGGATTGGAAGGCGTTTCGAAGAAGAACATCTTCGTGTTGGGCCGGATGGCCTCGCGCCAAGCGTTCAAGTCTTTGCCGTCGACCAGCGTCGAGGTGACGCCAAGGCGTCCGCAGATCGTCTCGATGACGTTGCGACACGAACCGAACATCGCGCGCGCCGCGACAATATGGTCGCCGGTGCGGACGTAAGACAGGATCGACGCGGTAACGGCCGCCATGCCCGTCGCGGTGGCGAGGCATTCCTCGGCGCCTTCGAAGATCTTCAGCCGTTCCTCGAACATCGCCGTCGTCGGATTTCCGAAGCGCGTGTACTGAAAGCCCGGGTCTTCTTGCTTGAAGCGGGCTTCGGCCTGCTCGGCGGTGTTATAGACGAAGCCCTGCGTCAGATAGAGCGCTTCCGCCGTTTCGTTCCATTGCGACCGCGTGATGCCGCCATGCACGAGTGCCGTCTCGGGCCGCCAATTGCGCCCGGCAGGATGCTCTTGTTCTTTTGCCATCGGACTTTAGCCTTTCGCGCCAAAAAAAACCCGGTCCACGGGCGCCGGTCGTCAAAGCCGGGCGCGGGAAACCGGGAGCGCACACGGCCTCTTTAGCGACTTATTTAACGTGGCTGCAAGCCGGCCGGCCAAAGGACCACGGAACGTCTCGGGGATTAACTCCGGTGCCCCTTGGCGTCAAGGGGCGGCTGCCTTAGGGATCGACATTAGCGTTAGTGGGCCGGAGCGGGCTGAAGGGCGAAGGAACATATGGCCAAGGCAGAGAGGATCATTGCGGCGTCGAAGCTACGCGATGCGGCTCAGGGTATCGTTCCCTCGCAAGGCATTACACGGATGATTGCCTCAGGCGAGATCGTGCTCGCGGAGCCCGTTGCCGAAACGCAGGTGCAGCCCGCGAGCCTCGATTTGAGGCTTGGACCTGTCGCCTATCGGGTTCGGGCGAGTTTCCTGCCGAAGCCCGGCGGCCGCGTGCAGACGAAGCTCGACGACCTCGCGCTCCATACGATCAGTTTGAGCCAGGGCGCTGTGCTCGAAACCGGCTGTGTCTATATCGTGCCGTTGCTCGAAAGCCTGGAGTTGTCTCAGGCTATCGAAGCCTCCGCCAATCCGAAAAGCTCGACGGGGCGGCTCGACGTCTTTACGCGCGTCATTGCCGACGGCGTTGGCGCGTTCGATCAGATCCCGCACGGCTATCACGGCCCGCTCTTCGCTGAAATCTGTCCGCAGACGTTTCCGATCGTCGTCAGGAAGGGATCGCGGCTTTCGCAAATCCGCTTTCGCGTCGGCACGGCGGCCGACAGCGATGTCGATCTGAAAGAGCTTCACAAGCGCGAGCGGCTGATTTCAACGGAGGATGCGGACATCTCCGGCGGCATCGCGCTGTCGGTCGATCTGGCGGGCGATGCCAAAGGGCTCGTTGGATTTCGCGCACGCCGTCATACCGGCGTCGTCGATGTGGACAAACCGGGCGCCTATCCGGTCGAGGATTATTGGGACCCGATCTATGTTCGCGACAAGCATCGCCTGATCCTCGATCCGGACCAGTTCTATATTCTCGCGTCGAAAGAAGCCGTGCACGTTCCGCCGACGCACGCCGCGGAAATGGTGCCGTTCAACCCGCTGGTCGGCGAGTTCCGGGTTCACTACGCGGGCTTCATGGACCCGGGTTTTGGCCATGCTCCGGCCGGTGGCGGCGGGTCGCGCGTCGTGCTCGAAGTGCGTTCGCACAAGGTGCCATTCATTCTCGAAGACGGGCAGATCATCGGGCGATTGATCTATGAGCGCATGATCGAGACGCCGGATATGATTTACGGGCAGGGGCTTAAATCGAACTATCAGGGCCAGGGCCTGAAGCTATCGAAGCATTTCAAATAGTTTTTCGTTGGCGTTGGCGACTCCGCTACACGGCAAGCGCGATTGCGCCTTAGCCGTGGATGGCCGCTTGCGCGGCCATGACGACAACTGAAAATATCGAGCATCGATGCCGGACGGCGTAGCTCACACGTCATCTATTCGAAGATCGCAAACTCTTATCCGTCATGGCCGCGCAAGCGGCCATCCACGCTGCGCTCGGTCGAGGATGACGAAGCTACATCTCGACGATCGTCTTGAAGCCGCCGTAGATCATGCGCTTTCCGTCGAACGGCATTTGTGCCATGTCTTTCGACAGGCGAGGATCGGCGAACACCTTTCTCAAAATGGCATCGCGATCGGCGCGCGATTTGTAAATGATCCACGAGAAAGCGACGACTTCGCCCTCTTTCAATTTTACAGCTCGCGGAAACGATGTAACTTTGCCAGGCGGAACATCGTCGCCAATGCATTCGACGTATTCCAGCGCGCCGTGTTCGAGCCAGATCTTGCCGGCCTTCTTCGCCAGCTTCTTGTAGTCGGCGAGGCGGCTTTCCGGGACTGCAACAACAAATCCATCGACGTAGGCCATTTGGTTTTCTCCCTATCCGGGTCGCGACGTCGTGCTTCGACACTCATGACAATGGGTCGCCGCGCGGCTCTCGCCATGCTGGATCGCCGAGGATTTTGACGTTTTGAAGGGGGCAGAGAGCTAGCGCTTCCTGGCTTTTTCACTGGCCTTGAGTTCGCTGGCCTTCAGAATGGCCGAGACAACGCCCGGAAAACGCTTCTCGATTTCCGTGCAGCGGAGCGCGTTGACGACTTCCGTGCCGCGCCGCTCCGACCGGATGATGCCGGCCTCGCGGAGCACCTGAAAATGGTGCGATTGGGTTGATTTCGGGAGATCGGCGGGCGCCGCCGCCGAACAGTTCATCCCGCAGGCGCCGGCGGTGAGCTTTTTGACGATCTCGAGCCGCGTGGGATCGGCGAGCGCGTAGAGCACGCTTTCGAGCGCGATATCTTCGATGGCGGGGTGAACGAATGGCCTTTGCATTTGGGCAAGATATAGGCACGAATTCGTGATAATTCAATAGTTCAATAATCTTGAACTACGGAACTATAGGTATTACGTAGGTGTTGTCCGAGGCGGCGTGCCGGGTGCCCGTTGAGCCTGATCAGGACGGACCGACAGAATTCAAGAGGACGACATGTCTAAACCTCTCGCTGGAAAAATTGCGCTGGTCACAGGGGCCAGCCGCGGCATCGGTCGTGCGATTGCCGAGGCACTTGGCCAGGATGGCGCGCTCGTTGCCGTCCATTACGGGAAGAGCAAGGCCGGAGCCGACGAGGTCGTCGCGAAAATCAAATCGGCGGGCGGAGATGCGTTCGCGGTTGGCGCCGATCTATCGAAGAAGGGCGCGGCACAAGCGCTTTTCGCAGGTTTGGATCAGGAACTGACCGCGCGGACCGGTGACACCAAGTTCGATATTCTCGTCAACAATGCCGGCATCGCGCCGTTCGTCGGCTTCGCAGATGCGACCGAGGATGTCCTCGATGAGACCTATACCGTCAACGTCAAGTCGCTGTTTCTGATCACGCAGGAAGCCGTCAAGCGCCTCAGGAACGGGGGCCGCATCATCTCGACGTCGACGGGCGCCGTCAGAACGCCGCTTCCGGCTGTTGCGGCCTATTCCATGCTGAAAGCGTCGCTCGACAACCTCACGAAATCGCTCGCGACCGAACTCGGACCTCGGGAAATTACCGTCAACGCGGTCGCTCCCGGCGTCATCAATACCGACATGGCGGCCGCGTTCGTGAGCAATCCGGAAGGGCAGGCCTTCGCCCTCAGCAAACAGGCTTTGAAGCGTATCGGACAGCCTTCCGACGTGGCCGATGTCGTATCGTTCCTCGCCGGAACACAGTCCCGTTGGGTCACCGGGCAGGTGGTCGAAGCCTCGGGCGGCAGTGCGCTGACTTTCTGATTTTTCTCCCGCATCGCCCGCATCGGGCCGACAATCGGCGCTGAAACTTCCGGGTTTCAGCGCACTTTTTTTGCACCGGACATGAAACTGCCGCTTGCTTTCCGGCAACAAATGCTGCTCATTTCGCGCGCTTCATTCGAAAAACGCCCGTAAACAGCGTGTTTTTGAACCTTGAAGATGTAATGTTCGACTTCAATTTGATTCGCAAATGAGAGGGATAACAATGGCGAAGGCTCCGGCGAAAGCACCGGCAAAAGCTCCGGCAAAGGCAGCTGCAAAGATCGAAACCGTTACGTTGAAGCATATCGCGGCGGCTCTCGCCGAGGCTCACGAGATCCCGAAGAAGCAGTCGATCGCGCTGCTGGAAGACCTGGTTGCCACCATCAGCAAGCATCTGAAGAAGGGCGCGCGCATCCGCATCGGCGGTCTTGGCGTGCTGCAGGTTCGCAAGCGTCCGGCGCGTATGGGCCGCAACCCGGCGACGGGCGAAGCCATCAAGATCAAGGCTTCGAAGAAGATTGCCTTCCGCGCCGCCAAGGAACTCAAAGAATCCGTCTAACGCTCGTTCAGACGCGTGAATTGAAGAAGGTCGCCGGTTACGGCGGCCTTTTTTGTTGGCGCCGGCTACTCCGCTTCGCGGAGTCGGCCGCCAGCGCAGGACTAAACTCGGGCGCGACTCGCGTTTCGCAGCCGGCCGCCCGAAACGCTGGATAGCCAGCCGCCAGCGCGGCTATTCAGTCCGGAAATAATTTGTGATGAAGCGGCCGTAAATGTCGGTCAGCTGCTCGAGATCGGCGATGCTGGTGTGCTCGTCGACCTGATGGATCGTGGCGTTGACCAGGCCGAATTCGACGACGGGGCAAATGTCCTTGATGAAGCGTGCGTCGGACGTGCCGCCGCCGGTCGTCAGTTTCGGCACGCGGCCGGTTACGGATTGCACGGCGTCTGTCAGTGTAGAGACGAGAGGGCCGGGCTTCGTCAGGAAGACATCGCCGGTGCCTGAAAAACTGACATCGTATTTGGCTCCGACTTCGGCGGCTGCGTGTTCGAGCTTATTGCGAACCCAGGCTTCGATCGTCGGGCGGCGCCAGAGATCGTTATAGCGAATGTTGATCTTGGCGACGGCATGCCCGGGTATGACGTTGGTCGCGGTGTTCGGCACCGAGATGACCGTCACTTGCAGGTTGGACGGCTGGAAATCCTCGGTGCCATCGTCGAGCTTCGCCGTCGACAGGCGATCGATGAGGCGTGCAAGCTTCGGCACCGGATTGTCCGCGATCTGCGGATAGGCGGAATGACCCTGCTTGCCGTGAACCACGATCTCGGCGTTGACGGAGCCGCGACGTCCGATGCGGATTTCGTCGCCCAAGGCCTTTGGATTCGACGGTTCGCCGACGATGCAGGCATCAACGACCTCGTCTCTGGACTTCAGCCAGGCGAGGATTTTCATCGTGCCGTTGATCGAGGGGCCTTCCTCGTCGCCCGTGATCAGGAACGACAGCGAACCGTGTTGCAGGCCGTTGTGGTGATGAATGTGCTTCAAGGCGGCGGACACGAAAGCCGCGACGCAGCCCTTCATGTCGACGGCGCCGCGACCGTAGACCTTGCCTTCCCGGATCTCGCCGGAGAACGGCGGGACCGTCCAAACCTTTTCGTCACCCACTGGCACGACGTCGGTGTGGCCTGCGAACGAGAGATGCGGTCGTCCCGAGCCGAGGCGTGCGTAGAGATTATCGACGTCAGGGGTGCCGGGCTCGGAAAAGATCAGCCGGTGACAGGTGAAGCCCGCCGGTTCCAGGACGTTCTGCAGGAGCGTCAGTGCGCCGCCCTCGTCAGGCGTAACGCTTTCGCAGCGAATGAGGGCCTGCGTCAGAGCAACGGGATCGGCAGGGTTCAGCGTCATGACGAAGCGGACGTCCTCTGGCTCTGCTCGATGGTGGGCAGCGGCATATCCCGGCCGTCGAGCGTTTCGATGATGGTGATCTTCTGCCAGATCTTGCTGGAGAGGTCGGAGGTCAGACGCTCGATGTCGCCGACGGTATCGACGACGACGGAATCGCTCAGCCGTTCGGCATAGAGCGCGGCGCATTTCGCCGTCAGCGAGAGCATTTCCGAACAGTAGTCGAGATATCGCATCAACTCGAACAGCGACATCTTGCGATCACCGCTCATGCTGCCGACGGTCGGCGGACGATCGGAACTCGGGTCCTTCGAAAGCTGGTGCATGTCGATGACGTGGACGATGGAGCGCAATTCGTGCAGCGCCGTCAGCGCGCGGGCGCGCTTCCAGCGGGTTTCGAGCGTCGAGACGAAAAACGCGCCACCGCCGAGGAGCACCAGAAGATTGACCAGCGCATCGAGGCCTTGAACGGTCTCGGACCATTCGTCGGTGCCTTTCAGCGCTGCCGCCTGCGTCGCGAGATAAAATAAAATCAAGAGCGAGGAACTTGCCATCACCAGCAGAAGCAGGCGAAGCGTCCAGTTCGGACGATCAACGTAGGTGATGCGCTGGGAGGTGTGTTTGGCGACGCCGCCGAGATCGGCGCAGACCCGCGATAGCCCCGACCCCGGAAAGCGCACCGAGATGCGCTCTTCGAGCTTTTCGATGGTCTCCACAATTCTTGTGGGATCGAGCGCTCGATAGGTCAGGGGCACGGTCAGTCTCGCAACAGCTCGTTGATGCTGGTCTTCGAACGCGTCTTCTCGTCGACGCGCTTGACGATCACGGCGCAATAGAGGTTCGGTCCCGGTTCGCCGTTGGGTAGCGGCTTGCCGGCCATCGAGCCCGAGACGACGACCGAGTAAGGCGGCACCTTGCCGAAGAATTTCTCGCCGGTCGTGCGATCGATGATCGTGGTCGAAGCGCCGAGATAGACGCCCATCGAGAGCACGGAGCCTTCGCCGACCTGAACGCCTTCGGCGACCTCGGCGCGCGCACCGATGAAGCAGTTGTCTTCAATGACGACCGGGCCTGCCTGCAGCGGCTCCAGGACGCCGCCGATGCCGGCGCCGCCCGAGATGTGACAGTTCTTGCCGATCTGGGCGCAGCTTCCAACCGTTGCCCAGGTGTCGACCATCGTGCCGCTGTCGACGTAGGCGCCAAGGTTTACGAAGGCGGGAAGGATCACGGCGCCGGGCGCAATGTAGGCCGAGCGGCGGACGACAGCTCCGGGCAGCACGCGGAAGCCACCCTTGCGGAAGTCGGCTTCCGTCCATCCGGCAAATTTCGGGGGAACCTTGTCCCAATAGAAGCTGCCCGCAGGGCCGCCGGAGATCGTTTCCATATCATTGAGACGGAACGACAAAAGGACAGCCTTTTTCAGCCACTGATTGACCGTCCAGGCGCCATCCTTCTTCTCGGCGACGCGCGCCGCGCCGGTGTCGAGAAGGTTGAGAGACGTCTCGACCGCGTCGCGGACCTCTCCTTTGGTGTCGAACGAAACGGCATCGCGGTTATCCCACGCGCTCTCGATGGTCTTCTGCAGATCGAGCAGGGTATTTGCGGCGGCCATTTCGGTCGGATCTCCGTCATTGTTGTCAGTTTGAAAATACCGTTGGGCCTTGTCGCCTCTTGCCGCAAACCTGTCAATTCGGGCGACGTGAATGAATGGGCGGAAAAGCGGTCCCGAGAGGCCGGTTGCGCGCGTTGGAACACGATCGATTGTGCCTTGCGTGTGATACCGCTGCGGGTGCGAATCTGCCATGTTGCAGCCCCGTCGGACCGCCGTTTCGCGGCCCTCGCAACAAGGAAACGACGTCCATGGCGAAAGCAGAAACCACTGGCAAGAAAGTGTCCTCGGCGGCTTCGAAGGTTCTTCGGAGCAAGTCCGCGTCAAAGGCGGAAAAAGCGGTTGCCGCTTCGGCGCTGACGCAGACGCGGAATCCGAAGGA
>NZ_JBAYUV010000030.1:0-46047 GCF_041674905.1 Hyphomicrobium sp.
AAACCGCGCAGCAATAAGGCTCCATAAGCAAGAAGGCCCCCGATATCGGGGGCCTTCTTGCTGGCGTCGGTGCTGCACTTTTGCTCCGGAAATCTGCTGCACATTCTCTCCGGCGTTGACAAATAAGGTTGGTAACGTCGCTGTAGAAGACCGCCGCCGACATCTGGCTGTTGCGTGCGAACGCACCCGTCCAACCGACTTCGTAATTGATGGACCGCTCGGCCTCGAGGTCCGGATTGGACGTGGCTCCGCCAAACCTTGAACTGAAGCGCTCGAAGATGGTCGGGAAGCGCGTGCGGTCAGATACGCTGGCATGCCATGTGTTGAAGTCATCGGCACGATACACGATCGCGCTTTGCCAGTTGAAGGCGTCCGAATCTTTCTTGTTGTATTCGAACATGCCAAGGTCCGTGGTGAATTCCTCGGCTTTGTAAAGTTTGCGCCAGTCATAGCTTACGCCCGTGACGATATCGATCCGGTTGGTCGCGTGAACCGTGTTTTCAAGGGCGATTGAATAGGTGTCTTCGAGGTCGGTCTGGCTCGGTTCTTGGAAGCAGGGCTTCGTCGATCCGCATGGTTTATTCTTGACATTGTAGGCCTGTGTTTCGTCGTGCTGGTCCCGACGATAAAAGAACGTCGCCTTGAATGTATCCCACGGTGTTACATCGGTTCCGAAAAGGATGCTGCCGCCGCCGGCCCAGTCGTCGTAATCGCTGATGAATGAAGACGGTTTTGTCTGCGTGGTCTGAGCCGGATCGTCGTAGCTCATCAGTTTATCTTGGAACGTCGTGTAGTAGGCCTTCGTTTCGACGAACGACGCCGATCCAAGCTTTGTGTGGGAGAGCCAATAGAGGTTCTGCTGTGTCGTATCCGGCCAATCCCAATAGCGCTGCGTCGCGACGGGATCCGTCACATGATACGGCGCTCCCTTGGCGTTATTCATGCGCACGAAGTTGATGGAGTAATCGTCCGTCGCGTTCGGCGTCAGGCCGAGCTTCGCGCTGATTTGCCAATTGTCCTTGTAGGAATGATCGCGCTTGCCGCCATTCTCGACCGCCGTCGGCTTGAAGTCGTTGGACAGGAACCAGCCGTCGGTATCCAAAAGAGCGCCGCTAACCTGGGCATAGTATCCACGTTGCCGCGTTCCGAGCGATGCGTATGTTTTGTAGCCTTCATACTGTCCGTCGGTGCCGAACATCATGCCGCCCTGGACTTCGCCTTCGACGGCTTTTGTCGGCTTCTTGGTCACGAGGTTGATGGCGCCGCCCATGCCGCCGGGGCCGTTGAGAACCGACGTGTAGCCTTTTGCGATTTGAACTTGCGATACATCCGCCGTCAAAAAGCTGGCGAAATCGATGCGATTATCTGCGGGGCGGTAGATTGTGATTCCATCGATTGAGATCGGAACCTGCCACCGGTCAAAACCGCGAACAAAAATCAACTGTTCGTTGCGGGTGCCGCCTGAATTCGAGGCCGCCACGCCTGGAGCCAGTGCCAGCGCCTGATCCAAGGTGGTCTTCGAAAAGGTCCACATTGCATCGTTGGTGATCGCGCTGCCGCCGACCATGTCGATTTGGCCAAGCGTGAAGACTCCGGCCGTTCCCGGCAGGCCGTTGCCGGGCAAGCCGCCGTCCCCTCCGCTGCCCTCGGCATCGACGTTTTCGGCCTGGGCACTGGTTGAACCTGCTTGAGCCGTGTCGGAGCCTTTCGGCTTCGATCGCGGTTTTTGAGCGATGCGTTGCTTCGGAGACGCAACCACAACGGGCGGTAGCGCGACTTCGGATGCGCCTTGACTGCTCACGCCGGCTTCCTGCGCATGCAAATTGCCAGCCGCCGTCATCGCCAGCGCAATGCACGCCGACGCACAAACGTTTTTCGAACGCATTGGACTCCCCCCAGAGACCTAGATATAGCCGAGTGGCTATCAATGATAGCCAGACGGCTATATCGAATTTTTAAAGCCTCCAACGTGGCATTTTAAATTTATTTTCTTATGCGGTTTGGGCGTTGTATTTTTACGCCATAATATCGTATGGCGATATGTTTGACCTATATCAAAATTGGTATTTCTTAATTCTGCCTGGAGTGTCTAAACCATTCGTCGTGCGGATCGGTGTGGGTGCCTGAGGCGGCTAGTGGGGGAGGGAACTCGTCGTTTGTTCTGCAATGAAGAGGCAAGTACGTTTTTCTGGCCGCGATGCGGTAATTCAGACTGGCGATCAGCGATATGGCGGTCGGAAGCATCAATCTGCGGGTTAATCAATCGGCATGGCAGTGATTCATCTGTTCTCCCTGTCCATCCGTACGCACGACGTTCTTTTTATCCTGCAGACCGTTTAGCCTTTGGCGGTTTTCGTGTATTGATGGCTCTGATGGGGATGGGGTTCCCCCGATAACCGCCGCCAGGGCTGATGACTCCTGATGAAACCGCATTTTTTCGAAATGCAGGTAAGGAGAGCCATATGAATTTCGCGACATGCCTGATCGTCATGGCCGGCGGAGCGCTCGGGACATTGATGCGCTATCTGGTGTCGTTGTTCGCGCTGCCGATCAGCAGCCAGCTGCCCTGGGGCACGATCATCGTCAATATCACGGGGTCGTTCATCATCGGACTTTTCGGAACGCTGACGCTGGCGCATGGCCGATTTCCCATGTCGGACGAATTCCGGCTGTTCGTGATGATCGGAATCTGCGGCGGCTATACGACCTTCTCATCGTTTAGCCTGCAAACACTCGACTTGCTGAGAGATGGTGCTCTCGGCCGCGCCGCCTTGAATATCGCGCTGTCGGTTGCGCTTTGTATTGGTGCCGTTGCCATTGGTCATGTTGTCGGCGCGCACTTCAATGGCGGAGCGACCGAGATTGCTCAGTCGGCGATCGAAGAAGACGTTTGACGGCTTCCGGCTCCCAAGCTCATTCGCGCAAACGAAACCTTCACCGGTTTTGATTGTCAGCTCTTGACGTTTCCGTCGTCGCGTCGCTTATGTCGCCGGACCAGCCGGCCGGGCGGCCGCTGCCGGACTTCGTTGTGGCGAAACGCGCTCTAAAGGCGCGCGAGCAAAACATCCGGTGGAGGAAAGTCCGGGCTCCATGATGACACGGTGGCGGCTAACGGCCGCCGGGGGCGACCCCAGGGAAAGTGCCACAGAGAACATACCGCCCGCCTTGGCTGCATTGCAGCCTGCGCGGCAAGCCCGCAAGGGTTAGCTGCGCAAGGCGAGGTAAGGGTGAAAAGGTGCGGTAAGAGCGCACCGCGCTTCTGGTGACAGAAGCGGCAGGGCAAACCCCACCGGGAGCAAGATCGAATAGGGATGGGCGCGCGGAGCGGAAAACCGCAGACGCGGGGCGTGTCATCACGCATCTCATCCGGGTTGATTGCACGAGGCGTCTGGCAACAGGCGTCCCAGATGAATGGCCGTCGCGGAGGTATTTTTTGGCCAACACTCGGCAAGCCGGTGTTGGGCTATCTCCAAACAGAACCCGGCTTACAGGCCGGCTGGTACTTTCTTGTTGCGCAGAATTGGCAAACGTATTTCGGAAGTACGCACGCGGCTGCTGTCTGTACTGCTCTCTTTGCTGTTCATCGTCGTGATGCTCACTGGACCTGCGATGTCGGGATCGGAAGAAGACGTTGCGCGAGACGGCTTGCACGGCTCGTTCGTTGTGCCAGAGAGCGGCGCGAAGCACGCGACCGTCTTGATATGGCTGGATCAGGCCCCGTCGACCGCGACGGAAATTTGCCCGGCTTGCGCAACGACAGTTTGAAGCTTTTGGCTCGTGGGCTTGCTGATCGCGGTATCGCGTCGTTGCGCATCGACAAGCGTGGTGTCGGAAGGAGCCGCACTGCCGAGATGCGCGAGGACGACGTGCGGATCAAAACGTATGTCGACGATGCTGTGGGCTGGCTGGCTTTTCTCCGCGCACGCCCGAACGCCGTTCAGATTTTCATTCTCGGGCACAGCGAGGGCGCCTTGATTGCGACGCTCGCGGCTGAGCAGGCCGACGTCGCTGGGCTCATTCTTGTCGCGGGAGCGGGCGAGCCGGCTGGCAAGATCATTGCGCGGCAGCTTTCGGATGCCGGCGTTCCCGATCACTTGCAAGACGCATCGAAGCGAATTTCCGAAAGCCTGGCGCGCGGCGTTCCGGTTTCCGATGTTCCGCCGGAGCTTTTGGCGCTCTATCGATCGAGCGTGCAGCCGTATCTCATATCGTGGTTGCCGCTCGATCCGGCGGCAGAGCTTGCAGAGATCGCCGTGCCGGTGCTGATCGTGCAAGGGACGCATGATCTGCAGATCGGCGTCGGCGATGCGCAGCGCTTGGCAGCCGCGAAAGCAAATTCCGGTCTCGTCATCATCGCCGGAATGAATCACGTCCTGCGCCAAGCGCCGAAAGAACGCGCTGCGAATTTCGCAATATACAGCGCGTTCGATAAGCCGCTGGCGCCGGATCTCGTTCCGGCGATTGCTTCATTCATCGAAGCGCAGGCTCGTTAGCGTCGAGTTTCTCAGGGACGACGAGCTTGCGATACAAATGCCATGTCGCGTGCCCGAGGATCGGGAGCACGACGGCGAGGCCAATCAAGAACGGCATCGCTCCGAGGAGCAGACCGATCGCGACGATCAATCCCCACAAGGCCACGGGTCCGGGATTTTCAATCGCGGCGCGTATGGATGTTCGAACTGCCGTCGCGGCGCTGCCGTCGCGATCGACGAGCATCGGGAACGAGACGACGCTCGTCACCAGGACGACCAGCGCGAAGACAAAGCCGACGGTGTTGCCGACGATGATGAGTTGCGTGCCTCGCGCGGTCGTCGTTAGCTGATTCCAGAACTGCTCAGGCGATGATGCTTCACCGCCAAACAGCTGCGTATGGATGAGATTTGCGGTATAGAGCCATCCAAAATGGCGGCAAGCACGAGACCCAAGCGCAGGATCGCGCCAATGCCGGGTCTTTTAAGAACGTCGAACGCGCGTGTAGGCGACGTGTCCAGGCCAAGCTCTCGGCGGCGGCTCAATTCGTAGAGGCCGATCGCGACGAAGGGACCGAGCAGCGCGAAGCCCGCCGCCATTGGATAGATCAGCGGCAACAGTTCGTAGCCGAACAGAAGTCGTGCCAGAACGATGCCGACAACTGGATAGATGATGCACGCGAAAAAGACGTGCGTCGGCATGGCGCGAAAGTCGTCGACGCCTCTTGCGAGCGAATCCCACACATCGGCGATCGCGATTTTGCGGACGTCGGGCTCGCCATCGCGCCAGAGGCCGGACGCGGGCCAGCGAAGCTCGGTGCCTGGATTGAGGATGGGATGGAAAGCTGGGGTTTCAGGCCTAGGGTTCGTCATGTTGGCACCCATGAGCTGCGGTGCCGCAGTCCACAAGGGATCTTCGGCACTCTCGTGCACGCCCCGCTTCGCCTGAACCCCTGATGATGCGCCGACTGCAGGCAAGGTCAATTCATGATGCCGTGAGCGCCGCTCTCTTTTTACATCATATTGAAAGGACTAGTTTTTTTAGTGATGCGGTGCCTTTTCGGCGGGCCTCGCCTGTAAAGGGCGTGATGTAAATCCGCGCCGGGGCAGAAATATCCTTAAGAAACCGTTGACGACCGTATAATCCCATGCGATCCCATATAAGCCCATCCGCACCGGGCAGGATACCGTGGTAGGGCGCCGGTTTGGTTGAGGGCCCGGATCTGAGCGACCGCCACGGCCTCTTTCTTGATGTTTCGGGCGACACGCGTTCCGCGCGCCGGCCGAAGTGAACAAGTTCTTTGATTGAGTCCCGGCGACTCCCCTGCGGGGAGCCGGCCGCCGGGACGGCAAAGTGTAGTGATCAGTAGCGAGTGAGGAGGGCGAGTATTCGTTAGCTGGGAGATGGACCGCTTTGTCTCGACATTCACAAACAAGATCGACGCCAAAGGCCGCGTTTCAATCCCGGCCTCGTTTCGCGCCGTCCTGGAGCGCGACGGATACGCGGGCGGCCTCTATTGCTACCCCTCGCTCGACGCTCCTGCGCTCGATGCAGGCGGCGAAAGACTTGCAAAAAAAATCGACGGGCTTCTCGCGGGCCTGCCGGACTATTCGGACGAGCGCGACGAGCTGTCTGTCGCACTCTATGGCGACGTCCAGGTTCTCACGATCGATGGCGACGGCCGCATCGTCCTTCCTGAGAGCCTTCGCGCGCACGCCGGCCTGGACGCCGCCGTCACGTTTGTTGGCCTCGGTGACAAGTTTCAGATCTGGGAGCCTGGACGCTTCGAAAAGCGCCGGGCCGAAGCGCGTAGCAAAGTCCAGGTGACGCGCAAACTTTTCGCAGCGGGTAGTCGCGCGTCGAACGACGACGGTGACGCGGGAGCACGGGAATGACGCGCGGTGGCGGGGCAGAGGGCGCCTCGCTGGGGCCGGCTGAAAAGCCTCCGCGCCACATTCCCGTGCTTCGTTCCGAAGTGCTCGGAACGCTGGCGCCGACGGACGGCGAAATCTACATCGACGGCACGTTCGGCGCGGGCGGGTATACGCGCGCGATCCTCGAGGCGGCCGAATGTCAGGTTCTGGCGCTCGATCGTGATCCCAATGCCATTCACGGCGCGGCGTCTCTGCAGGCCGAGTTAGGCAAGCGGCTGACGCTCGTCGAGTCACCGTTCAGCAGGCTCGATGAGGTCGCACGCGAAGCGCTCGGCGGCGCGCATGTGGACGGCGTCGTGCTCGATATCGGCGTTTCATCGATGCAGCTCGACAATGCGGAGCGCGGATTTTCGTTTCAGCATGACGGGCCGCTCGACATGCGGATGTCGAGTGACGGTCAGACGGCCGCCGACTTCATCAACACGGCTGCGGAAGAAAAAATCGCCAACGTCATCTATGCGTTTGGTGAAGAGCATAAGTCGCGAGCGATTGCGCGCGCGATCGTCAGACGGCGCACGGGCGCGCCGTTCACGCGGACGCGCGAACTCGCCGATGCAGTGTCCCACGTTTTTCACGGCCGCAAGATCGACGGACGGCATCCGGCGACGCGGACGTTTCAGGCATTACGGATTTTCATCAATGACGAGCTTGGCGAGTTGGCTTCCGCGCTATCGGCTGCTGAGCGAATTCTGAAGCCCGGCGGGCGGCTCGTCGTCGTTTCCTTTCACAGTCTCGAAGACCGGATCGTTAAAAAATTCATCGCTGAGCGAAGCGGAAAAACCGCCTCCGTTTCGCGGCATTTCCCAACAGAATCGATAAAAAGCGCTGCCCCAAGTTTCCGAATTGTTAACTCGCGACCGTTAACACCTTCTAAAGGTGAATTGGATGTGAACCCGCGTGCTCGGTCGGCACGCCTCAGAGCAGCTTTTCGCACGGAAGCGGATCCCTGGCCCCTCACCCTTGAAACGTTGGGTTTTCCGGGATTTGAGGATTAGTATTTTAGGTTGAGTCCAGAGTAAACGGAGAGGGCCGCCATGCGTCTCCTGAACATTGCCGCGTTTTTCTTTGCGATTACGAGCGCATTGCTTCTTTACGGTCTCAACTACGATACGCGGCGTCTCGAGACTGAAGTGCAGGCCAAAGAGCGCGTCGCGGAACGTGCCCGAGACGATATCGCCGTGCTGAAGGCGGAACGCGGAACGCTCGCGCGCCCGGATCGGATCGACGGGCTAGCGCGGCAGATCGGTCTTGCTCCGCCGCGTGTCGATCAGTTCGCGAATGGGCGCGAAGTTTCCGATCTCGCCGACCAGCAGGATCGTGGAAATGGTCGCTGAGGCAAGTTTAGCGATCGGCCGCGCGGGGCCCGATGAGGTCCGCAAGCGACGCACCCGCAGCGCGACCGAGACCGTCGTCTATGCGTTTCTCTTTTTCGCGTTCGCAGAGGTCGCGATCCATCTTCTGACACTTGCTGCTGGTCATCAAGCGGCCGTGACGCTTGCCGTTTCGGAGCCGGTCGCGACGAGCTTCAGCCGTCCCGATATCGTCGACCGCAACGGACGGCTTATGGCGACCGATCTCGAAGCGCCGTCGATCTATGCCGATCCGGGCGTCGTGCTCGATCGAGACGAGTTGGTCGAGAAGCTCGCGACGGTTTTGCCGGATATAGACCAGAAAGATCTGCTGCGGGCCTTATCCGACCGCTCGCGCCGTTTCGTCTGGGTGCGCCGGGGCGTGTCGCCGAAGATCGCGCAGCGCGTGCATGATCTCGGGCTTCCCGGACTTTCCTTCCGCTACGAGTTGAAACGGGCCTACCCCGCCGGTTTGCTTGGCGGTCATGTGCTGGGGACGGTCAACGTCGACAATCGTGGTCTCACCGGCATCGAGAAATACATCGACGACAGCGTCGGCACCGATCCGGTCCACGCGGCGGCGCTTTCGACGCGGATGCCGGTGCGGCTCTCGCTCGACATCGGTGTCCAGCACGCGCTCGAAGACGAACTCGATGATGCCGAGAAAAAGTATAGAGCCGCCGGCTCTGCTGGCGTCGTTCTCAACATCAAGACCGGTGAGGTGCTGGCCAGTGCGTCAATGCCGAGGATCGATCCGTCGTGGCCGGCGCAGGCGCGTGACGACAAATATCTCGACCGGGTGACCGCAGGCACCTACGAACTCGGCTCCGTCTTCAAGACGCTGACGATTGCGATGGCGTTCGACGAGGGACTCGCCAAGCCCGATACGATCCTCGACGTGCGCAAGCCCCTCGAGGTCGGTCGCTTCACGGTGACGGACTATCATCCCGCGAACCGGCCGTTGAGCGTGACGGAAATCTTCACGCATTCCTCCAACATCGGTGCGGGCATGCTCGCTCTGCAGGCCGGGCCGGAGAAATTCGAAGGTTTTCTACGCAAGTTCGGGATGCTGTCGCCGCTCAAAACCGAAGAAGGCCCGGTTGCTCCGCCGCAGTTGCCGCCGAAGTGGGGCAAGGCGTCGACGATCACAATATCGTACGGGCACGGTCTCGCGGTCGCGCCGTTGCAGTTCGCGGCGGCAACGGCGTCGATCCTGAATGATGGCAAGCCGGTTCATCCAACATTTCTCAAGCGCTACGGCGGCGATCTGGCAGCCGAGAAATCGCTCGTTACGCGCGCAACATCCCGCGACATGGCGCGCCTGATGCGCCTCAATGTGACCGCGCCGGACGGGACCGGCAAGGAAGCCGACGTTCCGGGCTATCGCGTCGGCGGCAAGACCGGCACAGCCGATATGCCAGGTCGCGGCGGGTATTCTTCGAAGTCCGTGATTTCGTCGTTTCTTGGCGCGTTCCCGATGGACGACCCGCAATATCTGACCTTCGTCATATTGTTCGATCCCAAGGGAACGACGGAGACGAAGGGCCAGCACACCGCTGGCTACACTGCGGCGCCGGTCACCGGACGCCTGATCTCGCGGATCGCCGGGCAACTTGGCGTGGCGCCGATGGACGTGGCCGCGAGTCAGTGATCGCCCCGGCGAGAACCGGGGCGGATTTGACGTCCGAGGGGTCGGGCACGTATCTAACTCGCGCGAATTGGTGTCGGCGTCGTTCTTGGCGCTTTGAAGGGACCGAGAGCGATATGGGCGAGGGGAGCTATGCGGCTTAGCGATGTGCTGCCGGCCGGCATTGAGCCGCCTCCTGGCGCAGGCTCCATTGCCGTCACGGGAATAACGGCTGCAAGTGCGGCTGTCGGGCAGGGAGCCATTTTCGCGGCGCTGCCGGGATCGAAGGTCGACGGCGCGGCTTATGTTCCGGACGCGCTCGCGCGGGGTGCCAGCGTCATTCTCGTCGGCAAGGGCAAAGGCGTCAGCGTTCCCGCCGGCGTCGCCCTGATCGAGGTTGATAATCCGCGCGCGGCGCTTGCGAAGATCGCGGCGAAATTTGCCGGGCGTCAGCCTCGCTGCACGGTGGCGGTGACGGGGACGAGCGGCAAGACCTCGGTCGCCGATTTTACGCGGCAGATTTTTGCATCCCTTGGGCGCAGCGCGGCGTCGCTCGGGACGATCGGCATCGTGAAGCCCGACGGGGCCGTTTATGGCTCGCTGACGACGCCCGATCCGGTGACATTGCATGCGACGCTCGCCGCCCTGGCGGATGAAGGCGTCACGCATCTCGCATTCGAAGCATCGTCGCATGGGCTCGATCAGAACCGTCTCGATGGCGTTGAATTGACTGCAGCTGCATTCACGAATCTCGGCCGCGATCACATGGATTATCATCCGACGGAAGAGGCTTATCTCAACGCCAAGCTGCGGCTTTTCAGGGAACTGCTGCAGCCGGGGCAACCGGCCGTCGTCAATTCGGACGGCGCGCGATCGGCAGATGTCGTGGCGGCTGCGCGTGCGCGGGGCCTTCGCGTTCTGACGGTTGGCGGGGCGGGCGAGACGCTGAGGCGGACGTCGCTGGCGCGCGACGGGTTTCAGCAGCGCATCGGGATATTGTCGGACGGGCGCAGCTATGAAGTGCGACTGCCGCTTGTCGGCGCCTATCAGGTCGAGAATGCGCTCGTCGCGGCGGGGCTTGCGATTGCGACGGGCGAAAAGACCGACGCAGTTCTCGCCGCGCTGGAACAACTCAAAGGCGTGCCGGGGCGGCTGGAAATCATCGGCGAACGTAATGGCGGGCTAGCGGTCGTCGACTACGCGCATAAACCCGAAGCGCTGGCGGCCGCGCTCGATGCGTGCCGGCCGTTTGTAACGGGCCGTCTGATTTCGGTTTTCGGCTGCGGCGGCGATCGCGACAAGGGCAAGCGGCCGATCATGGGGCGCATTTCGGTCGAAAAAGCCGACGTCACGATCGTAACGGACGACAATCCGCGCACTGAGGACGCTGCCCTGATCCGTCGCGAAGTTCTGAATGGCGCTGCAGGGGCTCGCGAGATCGGCAATCGTGCGGAGGCCATTGCTACGGCTGTTGGAATGATGCAACCGGGCGACGTAGTGCTGATCGCGGGCAAAGGCCATGAAACGGGCCAGATTGTCGGAGATCGCATCCTGCCCTTCTCGGATCACGAAGAAATCCGCAAGGCGCTCGAGAGCTGACAGCATGCAACCGTTGTGGACGTTTCCCGAATTGAGCGCCGTGCTCGGCGTCGAGCCCGAGGGCGGCGTCGACCGGCCGGTCACCGGCATATCGATCGACACGCGCACGCTGCAGGCGGGCGATCTTTTCGTGGCGTTGAAAGATCAGCGTGACGGCCACGACTTTGTGTCGATTGCATTCAAGGCCGATGCGGCTGCGGCGCTCGTTTCGGAGGGGTACCAGCGCCAGCCTGGCGATGGCACTTTGTTTCGCGTTCCGGATACGCTGAAGGCGCTTGAGGCGCTGGGCCGGGCGGCGCGAGACCGGATCGGTCCGGATGCCAGCGTCGTTGCGGTGACGGGCAGTGCGGGCAAAACCGGGACTAAGGAGATGCTGCGTGCATGTCTAGCGCAACTCGGCGCGACGCACGCTTCGGAAAAATCCTACAACAATCATTGGGGCGTGCCGCTGACACTGGCGCAGATGCCGCGCGAAACGCGGTTCGCCGTGTTCGAGATCGGCATGAATCACGCGGGCGAAATCCGTCCGCTGACGAAAATGGTTCGCCCGCACGCCGCGATCGTCACGACGGTTGAGGCGGTGCACCTTGAACACTTTCCGTCCGTCGAAGCCATCGCGGATGCAAAGGGCGAAATCTTCGAGGGGCTTGTGCCGGACGGTACGGCCATCATCAAATACGATAATGCGCACGTGGGACGGCTGAAGTCGATTGCGGAGCGTTTCGGTGCGAAGCCGGTGACGTTCGGTTTCGGTGCTGGTGCCGACGTGCGGGGCGATGATTTAAAGCTCGACCATGACGGCAGTGAGCTGATCGTCCGGTTCGGCGAGCGGTCCACTCCTCTCAGGATTGCGATGCCGGGACGCCATATCGCTGAAAATGCGCTAGCGGTCGCTACGGCCATCGATGCGATCGACGCCGACGTCGAAAAGGCGTTGCCGGTGCTCGCCGGTCTGCAACCGCCGGGCGGCCGGGGCGCAAGGAGCGTGCTGCATCTCGAGGGGGGCGATGCGCTCCTGATCGATGAGAGCTACAACGCCAATCCTGCGTCGATGCGGGCCGCGCTGGCGACGCTCGCATCCGTGCCACGACAGAAATTTCCACGCAGAATCGCGGTGTTGGGCGATATGCTGGAGCTTGGCGCCGACGCGCCGGAGCTTCATGCCGGGCTCAAAGACGCTGTGGAGGACGCCGGGATAGACCTCATATTTGCCTGCGGTCCGCATATGAAGGGCCTTTATGATGCCCTACCGAAGTCCAAAAGGGGCGGCTACGCTCAGACCTCGTCGTCGCTGCAGCCTCTCCTGTTATCGGAATTGCACGGTGGCGACGCGATCATGGTCAAGGCGTCGAATGGGACGCGGCTTGGCGCGCTCGTGGAAGCATTGAAGTCCAAGTTCGGGAATTAGGTCCGGTTTCATCGGCCGAACCGGCAAGAGGGGGAGAATTCTGCGCGCATGCTCTATGAGCTCGTCAATTTCAGCGATCAGATCAGCGCGCTGAACGTTTTCCGCTACATCACATTCCGGTCGGGCGGCGCGATCTTCACGGCGCTGCTGTTCGTGTTGATGTTTGGCCCCGCCACGATCGACCTTTTGCGCGTCAAGCAGGGCAAGGGGCAGCCGATCCGCGACGACGGTCCGCAGAGCCATCTTCTGAAGCGTGGCACGCCAACGATGGGCGGGTTGATGATCCTAGCGGGCGTGACGGTTTCCACGCTGCTCTGGGCGCAGCTTTCCAATGGCTACATCTGGGTGGTTCTCGGCGTCGCGATCTGTTACGGCGCGATCGGTTTCTATGACGACTTTTTGAAAGTGACGAAGCGCTCTTCGGCCGGGTTCTCAGGGCGATCGCGATTTCTGCTGGAAGTGGCGGTTGCGGCGGTCGCGGGCTATATTTTGATGAAGCTCGGACCCAAAGGGCTCAACACCGATCTGACGTTTCCGTTCTTCAAGGATCTCGTCATCGATCTCGGGCCGTTCTTCGTCCTCATGGCGGTTCTGGTCATCGCGGGGGCGGGGAATGCAGTCAATCTGACGGACGGCCTCGACGGTTTGGCCATCGTGCCGGTGATGATCGCGGCGGCGACGTTCGGTGTCATCGCCTATCTTTCGGGCAACGCGAAGTTCGCGGGCTATTTGCAGATTCATCATGTGCCGGGAACTGGCGAGCTTTCGGTGGTTTGCGGCGCGCTGATCGGTGCGGGGCTGGGCTTCCTCTGGTTCAACGCTCCGCCTGCGATGATTTTCATGGGGGACACGGGCTCGCTAGCTCTCGGCGGCACGCTTGGGGCCATTGCGGTGGCGATCAAGCATGAGGTCGTGCTGGCCGTCGTCGGCGGCCTTTTCGTGCTTGAGACGCTATCGGTCATCATCCAGGTTCTGTCGTTCAAGTGGACGGGAAAACGCGTCTTCAAGATGGCACCGCTTCACCACCATTATGAGCAGAAGGGCTGGAAGGAATCGACCGTCGTCATTCGCTTCTGGATCATTTCAGTCATTCTGGCTCTGATCGGGCTTTCGACGCTGAAGTTGCGCTAGGACGCCAGCCAAGCGACGTGAGATGCGATAGATTTCAGCCGATGATTCGCGCCACATCCTTCAACGGCAAGACAGTCGCCGTATTCGGTCTCGGAAGTTCCGGGATCGCTTCGGCTCGTTCGCTTCTGGCGGGCGGCGCGACCGTTGCCGCTTGGGACGATGGCGCGGCCGGTCGAGACGCAGCGACGCGGGAAGGCATTCCGCTCGTCGATCTGTCTCAGACGGACTGGTCGCAGTTTTCGGCGCTGGTTTTGGCGCCCGGCGTGCCGCTCACCCATCCGGAACCGCACTGGACGGTGAGGAAGGCGCGTGCGAGCGGCGTCGAGATCATCGGCGATATCGAGATTTTCGCGCGCGAGCGGGCTGCGCATGCTCCGAACGCGCCGTTCATCGCCATCACCGGCACCAACGGCAAGTCGACGACGACGGCGCTCATTGCGCATATCCTTCGCCACGCGGGTCGCGATGTACAACTTGGTGGCAATATCGGCCGAGCCATCCTGACGCTCGAAGAGCCGGCATCCGACCGCTTTCACGTGATCGAGATGTCGTCATTTCAAATCGATCTGACGCCGACACTGACGCCGACGGTCGGCGTGATGTTGAATGTAACGCCGGATCATCTCGACCGGCACGGGTCGATTGAAAATTATGCGGCCGTCAAGGAGCGGCTTGTCGAGAGCGCGGAGATTGCGGCCATCGGGATCGACGACGACTTCGGTTTGGCGATGCTACAGCGTCGCGTGCAGACGGGTCCGGCGATTGCCTTCAGTGCCGAGAAGTCGTTAGCGCCCGGCTATAGCCTGCTCGACGATACGATCATCTGCAGCAATCGCGAGGCGCTGGCCGTCAAGCTCACGTCGTTGCGCGGTATCGCGACGCTCAGGGGCAAGCACAACGCGCAGAATGCGCTCGCAGCCGTCGGCACGGTGCGCGAGTGCCTGAACTGGCTCGGTCAATCATCTGACCTTGATTGGCTGGGTGCGCTCTCGTCATTTCCGGGATTGCCGCACCGGATGGAGGAAATCGGGCGGATCGAAAGCGTGCTGTTCGTCAATGACAGCAAGGCGACGAATGCGGATTCGACCGAGAAAGCGCTTCTATCTTTTCCGCGCGACGTGTTCTGGATCGTCGGCGGCAAGCCGAAGGCGGGCGGGATTTCGGCCCTGGAGAAATACTTCGGCGGCATTGCGAAGGCGTACCTCATCGGCGAGTCGAGCGAGGATTTTGCGCGGACGCTCGAAGGGAAGGTCGCGTTCGAACGGAGCGGCACGCTCGATGCCGCCGTTTCCGCCGCATCACGCGACGCCAAGGCAAGCGCGGGTGCTGAGCCTGTAATTTTATTGTCGCCTGCCTGCGCGAGCTACGACCAGTTCCGCAACTTCGAGGTTCGCGGCGACGCTTTCCGCAAACTCGTCGAAGCCATTCCCGGCGTCGTAATGCGGGGAGCCTCATGAAACTTTCGCGCGCCGATCGCAGCTTGCTCGCCGACTGGTCGTTCACGATCGATCGCGGTTTGCTGACGGCGTTACTGGCGCTCGTGGCGCTCGGCGTCGTGCTGTCATTCGCGGCGTCGCCTGCGGTTGCGATCAAGAAGGGTTTGCCGACCTACTATTTCGTCGAACGGCACGTGACCTTCGCGGCCATCGGCGCGGCGCTGATGCTCATTATTTCGCTGTTTTCGCCGGCGGGCGTGCGCCGCCTCGCAGCCGTGCTGCTGCTCGCGTCGGTCGCGGCCATGATCGTCGTGCTGTTCAAGGGTACGGCGCTCAACGGAGCGCAGCGCTGGCTGACGTTTGGAAGCTATTCGCTGCAGCCGTCCGAATTTGCGAAGCCCGCGTTCGTCGTCGTCATTGCGTGGCTCTATGGCGAAGCGGCCAAGCGTTCGGACATGCCCGCGCTGCCATTGGCGCTTCTGCTCTGGGGCGTCATGGCGGGCTTGCTCGTTGCGCAGCCCGACGTTGGACAGACCGTGCTGATCAGCGTGACTGCCGGATTGCTGTATCTCCTGGCAGGTCTGCCGCCGATCGGCGCGGCCGTCCTGGTGCTGGTCGGCAGCGGCGGCTTCTGGCTTGCGTACATGAATTTCGGGCACGTCCAATCGCGGCTGGAAAAGTTTTTCAGCGCGGCGCCTTTCGAAAATTATCAGGTCGGGCGCGCGATGCAGTCGTTTTCCGAAGGCGGATTTTTCGGGCGTGGCCCGGGTGAGGGCACGATCAAGTCGGTGCTGCCCGACGCGCACACGGATTATATCTTTGCCGTCATCGGGGAAGAATACGGCGTCATCGCCTGCGTCGCGCTGCTCGCGGTCTTCGCCTACATCGTGATCCGGGCCATGCAGCGCGCCAGCGATGAGCCGACCGCCGCCGATCGGTTGGCGGTGCAGGGACTGTCGCTGCTTCTCGGGCTTCAGGCGCTGATCAACATGGGCGTCAATATTGGGCTATTGCCGCCGAAAGGTATGACGCTGCCGTTTATTTCGGCGGGCGGATCGTCGATGCTGGCGCTGGCAATCACGGCTGGGATGCTGCTCGCGCTGACGCGCTGGCGGCCCGATCCGATGCGGCTAAAAACGCCGCGCCGCGTGCCGACCATCGACGAGGCCCATTTCACAAGTCATACTCCGTCTGTGTGAGCGGGGGAAAATGAGCGGCATACAATCGATCATGCTGGCTGCCGGGGGAACGGGCGGCCATCTGTTTCCGGCATTCGCGCTCGCCGAAGAGCTTGGGCGGCGGGGCGTCGCCGTCGATCTGATTACCGACATGCGCGGCGACCGATACGGCGGCGGATTTCCGGCGCGGAAGATTTATCAGGTGCCCTCGGCGACGCTGGCGTCGCGCGCGCCGCGCGATATCGCCGCGACCGTGTTCGCGCTTGCGCGTGGCACGAGCGCCGCGTTGCGGCTTCTGGGACAGGCGAAACCTCATGCGGTGATCGGCTTCGGCGGTTATCCGACCTTCCCGCCTCTGGTCGCGGCGCGGCTCAGGGGAATTCCGACGGCCATTCATGAACAAAACGCCGTGCTCGGGCGCGCCAACAAAATGCTTGCCAAGCGGGTGAACGCCATCGCGACGACGTTCGAGCGAACGAAGTTTCTCGACGGGGCGCTTGCCGCGAAAGTCGTTCTGACAGGCAATCCGGTGCGCAAGGCGGTGCTCGAAGCGGCGGCGATCGGTTTCCTGCCGCCGCTGCCGGACAGCCCCATTCGCATCCTCATTTTTGGTGGTAGCCAGGGCGCGCGGTTCCTTTCCGATATCGTGCCACTGGCGCTGTTCGCGCTGCCGGATGGGATGCGCAAGCGCCTGCGCGTCGTGCAGCAAGCGCGCGAAGAAGACATCGAGCGCGTACAAACCGCCTATCGCGAATCCGGGATCGATGCCGACGTCGCGCCGTTCTTCACCGATCTGCCGGCGCGGATGGCGGATTCGCATCTTGTGATTGGCCGGGCGGGCGCATCGACGGTTGCGGAATTGACCGCAATCGGGCGGCCGTCCATCCTCGTGCCGCTGCCGCACGCGCTGGACAACGACCAGTTGAACAATGCCCGGCGCCTCGAGGAAGCTGGCGGGGCCTGGTGCATCGAGCAGCGCAATCTGTCGCCCGAGCGCCTCGCCGATGAACTCGAAAAGCTTCTAAAATCCCCCGATACCCTTGCGGCAACGGCCAAGGCGGCTAAAAACGCGGGGCGGCCGGACGCCGTTCGTAATTTAGCCGATTTCGCATTGGCTCTTGCGGAGGGTCGTCGTCCGGGGGGAAATCGCACATCGTGAGTATCATTACGCGAGACTTTTCGGAGCGCGGCTCCGGCTTCACGAGGATACCTCTTTTCATGCAAATGCCGCGCGACATAGGCCCGTTCCACATCATCGGCATCGGTGGCATCGGCATGAGCGCCATCGCCGAAATTTTGGTCGCCAAGGGCTACACGGTGCAGGGCTCGGACCAGAAGGAAAGCGCCAACGTCCGGCGGCTGAGGTCGAAGGGCATCCGGGTTTTCGTCGGCCATGATCCGGTCAATCTGATCGGGGCGCGCTATGTCGTGATCTCGACGGCGGTGAAGCCATTCAATCCGGAATTGATCGCGGCGCGCCAGAAGGGCCTGACGATCATTCGCCGCGCCGAGATACTCGCCGAGCTGATGCGGCTCTATTCGACGATCTCCGTCACCGGCACGCACGGCAAGACGACGACCACGTCGCTGCTCTCGCATATTTTTACCGAAGCCGGCGAGGAGCCGACCGTCATCACCGGCGGCATCATCAATTCGTGGGGTTCGAACGCGCGGCTCGGCCAGGGCAAGTGGATGATCGTCGAAGCCGACGAGAGCGACGGCACGTTCACGCGGCTGCCGACCGAGATCGGCATCGTGACGAACATCGATCCCGAGCATCTCGACTATTTCGGCTCGGTCGAGGCGATGCATCGCGAATATGAAGCGTTCCTGAAAAACATCCCGTTCTTCGGACTCGCCGTTGCGTGCATCGATCATCCGGTTGTGCGCGACATGATCGAACGGCTGAATCTGCGCGCCGACGGGCGCCGGCTTTTGACCTATGGGCAGAGCCAGGACGCCGATCTTGTGCTGCAGTCGATCCGCATCGATGGCAACACGACGTATTTCGACGCGACGCTGACGGCGCAGGTCAAGGGTGGCGCACGCAAGCTCAGCGATTGGTCGGTGCCGATCCCCGGCGCGCACAACGCGCTGAATGCGCTCGCGGCGATTGCGGTCGCGACGCAGGCGGGTCTTGAAGACGCGAAGATCAAGGCCGCGATGGCTGGGTTCTCCGGCGTCAAACGCCGCTTCCAGTTCACAGGCGAATGGAACGGCGTCGGCATCTACGACGACTACGGCCATCATCCGGCTGAAATCGCGGCTGTTCTGGCAGCTGCGCGTGGAGGCGCCAAGGGCAAGGTGATCGCGGTCGTCGAGCCGCACCGTTTCACACGCGTGCGGGACCTGTTCGAGGATTTCGCGCGCTGCTTCAAGGATGCCGATCACGTCATCGTCGCGCCGCTCTACACGGCGGGCGAAGCTCCGATCGCGGGGATCGACAATCAGACGCTTGCGGCGCGGATCGCAACAGCCGGACGGCGTTCGGCCGAAGCCGTCGACGAACCGGTGGCGATTGCTCCGGCGATCAAGCGCGTCGCCGTTCCGGGCGATATCGTCGTCTGCCTTGGCGCGGGCAATTCGACGGATTGGGCGCATGCGTTGCCGGACTGGCTCGCGGGCACGGCGCAGCGGGCAGGGAGCGCGGCCTGATGTTCGACGACATCACGAGCGGCCTGCGCGCGCTGATGCCGGAACTCCGGGGACGTCTGATCGCGAATGCCTCGCTCGCGGATATCACATGGTTTCGTGTCGGCGGTCCGGCGCAGGTACTGTTCACACCGGCCGATGAAGCGGACCTCGCCTATTTTCTGAAGCGCAAGCCGCGCGACTTGCCGGTATTCGTCATCGGGCTCGGGTCGAATTTGTTGGTGCGTGACGGCGGCGTCGCGGGAGTCGTGATCCGGCTCGGCCGTGGGTTCGGCGAGATCAAGGTCGAAGAGGGCGGACGGCTGCGCGCCGGGACTGCGGTTCCGGACGTCAAAGTTGCGCGCGCGGCGGCCGAAGCCGGCATCAGCGGGCTGGCGTTCTACCGGGGCATTCCGGGATCGATCGGCGGCGCGCTGCGGATGAACGCGGGCGCTCATGCGCGCGAGACGAAAGACTGTCTGGTCGGGGCGCGCGCTGTCGATCCGGAAGGCAATGTTCATGTCCTGACGCTTGCCGACATGGGTTTCACGTATCGGCATTCGGCTATACCAGAGACATGGATTTTCACCGAGGCGACGTATCAAGGCGCTCCGGGCGATCCGGCTGAAATCTTGAAAGAGATGGATGAGGTCGCGGAGTACCGCGAGAAGAATCAGCCGATTAAAGAACGGACCGGCGGCTCGACGTTCAAAAATCCGCCGGGATACAGCGCCTGGAAACTCGTCGACGAGGCGGGATGCCGCGGCTTACGCGTCGGTGGCGCGAAAGTGTCCGAGATGCATTGCAACTTTCTGATCAACGACCGGCAGGCGTCGGGCGAAGACGTCGAACGGCTTGGCGAAACGGTCAGAGCGCGCGTCCAAGCGAAATCCGGTGTTACGCTGAGCTGGGAAATCATCCGCGTCGGGAATCCACGACCGGGTTCTTCGGTCGGCGCAGTGCTGGCGATCTTGGATAATACGGTCGATCAAGCCCAATCTTAGGCATCAGGAAATGGTGGGAAACGAGCCATGACAACACTCGGCGTCGTGCCAAAGCGCACACGCGATCACGTGGCCGTTCTCAAGGGCGGTCTGTCCGCAGAGCGTGACGTCAGCCTGAACTCCGGTGCGGCCGTCGGTGAAGCGCTGCGCGAGGAAGGCTACCGCGTCACCGAAATCGACGTCGATCGCAATCTCGCCGGTCAGCTCGAAGCCATCAATCCGGACGTCTGTTTCAATGCGCTGCACGGAAAGTTCGGCGAGGACGGGTGCGTGCAAGGCGTCCTCGAATTGCTGGCGATCCCCTACACGCATTCGGGAGTTCTGGCGTCGGCGCTGGCGATGCACAAGGAGCGCGCCAAGGACGTCATGAAGCTTGCGGGTGTCGCCGTAGCCGAAGCCAAGCTCGTCACGCGGCGCGAGGCTCTGGAACGCCACGTCATGCCTCCGCCCTACGTGGTGAAGCCGCCAATGGAAGGCTCGAGCGTCGGCGTCATCATCGTGCCGCCCGGAGCCGAGCGGCCGCCGAATTCGGTTGCCGCCGGGGGCTCTCTCGACCAGATCGTGATGGTCGAGCGCTACGTCGCCGGACGCGAGCTAACTTGTGCTGTCATTGGAGATTTCGTGACGGACGTCATTGAAATCGTGCCGCTCCGAGGGCTCGCTTTCTACGATTATGAATCGAAATACGGTCCTGGCGGCTCTAAGCACGAGCTGCCGGCACAACTTTTACCGGATGTTTACCAGTCAGTCCGTTCCTTAACGTTAAGGGCGCATCAGGCGCTGGGCTGCCGAGGCGTGTCGCGGGCGGATTTCCGTTTTGACGATACGGCGGGTGGAACCGGCGAACTGATCTGTCTTGAAGTGAACACGCAACCAGGCATGACGGGAACGTCCCTCGTGCCTGAGCTGGCGGGTCATGCGGGCTGGTCGTTCGGTGACCTCGTCCGATGGATGGTCGAGGACGCGAGTTGCAACAGGTAGCGGGCAAGCAACGGTTCTGGTGGCGGGCGCAGGAAGCGCCAACGCCGGAGCCGAAAGCTGTCCAGACCTTCGACGTTCCCAAGACGATCAGCACGGTTTCACGGCCCGCGTCCAGGCGTTCCGAGATGACGCTCAAAATTCCGCGCGGCGAACGGCGGGTGCGGAGATCGCGGCGCGCGACCCGGCGCTGGCTGAGATATTCTTTTTCGATGGGCGCGCTTCTGGCTGCGTCCGGCGCGGCGGCGCTTATGCTGCCGCTCAATCGCGCGACGTTCGTCAACGTGTCTCATGCGGTGGCGGAGAACGTGACGGCGCTGACGATTGCGGCCGGTTTCGGCATCAACCAGGTCAATGTCACCGGGCAGCACTTCGCCTCCGATAACGACATCTACGATGCGATCGATCTCACGAACGTGCGGACGTTCGCGGCGTTCGATTCGGAAGCGGCGCTGAAGCGCATCGAGCGCATTCCCTGGATCGACAAGGCACAGATCACGCGCGTTTTTCCCGGAACGCTCGATATCGTCGTTCGCGAGCGAACTCCGGCGATCGTCTGGACGCGGGGCAATGAGACGTATCTCGTCGATGCGACGGGCCGCGTCCTCGGGCCGATGCCGGTTGCAAGCACTTGGGCCTTGCCGCGCGTCGTCGGTGAAGGCGCGACCGATGAGGCGACGCCGATGCTCGCCGCGCTTCGGCAGTATCCCGACATCGAAAAGCAATACGCCTATGGCGAGCGCATCGCCGAGAGGCGCTGGCGCATCGTGCTCAAGAGCGGAACGATGATCGACCTTGGCGCCGACCGCGAAATCGAGGGCATGCAGGAAATTGCGGGTTCTGCCGCCGCGGCGCCTGCGCTTAAAGGCAAGCCGATGATCATCGATGTGCGCACGCCCGGCCGGATCGCGATGCGCGCCGCCGACGGCAAGCCTGCACAAACCGCCGCCCTGGAGTCTTCCGCCGGGCCACCCCTTACCGTCAGCTCACGATAGCAGGATGTCCATGGCTGATAGGCGCACGTATAGGACATTCGGGCTTCTGGACATCGGCACCAGTAAAACGGTCGCCGCCGTCATGGTGGCCGAGCATGGACCATCTCTGTCGGAGCCGTCGCTGCGGCTTGCGGGCCTCGGCCTGCAACGGTCGCGCGGCGTCAAAGCCGGGGTGCTGACCGATCTCGATGAGGCCGAGTCGGTCGTTCGCTCGGTTCTCGCGCAAGCCGAGCGCGCTGCCGGTGTTTCGGTCGGGAATTACACGGTTTCGGTTGCGGCCGGACGGCTCGCCTCGGCGCATTGCACGGCGCGTATCGACGTCGAGACCGGCCGCGTCACGCAGGACGATCTTCAGCGGCTCATGGCGGCCGGCGAAAGCTATGCCGAGCGCGACGGCCGCACGCTCTTGCATCTCAACCGGCTGGGCTACGAGCTCGACGGTGTCGGCGGCGTGCGCGATCCGATCGGGTTTTCCGCGCGCCGTCTCGCGGCTGGACTCCATGCCGTGACAGCCGACGAAGGGCCGTTGCGCAACCTGCTGGTCCTCATCGATCGCTGCTACGCGGAATGTGACGGCCTCGTTGCCTCGCCGTATGCGAGCGCTTTGGCCGTGACGACGGAAGAAGAGCGGCAGTTCGGTGTGACATGCATCGATTTCGGTGCGGGAACGACCACGGTCGCGCTTTTCGCCGATGGCGTGTTTGCAGGCGTCGAGGCGATCCCGGTCGGCGGTCAGCATCTGACTTATGACATCGCCAGGGCGTTGCAGACGCCACTCGCAGAAGCCGAGCGAATCAAAACGCTTTATGGCACACTGCTCAATGCCCAGTCCGACGAGCACGAATCGATTTCCTATCCGGTGGCCGGAGAGGAAGACGAGGGAAGCTTCGAAACCACCAAGGCGCGGCTGACGGCGATCATCCGGCCGCGCGTGCAACAGCTCTTGGGACTCGTGCGCGAGCGTTTGGCGCTCAATGCGGCGGCCCGATTTGCGGGGGACAAGATCGTTCTGACGGGCGGAGCCAGCCAACTTCTCGGACTTTCGGAATTCGTCGCCAATGAATTCGGCAGGCACGTGCGCGTAGGACGGCCTCAGGATCTCGTCGGCCTCAACGCTAGTCTTGGGGGACCGCAGCTCGCGACGCTTTCGGGTCTCGCGATTCTCAGCGCCCGAGGGAGCAATGAATTGAGTACGCCATCTCAGCGCAAGGGTTTGAAGCAAGGATATCTCGGCCGTGTCGGAACGTGGTTGAAGCACGCGTTCTGATTTCCGGTCTGATTAAGGTGCCGGAGCCGTTCCGGAGCGACGTCGTCGATTGTCAATTTTGAGGGTGCCATGAGCATCAAGCTGCAACTGCCGACGCTGGTCGATATGAAGCCGAGGCTGACCGTCATCGGGGTCGGAGGCGCGGGCTGCAACGCGGTCAACAACATGATCGCGGCCGGGCTGCAAGGCGTCGAGTTCGTCGTCGCCAACACCGACGCGCAATCGCTCGCGGCGTCGAGCGCGGAATACCGGGTCCAGCTCGGAGCCAATCTGACTGAGGGGCTCGGCGCTGGATCGCGCCCGGAGATCGGAGAGGCCGCGGCCGAGGAAGCCATCGCCGAGCTTCGCTCCCATATCGCCGGATCGCATATGGTTTTCATCGCCGCCGGCATGGGCGGCGGAACGGGCACGGGTGCCGCGACGGTCATCGCACGAGCGGCGCGCGAGGTCGGGGCGTTGACAGTTGGGGTCGTCTGCAAGCCGTTCGCCTTCGAAGGCGCGCGGCGGATGCGCATCGCGGAAGCCGGCGTGCAGTCGCTGCGCCAGCACGTCGATACGCTGATCGTCATTCCAAACCAGAACCTGTTCCGGATCGCTAATGAGCGCACGACGTTCGCGGAAGCGTTCGTGCTGGCCGACCAGGTTCTCTATTCGGGCGTCGCTTGCATCGTCGAGCTGGTTTTGAAGGAAGGTTTGATCAACCTCGATTTTGCCGACGTTCGCACCATCATGAGCAATATGGGCGCGGCGATGATGGGAACGGGCGAGGCGACGGGCGAGCGGCGCGCCGTTCATGCCGCTGAGGAAGCCATCGCCAATCCGCTGCTCGACGACGTGACGCTGCGCGGCGCGCGGGGACTGCTGTTGTCGATCTCGGGTGGGCGCGACATGACCCTTTATGAGGTCGATGCGGCAGCAAGCCGCGTTCGAGAGGAAGTCGATCCCGAGGCCAACATCATTGTCGGGGCGACTTTTGACGAGCAGCTCGGAGATCGAATCCGGGTTTCGATCGTCGCTTCGGGCATGAATCGCCCGAACGAGCAGTTCGCAGCGCCGCGCGCGCAGCAGCCGGGGCTTGCTCCCAATCAAGCGCCGGGTCCGGTTGCGCGCGTCGCTCAGTCTGCGGCGCATGCTGAAACGTTCACGGCGCAAAACAGCGGTGCCGTGCCGCCGCCACCGGGAGATCTACAGCGTCGACTTGCGGAAGCGTTGCAGCCTGCGGCGCCAACTATCCAGAATTATTCTAATCCTGGCGAAAGCGAATCACGCGCGACTCAACGCGACAGTTGGATCGCTCCCGGCAATGTGATGATCGAGGACGGGCTCGAGAATTTTCCGCCGCTCACGGGAAATGCATTGTTGCGAACGCCGCCGTTGCCGTCAGCGGGCATCGGACCGAGTGCGACTCATTCTTTCGAACCACAAGCGCCGACAGAATTTCAGCGTACGTCGCGTCGTCTTCCTGCGATCGAAGATTTTCCTCCGCAAGCGCAGAAGGAGTGGAACGCGCATCACGGCGCCGCTGGCGGACGTGCAGAATCGTCAGCAAAATCGGGTCTTTTTGGACGATTGGCGAATCTCAGTCGCAGCGTGAAATCCGGTCAGCATAGAGACGGCGCGCGGTCGTCCGATGATGACATGGATGCGGGAGCGAAGCAGATTATCGGTGGAAGAGAGCGGCGCTGAAACTGCGCCTGCATCAAGACGCACAGAGCGTCAAGCCGAGTTGCCAAGACGTAACAGAGTGTAAGAAAGCGTGATTTGTCGGTGTTAAGCGAAGCAGTTAGCTTTTGTGCATCGACTTCTCGTGCTGAACCTTTAGACAGCACTGACACGGCCAAACAAGGTCGGCAGGCTGGCAAAAATAAGAAGGCACAGCGCGCAAGTCAGGGGGTGGTCGGCCGCATTAATGCTGGGGAGCAGCGGCCCGCCAATAAATGAGGGACGGCGCTGTATGTCGAATCGATTCATCGGTGCGCGGCAAACCACGCTTGCCCGCGAGATCCAGTTGACAGGCACGGGGGTGCACAGCGGAGCTCCGGTATCACTCACACTGCA
Source organism: Hyphomicrobium sp. (assembly GCF_041674905.1). Lineage (GTDB taxonomy): Bacteria > Pseudomonadota > Alphaproteobacteria > Rhizobiales > Hyphomicrobiaceae > Hyphomicrobium_B. The sequence continues at coordinate 25,066 of NZ_JBAYUV010000030.1, forward strand.
TCCAGCAGAAGCTGATACTGGGCTCCGCTTTCTCGTTACGAAACGAGGACGGGTCATCTCGGAAATCGCGGCGCATGTTGCCAATGTCAAAAATCTGACGCTCTGCACCGTTATTGGTGATGAAGCAGGTACGACGGTCGGAACCGTCGAGCATCTTCTGGCCGCGCTGCGTGGCCTCTCGATCGACAACCTCTATATCGAGATCGACAGCAAAGAAGTGCCGATCATGGACGGCAGCTCGGCGGAATTTGTCGAGGCTATCGACCGGGTCGGTATCCGGGAGCTCTCGGAACCCCGCAAGTACATCAAGGTTCTGAAGTCAGTTCGCGTCGAGGAAGGCGGTTGCTGGGGGTCTCTTGAGCCCTATTCGGGCTTCCGTATGGACGTCGAAATCGATTTTACCTCGCCCGTGATTGGCCGTCAGCGGCTGCAATACGAGATGAGCCCGGGCATTTTCCGTCACGAAATCTCTCGCGCCCGCACGTTCGGCTTCATGAGCGATGTCGAGAAGCTGTGGAAAGCCGGTTTGGCGCTGGGCGCCGACCTTTCCAACACCGTCGCGATCGGCGACGGCAAAGTGATGAACCGCGAGGGGCTGCGTTATCCCCAGGAGTTCGTCCGCCACAAAATGCTCGATGCCGTGGGTGATCTGGCGCTTGCCGGTATGCCGCTGCTCGGCGCTTATCGTTCCTACAGAGGCGGTCACCGTCTGAATTCGATGGTGCTTCAGGCCCTTTTCGCTGATGCATCGAACTGGGCGGTCGTGCAGGCTCCCAAGACGCGTGCGACACGCTCGCCGGTTCAGATCACGGCTCCGGCAGCTCTCGCAGCCGCCGAATAGGCCTGAAAGGCTTTGTGATACCGGCGTACTCCGCCGGTATCGGCCTGGAATGCACCACAATCCACCGGTAAAATTTTCTGGGGTTTCGGGCGCTCGGTGGACTCGCACTAGTCTTTCAGAGCGCTCGGAGAAATGTTATCCGGACGTTCGTTCATCGACCGGTCTGCGGTGAGCGAAGAAGTGCGGTCAGGGTGGGAAGTACGCGGCGCATGACATTCGTGGGAAACCTCAGGAGAGCTTTGGGCGCCATTGCCGTTGTCGTTGCGATGGCGGGTTCTGGCTGCGCCTCGAACAAGCTCGATACGTCAGCGCTCAATCCCGATCCGCCAACGAAAATGTTCGCCAATGCCGACGCAAAGATGTCAAGCGGCAATTTCGACGACGCCGCGAAGCAGTTCGAAGCCGTCGATCGTGAGCATCCTTATTCGCCGGAAGCGCGCAAATCGATTGTCATGGCGGCTTACGCCTATTACCGCGCAGGCAAGACTCCTGAGGCGATTGCGTCGGCGGAGCGCTACGTCGCTCTGCATCCGGGCACGAAAGAAGCGCCCATGGCGCATCACATCATCGCCATGTCCTACTTCGATGACCTGAAGACGGCAAACCGCGATCAAACCGCGGCGCGCAAGGCGCTGGAGCAGTTCAAGATCCTGCGGACGCGCTTCCCGGAAAGCGAATATTCGAGTGACGCCGACAACAAGATCCGCATCTGCATGGATAACCTTGCGGCGCAGGAGATGGATGTCGGCCGCTACTATCTCAACCAGCATAATTACGTGGCAGCAATCAATCGCTTCAAGACGGTCGTCAGCGATTACCAGACGACGGCGCACGTCGAAGAGGCCCTGGCGCGCTTGGTTGAATCCTACATGGCGCTCGGGGTTGTCAGCGAGGCGCAGAACGCGGCGGCGATTCTCGGGCACAATTATCCGGACAGCAAGTGGTACAAGGATTCCTACGCCTTGCTGCAGACGGGCGGAGTCGGCCCGCGCGACGATAGCGGCTCGTGGCTCTCCAAGGCCTGGAAGTCGGTGCCGAAATTGGGTTTAGGTAGCGGCTGAAGCTCCCGAGGCTGCTTAATTCTTAATGTCTCAAGGTTGAGAGCGCGGTGGGTTTCTGCCGCGTTTTTTGTTTTCCGCAGTATAATCCCGGGCGACGATGGCTAAGAAAACCCAAAAGCGCGCTTCTGATGCGGCTCGCCCGGCTTCGCCGGTGGAGCAAAGCGTGGACGGCGAAATCGCCCGGTTGTCCGCGGAAATCGAGCGCCACGATGCTCTTTATTACCGCCATGATGCGCCCGAAATTTCGGATGCCGACTACGACGCGCTTCGCCGTCGTCTGACCGCACTTGAACAGGCGCACCCGGAGCTGAAACGCGCCGGAAGTCCGAGCGAGAAAATTGGTTCCGCGCCCGTCGCGGCGTTCGGCAAGATTTCCCATGACGTGCCGATGCTGTCGCTCGGCAATGCGTTCGACGATCAGGATGTCGTCGATTTCGTGCAGCGCGTTCGGCGGTTTCTCAATCTCGGCGAGAGCGACGATCTTGAAATCACGGCCGAGCCGAAGATCGACGGACTTTCGATTTCGCTCCGCTACGAAGGCGGCCGGCTCGTGCAGGCGGCGACGCGCGGAGACGGCGCGGAAGGCGAGAACGTCACCGCCAATGTCAAGACGATCAAGGAAATCCCGCACGTTCTCGAAGGCAAGGATATTCCAGACGTCATCGATGTTCGCGGCGAGATTTATCTCGGGCATAAGGATTTCGAAAAGCTCAACGCGGCGCAGGCTGCGAATGGCGGCAAGGTCTTCGCCAATCCACGGAACGCGGCCGCCGGATCGCTGCGTCAGCTGGATTCTTCGATCACTGCGCAGCGGCCGTTGCGGTTCTTTGCCTATGCGTGGGGCGCGGCTTCGGACTTACCGTCGGAAACGCAGCGCGGCGTTGTTGCCGCCTTCAAGGCCTGGGGCCTGCCGGTCAATTCCCTCATGCGGATTACGCGACGGCCCGAAGACCTCCTCGAATTCTATCGCGACATCGAAGCCAAGCGCGCCAAGCTCGACTATGACATCGATGGCGTCGTCTACAAGGTCAACCGGCTCGACTATCAGCAACGGCTCGGCTTCGTGTCGCGCTCGCCGCGCTGGGCCGTTGCGCACAAGTTCGCAGCGGAACGGGCGACGACGGTTCTCAATAAGATCGACATCCAGGTTGGCCGCACGGGCGCGCTGACGCCGGTCGCGAAGCTGGAGCCGGTGACGGTCGGTGGGGTCGTCGTCTCGAATGCGACGCTGCATAACGAGGATGAGATCGCGCGTAAGGACATCTGCGAGGGCGATACGGTCGTGGTGCAGCGCGCGGGTGACGTCATCCCGCAAATCGTTGAGGTCGTGCGCGGCAAGCGGCCGAAGAGCGCCAAGCCGTTCGTGTTTCCAACAGTCTGTCCTGTGTGCGGCAGCCACGCCGTGCGCGAGGCGGATGAGGACGGCAACGCAGCGGATGTCGTTCGCCGCTGTACCGGCGGGCTCATCTGCGGGGCGCAGGTCAAGGAACGGCTGAAGCATTTTGTTTCGCGCAATGCCTTCGACATCGAGGGGCTCGGCGGGGAAAAGATCGAGTTCTTCTTTGAGACCGGCCGCATCAAGTCGGCCGCCGACATCTTCACGCTCGAAAAGCGGGATGAAAAATCCAACGAGCCGCTGACGAAGGTCCGCGGCTTCAAGGAAACGTCCGTCAACAAGCTGTTTGCGGCGATCAACGCGCGGCGGACCGTGCCGCTCGACCGGTTTCTGTTTGCGCTCGGTATTCGTCACATCGGAGAGACGACCGCCAAGGATCTTGCCAAGGCTTACGGCACGCTCGAAGCGTTGCGGTCGGCGGTCGACGCGGCGATACAAGCCGGCAAGGAAAGCGAAGCCTATCAGGACATTGATAACATCGAAGGTATCGGAGAAACGGTTGTCGATGCGCTGATCGACTTCTTCAGCGAACAGCACAATCAGGAACAGCTCGATGCGCTGCTGAAAGAAGTGACCGTAACGGCATTCAAACGCGTGCAGATCAATTCGCCGGTGACGGGCAAGACCGTGGTTTTCACCGGCACGCTGACCAAGCTGACGCGCAATGAGGCTAAGGCTCAGGCCGAGCGTCTTGGCGCGAAGGTGGCGGGTTCGGTGTCGAAGAAAACAGACTACGTCGTTGCGGGTGCGGATGCTGGGTCGAATCTCGACAAGGCGCGTGCGCTTGGGGTGTCCGTGCTCGACGAGGACGGATGGATCGATCTGATCGGGCAAGTCTAGAGCCGGCGTAGATCACCGGCCTGGACTTCAGCCTCCGGATAGGCTGGCGCTGATGGCGACGCGAATGTTTCCTTCGTGCTCGATGATTTCGACGTCAACACTTGCGTCAGCGGGGCTTATCTCGACGGATACGACCGCGTCGGGTTTTGCCGTCGCGGCGATCAGCGGCAGAAGTGCGCGCGGAAAATGCGGCGCCGCGGTGATTTCGTTGATCGTGTGCATGCGGCTCTCCTGCCAGGTCCGTTCGGGTAAGGACGCTAAACGGAGGCCGGATATTTTGCGGTTCCGCGCGGAACACCGCGCCGGATCGGTTTTCAGATTGGACGCGTCGCGCGTTCGAGCCAGTCGCGCGTCTGGCCGTCGAGCCCGGCGGCGAGCGTTTCGAAGACGCGCTGATGATAGGCGTTGAGCCAGTCACGCTCGCTCCGATCGAGCATATCCACTGCAATCAGGCGGCGATCGATTGGCGCCAGCGTGATCGTCTCTAACGCCATCATCTGCCGTTCGCCGTCGCCGATCTGTTCCGGCGGCGTGACGAGCACGACATTTTCGATGCGAATGCCATAGGCGCCGACCTTGTAGAAGCCGGGCTCGTTGGAAATCAGCATGCCCGGCTGCAGCGGAACCATACCTCCGCGCGAAATCGACTGCGGGCCTTCGTGCACGGAGAGATAGCTTCCGATGCCGTGGCCTGTGCCGTGATCGAAGTCCTCGCCGATCGCCCAGAGAGCGCGGCGCGCGAACGGATCGAGGTCGATGCCGCGCGTGCCTTTCGGGAAGCGTGCCGTCGCGATCGCGATGTGACCTTTGAGGACGGCCGTAAAATTCCGCGTCATGTCGTCGGAGGGCGTGCCAATGGCGACCGTGCGCGTGATGTCGGTTGTTCCGTCCTGATATTGTGCGCCGCTGTCAATCAGGAACAGTTCGTTCGGCTCGATCTTTCGGTTGGTTGCTTCGGTGACGCGGTAATGCACGATGGCGCCGTTCAGTCCCGAGCCCGAGATCGTTGGAAAGCTGATTTCGCGCAGCATGTTGGTTTCGCGGCGGAAGGCTTCGAGCCTGCGCACGGCGGTGATCTCGTCGAGTGAGCCGCTCGTCGCGTTGTCGTCGAGCCAGGCGAGGAAGCGCGCCACGGCATGGCCGTCACGGACGTGTGCAGCGCGTGTTCCGGCGATTTCGGCTTCCGTCTTGATGGCTTTCGGCAGGATGCAGGGGTCTTGCCCGCGCGAGATCGTGGCCGCGCCGAGCTTCATTTCAAGCCAGAAGCTCGCAGTTTCCGGATCGATGCGAACTTTCTTTCCTTGCTTCTTAAGCGCGGCGAGGCGTTCGGCCATCGCTTTCGGCGGCAACAGTTTGGCGACCGGTGCGACGTGCGCGCGGGCTTCCGCGTCCAGTCTTTGCGGTTCGATATAGAGTTCGGCCTTGCCGCTCGCGGGTACGATAGTGAATGCAAGGACGACCGGATTGTGCGCGACGTCGCTGCCGCGAATGTTGAACAGCCAGCAGATCGAATCCGGCAACGTGAGGATTGCGGCGTGCTGGCCGTCGGCTTTCAAGCGCGCCTGGATGTCGACGAGCTTGTCCGATGCAGCGCGGCCTGCGAACGTCAGCGGCTGTGCGATGACCGGATTGGCCGGAGGTTTCGGACGCGCCTTTCCCCAGAGCGTATCGATCGGATTTTTAGATAGCGGCTTGAGCTTGATTTTTTTTGACGCCAGCGCGGACTTGAGACGAGCGATCTCGCCCGCTGTGTGGTTCCAGGGATCGAAGCCAATCGTCTGGTTCTTGCCGAGGGCGCCGAGAAGCCACTCCGACAAGCGTGCGCGCGGCAGAAGCGAGACCTCGAAGATGTCGGTGTCGGTTTCGGCCTTGGCCTGCACGGTGTAGCGGCCGTCGATCAGCAGCAGCGCGGATTTCTTCGTGACGACCGCAAGACCGGCGGAACCGGAAAATCCCGTCAGCCACTGAAGACGCTCGGCGCACGCGGGTACGTATTCGCCCTGGTGGCTGTCGGCGCGGGGCACGAGCACCGCGTCGAGCTTCGCCTTGGCCATCAGCGCGCGCAACGCTTTGGTGCGTTCGGCGACGTGATCGGGTCCGGATTGCAGCTGGAATGTCTGGAACATATTCGAGGTTCTAGGCGGCTGTCGCGACTCGGGCAACGGCGAATTAACGCCGGGCAAATGTCAGCGTTGACCAGCCCGTGATGCGATCATGCCGAAGCAGCGTGAACCCTTGCGCGAGATAGCTGGCGACGACCTCGGGCGCTTGCGGAATAAGAATTCCGGACAGCACGAGCGTTCCGCCCGTCGTGACGGCGCGGGCGAGGTCGGGGGCCAATCGAATAAGGGGGCCGGCGAGGATATTCGCGATCAGGAGATCGAATGGCGCGCGGCTTCGGATTTCGGGATGGGTCGTGGCGCTAGCCTGCGTGACCTTGATCTGCCGGGCGACGCCGTTGAGGCGCACGTTTTCGGCTGCGACCTTGACGGACTGGGCATCCATGTCGGCGGCGACGATGCGCGCATGCGGAAGCGACTTGGCGACGGCGATCGCGAGGACTCCTGATCCGCAGCCGAGGTCGAGAACGGAGTCGAACTTGGGGGATCGCGCCAAGCGGTCGATGGCGAGCAAGCAGCCGAGCGTCGTTGCGTGGTGAGCTGTTCCGAAGGCTTCGCCAGCGTCGATCAGAATTGTGTGGGGGCCGCGCGCGACGCGATCGCGATCGTGGCTGCCGTGAATCGTGAAACGTCCGGCGCGGACGGGCGGAAGTGCTGCCTGCGAGATCGCGACCCAGTTCAGCTCGGGAACGTCTTCAGCCGTGAAGGCCGGTAGAGGCTCGGGAAGCAGCCCGTCAAGCTCCGCTGCGATGTCGCGCGGACCTTGCGTTGCATCGAAATAAGCTTCGACCCGCCAGCGATCCGGGCCGTTTTCGAAAACGGTCAGGGCGTCGGGCGGGGGCTCGAGAAAGTCCTGCAAGGCATTGCCGGTCGCGTACGCTTGCGCGCGATCGTTGAAGTCGGCCGCAAATTTTTTGAACGTCATGGATATCAAGCTGCCGGGGGTGGGTTCCTTCCTTCGACCTCATAACCCTCGGAAGGAATTGGATCGGGAAGGTGGTCTAGGAACTGGTCCCATTTCTCGTCGATGTGTTTCGCGGCCTGGGCGGGCGGCAATGTGACAAATGTTCCGTCGGCCTTTTCAATGACGATGCCGTCGCGGATCAGGCGGTCGAGGGCGTCGTCGATTTCAAAATCGACTTTGATGCCGAAGGTGCGCGACAAATACGACTCGATCGCCAGGTCGATGGATGGGAGATCGGCGCGCGTCGACTTTTCCTTGGCGAGCACGCTGTAGAGAAGCATCTCCTCCTTCACGTCTTCCTCGGCGCCGCGCGCGGCGATCTTGAGAATGACGCCGCGATTGTCGGCCATCGTGTGGAAGTAGAGGTTCTGCGCCATCACGACCATGTAGCGTTGCTTCTGGTTCAAGAACCCCATCGCCTGTCTGGCGGCGATGCCGCTCAGGCCCGCGAGCGCGCCGACGGCCGCGATCGGATTGCTCGCGAGAAGCGCGATTTTTCCGGCCGCTCCGAACGCGCCCATTCCGAGGCCGCCGCCCGCCGTCACGCCGAGGCGCAGCTTGTCGAACGAACGGAAGCGAACCTCCGTATTTGGGAAGATCATCTCGACGTCGGTGCGCGGGATGTTCTTGAAGAGCTTGAGATAGATGTTCTTGTCGGCGATGCCGGGGGGCATGTGACTGCGCGCGCGTTCGACCGACTTCTCGGCGCTTGCGCGGCTGCATCCTTTTTCGCGCATCACCTCGTCGACGCGCGCCTCGAACGGCTTCAGCTTGAACATGATGAAAAGCCGCTGGAAGATCGGGACGTCGAACTCCTCCTTGCGCAGGAATTTCCGGATGTTGCGGCGCTCGTATTTCTGATTGGACGCGCCGCGGTAGTAGATGACGATGCGCTCAAACGCCTTCATGTCGACGTTCAGATCGAGCCCGTAATGGCTGTCGCGCGTCAAGATCATCTCAACGTCGGTCGGATCGATGCGCTCATAGTTGGCGCGCTGAAGCAGGCTTTCCACGCCTTCGAACACGCGATGTTTGAGAGCTTCGCGGTCGTCGTCAGAAAAGTTGCGCGTCATCAGCAGGTCGCTATCGGGCGAGAACGTTTCGTAGGTCTGCTCGAGATCGAGGAGCAACGCGAAATATTGCTGCTGGCGCCAGTAGTCTAGGTAGCGGAAAAAGCGGCGCGCGTCGGCGGCTTGGCCCGCAGGCCAGAGATAGGGCAAGGTCAGGCGATCGAGGAGCGCAAATCTCGTAACGGGGATGAAGCGCTCGCGTTTGCGTTTATCGTCGGCTGCCAGAACATCGTGAACGCGTCGCGCCGCTTGCCCTTCGCTAACGGGCGCAGGCTTTGCGTCGAGATCCGTCAGATCATAAAGGCGTTGAAAAAGCCCCTGCTTTTGCTGCAGGCGGCCATTCGTCATATCTGCCGACATCAACGCAACTCCCGTCGTATTCCCGTTATCGGACGAAATTCCACCCCTCGTGCGGTCCTACCTCTTAGCGATACGGCAATGCTTGTCGAGCAGTCGCAAATCTTCCGTACGCAAAGATGACCGATCGCGATCGGATGCGCCTTTTTTGCGGGTTCTACGAATCCCGCCTGCTTTAATCAGGAATAGAGCACAAGCTCTCGATGTGGGAAATCAGTTCATAACTTTCGGAATCCTCACAGTGGCACCCGAGTTACGCTAGGATCATTGCTAAGCGGGGACGTGTTGGGGGTGCTTCTTGGGGGCCGCGTATGGGGGCGTTACGGTTACTACTTCTGGTTATTTCGACTTTTGCAGCAGTGTTGCCGGCCGGCGCCGACGATCTCGTCATGCCTTATGCGTGCGCGATTGATCGCGGCACGCCGCACCTGACGGCGGCTGAGCCTACAACCTATGAGATCATCGGGTCTCGCGAAGACATGCCCTTTTCGGCGTGCCGTTCCGCGGCTGCGGGCAGCTGCGAAACGATGATGGTCCATAAGTTCAGCATTACATGCGGCGGACAGAAGATCGCGTGGAGTAAGGTCGCCGCTGCCGGACGCGCCGCCGGCGTCGATCTCCCGGCGCGATTGCCGTCGGGATTTGCACCGGTTAGCCGGTTCAAGGGGCGTTTCGTATTGCCGGGTTTCGGACGCACGACGCGTCTGCCGAAGGTTGAGACGCAATTGCTTTCGGCCGACAGTGTTATGGAGACGAGTTCGATCTCTCACGATGCCGAGGAGCCGCGCTGGGTTACGGTCATCGATCCGGCAATGCAAGCGTCCGCGTCCGGAGGCGCGTTCAAGGTCGCGGGCGTGATCTCGACGTTGCTCATCTCGCTGATGGCGGCCTGCCTGTTCGTGGCGCGCCGGCGGATGCCGCTCTCCTACGATTTTGCGCGGTCGGCGCAGTTTTCCGAGTCATCGCGCGAGACGTTATGGCGTTCGGCGGGGCGTAAGTTCGCGGCCATGGGGGGGGTGTTCCAGCGGAGCGTCTCCGGATTGTTCGAGCGGGCACCGGCTGATGCGCCAAGACGCGGCGGCAATGACGCGGTGGCCATTTTATTGGATTCCGTGCACGCGCGCGTCGTCGAAACAGAACTTCTCATCGCGACGCTGCCGGCTGATCTGCTTCTGCGCGACGTTCTGCAGACGGAACTCGACGCGCTGCGAGGCCGCGTCGCCGACGTCTCGCGACGGGCGGATCAAATGGGCGACAAGCGTGCGAATACGGTTTTGCGCGCGATGCTGAGGGATCTCGATCGGATCACGCGGATCGTGCAGGGGACGTCGCGCAAGGACGATGCCGCCAAGCCGCGGGTCACCGACGTCCCTTCGACCATTTTCGAAGCCTATCGCAGTCTCGGGCTCAACCCGGAAGCGCCTCCGGTGGCGGTCAAGAAGGTCGTTGATGCGCTGCGGATGTCATGGCATCCCGATCATGCGCGCAGCGAACCCGACCGACGGCATCGCGAGGAGCGAATCAAGCAAATCAATGCGGCTTGGGATTTGCTGAAGGGGTCTCAGGTCGAGGCAGCCTAATCTGTTAAAAATGACAACCCGACCGAAGATACGAGAACGGCGCCATCTGAGCGGCGCCGTTTGTATGGCCTGGGATTTTCTTTCCGACGCGAAACTTAGCTAGGGCGCGGACGACGCGCCTTAAGCGGAGCAGCGATGGGCGACCGGCAGATTGCGAATCTGCTCATCGGTCAGCGGTTCTAAGTCTTGCACTATAATCGCCGCAGCCTTGGGCTTGGTTTGCCCCCGCTTCGCTATGCCGAGGCGCATGGCGAGTTGGTCGTTAAGTCCGCGGACGATGCCGATCTTACCTCTCAGTGGAAAGCGGTAAGTGCTCATGGATAGCTCCTCTCAAGGACTCTACCCTCCCAAACGAAGTTTCCCCACTTCGGTTGCACGCCCGCGCGCTTAACCTCGTGGATTCTACGCAGACACCTAACCTTGACCGCCGCAGGCTGAATGCGGCGCCAAAACAACGGTCAACTGCTGATGAACCCCCACAGCTCAACGAGCTGTTAAACTGTGTCACGCAAATGCGGCAACAACAAGAAACCTGCGGCGAAAAATAGACCGATTTTGAGTATTTCGTTGTTATAATTCAATTATATACAGTCAACGAAGCTGGCCACGACGCGCTTTGTCGAGCCGTCATCAAAATTGATCGTCAGTTTATTTCCATCGACGAGCGTCACCGTCCCATCGCCGAATTTCTCATGGCGGACACGGGTTCCGTTGCGGAAATTCGGGGCGTTGGCCGTCGATGTCGCAACCAGCTCGCCTTCGAGCGTGATCGGTGTCCGGGCGCGTTTTTTCGTATCGCGACCGCTGCTCCAGGATTGTTGAGCGCGTTGCCAGCCGGGCGTCTTGTAATTGGAGCCGAAGGGTTCGGAACCGGCCGCGCGGTCGAAACGGCTTGGTCCGAACGGATTGCCGTAACCGTAGGTTGCGCGTCCGCCATAGGGCATCTCGCTTTCGATCACGTCGACGGTCGCCTCGGGCAGCTCGTCGACAAATCGCGACGGCAGCGCCGATTGATAGAGGCCGTGGGTGCGCCGGTTCTGCGCGAACGAAATCTTGGCGCGGCGGCGGGCGCGCGTCAGGCCGACGTAGGCCAAGCGGCGCTCTTCCTCGAGACCCGCCTTGCCGCTTTCATCGAGCGCGCGCTGATGCGGGAAAAGTCCTTCCTCCCAGCCTGGCAGGAATACGATGCCGAATTCCAGGCCCTTGGCGGCGTGCAGCGTCATCAGCGAAACGCGATCGCCGTCGTTGCCCTGATCGGCATCCATGACCAGAGAGACGTGCTCAAGGAAGCCCTGCAGCGTTTCGAAATCGTGCATGAAGCGCACGAGTTCCTTGAGGTTTTCGAGGCGCGTTTGCGCCTGCGGGCTTTTATCGGCCTGCCACATCGCGGTGTAGCCCGACTCGTCAAGTACAAGCTCGGCGAGGTCGGTGTGGCGCATGTGATCGAGGTTGCCGCGCCAGCGTTCGAAGGCCTGCATCAGGTCGCTAAGCGATTTGCGTGCCTTGCCTGAGAGTTCGTCGGTTTCGACGATCTCGCGCGCCGCGAGATAGAGCGAAACTCCCTGGGCGCGCGCAAGCTCGTGGATGCGCTTGATGCTGGTATCGCCAAGGCCGCGCTTCGGGACGTTGACGATGCGTTCGAACTTCAAATCATTGGCGGAGTTGGCGATTACGTCGAAATAGGCGATCGCGTCCTTGATCTCCTGGCGCTCGTAGAAGCGCGGGCCGCCGATGACGCGATACGGCAGGCCGAGCGTGATGAAACGGTCTTCTATGGCGCGCATCTGGGACGATGCCCGCACCAGAACGGCGATGTCGTTGAGCTTTTCGTGCGTGCGTTGAAATTGCTCGATGTCTTCGCCGATGGCGCGCGCCTCGGCCTCGTCGTCCCAGAAGTTCGCGACCCCGATTTTGGAACCGGCGGACCCGTCAGTGAACAGCGTCTTGCCGAGACGTCCGGCGTTCTTGGCGATCAGGCCCGAGGCGGCGGCCAGGATGTTCGCCGTCGAGCGATAGTTGCGTTCAAGCCGGATCACCTTGGCGCCGGGAAAGTCTTTGTCAAAGCGCAGGATGTTGTCGACCTCGGCGCCACGCCAGCCGTAGATCGACTGATCGTCATCGCCGACGCAGCAGATATTCGGGCAGCCTTGCGCTAAGAGCCGCAGCCACAGGTACTGTGCGACGTTGGTATCCTGGTATTCGTCGACGAGAATGTAGCGGAAGCGGCGATGATAGTCGGCGAGAACGTCGGGATGCTCGCGGAAGAGCCGCAGGCATTCGAGCAGCAGATCGCCGAAGTCGCAGGCGTTGAGGTCTTTGAGGCGCGCCTGATAGGCGGCGTAAAGGGCGGCGCCCTTGCCTGCGGCGAACGAGAACGATTCACCGCCTGGAACTTTGTCGGGCGTCAGTCCGCGATTTTTCCAGCCGTCGATCAGACCGGCGAGTTGGCGGGCGGGCCAGCGGTCCTTATCGAGGCCCGCCGCCGCAATCACCTGCTTCAGCAGCCGGACCTGATCGTCGGTGTCGAGGATCGTGAAGCCGGACTTCAGGCCGACGAGTTCTGCGTGACGGCGCAGAATTTTGACGCCGATCGAATGGAAAGTGCCGAGCCACGACATGCCTTCGAGCGAGCCGCCGATCAGTCCGCCGATACGGTCGCGCATCTCGCGCGCCGCCTTGTTCGTGAAGGTCACGGCCAAAATCTGTGACGGATAGGCTTTCCCGGCTGCCAGGATGTGGGCGATGCGGGTCGTCAGTACGCGGGTTTTTCCCGTGCCCGCGCCGGCCAGTACGAGCAGCGGGCCGTCCGTCGTTTCGACGGCTTCGCGTTGCTCGGGATTGAGGCCGTCGAGATACGTCGGCGCGCCGCGCGCAGCCTGGATGGCACGCGCCGAGATCGATTGGATTTCGTCGGAACGATGGTTCTGCTGAGCTGGAGCGTTCGCTGTTCCAGGAGCTTGCGGCAGGTCGAACGGCGGATCGTCGTCAGCCGGCAACTCCGGGCCCATGTCGGCGTTCGGCTTGCGAGTCGAAGTCATGTGGACTGACCTAAACCACCGGGGCTGATCCTACAACTGGCGCGTCCCGGTGACGCGCGCCGCGGTCACAGCAAACGGCTAATCGATCACAAATTGCTCAAACGCCTGGAATGAAGCCAAATTTCGGGTTCAGACTAACGCTGCTCCGTGCCATATAGATGCGCATGGTGGCGTGTATTTCAATCTGATCGCCGGGCGTGCCCGCAATCGTCGTGCGGGGGCACCAAGAGACGTTCATGAACAACGGGCTTCTATTTTTCGGCGGGCTCCTCGTCCTCGTTCTATCCGCGCTTTTCGCGGTGCCTTCGTTTGTCGATTGGAACGGCTACCGTGGTGTCTTCGAGGAAGAAGCATCCAAGGTTCTGGGGCGCGACGTGCGCGTCGGCGGCGCGGTCAACCTGCGCTTTCTGCCAGCGCCCTACGTTCAATTCGACAAGATCCGTATCGCCAATGTGACTGGGCAAACCGGCGAACCGTTCGTCAGGGCCGATAGCTTCAAGATGTGGCTCTCGGCTTCGGCGCTGTTGCGCGGCGTTCTGGAAGCTAGCGAAATTGAACTCAGCAAACCGGTGCTGACGCTAGTGACCGACAAAGCCGGTGGCGGCAACTGGTCCAACATCACACTGCGATCCGCCGATCTTCCGTTCGTGCCACGCGAGCTGGCGCTCCGGTCGGTCCGGCTGAGCGACGGCACCATTTCGCTCTACAACGCGACGACCGACCGCGTCGCCCATGTTGACAACATCAACGGCGAACTGTCGGCGGAGGGCTTGACCGGACCGTTCCGCTTCAAGGGCAATGCATCGTGGCTCGGTGCCGCGCACGGCCTTGCGTTCGCGACGGAGGCGCCGGCACGCGACGGATCGTTCGGCCTGAAGATCTCGGCGCGATCGACGGGCTCTCCCGATGTCTACCTTCTCAACGGACACGTTTCGGATCTCGCCAGCAACCCGTCCTTCAAAGGCGAGTGGACCGGCACGGTGACGATGCCGGCTTATGAAGCCGCAGCGGACCAATCCGATGCGAGCAAGGGCGACGCAACGCTGCTCGATCTCAAGGCCGACGTTGCGGGCGACCTGTCGGGAGCGCATTTCGATAATGTCACGCTGTCGCTCAACGCTGGCGCCGAGCCCCAGATGATCACCGGCTCGGCCGTTGCGTCGTGGGCGGCACCGGCGCGGCTTGATCTGAAGCTCGCGTCCAAGTGGCTCGACATCGACCGGCTTGCGGGAGCGGGACAAGGCAGTGCCTCGTTTTCGAAACTGAAAGAACTCGGCATCGGCCTGATGCAGTCCGTTGCGGGCGACAGCACGGCGAGCACGAAGATCAATCTCGAGCAGGTGAAGATCGGCGGCGAAACGGCCGGCGGTCTCGATATCGATGCCGATCGCACGGGCAATGTCACGCACGTCAACAATTTCAACATCAGCCTGCCGGGTGGATCGCGCCTCGATCTCGCGGGTGATCTGAAGACGGGTACGGACGGAAAGCACAGCTTCTCCGGCGATCTCTTCGTCGGCGGTTCGAGTCTCGCCCGCCTCAAAGCGTGGGCCGGAAAATCGGGCGTGCCGATCGATATCACGTCGGATGGGCCGTTTTCGCTCAGCGGGAAGGTCGACATCGACGCGACGCGCTTTTCGATCGCGGAAGCCTCGGGCAATATTTCGGGGCGCGCGTTTTCTGGCGATCTGGCCATTGCCAACGGCGCCCGCGTGCGCACGGACCTGACGCTGCAGGCAGCCGAACTCGATACGAAAGAGATCTTCCCCGAAACGGCGAGTGCGCTCGAAGCCGCGCTTCGAAAGACGCTGGGGCTTGCCTCGCAGGATTCGGAAAAGGGACAGCCGGGCGAAGAACGTTCTCAGGACGTGCGATTGCGCGTCATTGCCGGTCGCCTGACGGATCACGGTCAAAAGTATCGCGACGTCGATGTGACGTTTGAAACCGAGGCCAAGGAAATCCGTCTGCCCGCCGCGAAGTTGACGATGGAGAGCGGGCTGAGGATTTCGCTCGAAGGGCGCGTGAAAAAGAACGATAGCGGGCCTTTCGGAACGCTTGCCTATGATGTCGTCGCCGCGACGCCCGATGCGATGAGCGACCTCGTCCGCCGGACCGGTCTGGCGCTGCAGTTTGGAGACGAACGCTTCAAGGGGCTGCAGAACGCGAAGCTTGCCGGTCTCGTAACGCTCGGGCGACGCGCACCTCAGGCCAGCGACGTGACCTTCGATGGCACGCTGAACGGGTCGCGCTTTGCCGGGTCGGCGAATTTCGACGGCGGTTTCGGCGCTTGGCGCACAGGGCCGAGCCAAGTGCAGGCAAGCCTCGCCGCTCCGTCGTTGCACGCGCTGCTGACGATGCTGACGCAGGATCGGCGCACGGCGCAGGCAGATGACGGTGGACCTGCAGAAGCGTCGCTGATCTCCGCAGGCATTCTTTCGGCCGGTGCCAAGACCCGGATCGAGGTTCGGGGTAACGGGCTCGACGTGGCGTTCTCCGGCAATGCGACTTGGGGCGACGCTACCGGGTCGGAGAAGTCCGCTTTGGCGCTCAACGGCGCGGCGGACGTCAAGGCTGACGATCTCACCGATGTGCTGGCGATCGCCGGGCTTTCGCTGCCTGCCGGATCGGCGACGGTCGCGACGCATGGGACGCTGGATATCGCTCGCGGCGACGGAAACTGGTCCATCGCTGCGCGCGATCTGATGCTGGGAACGTCGACGGTAACGGCATTTCTCAATTTGAAAGCCGGGGACGACGGGCGCCGTCATATCGAAGGTAAGATCGGCGCGGATCGCGTGGCCATCGAGTCGCTTGTCGCCGCGCTGACCGACAAATCGTCCATGCCGCCGGACAGCGGAGATAAGGATGCAACGGCGGATGGCGCGGCCGCCGTGGAATGGCATTCCGTCTGGCCGAGCGGCGTTTTCAATTTCGCCGCGCTGAACGGCAGCGATGCCGACATCCACGTCAGCTTCGGTTCGCTGTCGCTCGGCGGCGATCTGGCGACGCGCGACGGTAAGATGAAACTCGCGATCGCGCCGGGAAAAATCACGATCCGCGATCTTTCCGCGGCTGCGGCCGGAGGCAAGCTCGTCGGCCAGCTCAGTCTCGACAAAGCTTCGAACGGTGTGAAGCTCGTCAGCGAGCTGAAGCTCGAGCAGGCGAAGCTCTCGTCCTTCAGCCCGTCGGCTCGGGGTGCGGCGACGTTCGAACTCAACGGTGAGGCAACGGCGCAAAGTCCCGCCGGTTTGATTGCCGTGTTGTCGGGCAAAGGGCGCGTGGCGCTCGAGGATGCGGCGGTGCATGGACCGGCTCCAGCGGCCCTGACGGACATCGTCGACACGGTGCTTCGCGGCAAAATGCAGAACGACGTGCGTCCCGTTTCGACGGCGTTCCTGGCGTCGCTTTCGACGTCGGAGGTTTCGCTTGGAAGCCGCGAGGTCGCGATGGTGCTGGCGGACGGGTCGATCAAATTCGAAACGCTGGCGCTTGAATCGAAGGACGGCAAACTCGAAGCGACGGTCTCCACCGATCTGACGTCGCTCAAGGTGAGCGCGGCCCTCCAGGTGACGCCGACGCTCAGACCGCTGGCCCGGCCGGACATCGCCTTGCCGGGATGGAAGCCTGCCCAGCCCAAGGCGCCGTTGCCGCCTGCGATCGTTCTTTACGACGGCCCGCTGGACAATCTCGCGATCATGAAGTCGAGCGTCGATGTCGGCGATCTGCAGCGTGAGCTATCCGTGCGCATTGTGGAACGTAACGTCGAAGAACTCGAACTGTCTCGTCGTGTCGATGAGGAGCGCGTGCGGCTCGAAAAGGAACGCCGCAAGGCGCTGGAAGCACAGCGCGGCCAGGCGGCGAAAAAACAAACCGAGACGTTGCCGCCCATCATACCGCAATCCGCGGGTACCGAGGATGGTGGACCGTCCGGCGGCAATACCGCGCAACCAGATGCTAGCTCCGGTCCGCCCGTGAACGGACCGCAAACGGGCGCGCAGGATGGCTCGAATGCGACCGGATCGGGGTCGTCAAGCTCTGGTGGCTTCGGCGAACAGAAGATCACGATCGAACCGATTCCCGGGTCCGACGCGGATGGCGTGGCGGCGCAAAGCTCGACGGGGCAGATCGATCCCGAGACAGGACTTCCGATCCCGAACAAGGATGCGGGCGCTGTTCGTTCGACAACGTCGACACGTCCCGCTCAGCGGCCACGCGAGAAGCGGCGGACGTCGTCAGACGAAGTGATGAAGCAGCTCGGCGGGTTCCCCTAGGCAGCTCAGCAGCGCTAGAGCCTTTCCGCTTTTCGTTGAATCGCGGATCGGCTCCAGGTCTTTATTTTGTCGTGCTTCTTATGGGAAAACCGGTTCCCACTTTTCCGGAAGCCCTCTATTCCCGGGCGTTTTCCGCGGCACGCGTTTCAAGACGCTTCAAGATCCATACACGGACCGCGCTAGATAATCCGGCGCCGCCGCGATCCTTGTCGATCGCATTGATCAGGCCCGCGAGCGTCAGGCCGTCTTCGGCGGCTGCAATCTTCAGGGCGGACCAGAACGCGGACTCGAGCGAAATCGACGTGCGATGGCCCTGAATTGAAAACGAACGCTTTTCAGGCCGCATCAGGATGCGTTGCTGGGCCCGGTGTCGTCGTCATCGTCGGACCGGCGGTGCGATGCGTCGAGATCGCTCTGCCATTTGCGGGTTCTTGCCTCGAACAGATTGCGCTCGGATTTCGTCTGTCCGTATTTGATCCGGTTTTCCTGAGCGTCGCGCTCGCGGTTGGCGCGCTCGCGGGCTTTGCGGACCTTGTTGAGATTGACGATCTCTGCGGTCATAAAAATGCACTCCGCCACGAGTGCCAAAGCGGCACTCTGAACTTCATGCATTTTATGTTCAGGAATGCGAAGGCGTCAAACCCTCGCTTTCATCCGTATGCGCAATTGGCTTTTAGTCGGGGCTGATCATCTTCTCGGGCCGCACGATCTCGTCGAACTCCTTGTCGGTGACGTAGCCGCCGCCGACGGCCTCATCACGCAGCGTCGTGCCTTTCTTGTGTGCGGTTTTCGCAATCTTGGCGGCGTTGTCGTAACCGATTTTCGGCGCCAATGCCGTCACAAGCATTAACGAGCGTTCGAGACCGGCTTTGATGTTGTCCTCGCGCGGCTCGATGCCGACGACGCAGTTGTCGGTAAAGGAGACTGCCGCGTCTGCGATCAAGCGCACGGATTGCAGGAAGTTGTAGGCCATGACGGGGTTATAGACGTTGAGTTCAAAATGGCCCTGGCTTCCGGCGAATGATAGTGCGGCCTGGTTGCCGAACACCTGGACGCAGACCTGGGTCAGAGCTTCGCACTGGGTCGGGTTGACCTTGCCCGGCATGATCGAGGAGCCGGGCTCGTTTTCGGGCAGCGCCAGCTCGCCCAATCCGGAGCGGGGGCCGGAGCCAAGCAGGCGGACGTCGTTGGCGATCTTGAACAGCGAGACGGCGACGGTGTTGATGGCGCCATGCGAGAAGACCATCGCGTCGTGGGCTGCAAGGGCTTCGAATTTGTTCGGCGCCGACGTGAAGGGCAGCTTGGTGATGGCCGCGACGCGTTCGGCGACTTTCTCGGCAAAGCCTTTCGGCGCGTTAAGTCCGGTGCCGACGGCGGTGCCGCCCTGGGCGAGCTGCATCAGCGCGGGCAGCGTCAATTCAATCCGCGCGATGCCGTTCTCGACCTGCTGCGCGTAGCCCGAGAATTCCTGGCCGAGCGTCAGGGGCGTTGCGTCCTGCGTATGCGTGCGGCCGATCTTGATGATGTGCGACCAGGCTTCGGCCTTGTCATGCAGCGCCTTGTGCAGCTTGCGCAGCGCCGGAAGCAGGCGGTGGACGACTTCCTCCGAGCACGCGATGTGCATCGCCGTTGGATAGGTGTCGTTCGACGACTGGCTCATGTTGACGTGATCGTTGGGATGGACGGGCTTCTTCGAGCCCATCTCGCCGCCGAGCATTTCGATGGCGCGGTTCGAAATGACTTCGTTGGCATTCATGTTCGACTGCGTGCCGGAGCCAGTCTGCCAGACGACGAGCGGGAAGTGGTCGTCGAGCTTGCCATCGATGACTTCCTGCGCAGCCTTTACGACGGCGTCGCCGACCTTGGGATCGAGCCGGTTGAGCGCCATGTTGGTTTCGGCGGCGGCGCGCTTGATGACGCCGAGTGCGCGGACGATCGCGGCGGGCTGCTTCTCCCAGCCGATCTTGAAATTGCCGAGGCTGCGCTGAGCCTGCGCGCCCCAATAGCGGTCGGCGGCAACTTCAACCGGGCCGAAGGTGTCTGTCTCTGTGCGCGTCTTGGTCATCTGCTCGGGTTCCGGTGATGGTCGTGAACGAAATTTTCTGCTTCGTCGCGCATGAGAGGCGGTTTGTCGAGGTTTTTCATGTGTCGCCGGGGTGGAGCGCGGGAGTTGCCGCGCATGTGGGGCGGATAATGCTGGTTGTCGGAGACGGCCGCCTTCGCGGCCGTGACGATAAGGGGGCGTGCCTCTCTTTGCTCGGCATTGCCGACTCTCCTTCGTTGAGCCGGCCTGCAATGCCAATATCGTGTCTTCGACAAGTTTTTGCGCGGATCTCCGGCCTTCAACGCGGCTTCGCCGCGCTCGGCCGAGGATGATGAAGGAACAAGCGCGACCGGCTGGTTCTCCGTACGTCTGACCAGCGCCTCCAGCTGACTCCACGATGATACGCAAACCAAACGGCATACGCGACCGGTGGCCGGCTTGCGGAAGGCATGACCAGCACCTGCGGCCGGCTCTGCGAAGCAGAGTCGGAGGTGCAATCAAAAGAGTGCGTAATCAAACAAAGGGACAGGACGGCGCAGCCTCGCTCTTTGCAGATGGATTAGGGATGCGGACCACGCCGCCCTGTGCATGCCAACTCTCCGCCTCGGCCCCGGCCCGTACGTCCAGCGCCTCTCGTATGAGTGCGGACTGCTTTCGCAAGCGATCCTTGAGCCGTCGAACCCGCCATCCGCCCCCGCATCTCCTTTCGAGCGGCGTTTCACCGCGCCGCCTCCTAAGAGGCCCGTGCGCGGCAGGCAGAGAACCCGCGGCATACCGATTTCTCCGCGCGGCCCCGCATGCTCTCACCACTCATGTCTCGCGGCACGAGCTCATGCCCTTGGTCAGCGTGGTGCGATGCGCGGGAGTATGCGAGCGCGGGTGGGCGCGGGGAAAATTCAGGACGGGAAATCCGTGCGGATGGTTAGCGGGACCGATTTGTATCGGCGAAGGCCCGGAAACCGAATTATTTGACGATTTCCTTGCGCAATATGATCTGGCGCGATCGTAGAAATTCCGTAATCTGCGTTCCGGCGCGGGGTATTGCGAGGGCAGGAGCCTGCACGATGCCGGAAAAATCAGCCCCAAGAAAAGGCATAGTTGTTAGCGCGATCGTTTTCGGTTGGTCGTTTGCCGTAGCGGTCGGTTCCTCTACGGCGGTCAAGGCCCAGACGATAAACCCGCAGGAAGCGCACGACATCGCCGTCAACGCGTACCTGTATTTCTATTCCCCCGTGACGATGGATTTGACTCGTAAGCAGCTAACGAACACCGCGCCGGGTAAAGGATCCATTGGTGGTCCGATGAATACCTTCGCCAACATAGACGCCTACCCTTCCGCCGATATGCGGGCTGTCGTCCGGCCCAATTTCGATACGCTCTATTCGAGCGCGTGGCTCGAC
>NZ_JBAYUV010000031.1:0-45648 GCF_041674905.1 Hyphomicrobium sp.
CCTGCTTCATCCCCGCCCTCGCGCCGACGCAGGCACAGGGCTCCAATCTGCCGCACTTTTAGTCCGGCGCGGCCGAACAAATCAGCCGCTTCTGTGAGGGATTATTGCTCCGGCTTTTACACACCAAATCGCCGCTAGGATATCGCAACGTCCCCGGCTCGGACGGCAAGAAGACCATTGCGCCCGATCTGGACACTGCACCGATAATTGTTCAGCTGTTCGAATGGTACGCGACTGGCAATCTGTCGTTGAAAGAGGCTGCCGGAAAGGCTTTCGATGCCGGCCTCAAGTACCGAAGGACTGGTCGGCCTGTGCCCGTCAGCACCATTCACACAATCCTGCGTAATCGGCTCTACATGGGCGAGTTCGAGTGGAAGGGGCGTCTCTATAAAGGGCGACACACACCGCTGATCTCACGGGAACTCTGGGAACAGGTGCAAGATGCACTCGACGGCCGTAAATCCAGCAAACTGCGCCGCTCAAAGCATAACTTTGCATTTTCCGGGTTAATGACATGCGGTCATTGTGGTTGTGCGATGGTCGGCGAGATCAAAAAGAGCCGCTACGTCTACTACCACTGCTCCGGGTTCAAGGGAAAATGCCCCGAGCGCTACGTTAGGGAGCAGGTACTCGAAGCTAAGTTTTCGGAGTTGCTTGATCGGCTTACCTTTGATGACGAAGTCCTCGACTGGGTTCGTGAAGCCCTGCGTGAAAGTCACGCCGCGCAGCGCGATGAGCAGCATGCGGCAATCGCTCGGCATCAAGCAGAATACGACAGGCTGCAGGCACGCATTCATGCCATGTACGTCGACAAGCTCGACGGCCGGGTCGACGCGCCATTCTTTGACCGGATGGCAGCAGACTGGCGTCGCGAGCAGGATGCATGCTTGCGGCAGATCGGACGCCTGAAATCGGCCGACCAGTCCTATCTGGAAGATGGCGTCCAGATTCTAGAACTGGCCAAGAACGCCCGCCGACTGTTCGAACGGCAAGAACCGCGCGAAAAGCGCCGTCTTCTCGACTTCCTACTTTCGAACTCGACCTGGAAGGAAGGGGAGCTAAACGTCACCCTACAACAACCATTTGATATGATTGCAGAAACGGCATCTGCCGCCAAGTGCGCGAAAGGTGAAGGACGGCAGGATTTCGTGAAATCTGAGATTTGGCTGGGGGACTAGGATTCGAACCTAGACAGGCAGAGTCAGAGTCTGCAGTCCTACCATTAGACGATCCCCCAAAGCCGGGACCTGGCGAGCCTTCGGGCGTCGCCGGAGCGCGGGTCATAGCAGCAGGTCCGGGCATCTGCAAGCGTGCGCTCGCGATCCGCGATCTTTTGCCGATTGTCCGTTTGAGCCGAGCAAATCCGGGGTTTGCTCGGCCTCGCGCCGCTCCGTGCTTTACGCGAGTTCGCGACCTGCTACACTCGTCGCCAACAGAGGTCCAGATAATTGGCCTGAAGAGCGCGGCGGCACCATTGTCGGCCGTCGTGATGCCAGGTCCTGGAGAGACATTTTGAAACCAGATCACCCAGGCCCTGGTGCGCCAGCTGGTGCCGATCGTCTGTCGAAATCCGATGAGTTTATCGGTCATGTCGGTCATGGCGGAAGCGCCGGCGCGGCGCAGGCCCCCGTGAGCCGCCACGGAACTGCGCAGCAAGCCGCAACTCCAGCCTCGACGGGGCGCCGCGATTCCCATTCTCGCGCAGGGCCGTCGTCCGCCGATTATGCCGATCCGATCTACGGCGCGCTCGATCTCGGGACGAACAATTGCCGCTTGCTGCTCGCGCGTCCGTCACGCCGAGGCTTCCGCGTCGTTGATGCATTTTCGCGAATCATTCGACTGGGAGAAGGCGTCAGCGGATCCGGACGGCTCTCCGATCAGGCCATGAGCCGCACGATGGAGGCGCTGAAGGTGTGCGCGGGAAAGCTGCAACGCCACCGTGTCGGCCGCGCGCGCATGGTGGCGACGCAAGCCTGCCGCGTCGCGGAG
The DNA here is from genome assembly GCF_041674905.1 of Hyphomicrobium sp. Lineage (GTDB taxonomy): Bacteria > Pseudomonadota > Alphaproteobacteria > Rhizobiales > Hyphomicrobiaceae > Hyphomicrobium_B. Next base: position 1,990 of record NZ_JBAYUV010000031.1, read on the forward strand.
AACGGGCAATCCTTCGTCGCAAGCGTGCGCGATAATTTCGGGCTCGAGATCGAGGTTTTGACTTCGGAAATGGAGGCGCGTCTCGCGGTTGCGGGATGTGCGACGCTGATCGATCCCGAAGCAGAATTCGTGCTGGTGTTCGACATCGGCGGCGGCTCGTCGGAAATCATCTGGCTCGATATGACGAAGTTCGATTCGCGCCGGGATGTGCTGACCGGACGCTACGACATCGATGATGCCATCGTGGCGTGGGAGTCGCTCCCCGTCGGCGTCGTGACGCTTGCGGAGCGGTTCGATGGGCGCTCCGTAACGCCCGAAAGCTTCGCCGCGATGTCGGGTTCGGTGACCCAGCTCCTCGCGCCATTCGAGGCGATGCATGGTTTTCGCGAGCGTGTCGCCGGCCGTAAGGTGCATTTTCTTGGGACGTCCGGTACGGTGACGACGATTGCGGGCGTGCTTCTCGACCTCGAACGCTACGACCGCAAACGCGTCGACGGCATTTGGCTCAATACCATGCAGATCAATGACGTCACGTCGCGTCTGCTCAACCTGAGCTACGAGGATCGTATTCTCGAGCCTTGCATCGGCCGGGAGCGCGCCGATCTCGTGCTTGCCGGCTGCGCCATTCTCGATGCCATTCTGAAACTCTGGCCGGCCGAGCGGCTTCGTGTCGCCGATCGTGGACTGCGCGAAGGAATTTTGATGCGTCTGATGATGGAAGATGGCGTCTGGAGAACGGGCCGCCGCCGACGTGGCCGGTCACGGCGTTCGCACAATGAGAGCGCGCCGTGACAAACAATAAGAGTGGTGGAGGCAAGGGTCGGCAAAGTGTGGGCGGCGGTCAGCGGCTTCTGCACACTGCCGTCAAGACGGCGCGCAAACGATCGGTATCGTCGGCGCGTTGGCTTGAGCGCCAATTGAACGACCCCTACGTCGCGGCATCAAAACGCGAGGGCCTCCGGTCACGCGCCGCATACAAACTCCGCGAGATCAATGCGCGCTATAACTTCTTGAAGCCCGGACAGCGCGTCATCGATCTTGGCGCGGCCCCCGGCGGCTGGTCGCAGGTTGCCGCCGAACTGGTCAAGTCGAACGGCGGCAAAGGTCAGATCGTCGCCATCGATTACCTGAACTTCGAGCCGATCCCGGGCGTCGATATCATCGAGATGGATTTCACTGCCCCCGACGCGGAAGCGCTGCTCAAGTCGCGCTTGCGCGGGGGTAAGGCCGATGTCGTTCTGTCGGATATGGCGGCACCGACGGTCGGGCACACCAAGACAGATCATCTGAGGATCATGGGCCTCGCCGAAGCGGCGGCTGCGTTCGCGGCGGATGTGCTGGAGTCGGGCGGCGTGTTTCTCTGCAAGGTGTTTCAAGGCGGCACCGAGCGCGATCTGCTCGATGCATTAAAGCGCGACTTCAAGGTCGTTCGTCATGTGAAGCCGCCCGCGAGCCGCCAGGAAAGTTCCGAGCTATACGTTTTGGCGACGGGCTTTCGCGGATCTCAGGGCGAGTGAGCCGGGTGCGCAAAGGCGACCTGTTCGTCGGCAGCCGTCGTCGCGGGAATGGCGACCGGCGTCGCAAGCGCTAACGCCGTCGCGCAAGCAATCGTGCGTCCCTTCCGGCGCGCCATCTCATCGAATGCTGCCGAGAGTTCGATGAGATCTTCCGTCTGCAGCCGGGCTGTACCGGGCCGGATCGCCAGGCGCGAATCGCAGTTGGCTTCAGACCAAGCGAGTGCCACCACCGGATGCTGGCGATCGCCGCGTGACGGTTGCGTGCCAGGAAACGGGTCGATCGCGAGCAGCGACGCGCAGAGAACGGCAAACCCGGCGCAAGCCAAGCTCAAGCCGATTAAAGCACGGGCGCCAACCATATCTAATCCAAGCAGAATCCAATGGGGGCTTTCACCCCGTGCGGAGAGCCTCGCAGAGTCCGACGACAGGCATGTGACGGCCACCCCAATCCATTGGCCGCATTACTATTTGACGCGGTATAAGCGCTTCCAAGCCTCAAACCTTGGTGCTATAGACCGCGCGACAATGTTCCGCCCCAGGGGGCCTGGACGTGTCGCCCCCCAAAATTGGAGAAGTCCGCATGACTTCGAGCCTTTCGCTCGATTCGGGGATTGCGCTTACCTTTGACGATGTTCTGCTCGTTCCAGGTCCATCCGATGTCATGCCCGGGCAGGCGGATGTCTCGACCCAACTGACGAAATCCGTGCGCCTCAGTATTCCGCTGCTGTCGTCGGCGATGGATACCGTTACCGAAGCGCGGCTCGCCATCGCCATGGCGCAGGCGGGAGGCATTGGCGTTCTGCATCGCAATCTGACGATCGAGGAGCAGGCCCGGCACGTCGCGCAGGTCAAACGCTACGAAAGCGGCATCGTCCTCAATCCGGTTACGATTTCTCCGCGCAAGACGCTGGGCGAAGCGTTGAAGCTGATGGCCGACAACGGCGTCACCGGCGTTCCGGTCGTCGAGAGCTCGGGCGAAGGTCCGGACGGCAGCGCCGGAAAGGGCAAGCTCGTCGGTATTCTGACCAATCGCGACGTACGGTTCGCGGCCAGGGTCGATCAACCGGTCTCCGAGCTGATGACGAAGACCAATCTCGTGACGGTGAAGCGCAATGTCTCGCAGGACGAAGCCAAGCGCCTGCTGCATCAAAATCGTATCGAGAAGTTGATCGTCGTCGACGACCATGACAACTGCATCGGCCTCATCACCGTCAAGGACATCGAGAAGGCGGCGAAGTATCCGCACGCGTCAAAGGATGCGCACGGACGGCTCCGGGTCGCGGCGGCGACGACGGTCGGTGAGGACGGTTTCGAGCGGACCGAACGGTTGATCGATGCCGGTTGCGACGTGATCGTCGTCGATACGGCGCATGGACATTCGGTGAAGGTGATTGAAGCCGTCGCGCGCATCAAAAAGCAGTCGAACAGCGCGCAGGTCATTGCCGGCAACGTCGCGACGGCGGACGCAACGAAAGCGCTGATCGATGCCGGTGCCGACGCCGTAAAAGTCGGCATCGGGCCGGGTTCGATCTGCACGACACGCATCGTCGCTGGTGTCGGCGTGCCGCAGCTCACCGCGGTGATGGAGTGCTCCAGGGAAGCTGCACGCGCTGGAATTCCCATCATCGCCGACGGCGGCATCCGGTTTTCGGGCGACATCGCGAAGGCGATTGCTGCCGGCGCTTCGTGCGTGATGATCGGTTCGCTGCTGGCGGGAACCGACGAAGCGCCGGGTGAGACCTATCTCTATCAGGGACGGACCTACAAGTCGTATCGCGGCATGGGGTCGGTCGGGGCGATGGCGCGCGGTTCGGCGGATCGCTATTTCCAGGCGGAAGTTCGCGATACGCTGAAGCTCGTGCCCGAGGGCATCGAGGGTCAGGTTCCTTACAAGGGACCGATGGATTCGGTCGTGCATCAGCTCGTCGGCGGTCTGCGCGCCGGCATGGGCTATCTCGGTGCGAAGACGATCCCCGAATTCCAGAAGCGCGCCAAATTCGTGCGCATCTCTCCGGCGGGCATTCGCGAAAGCCATGCGCATGGCGTTCTGATCACGCGCGAAAGCCCGAACTATCCGGGCTCCGGTATCTAAGGCTATTGTTCTCGGCAACCTGGCGCGGAGGGATCGATGACGGTCACGGATTTTCTACTGCCGGTCTTTGTCCTGGTCGCGCTGACGTTTGCGTTGCTGCTGAGAACGGCGATCGGCCGTGTTTCGAGTTTTCGGACCGGTGAAGTCAAGCCGCAGGATATTGCGCTCGGCGAGCCGCGCTGGCCGACGAAGGTCACGCAGTACGGCAATGCGTTCAAGAACCAGCTTGAGCTGCCGGTGCTGTTCTATGTGTTGATCGCGTTCATCCTCATCACCCGGGTCGGCGACATCCTGCTGCTGGTGCTGGCGTGGATTTTCGTTATCCTGCGCCTCGCCCACGCCTACATTCACACGACCGGCAACGACGTGCTTCTGCGCGGCCGCATCTACGGCGGCGGCTTCGTCGTGCTGCTGGCGATGTGGATCATCTTCGCCGTCAAGATCCTGACGGGCATCTAAAAGGAAATCACATGAGACCTGGAGCCCGCATCGCTGCGGCGATCGAGGTTCTGGAGGCGATTCTCAATCGTTACCAGCCCGTCGCCATGGCATTGACTGACTGGGGCAAGGCGCATCGTTTTGCCGGGTCTGGCGACCGTAACGCAATCGGCGGCCTTGTTTATGACGCGCTTCGCCGCCGTGCTTCACTGGCCTGGGCGCTAGGCGAGGATACTCCGCGCACTCTTGCCATCGGTGCCGCGTCTTCAGCGCTGGGCCTTTCGGCCGATGCCGTCATCGCGGCCTGCGATGGTGCGGACCATTCGCCGCCGCCGCTGTCGGACGCCGAGCGGGCGGGACTGACGCGCGACATGGCGGAGGCCCCCGACGCCGCGCGCGCTGATATTCCGGAATGGCTTTGGCCGTCGTTCTCGGCGCAGTTCGGTTCTGCCGCCGTCGGCGAAGGCGAGGCGATGGCGCGGCGCGCTCCGGCGGACCTGCGCGTCAACACGCTGAAGTCGACGCAGGAAAAAGTCCTGAAGGCGCTGCTTCCTTTCGGTGCCGGGCCGTGTCCGGTTTCGCCCGTCGGCGTTCGCGTTCCGGCACCGGCCGGCGCGCAGCGGACGCCGAACCTGCAGGCCGAGGCGGCGTTTCAGGCAGGCTGGTTTGAAATCCAGGACGAGGGTTCGCAGATCGCGGCGCTGTTGTCGGGTGCGGGGCCGAGGAAACAGGTGCTCGATCTCTGCGCTGGAGCCGGCGGAAAAACGCTCGCGCTCGCGGCGCTGATGCAGAACACCGGGCAGCTCTATGCCTACGATGCCGACCGCCATCAGCTGAAGCCGATCTTCGATCGCATCAAGCGCGCGGGTGTGCGCAATGTGCAGGTTCTGAGAGCCGGCGATGAGACCGCGCTGGCGGCGCTGGGTCCGCGGTTTGACGTCGTTTTAGCGGACGCGCCGTGCACCGGCACGGGGACGTGGCGGCGGCGTCCGGATGCGAAGTGGCGGTTGAAGCCCGAAGCGTTTGCTGCGCGTCAGGCCGAGCAGCGGTCTGTCCTTGACCGTGCCGCGTCACTGGTGAAGCCGGGCGGGCAGATCGTGTATGTCACATGCTCGATTTTGCCTGAGGAGAATGCCCTTCAGGTTGCGGCGTTCCTGGAAAAGCATGAGGATTTTCACGTCGTGCCGACGGGCGACGCCTGGGCCGCCGCTGGTCAGACTGCAGAAGTCCCGGCATCGGCGGACGGCAGCCCCGATGCGCTGTTGCTCACGCCCGGACGTCACGGGACAGACGGCTTCTTCATTGCGGTCCTGGCGCGGGCTTCCTAAGCGAATTTTCTGTGGATGGGTTTTCTGCGTCTCGCAGGGTTGGCCGCGGGGTGGGGAACATCCCGCGTGCGCCGACGTTCAAAATTTTCGGCACTTTCTTCGACGATAGGAATTTGCGGAAACAAAAAGTGAGCGGTTTTTGAGCACGTGTTTGCCTAGGTTTCGCCGTTGACATCGCACACAGCGAAATTATGTGATGCGTCGTTTGCCGTCAGGCTGTCGGCAGACCGAGGGATACGAGCCATGCTTCATTTCGAACGCGTCTGGCGTACCCCGTTCGTTGCGGCCAATTGAGGTCAATGAATGAGCGGTAGGGCACACTCCTTCCTCTCTCCGAAATGCGACGTTCATCCGATACCGAACCGCGGCGGCCATACGGTCGTTGCGCGGGAGGCTATCGCCAAGGGTGATCTGATCTTCGTGTGGAGCGGTACACTCGTCACGGGCGAAGAGCTGAACGGCATGCCACCGACGGTCCGGCGCTATTCGCTGCAGGTCGAAGAAAACCAGTATCTCGTCTCGTTGTCCGACTGCGAGCCGCCGGATTACGTGAACCACAGCTGCAGTCCGAACGCCGGGCTTTCCGGGCAGATCGCGCTGGTCGCGATGCGCGACATCGGCGCGGGCGAAGAGATCACCTACGATTACGCGATGAGCGACGGCTCGTCCTATGACGAGTTTACATGCTCGTGCGGATCGCCGCATTGCCGGGGCCACGTCTCGGGCGAAGACTGGCGGCGTCTGGAACTCCGGCAGCGCTATGCGGGATATTTCTCGCCATACCTTCAGCGACGCATCATGGCCGCGCAGGTCCTGAGGGCGCTGGGCGTCAAGCGGCGGCGCGCGAGCCGCAAGCAGGCGCCGGGCGTTTCGATCGTTCCGGGGCAATAAGTTCCGGCCTTTAGCCTATGGTGCCGAGCTTGACGCCGACGTGCGCATCGAATGTGCGGTAGTCGCAGGTTAACTCTTCTCCCGCTGCGATGTCGCGCGTCGCGATATCGTACCCTTCGATGGCTCCAGGGTCGTGCACGCCGGCTGTGTTCGGGTCATCGGCGTGATTCATGAACCGGGCATTGTCGGCGCAGAGGACGTACAGGCCACTGGTTGCGTCGAGGTAGGCGTGATCGAGGATGTTCGAGCGGGCGGGCTCCGGCAGATGGCCGATGTCGGCCTCACTCAGAAGCCGGTCATAGGCTGTCATGAAGCGCCAGGTCACGGTGCCTTTTTTAATGTCCTGATCGGCGAACAATCCGATCCCTGCGATGGGGCTCGGCTCCAAGCGTGTCTTGACCATCAGCATGAAATAGGGTGCCTTCCAGAATCAGAGGGTGCGCGGCGTCTTTAGCCGACGATCAGACAGAGAGTAAGATTTGACGAAGCTCATATCGTTTTTGGTTTTCGCGGCGCTGGTGGCGCTTGCCGCGTCGACGGGCATGCAGTTCCTGCCGGGGGACTGGTATGCGTCCCTCAACAAGCCGGCCTGGACACCGCCAAACTGGGTCTTTCCTATCGCGTGGACCATTCTCTACGTCATGATCGCCGTTGCGGGATGGCTGGTCTGGCGAGCGGTCGGATGGTCGCCCGCGATCCTCATCTGGGGCGTCGGCCTGTTCTTCAACGGCTTCTGGTCGTACCTGATGTTCGGCCGCCACGACCCTCAGATGGCGATGGCCTGCATCGCGCAGCTTTGGGTGACGATCCTGCTGTTCATCGTGGCGGCGTGGAACATCGAGCGCCGCGCCAGCTCCCTCTATTTACCCTACCTCGCGTGGGTCTCGTTTGCAGCGGCGCTGAATTTTTCGATCTGGCAGATGAACTGAGCGGCCGTTGCGCGGTTCGCCGGTTGCAGCCAGCTTTCCGGGCCTGTGGGTGCTGCTTTGCGGCCGTTGCGGCATCGCGCGTATTCGCGTAGGGGAAGGCCTTAAATAAAGGGTCTCGCGAACTTTGACCGACAGCGTCCTCATCATCGATTTCGGCAGCCAGGTTACGCAGCTCATCGCGCGGCGCGTGCGCGAGGGTGGCGTCTACTCGGAAATTCATCCATTCCAGAACGCCGCCGAAGCGTTCGCCAAGCTCAAGCCGAAGGCCGTCATTCTATCCGGCGGCCCGGCGTCCGTGACGGAGGACGGCTCTCCACGCGCGCCGGAAGCGGTCTTTGCATCGGGGGTGCCGGTGCTCGGCATCTGCTACGGCCAGCAGACGATGGCGGAGCAGCTCGGCGGCAAGGTCGAGGCTGGGCATCATCGTGAGTTCGGGCGCGCCTTTCTGTCGATCGACAAGCCGAGCCCGCTGTTCGACGGGTTCTGGTCGCCGGGGACGAAGCACCAGGTCTGGATGAGCCACGGCGATCGCGTCACGCGTCTGCCCGAGGGCTTCGAGATTATCGCGACGAGCGAGAACGCGCCGTTCGCGGCGGTTGCCGACGAAGGCCGACATTTCTACGCCGTGCAGTTTCATCCCGAGGTCGTGCATACGCCGGACGGCGCGAAGCTCATCTCGAACTTCGTCCATAAGATCGCGGGGCTGAAGTCCGACTGGACGATGGCCGCGTATCGCCGGTCGATGATCGACAAGGTGCGGGCGCAGGTCGGCAAGGGCCGCGTGATTTGCGGTCTGTCGGGAGGCGTCGATAGCACTGTCGCGGCCGTGCTCATTCACGAAGCGATCGGCGATCAGCTCACCTGCGTGTTCGTCGATCATGGCCTGATGCGGCTTGGCGAAGCCGATGAGGTCGTGGGGTTGTTCCGCGATCACTACAACATTCCGCTCGTCCATGTGGATGCGTCCGAGCAATTCCTGACTGCGCTGGACGGCATCTCCGACCCCGAGACGAAGCGCAAGACGATTGGCAAGCATTTCATCGAGGTCTTCGAACGGGAAGCAAAGACAATCGGCGGCGCCGAATTCCTTGCACAAGGGACGCTTTATCCGGACGTCATCGAAAGCGTGTCGTTCACCGGCGGGCCGTCGGTAACGATCAAATCGCACCATAACGTCGGCGGCTTGCCAGAGCGCATGCAGATGAAGCTCGTGGAGCCGTTGCGCGAGCTGTTCAAGGATGAGGTTCGCACGCTCGGCCGCGAGCTTGGCTTGCCGGAAGCGTTCGTCGGGCGTCATCCGTTTCCGGGGCCGGGGCTCGCCATTCGCATTCCGGGCGAAATCACGCGCGAGAAGCTCGACATTCTGCGCCAGGCCGACGCGGTCTATCTCGACGAGATCCGCAAGGCCGGTCTTTACGACGCGATCTGGCAGGCGTTCGCCGTTCTGCTTCCGGTGCGCACCGTCGGCGTCATGGGCGACGGGCGGACCTACGATCACGTTCTCGGCTTGCGGGCCGTGACCTCCGTCGACGGCATGACCGCCGACTTTTTCCATTTCGACATGGCGTTTCTCGGCCGTGTCGCGACGCGGATCATCAACGAGGTTCGCGGCGTCAATCGCGTCGTCTACGACGTGACCTCGAAGCCCCCCGGCACGATCGAGTGGGAATGATTTTTGCCCATCCGGGGCTATCCCACAGCGTCCCGGAAACCTCCATAACACACTGATAAACAAAATAAAATCAGCCAAAGACGTTCAGAGACTATCGGCCGGCAGAGATGACCGCTGACGGACTCTCTGACGGTGCGCCTCCCCATTGCGAAATCCGATTTCATCCGATACCGTCAGGGTGTGAGCACCCTCTGACGGTCTTTTTTTCGACCTAACATACTGTAAGAAAAAGAGATTTTGGCACGAGGATACCCGAAATTGGCCTGACGGTCTTTTTTGGAGGAGGCAGTCCCGATGTTGACCGATGCAGCCCTTAAGCATCTGAAACCAAAAGAGAAAAGTTACAAGGTCACGGACCGAGACGGCATGTATGTCCTCGTAAAGCCGTCGGGGACCCTCTCTTTTCGGCTGGATTACCGGATGAATGGACGGCGCGAGACCGTCACGTTCGGCAAGTACGGCCCGGCCGGGCTGTCGCTCGCCCGTGCGCGAGAACTGTGCATCGACGCCAAACGGGCGATCGGCGAGGGACGCTCGCCGGCGATCGAAAAGCAGCGGGAGAAGCGCCGGCTCCTGGAAGCGAGGAGCTTTGGCGAGTTCGGCGAGAAGTGGCTGACCGCGGCCCCGATGGCGGACAGCACACGGGCGATGCGCCGATCAATCTTCGAACGCGAACTGCTACCAAGGTGGCGCACCAGGCTGCTGACCGAAATCACACCGGATGACCTCCGGGCGCACTGTGGCGCCATCGTCGAGCGCGGCGCGCCGGCGACGGCGATCCACGTCCGCGACATCCTCAAGCAGATCTACGGCTTCGCGATCTTACACGGCGAGAAGGTCTCCAACCCGGCTGATGATGTAGGACCAGCTTCGATCGCGACGTTCTTGCCGAAGGACCGGTCGCTCTCGCCAACCGAGATTAGGATCATGCTCAAGCTGCTTGAGAAGGTGGCGACGCTGCCGACCATTCGGCTCGGCATGCGCCTCTATCTGCAGACCATGGTGCGCAAGAGCGAATTGCAAGATGCGATATGGGATGAGGTCGATTTCGAGAATGCTGTCTGGACGATCCCGAAGGAGCGGATGAAACGCTCAAAGGCGCACAATGTTTATCTGTCACGCCAGGTTCTCGACATCATGATCGCGCTAAAGACCTGCGCCGGAAACTCGAGATACCTCTTGCCGTCGCGCTATGACGCGGATGCGCCGATGTCGCGCGCGACATTCAATCGCGTCACCTACGCGGTCGTCGAGCAAGCGAAGAAGGAAGGATTGCCGCTTGAGCCCTTCACTGTCCACGACTTGCGAAGGACGGGTTCGACGCTTCTTAACGAGCTTGGGTTCAACAGCGATTGGATCGAGAAATGCCTTGCACACGAAGACGGTCGCTCCTCGCGCGGCGTCTACAACAAGGCAGAGTACGAAATGCAGCGCCGCCATATGATGCAGGAGTGGTCGGACATTATCGACGCCTGGGTCGCCGGCAAGAAGCGCGCGCCGGTGCTCATACCGCCTTCGATGCCGCTGTTTGAACCGGATCCGGCTCTCGAACTGGGCGCGAGCGCCGTTGCCTGACGTCGGGTGACTGCGCGCGGGCAATAGGGGCAGATCGACGCGAGGCTAACCAGGCTTCGACCTCCGCGAGATCCCAAACCACGCAACGGGGCGAGAGAGCGAAGCGCCGCGGAAACTCCCCGCGCATCTCCATCTCGTAGATGGTGCTGTCAGCAAGCGGGACCATCTCCCGTAGCTGATGCCGCCGGATCGTCCGCTTGGTAGATATTTCCGCTGTCGGCGCCATTTCAAATCTCCTCAAGGGTTCGGCCTGAGGCAATTGAAAGCAATCGTCGCCGAAAGAGGGAAGGCCCTGAATTCGTCCGTAGGGACGTAGGCGGCGCGGGGATAAAAATCGGATAGTTGCGGACTACGCAATCCACCTCGTGCATGGCACAAGGTAATACTATTTCTTCCGATTTTTGAGCGGTGTGACGACGGTCGTTGGGAGAGGCTTTGGAGCTACGCTGCGCGTAAGCGGTCGCGTCAGGCCCAGCCTCTTATGTACCTGGCGTTGCAACTCAGCTTCGCCATGCAGCCAATTGCGGAAGGCCAATAGCGCCGGGTCCTTCTCGCGTATCGGCCTATAGGCCAGATACCAGCCTTCGTATTTCTGATCAACGATCGGAAATGGGGTGACAAGACGGCCCGCTGCCAGCGCCTCACTGACATAGGGGAGTTGCGCGACAGCGACCCCTACGCCATCGAGGACAGCTTGAATTGCCATCATAGAACTTTCGAACGATACCTCATTAGCCGGCTGTATCGGTGCGCTTAGACCTGCCGCTTCGAACCACCAGGTCCATTGCTCGCGCAAGTGGGAGACGACGATCAGGGTTGCCGTGTGGAGATCGCGGGGGCGTAGCAAACCTGCTGCTACTGCTGGCGTGCAGACTGGTACCAGCGTCGAGGGGAATAGCTCTTCGGCAATATAGCCAGGCCAACTGCCCGCGCCGCGACGGACAGTACATGTCCAATCATCACGCAGCGGAAGCATTGCACCGCCGGTAGCGACGCGTACCTCGATGTTGGGATGGTTGCGATTGAAGCTCGTCAAGCGCGGAATTAGCCAGTGTAAAGCGAGTGTCGGCGCGACCCCAACGGTGAGCACCGGACCCGCCTGCATCGAGGCCACTTGCTCAGAGAGCCGGGCGATCGCATCGAAGGCTTCGGTCAGGCCGGGCTGGAACGCCCGGCCCTGATCGGTGAGCTCGAGCTTATTGGCATGACGGCGGAAGAGCGCGAACCCGAGGTGTTTTTCCAAGAGCCGCACCATGTGGCTCACCGCCGTTTGAGTGACATTCAACTCCTCCGCTGCTGCCTTGAAGCTGCCATGCCGTCCGGCCGCTTCGAAGGCTCGCAATCCGTTCAAGGAGGGCATCTGGCGAGTCATTAATACCCCAAATTCAAGTTGGGCTAACCGCGAGAAATTTGCGTTTGCTACGCAAGTTTATCCGCGACATCCTATTCGAGAAGGATGAGAATTTCTATGCGTAAGATCGCTCTGGGCATCACAGCCACCGTTGCCGTGTTAGTAGCCGCTGTCTTGCTCGCGGTCGTTACAGGATGGGTGCCGCGAGGGCCAATGGACCACGGGTGGGACTGGCCTTGGCATGATTGGTGGCATTCTCGGCTGGAGCACAGTCAGCTTCATCAGCACGGGCCAATGATGACCCAAATGCTAGTTAGGATGCCGCTTGAACGGAATGTAACCGAGGCACTGCCTCAAAACTCGCACCAAATGGCTTACGGCCGTCTGCGTGACGTTCAGTTCCTGGGCGGTAGTGGCGCAGTCGAGCGGTGGCAATCAGCAACGCATCTTATGGCCAAGCCATGACCATCAATCGCAGGTCCGCAATCAAGCTTGCCGGACTAGCGTCGCTGGTCGGCACAGCGCCCGGCCTTGCATCTGCGGCCTTTGCATCCACGACCGATGATGCCGCCAAAGAGAAGGCGGATTACACGCTCCGGATTGCTACGGGCCTCGTAGAGCTTGCGCGCAACCATGTCGTCTCTACCACACTTTATAATGGTCAGTTTCCAGGGCCGCTGCTGCGCCTTAAGGAAGGGCGGCGGGTTGTAGTCGACGTCTATAACGACACCGATACACCCGAACTCGTCCACTGGCATGGTCAGATGATTCCCAGCGATGTTGATGGCGCCGCAGAGGAAGGTACGCCATTCGTGCCGGCTCACGGCAGGCGGCGGATCGCCTTTGTGCCGAAACCGGCCGGTTTGCGCTTTTATCATACCCACGTTTTCGCGGGTTCTGATCTTAACCGCGGCACCTACACCGGCCTCGCAGGACCGGTGTATATCGAACCCAAGAATGAGGCTGGCGCCTACGATCGTGAATTATTCCTGATGTTAAAGGAATTCGAGCCATCCTTCAGTCACCGGAACGATATGCCGCACGGCTTCCTCACCGGCGCTCCGAGTCAGGACTTGCGGCAGATCGCGAAACGCTCAAACGGATCCTCTGTCAAAGGATTCCAAGTCGATTATGGCCTCTTCGGCATCAATGGGAAGATGTTGGGAGAGGGCGAGCCGATCCAGGTCAAACAAGGCGAACGCGTGCTGATGCACGTTGTGAACGCGAGTGCGACCGAGATTCGCAGCCTGGCGTTGCCCGGTCATGTCTTCCGCATCGTAGCGCTCGATGGCAATCCCGTACCAACGCCCGCCGATGTCCCCGTGCTCTGGCTCGGCACAGCCGAACGCGTTTCTGCGATTGTCGAGATGAAAAATCCGGGCGTCTGGGTGTTGGGCGATCTGGATGATGATGCTCGACGTCTCGGGATGGGAATAGTCATTGAATACGCTGGCTACAGCGGTGAACCGAAGTGGGTAATCCCGAAGGCATACAAATGGGACTATTCCCTGTTCGGAAATTCGGAAGTTTCTTTGGCTCCTGATAAAACGATCGATCTGACCTTCGCCAAGCATAACGCGGTGGCGAACGGGTTCAACCTCTGGACCGTCAACGGTAAACCCTTCTCAATGGAGGCGCTGACCCCAAAATTCACGGTGCGAAGCGGCAAGCGTTACCGTCTGAAGTTTCGCAACGCGAGTAACGAGGTCCACCCGTTGCATCTCCATCGTCACAGTTTTGAACTGAGGCGCATCGGCGGCAAATCGACCGCAGGTGTCGTCAAGGACGTAGTGATGCTGGACAGCTATCAGGAGGCAGAGGTGGACTTTACGGCAGATAACCCCGGCCCAAGTCTTTTTCACTGTCATATGCAAATGCATATGGATTTCGGCTTCATGGCGCTGTTCGACTATGCCTAGCTAACTAGCGCTCTACCGAGTCAGCGTCTGGGAACATCAGATGACAAAGCGATTGAATCTCATAAGTATCGGTGTCGCGGCGGTAGGAGCCCTTTGCATGCTTCAAGCAGGTCCGGCTGTAAGCCAAGAAAAGCATGGCGTGATACCGCATGCGCCGCTGCTGAAGACCGTATTACCCGGCACGAAAAATTTGGAGGTCGCAGTCTACGAGACGGAATATGCTCCGGGTGGGATCAACCCGCGACATCTCCATCCGGCTGCGATCACATTCTATGTCGTGTCGGGGACAGGTGTTTGGCAGGAAGATGGGAAGCCGCCGATAACGCTGCATGCTGGAGAGAGTTTGTTTGTTCCCGCCGGCACGATCCATTCCCACTGGAATCCAAGCACCACGGATCATCTTCGCTTCTTGGAGTTCATCGTAGCTGAGAAGGGTAAGGGGCGTTCTATTCCGGAACCGATGAAGAAGTGAGGTCTCCGGAGAGCTTGAGCGATCAAACAGATCATAATTCGCTAGAACCTGCACAATCTAAGGACACGTCGGTCAACGAGACTGATCGCGACGCAGTCAGGCGCCGGCGCGCTATTTTTCTGATTTCTGCGAGTGCTGCACTTATTGTAGTTGGCATTGCGACCCACTGGCTTTTGTCGGCGCGAACCAAGATTCCGCCGACCACACGCCCATCTGTACCGGTAAGCATTTCCGTCGCAACTCGACAGAACGTGCCCATCGATCTGACCGGTCTTGGCGCCGTGCAGGCGTCATTGACTGTCGGTATTCGTCCCCAGGTCGATGGCACACTACAGGAGGTGCTGTTCACCGAAGGGCAGGATGTAAAGAAGGGCGACGTGCTGGCCAAGATAGACCCGCGCTTGTTCAAGGCCGCGCTTGATCAGGCCCGAGGAAAAAAGGCCCAGGACGCTGCGCTGCTCGTTTCCGCTGAGAAAGATCTTACGCGGTACAAGACGTTGGCACTGAGTGATTCCATAGCCCGGCAGACGGTCGATCACCAGCAGGCGACGGTCGATCAACTGAAGGCGTCCATTGCCGCCGATGAAGCTGCCATCGACACCGCACAGACACAACTCGACTACACCTCGATCAGGGCGCCAAGCGACGGGCGAATTGGAATTCGCTCGATCGATCCTGGAAACGTGGTGCATGTGTCCGACGCACAACCGATCGTCATTCTGATGCGGATCAGCCCGTCCGCCGTGCTGTTCACACTGCCGGCGCGGTTCCTCGATGATGTGCGCAGCGCTTTAGCCCATGGTCCCGTCATGGTGACGGCTTTCGACCAAAACAACCGCCAGGAACTAAGCGCAGGAAAACTCCTTCTCGTCGACGATGCAATCGATCCCGCCACCGACACCATGCGTCTGAAGGCCATCTTCCCCAATGACGACGAAAGGCTGTGGCCGGGCGAATTCGTCAATGCCCGCTTGTCACTCAAGACGCTCGGCAATGTTCTCGTCATTCCATCGGCCGCGGTCCAACGGGGTCCGCAGGGCTTGTTCGCGTGGATTGTAACGCCGAAAGACACGGCTGAACCCCGGCCGATCAAGGTCGGGCCGACGACTGGCGATCTGACGGTGGTCACTTCGGGCCTTAGCGACGGCGAACGCGTCGTGACGGACGGACAATTCAAGCTGAAGCGCGATGCACAGGTAAAGGTAAGAGTCACGTCACCCCCGTCGCCAACGTCCGAGGGCGCCAGGTGAATCTCTCCGCGCCATTCATCGTACGACCGGTCGCAACGGCACTGCTGATGGCGGCTTTGGCGCTCCTGGGCATTGCCGCGTTCCCGCTCCTGCCGGTCGCCCCCCTGCCGCAGGTCGATTTCCCGACCGTTCAAGTCACCGCAACGCTTGCCGGAGCGAGCGCCGACACGATGGCCTCATCGGTTGCGGCGCCGCTCGAGCGCCAGCTCGGGCAGATCGCGGGCGTTACCCAGATGACGTCGCTCAGCGCGCTGGGCGCGACCTCGATCACGATCCAGTTCGATCTAGATCGCAATATCGACTCGGCGGCGCAGGACGTGCAGGCGGCGATTAACGCCGCAAGCAACACGTTGCCGCGATCGATGACGACGCCGCCGACCTACAAGAAGCTGAACCCGGCCGACGCCCCCATCCTCGTCCTCTCGGCGAGGTCCGATACAATCCCGCTCACCAGCGTCAACGAATATGCCGACAATTATCTCGCCCAAAAGATCTCGCAAGTACCGGGTGTCGCCCAGGTGTCGCTCGGCGGTGAGCAGAAGCCGGCGATCCGTGTTCAAGTCGATCCGGCAAAGCTCGCTTCGCGCGGGTTGACCCTTGAGGACATACGGCCCGTCCTCGCCAACGCCACGACCGATGCCGCCAAAGGCACGCTCGATACAGGCAAAATGAGCTTCACGATCGCAGCCAACGACCAGATCACCGAGGCAAAACAATTCGATGACGTCGTGCTCGCCTACCGCAATGGCGCCTCGGTCAGAGTGCGCGACGTCGGCGAGGCGGTCTCCGCGGCGTCCGATCGAACTGCGGCCGCCTATGACAACAATAAACCCGCGATCCTTCTTACAGTCTATAAGCAGCCCGGCGCCAATGTCATCGACACCGTAGACCGGATCAAGGCCCAACTGCCACGTCTCGCGGCCGATATTCCACCAGCGATCACAATCCATACTGTTCTCGACCGAACGACCACCATCCGCGCTTCGGTGCGCGATGTCGAGTTTACGCTTGGCCTGACTGTCGGCCTCGTCGTGATGGTAGTCCTGCTATTCCTACGCAATTTGTGGGCGACGCTGATTCCGGGCCTCACGATCGTGCTCGCGCTGCTCGGATCGTTCGCGGCCATGTATGTGCTCAACTTCAGTCTCGACAATTTATCATTGATGGCGCTGACCATAGCCGTCGGCTTCGTGGTCGACGACGCTATCGTGGTCGTTGAGAACATCTATCGTCATATCGAAAGCGGCGCGCCGCCCTTTGAAGCCGCGCTTAACGGCTCTCGAGAGATCGCCTTTACCGTGCTTTCGATCAGCGTGTCGCTGATTGCCGTTTTCATCCCGCTCTTGCTTATGGGTGGGATTGTCGGCCGATTGTTTCGAGAGTTCGCTCTAACCGTGACCGCGGCAATTGCGGTCTCAGCTTTGGTATCGCTCACGCTCGCCCCGATGCTGTGCTCGCGCTTCATGCGGCAGGAGGCATCAGAGGATCATGGCCGCCTCTATCGAGCCCTCGAAACTTGCTTCAACACGATGCAGTCCGGCTATCGGCACACGCTCGACATCGTGCTGCGCCATCAGGCGGTCACCCTCTGTGGTTTCTTCGCTACGGTTGTGCTGGCTGTGGTTATGGCCATCCAGATTCCCAAAGGTTTTTTTCCGATTCAGGACACCAGCCTGATCGGCGGCCTGGCGGAGGCGGCACAGGAAGTCTCGCCCGAGGAGATGAAACGTCTCGAACGTGTGCTCGGAGAGGTCATCCTCAAGGATCCCGGCGTCGAGGGCGTTGCCTCATGGACGGGTAGCACCGGCGGCAACGGTTTCGCACAGACAGCGAATACCGCTCGGTTTTATATCGTTCTTAAGCCGCGCGACGAGCGCACGCTCACGGCTTCCCAGATAATCGAGCGGTTGAGACCGGAGATCGCAAAGGTCCAGGGCGTCAATCTCTCCCTGTCGGCAACACAGGACATCACCGTAGGCGGCCGGTCTTCGCGCGGCAGTTTTCAATATACGTTGCAGAGTGCCGATATCGGCGAGCTGACCACATGGTCACAGAAGATGCTTCAGAAAATGCGCACGCTGCCCCAGCTCGCGGACGTTGCCACAGACCTTCTCGCCGACGCGCCGCTTCTCACGGTCGACATAAACCGGGACCAGGCCTCGCGCTTTGGTATTTCACCGCAGACGATTGACGACACGTTAAACGATGCCTACGGCCAGCGGCAGATCACGCAGTACTTCACCCAGCTCAATACATACCCGATAGTTCTTGAAATCACCCCGGCACTGCAGCGCACGCTTGCATCGCTCGACCGCATCTATGTGAAATCACCGCTGACGGGCGCTACGGTGCCGCTTTCCGCGCTCGTGAGAGTTGATACGGCCAAGGTCGGGTCGCTGTCGGTGACACATCAGGGCCAGTTCCCCGCGGTTACCTTGTCGTTCAATCTCCGACCGGGTGTCGCGCTTGGCCAGGCTGTCAACGCAATCAGCCAAGCGGCACAGGAGATCAACCTGCCTGGCACAGTGACTGGCGCGTTCCAGGGCAATGCGCAGGCGTTCCAGACATCGTTGTCGAGTATGCCTGTGCTGATCATCGCTGCGCTCGTAGTCGTCTATATCATCCTCGGTGTGCTGTACGAGAGCTTCATTCACCCGCTGACGATTCTTTCGACATTACCATCGGCTGGTGTTGGTGCGTTACTTGCGTTGTGGGTGGGGCACATAGATCTGTCAGTGATAGGCATCATCGCAATTATCCTATTGATCGGTATCGTCAAGAAGAACGGCATCATGTTGGTCGACTTTGCCATTGTTGCTGAGCGTGACCGTCACCTTCCGCCGGTTCAGGCCATTCGCGAGGCGTGCCTCTTGCGCTTCCGCCCTATCCTGATGACGACGGGGGCGGCTTTGCTTGCAGGCGTTCCGCTCGCGCTCGGCAACGGCACCGGCTCGGAACTACGTCAGCCGCTCGGCTACGCGATGATCGGTGGGCTGGCACTCAGTCAGTTGCTCACACTCTACACGACGCCAGTAATCTATCTGTATCTCGATCGGCTCCAAATTTGGCTGAGACAAAAGAAAAGAACCAAAGTTGATGGAGCCAAAAAGGTATTCGCCGCGAAGACGAAGTGAGAGCATCGCCTGCTGGCAGCATGGCTAAGCTAAATGGAGTCAATTGTGACCAGCGTATGTACGCCGTTCGTTTGGCGGTCCGATGACCTCGCGACACTCTGCTGTCTCTTCGCCCGATTATCCCGTCGCGGCACCTCACGGGGAACGTCATAGTGTCCGGTGCGCGCCTGAGACGGTCAACGAATAAAGGATTTGAGGGACGACTCGAAATCTCGAGCCTCATGTTCGAGTACGCCCGGCATGGCGGCAATGGAAATCCGTGATCTTAAATATCTGACGGCATCAGCGGACGCTGGAACCTTCACCCGCGCCGCCAAGGCGCTTGGATTGAACTCATCCACCATCAGTCGCCGGATCGGACGGGTGGAGGAAGAACTCGGTTTAACGCTCTTTGAGCGCGGCCGCTTCGGGATACGCCTCACGACGGGCGGCCAGGCGGTGATGATGTTTGTCCGGCGAGCACTTGCCGATATCGATGCCGTCATGACGTCTGGGCACCAGAACGGTACGGGAAAGGTCGGGAAGGTTCGGCTTGGCGTGCGTATGCCGCCTATTGGTGAGCCCATGCGGACTTTGCTTTCAAGGTGGCGAGAGATGCACCCTGATGTGCTGCTAACGATATTCGAGATGAACGAGCGGGACATGCAAGCCGCGCTGGCGGAGCGACGGCTCGACGCCGCGTTGATGACCAGTCATGCTCTATGGCCCCACGCAACGTCCGAGCCCCTTTACCGCGAACGCATAGTCGCGGCGCTGCCGCAGGAGCATCCTCTTTCCGGGCGCAGAGCGGTCGATTGGGATGTGTTACGTGACGAAATATTCCTGGTTCAAGGATGGGATGAAAGTCAGTCAGCCCGGGAGTTCTATGCCGCGTTCCTCGGAAGCGGCGTTAAGTTTCACATGCATGCGGCGAGCAAGCAAAGCGTGTTCGCGCTCGTCGGCGCGGGTTTGGGAGTTACCCTCGCGACGATGAGCCAGTCTGAAGTGGTGTTTCCAGGAGTCGTTTACCGGCCGATCGATGAGGAAGATGCCTGGCTTCAGGTTGAACTCGCGTGGATGCCAGATGCGGAAGACGCTGTCCTCGGCCGCTTCCTCGCCTTTATGCGCGATGAAGCGCGCTCACGACACCTTCTCTGATAGGCTTCGTCGTAACTTCGCGAAAGCTCGATCCGTTGCCATGAATCGCGCCAACATCGGAGCTACGAGCTTCTCGGGTTCGATTACGGCATGATCGGTCTCGCGCGCAAGCACCGCTCCGTAGGCAAGGAGATCGCGATGCACTGACGCAGGCAATTCTATTGTGAGCTTGACCGGCTTAATATCTTCAATCGTAGCGAGCCTCAGCTTTGCCATGTTACTGCCTCATGCACCGTAGGGTTCGAGGACGAGATCGTGGGTGACCATCACGCGCACGGGGAAGCCCGGCCTGATGGTGATCGTCGGCTGAATGTTGAGAGAGCGCCCGACGACTTGCGCGCCGACCTGACTGAAGCTCTGCGATGCGCCCTGTCGGATCGCCTGCGCCAGATTGTTCTCGCTGTCGCTCGTGCCCGCTTCGGAGCCGACGCTCAAGAGCGTGGAGAGGATCGCCGCCTTGAACAGCATGCCCCAATGGTTGTCGACCTCGTCCTCGATGCCGGCATAGCCTTCGGTGTCAGCGCCCGGCTGACGTTCCAGGACGATTGAGTGGCCGTTCGGCATGATCAGGCGATTCCAGACGAGCAGCGCGCGCGTCTGCCCAAAGGCGATCTGCGCGTCGTATTGCCCGACCAGGCGTGCGCCTTGCGGGATCAAAAGGATCTTTCCCGTCGGGCTGTCATAGACATCTTCTGTCACCTGCGCGGTAACCTGACCGGGAAGGTCGGAGCGAAGGCCGGTGATCAGCGCTGCGGGGATGACCGCGCCCGCCTGCAGAGTGTATTTGCTCGCGGCAGGCTGGACGCGGTCGGGGCTCGTGGTGCGACGGTCGACGGCGCCGTTGAGAAACGCGAGCTTGTGATCCTGCGAGGTCAGGTCGCTTGAACCGACGGCCGCGACGGCAGGCGTCGCGGCCGTCGGAGTTGCTGCCGATGCTGTTTGCGCAGTTTGGCGGGCATTCGTCGTCGTGAAGAGACGGCTCGTGCGCGCGGCCTCTTGCTCTTGCGCGATCCGCTGCTGTTCGGGATCGGTGCCGGTCGGCATGCCAGGGGCTGCGGCTCCGCTATTGAGAATCGGCCGGCCGAGATCGCCGGGAAGCGGCGGCCCGAGCTGCGGCGCGGGCTTGGGAAGGCCGGTGTAATCCCGGGGAAGATTCGCCAGGCCGTCGGGCGTGTTGCGATTGTTGGTATTATAGAGCTCAGAGCCCGTCGTCTGATGCTGGGGCTTGAGCGCGAAGAACAAGGCGCCGCCGATGCCGAGCGCCGCGGCCGTGCATAGGCCGAGGAGCACTCTTCGCGATAGACGGGTGACCGGCGGCCGGCTCGACCGCAACCGCATCTCCTCGGCTGGGCGACCGCCTCCGCTCGGCTCGCCTTCTTGACGGGGTTCATCCGTCACGACTGCGGCCTCCCGTCGGTGCGGACAATCCGCACGACCTTTTGATGCTTGCCGCCGAGCTTGAGTTCGGCCGCGGCGAACAGCCGATCGACGATCATGTGGTTGCCCTTGACGCGGTAGTTGACGAGTTGGCCGTCGCCTTCGGCGCCGATAACCCAAAGCGGCGGCAACTCGCCCCGGCTGATGCCGCTCGGAAATTCGATGAACACCTGCCGGCCATCGTCGAACGCGCGAAGCGGCCGCCAGGCGGGATTGTCGCCCTCGATGCGATAGCGAAAGTTCAGCGCGTTGATATCGACTCCGGTCGCCACGGGCGTCGCAGCGTCGGCCGCCGCGTTCTGCTGACGAAGGGCGATGAGTTGGTCTTGCGCATAGGCCCAGGAGACCGATGCCATGTAGGTCTTCTCGTCGGAATGCAGCTCGAGGTGATAGGTCCGCCGATCGGTGTTGATGACGAGGTTGCTGATGAGATCGGCGCGCGTTGGCTTGACGAGAATGTGGATGCGCTTGGCCGCGCCGGCGCCGCTCTCCGTATCGCCGATGATCCAGCGCACGGTGTCGCCCGCCGCGACGGGGCCGGAGCCGACAAGCTGCTCGCCCGGCTCGAGCGCGATGTCGGTGATCTCGCCGGGCGCGGCATAGACCTGATAGAGCGCGCCGTCGGAGAACGGATAGACCTGAATGGCGTTGAGATAACCCGCTCGCGTTGGCTGAATTCGGGCCGCGCCATTCGCCTGGTCGACGCGCGCGTGTGGATCGACTGGTTCGGGTGGCGCTTTCGTCGATCCGGGAAGCCGCTTGAGTTGGCCGGGCAGAGGTAGCGGCTTCGGCAGCTCGACGATCTGCACCGACTTGGGTGGATCGGGCTGAAGCACAGCTTGCTTCGGCGTGTCGTCGTAGGTGATCTCGGGCGGCTTCCACGTCGAGCACGCTGCCAGGGACGTCGATACAAGCAGAAGGGTTGGGAGAGGCAGCGAGCGCATCAGCCGAGCTCCTTTGACCAGTTGAGGGCGTGGACGTAGACGCCGAGCGGATTTTTCTTCAGCCGATCGGCGTCGGTCGGCGTCTGCACAACGATGGTGAGGATGGCGCTCCAGCGCTCCGTGGCGGCGAGCGCGTTGTCGACATAGCGCCGCTCGACCCATTCGACGCGGAAGCTGCTGTCGGAGGCGCGGATCACGCTCGCCACCTCGACGGACACCTGCGTCTTCCCAACCTTCGAGAATGGATCGTTGGTGCGGGCGTAATCGTTGAGGGCCAGCGCGCCCTTGTCGGTGACGTAGTTGTAGGCGTCGAGCCAGTCTTGCCGCAGGACGACGGGATCGGCAGGAATGCTGCGCACCTCATCGATGAACCGAGCGAGATGCCAGGCGATCTGCGGATCGGTCGGCTGATAGTCGGCGACCGCCGGTGCGATGGCCTGCGCCTGGCCCAGCCTGTCGACCTGCACCACCCACGGCGTGATGGTCCCCCGGGCCGATTGCCAGACCAGCCCACCGGCGAGGCCGCCGCTTAGCGCCAATGCTCCGAAGAAAGCGAGCCGCCAATTCTTCGCCTGCACCCGGGCGGAACCGATACGCTCGTCCCAGACTTGGCCGGCCTTTTGATAGGGTGTCTCCGGCTCGGGCGTCTTGCCGTAGCGCACGGTGGATCGTTTGAACATGGGCTAATCCCCCTCCGAGAGGTCGATCTGGTGACCGCCGCTCGCCCGGTCGCCGGAGCGGATGGCGTGGTCGGCGGCGGACACGCCGCGGCTGATGGTCTGACTGCGCTTCATGCGCTGCGCCCAGGCCGGCGGACCGTCTGAAGGTGTCGAGGATCCCGCACCGCCGGCGCTCGCTGCCGCGCTTCCGCGCATCACGGCGCGCTCGCCCGATGCGAAGCTCTCTTTCAGGCCGGCCGCCGCGCGGCGAAGCGGACTCATCGCCATTGACCCGCCGGCCTGAGCGACGCCGGTCGCGCCGCCGGCGCCATAGGCCGCGCTGGCACCGCCTGCGACGGAGGCGCCCGCGCGCGCCGTGCCCGCGATCGCGCCACCCGCGGCGGCAAGGCCGCCCGCCGTGGCTGCGATTCCAGCGGCGCCGATGCCCGCCGCCGCGAGACCGGTGCCGACCGCAGCGCCAGCGCCCAGTTGCGGGCCTCCGGCGATCAGGCCGTTGGCGATGCCAGGACCGAAGATCGTGAGGCCGAGCAGCGAGAGCGCCGCCAGGATGAGTGTCAGCGCGTCGGAGATCGTCGGCGGATTGTTGAAGCCGCTGGTGAACTGATTGAAGATCGTCGAGCCGATGCCGATGATGACGGCGAGCACCAGGATCTTGATGCCGGACGAGACCACGTTGCCGAGCACGCGCTCGGCGAGAAACGCGGTGCGGCCGAAGAGGCCGAAGGGGACGAGAACAAACCCTGCGAGTGTCGTCAGCTTGAATTCGATCAAGCTGACGAAGAGCTGGATCGCCATGACGAAGAAGCTGATGATGACGATCAGCCAGGCGACGAGCAGGATGATGATCTGCACCAAGTTCGCGAAGACGCTGGTGAAGCCCATCATCCCGGAGATCGCGGTCAGGATCGGCTTGCCGGCGTCGATACCGACCTCGGCGATCTTGCCGGGCTGAAGAAGCTGCGCGGCGCTGATGGTGCCGCCGCCCGCTTCGATACCGAGCCCTGCGAAGCTGTTAAAGATGATCTGCGCGAGATTGTTGTAGTTGCCGATAATGAAGGCGAAGACGCCGATATAGAGTGTCTTCTTGATGAGACGTGCGAGCACGTCTTCGTCGGGCGCCATCGCCCAAAAGAGGCCGGCGAGCGTGATGTCGATGGCGATGAGAACGCCGGCGAGCCAGCGCACATCGCCCTGGACCAATCCGAATCCGGAATCGATGTATTGGGTGAACGTCCCCAGGAAATTATCGATGACGCCGGTGCCGCCCATTGTCTTTACCTGTCGGGAGATTTGGCTAATGCCGCGGGTGGAGTCGTCGTGTTGGACGGCTGCCGATACGTGAAGAAGCGGTGGCGGCTCTCGGCCCAGGCAGCTTCGCAACCAGCGTCATCCTCCGCCTGCGCGGCGAGCACCTGGCATCGGTTCAGTTCGTCCGAGAGCGGATCGGAGGTCGCCGCGGGACTTGCAGCGTGGTCCGGCGAGCGCAATGGAGCCTCACGGAAGTGCGGCGTGGCGGCGATAATTGCGATAGCGACCAGGGCGAAGCCGACGGCGCGCGCAATGGCGGGGAGATTGAGGAAACGGCCGCGCATCAATGGAACATCTGCGCGTTGCCGGGCTGATAGCCCGCGCCATAGTTGAGGAAGTTCTGCATCTGCGCTTGCGCCTGAGCCTCGGTCTCGAGTTGGCGGGCGGCGTCCAGGCTTTGGGCGCGCGCGATCGAGGCCATGACGGCGGTGAGATCGGCGAGCTGCTTGGTCTGGATGGCGACGAGCTGATTGCCGGACTGTGCGGCTTGGAGTGCCCCGGTCGCGCCTTGGCTCGCCGTCACCAACGCGTCGATCTGGGTCCGCGTCGAGTCGAGGTTCTGCACGACGCCGGCCTGCACGCGCATGGTGTCTTGGAATCCGGCGCGGGCGTTCTGCCAGCGTGACTGCGCGTCGGCGAGAAGCTGCTGCGAGGACGTTCCGCTTGAATAGGCCTGCGGATATTGTTGCGTGAACGCCTGGTCGATCGTGCTCACGCTGTAAGCGATACGCTGCGCCTGGGTGAGAAGCTGCTGCGTCTGGGCGATCGACTGTTCGAGCGTGGCAAGCGAGGAGTACGGCAGGCTTGCGAGATTGCGCGCCTGATTGATCAGCGATGTCGCCTGGTTCTCCAGCATCTGGATTTCATTGTTGACCTGCTGAAGCTCGCGCGCGGCAGTCAGGATGTTCTGCGCATAGTTGGTCGGATCGAAGACGATCCACTGCGCTCGCGCGGGAACGCTGACGGTGATGACGGATAAGACAGTGACGCCGGCGACGAGACCGGCGCGCAGGCGGCGCGTAATCATGGGGAATCCTCTTGGTTGCGAGTAAGCATGTCGGCCGCCCAGTCGAGGTTCGTGCGGCGCAGCCACGCGGCGGCGAAGCCTTCGCGGCCGTGCGCCGCGAGGGTCTGTTCGATGGCGGTTTGGTCGGTCTTCGATGATGCGGCGGTGAAGGCCAGCGCGACTTCGGAGAGCCCAAGCTCGAATAGGCGGTTGCCCCGGCGCGACTGGCAGTAATATTCGCGCTTGGGCGTCGCCCGACTTAGGATCTCGATTTGCCGGTCATTGAGGCCGAAGCGCCGGTAGATCGCCGCGATCTGCGGCTCGAGCGCACGTTCGTTCGGCAGCAGAATCCGAGTCGGGCAGCTTTCAATGATGGCGGGCGCGATGGCGCTGCCGTCGATGTCCGCGAGCGATTGCGTGGCGAAGATGACGGACGCATTCTTCTTTCGCAGCGTCTTCAACCATTCGCGCAACTGACCAGCGAAACCGGGATCGTCGAGCGCGAGCCAACCCTCATCGACAATGAGCAAGATTGGGCGACCGTCGAAGCGGTCTTCGATCCGGTGAAACAGGTAGGACAGAACGGCCGGCGCGGCGCCCGCGCCAATTAGGCCCTCGGTCTCGAAGGCCTGCACTTCTGCCTCGCCCAGACGCTCGTTCTCCGCGTCGAGCAAACGGCCCCAGGGTCCACCGACCGTGTAGGGCTGGAGAGCCTGCTTCAGCGCGTTGGACTGCAAGAGCACTGAGAGGCCGGTGATGGTCCGTTCCGACACCGGCGCGGAGGCGAGCGAGGTCAGCGCCGACCATAGGTGTTCCTTCAACTCGGGGGTGACGGTGACCTGCTCTCGACCGAGCAAGGCCGCGACCCACTCGGCGGCCCAGGCGCGCTCGCCGGCGTCATCGACGCGCGCGAGCGGCTGCAAAGCGACGGGGATGCTCGCGTCATCAGCCAGCGCGCCGCCCAGATCGTGCCAGTCGCCGCCCATGGCGAGCGCGGCCGCGCGGATCGAGCCGCCGAAGTCGAAGGCGAAGACCTGCGCGCCCGCATAGCGCCGGAACTGCAAGGCCATCAGCGCCAGCAGCACGCTCTTTCCGGCGCCGGTCGGGCCGACGATCAGCGTGTGGCCGACATCGCCGACATGAAGACTGAATCGGAACGGCGTGGACCCTTCCGTCCGCGCGAAGAATAGCGGCGGCGCCTGAAAATGCTCATCGCGTTCCGGCCCGGCCCAGATCGCCGAGAATGGCATCATGTGAGCGAGGTTGAGTGTCGAGACCGGTGGCTGGCGGACATTGGCGTAGACATGGCCGGGGAGCGAGCCGAGCCACGCTTCGATCGCGTTGACGCCTTCGCGCATGCAGGTGAAGTCGCGGCCCTGGATGGTCTTCTCGACCAGACGCAAGCGCTCGTCGGCGACGCGCGGATCCTCGTCCCAGACAGTGACGGTGGTTGTCACATAGGCCTCGCCAACGAGATCAGTGCCGAGTTCCTGCAGCGCTTGATCGGCATCGAGCGCCTTGTTGGCGGCATCGGAGTCCATCAGGATCGATGCCTCGTTGGTCATCACCTCCTTCAGGATCGCCATGATCGATTTGCGCTTGGCAAACCATTGGCGGCGGATCTTGCCGAGCAGCTTGGCCGCGTCGGTCTTGTCGAGGCAGATGGCGCGGGTCGCCCAGCGGTATGGAAAGGCCAGGCGATTGAGGTCGTCGAGCAGGCCGGGCCAGGTCTGCGATGGGAAGCCCATGACGGTGAGCGTGCGCAGATGGGCGCGGCCGAGTCGGGGTTCCAGGCCTCCGGTTAGGTCCTCGTCGACCAGGATGGCATCGAGATACATCGGCGTCTCGGGAACACGCACGCGCTGGCGACGGGTCGAGACGCAGGAATGCAGGTAGGTCAGCGTCTCGCCGTCATCGAGCCATTCGGCCTCGGGCATGAAGCCTTCGACCAGGGCCAGCACGCGGTCGGTGCGATCGATGAAACCATCCAGCGCGGCGCGCCAATCGGCGCCCGCATGCGAGCGACCCTCGTAGAGCCAGCTTTCGGCGCGCGCGGCGTCGTCAGCCGGCGGCAGCCACAGCAGCGTGAGGAAGTACCGGCTCTCGAAGTGCGCGCCTTCTTCCTCGAACTGAGCGCGCCGCTCTGCGTCCACGAGGCCCGAAGTCGGATCGGGAAACTGCCCGATGGGATAGCGGTGGGCGGGCGCGCGCTGCGCCTCGATGAACACGGCCCAGCCGGAGCCCAGCCGGCGGAGCGCATTGTTCAGACGCGAGGTGATCGCCACCAGTTCGGCCGGCGTCGCCGAATCGAGATCGGGTCCGCGGAAGCGCGCGGTGCGCTGGAACGAACCGTCCTTGTTGAGGATGATGCCCTTGTCGACCAGTGCCGCCCAAGGCAGGAAGTCAGCGAGGTTCTGCGTATGGCGGCGATATTCGGCGAGGTTCATCATGGATCGAACCTCACGAGACCAGATGCTGCGGATAGCGCAGGTGGCGCCGCACGACGTCGACAAAGGCGGGATCGCGTTTGGTGGCCCACACGGCCGCGACATGGCCGATCAGCCAGATGAGTCCGCCAACGATCCAGAGGCGAAGTCCGAGCCCGACGGCGGCGGCGAGCGTGCCGTTGACAATCGCGACCGCGCGCGGCGCGCCGCCGAGCAGGATCGGCTCGGTCAGCGCGCGATGGACGGGCGCGTAGAAGCCGGCGATGGGCGCATCGTGCTCCATCAGACCAACACTCCGCCGCCGAACTGGAAGAAGGTCAGGAAGAAGCTCGATGCAGCGAAGGCGATTGACAGGCCGAACACGATCTGGATCAGGCGGCGGAAGCCGCCAGAGGTTTCGCCGAACGCCAGGGTCAAGCCGGTCACGATGATCACGATCACCGATATGACCTTGGCCACCGGCCCTTGGATCGAGTCGAGGATTTGCTGGAGGGGCTGCTCCCAAGGCATGTTGGAGCCGGCCGCGTAGGCCGGAGCGGTGGCGAGCGCGACGAAGGCGAAGGCCGAAGCCATGGCGAACGCTTGGCGAGCGCGGTTGAGCAGCATCACGGTTCTCCTGCGGGATTGAGGACGTAATCGCCTGTCGGGCCGAGGCCCTTGACCGCCGCGAGCTCGGTGAGCCGTCGGGCGGAGCCGCGGCCGGCGAGAACCGCGATGAGGTCGATGGTTTCGGCGATGAGCGCCCGCGGGACCGTGACGACGGCTTCCTGGATGAGCTGTTCGAGGCGGCGCAACGCGCCGATCGCTGAACCCGCATGCAACGTGCCGACACCGCCCGGGTGGCCGGTGCCCCACGCCTTCAACAGATCCAGCGCTTCCGCGCCACGCACCTCGCCGACCGGGATGCGATCGGGACGGAGCCGAAGGGCCGAGCGGACGAGATCGGACAGCGAGGCGGCGCCGTCCTTGGTGCGCAGCGCGACGAGGTTCGGCGCGGCGCATTGCAGCTCGCGTGTATCCTCGATCAGCACCACGCGGTCACCGGTCTTGGCGACCTCCGCGAGCAGAGCATTGACGAGCGTGGTCTTGCCGGTTGAGGTGCCGCCGGCGACGAGGATGTTTTTGCGTTCGCGGACTGCCGTGCGCAGCAGCTCAGCCTGTGCGTCCGACATGATCCCGGCGTCCACATAATCGCCGAGCGTGAACACGGCGACGGCAGGACGCCGGATGGCGAAGCACGGTGCAGCGGCCACGGGGGGAACCAGGCCCTCGAACCGTTCACCGCTTTCCGGCAGTTCCGCCGAGACCCGCGGACTGCCCGCATGCACCTCGACGCCGATATGGTGCGCGACGAGTCGTACGATACGTTCGGCGTCCGCTGGCGTGACTCGGCAGCCGGTGTCCTCGAGGCCGCCCGACAACCGGTCAATCCACAAGCGACCATCTGGATTAAGCATCACCTCGACGATGCTGGGATCTTCCAGGTAGGCGGAGATCGCCGGCCCGAGCGCTGTGCGCAGCATGCGCGCACCGCGGGCGAAAGCTTCCGATCGGAGAGAAATCGTCGTCATTAAAAAACCCCGCAAGTTCGCCTCACGCGGAGGCGCAGATGTCAGCGGGGTTGAGTAGAAAGAGCCGGAACTGGGTCTCTGCAACAACGGCGATGAGGTCGTAGGGCTCTGGGATAGAAAGACAGGTCGCCGGGACGATTGCTAGTCGGTCTGCGGGTTCAGGCCTTCCGCGAAAGTCGACGCCACATCGCGACTCACCTCGTCAGCAAGTTTGCGCCCACGCGCCAGGCGTCGGCCGAGCGCTTCGACAAAGCCGTCGTAACGCTCACGCCCCTTGGTTTGCGCTGCCGCCAAGGCGCTGTCGGGCAAGGCTGGAGTGCTCGTCAGCCAGAAGCGCACGAAGACCGCCAGCGCCTCGTTCGAGATGTCCACATGGCGCTCGATCCGCTCCAGGTGACGGTTCATGCGATCGAGCCGCCGTGCCAACGCAGCTTCCAACCGATCGGCGCCATCCGGCGACAGATGTGAAGCAAGCGCCGCCTCGACGACAAGCGCCTGCGGCACGCGCTTACGAGCTGCATAATCAGCCAGCTTTCCAGCGAGATCGGGCGGAAGGCGAAACGTGTGCTTGGTACGCATGGGCGTCACATCTGCATGTCGTCGCCTGGATCGAGCGAGACCTGGCGGGCGACAGTCCCGAACGTGCGCTGCATGATGCGCTGACGCTGCGCCTCGTCGTCCGGCTCCTCGTCCATTGGCTCAAACTCATGGGCCGGTTTTGCGGGCTCGGGCACGATCTCTTCGTGTTCCGGCAATTCCGGTTCGCGCCGGATGCCAGCGTTCGCGGGGTCTTCGGTCTCGGGTGCTGCCGGCGGAACGACTGTGCCGCCCCAATCGCCGTCCGGCGATACCGCAGAAGGTTCGTCGGAAGGTGACGATTTGCGATCGGTCAGCGCGGGCGGCGGGAGGATGCGCGCTGTCATCTCAGGGTCTTCGAAGTAGCGCGCCTTCTTCGCCCGGATGGGGGCGCAGCCGGACATGAGAACCAGCTCCTCGTCCGGCGGGAGCTGCATGACCTCGCCGGGCGTCAGCAGCGGACGCGCCGTCTCCTGGCGCGAGACCATCAAATGACCGAGCCATGGGCTCAAGCGGCTGCCTGCATAGTTCTTCATGGCGCGCATTTCGGTCGCGGTGCCAAGCGCGTCGGACACGCGCTTGGCGGTGCGCTCATCATTCGTGGCGAAGCTCACACGCACATGGCAGTTGTCGAGAATGGAGTTGTTCTGCCCGTACGCTTTCTCGATCTGGTTCAGGCTCTGGGCGATGAGAAAGCTCTTCAGCCCGTAGCCCGCCATGAAAGCGAGGGCGCTTTCGAAAAAGTCGAGACGGCCGAGCGCGGGAAACTCGTCCAGCATGAGCAGCAGCCGATGCCGGCGGCGCTTCGATTCCAGCTCCTCGGTGAGGCGCCGGCCGATCTGATTGAGGATCAAGCGGATGAGAGGCTTGGTCCTGCTGATGTCCGACGGCGGCACGACGAGATAGAGGGTCACCGGATGCTCAGCCTCAACGAGATCGCGGATGCGCCAGTCGCAGCGCGCCGTGACGGCGGCGACGACTGGATCGCGGTAGAGCCCAAGGAACGACATGGCCGTCGACAAAACGCCGGAGCGTTCGTTCTCGCTCTTGTTGAGCAGCTCGCGCGCGGCGCTGGCGACCACGGGGTGAACACCCGTCTTCTCCAGATGAGGCGTCGTCATCATCGCCCGCAGCGTGGTCTCGATCGGCCGCTTCGGATCGGAGAGGAAGTTGGCGACACCGGCGAGGGTCTTGTCTCTTTCGGCGTAAAGGACGTGCAGGATCGTGCCGACGAGCAGCGAGTGGCTCGTCTTCTCCCAATGGTTTCTTTTCTCGAGCGCACCTTCGGGATCGACCAGCACGTCGGCGATGTTCTGGACGTCCCTGACTTCCCACTCGCCGCGCCGGACCTCGAGCAGCGGGTTGTAGGCCGAACTCTTTGTGTTGGTCGGATCGAACAGCAGCACCCGACCGAAGCGCGCACGCCAGCCGGCGGTCAGACCCCAATTCTCGCCCTTAATGTCATGGACGATGGCCGAGCCCGGCCAGGTGAGCAGCGTTGGTACCACCAGGCCGACGCCCTTGCCGGACCGCGTCGGTGCGAAGCACAGCACGTGCTCCGGGCCGTGGTGGCGAAGATAGGCGCCCTTCCATCGGCCGAGCAGAACGCCGTCGGGATGAAGAAGCCCAGCCTTCCGAATCTCACGCGCCTCGGCCCAACGCGCTGACCCATACGTCGTGACCTTCTTCGCTTCGCGCGCCCGCCAGACCGACATGGCGACAGCCACGACGAAGGCGCCGACTCCGCCGGCGCCCGCGATGAAGCCGCCGGTGACGAAGATGTCGTGGGCATAGGCGTCGTAGGCGAACCACCACCAGAAGAAGGCGGGCGGCTGGTACATCGGCCAGCCGAACAGCATGAACCAGGGGTGGCCGAGTTGCGGCTGAAAGGCGAGCTGCCAGGCGGTCCATTCCGTCGCGGTCCAGATGAAGCCGAGGACGACCGCACAGACAAGAAGGACCTGGCCCCAGAGAATCTTGGTCGCGTTCACGGCGAGACCAGATCAGCAGCATCTCGCGAGGCGGCCGCAAGCGCGGACTGCGAGGCGTCGGGAACCCGGACGCGCTGGAGCAACAATCGGACGGACAGTATTGCGATCCTCATAGTCCGAGCCCTCGCTTCCGCCCCAGAGGCCATTCCACGTTTCCACCGGGGGCCATGACGCCACGCACCTCGCGGCCAAGCTCCTTCTCCAGCGCCGGGCGCCAGGGCACGAGCTGAAATCCGAGCCCGTCATCGATCATCGCGAACCGACCGGAGGCCAGCGTCACGCGCTGGCGGTAGACGCCGGAGACGCGCTCGCCTTCGGCTGCAGGCTGATAGGGAAGCCCCGTCTCGGCCGACAGTTTCGACGCCGCGTCCTCCAATTCCCGCCGCCGCAGGGTCGAGAGGAGATCGCGGGCGAACACCACGCGCTGGCCTTGCCGGCGCGCAAGCCCTTCCTGGGCCAGATGATCGATGCGCGCTTCCATCGCGTCGCGCACCTCGGCCCCGAATCCGCCGCCGCTGAGCGGCGCGTCCTTGGCGAGGAGCCGGCGATCGAGCCAGGTGGCTCCGGACGCCGTTGTCTGCGCCTCGATCGACAGGTCGGAGCGCGTCGCGAGCGACAGTCGGCGACGCCCGTTCGCATCGTCATAGGACCGCGCCTCGACGATCGCACTGGCTGGTGCATCCCCGGTCATCTCGAGATCGGAGAACTTCAGATGGTGGGTGCGCCCGTCGACACCGGCGACGATCGCATAGGCGGTGCCCTTCAGCTCATCGTCAAGGCCGCGTTTGATCAGCCGGCCGAGCACCGGATCGGCGGGCTCCTCGCCATGCAGGGCGAAGGTGCTGACGTCCGGCTCGTGTCCGCCGGCGCTCATCGCCTGGTGCATTGTCTTGATGATGTCGCCCCGGATGCCGAGCTGGCGCAGGGTTTGGTCGAGGCCCGGCTTCAACGTCCAACAGGCGGGCCCGACCGGATCGACCAGGCCGAGCCGTTCGAGCTTCGCTGCGCGGCCGAGCAGCAGTTGGCGGAGCGCCGGATCTTCGGCATTGGGACCGGGTCGCAAATCGGCGACGCCGCCGCAGTCATCCGAGATGTCCCGAAGCGCCCGATCGAGGCTGGTCCAGCGCTCCGCCTCGACCTCCTTCTCCAGCGCCGTGCGGATCTCCTGCTCGCTGCGCGGGCCAAGCTCCAGGGTGACGCGCTCGGCGGCGCGATCGCGAAAACCACGGCTGATGTAGTCGCGGCTGATCACCAAGTCCTGCCCGTCATCGGCGCGGCCGCGGATCAGGACGTGGACATGGGGGTTGTCGGTGTTCCAGTGGTCGACGGCGACCCAGTCGAGCTTGGTGCCGAGGTCCTTCTCGACGTCCCGCATCAGCTCGCGCGTGAAGGTCTTGAGATCTCCGAGCTCCGCGCCGTCTTCGGGCGAGATGATGAAACGGAAGTGGTGGCGGTCATCCTCGCAGCGCTCGGCGAACGCGCGTTCGTTGGCGGTATCGGATGCGGCGTCGAACATGTGTGCGTTCTCGCCGTCCCGGGTCACGCCCTCGCGCTTCAAGTAGGCAATGTGCTTGGGCATCGGCGCCGAGCGAAAGCGTGTTCCCTGGTGGCGCACGACGCGCGCCTTCATCACCACGCGCCGGGCGTTCGAGCGCAGCCGGATCGAGACCGCCGCACGTCGGCCGCGGCCGAACCGCGACCGGCTGCGATCCTGGCTCGAGCGGAAGCTGTTGCCGACATGCCCAGCCTTCTTGGCGGCCCGCATCACCTCGCCGACAAAGGTCTGGGGATGCTTGCCGCCGCGATTGCCGTGCTGGATGCGCCCAGGCCGAACGCGCAGGTCGTCGTCGCACGTCGTCATGGGGTGGAATGCCGCCCGGAGTCAGACCGACGGCGCTTGAACCATTGAATTGGTTGGTGAAAGTGCGGAAAGCGCCAGCAGGGGGTATCGATAAGGACAGTAAATACTTCAATCTTCCCAACCACATAAGCCGCGCCGGAGGCCGGTCTTTTCCCTTGCCGTCCGTTGGTTGGGTTCCTGTGCTGACTGTCCCTCACACACAGACCGCCGCCACAGCCCTCCACAGCACGCTGGCCACCGATCGCACTCATTGCGACCGCTCCCGGTTCGACAGAGCGACGAACAGTCCATCGGACTGTGGCGCGAGGCCCGTCCAATCCTGCGCCGGATGGTTGGTCGACGGCTGAGGCGATAGCGGCGGCGATGCTGACGACATGTCGTTTGGCGGACGTGCCGGGCGCGTTGGGAACAACGACGCCTCGGTCCAGGACTTCACCACGGCGGCGAGTATGACCGTGTCGTCCGCTGAACCTCCGCCGACAATCGGCGCGAGTCGGGAGAGATAGGCGCGCGTCTCCGCCGGTAGCGGTCGGCCGGTCGTGAGATGCTCTTCCCAGCGCGCAGGACCGGCATTGTAAGCCGCGAGGAAACCGGAAATGCCGTAGCGGTCGTGCAGCTCACGCAGATAACCGACGCCAGCGATAATATTGTCGTGGGCATCGTATGGATCGGCGCCCAAACGGTAGCGCTGGCGCAGGGCAGCCCATGTCTCAGGCATGATCTGCATGAGACCGATGGCGCCCTTCGGTGAGATGGCGCGTACATCGCTGAAGCTTTCGGCGCGCATCACGGCACGTATCCACGCCGCCGGAATGCCAAAGCGCTGCGAGGCCTCGGCGACGAAGGCAGCGAACGGCCCACGTGCAGCGGCAGTGTTGACAGGCCGCGCGGTCGCAGGTTCGGCGCACACTTCGTTGCAGCCGAGCGTCACCACAATCGCAAGGCCGAGGGCCGCCAGCGTGGCATGGCGATGCGGATGGAATCCTGCTGACGTGCGCGCAGCGAACGTCGACACGGCCGGAAAGGAGGAAGGGGGATGGCAGGGAGAGCGCAAGGCGTCCGCGATCCGACTGCGGTTTTCTGGCATGGTTAATCCTCCTCGCGCGTCCAGAGAGGATCGGCCCGGCCGACGATGGTGCTGGCAGGCAGCGGGCCGAAATAACGGCCATCGAAGGAGTCTTCCGACTGCCAGTTCATGAGGAAGACCTCGTCATCCGCAACGACACGACAGCCGCGCCAAATAGGCAGCGTACGGCCACTTCTGTCGTGGACGAGCGCTTCGCCCATGGCGATTCCATCGACGGTGATCGTGCGGTCGGAGCGGCAGACGGTCTGCCCTGGCAGAGCGAGGATGCGCTTCAGCATCGGCACGTCCTTGGGCAGATAGCGTCGTTCGTCGAGGAAGGTCGCGAGCGCCGTTGGCGGCCGGACCACCACCAGCTCGGTGATATGCAGAACTCCAGCCGGATGGATGGTGTAGAGTCCGGTCGGCACGCTGGCGCTGGCGTTCCAGATGAACCGCGGCGAGACGGGAAAGATCGCCGCGCCTGCGAAACCCAGCAGCGCGAAATACGTCGTCATGACGTAGCCAAAGCGCGTCATGACAGCATCCTCCGCAGGAGCCACGCGCGATGCTGGTCGCGGCTATAGGGACGCGGCTCGTATCCGGCGCCCAGGCGATTGTGGACGTGCCGCCAGTGTTCGGGCGTCGCGTCGGCCGGATCGATGCCGAGGGCTTCGACGGCATCGACGGCGGCGAAGACGCGCTCGACCTTCGGCCAGCCGCTGATGCGCAGCAGGATCTCGCCGCCGGGACGGACGAACGGCAGCGTCTGATAGGCTTCGCCTGGCGCGACCGAGCGCACGATGTCGATGCGCGAGACAACGGTGCCGAAGTCATTCGAGGCCCAGCGGACGAAGGCGAAGACGGTGTTTGGCGCGAAGCTCAGCACACGGCGGCGGCGATCGATGATTGTCTCGGCGACATCGCGGCCGAACCTGATCCAGTGCTCGACGCGCTTTTCGAGCCAGGTGAGTTCGACGGTCGTAAGGGCGTCGGGCGAACGAAGCGATGCCTGCGCGAAGGCGGGATTCGCCATCATGTCTGTCCTCCATCGGTTGCGGGGAATTCGCGGGCGAGGAGGTCGCGCAGCATGTCGGCGACGGTCTGGCCGCGCTGGAAGGCCGTGATCTTGATCCGGGCGCGCAACTCGGGCGTCACATCGATGGTGAGCCGGGCGGTGAAGAGAACGCCCGCCGCAGGCGTTGCGACCGAAGGCTCGGGCGCGCGCACCCACGCATCGGGATCGTCTGGTCGCGCTGCAAATCGCCGATTCGACGTCCGTGCGGTCATCGCATCACCCGATCGATTTCGGCGGCCAGCGCTGTGATCTCACGCGCTGCGGGACTCGCGATGTCGATGTCGGAGACGAGGCGTCCGGTGCGCGCGGCGTCGGCGAAGGCGACACGCTGACCGATGCACGAGGTGAGAACCGGCGGATCATGATCGGCGAGACCGACAGCAGTTTCGCGAGCGATCACGGTGCGCGCAGCGCAGCGATTGAGCACGAAGCGGGCGATGATCTGCGGGCGGAAGATGCGCGCTTCCTCGAGCAGCTTCAGCATCTCGGCCGACGCCCAGCCATCGAAAGGCGACGGCTGCGCGGGGATCAGGACGAGATCGGCGGCGAGCAGGGCCGACCGCAGCAAGCCGGCGACGCGTGGTGGCCCGTCGATGACGACGTGGTCAACATCAAGAGCGAGCTCGGGCGCTTCCCGGTGCAGCGTGTCACGGGCGAGGCCGATGACGCCGAACAGGCGCGGCACAGCTTCCTTGGCGCGCTGCGCGGACCAGTCGAGCGCTGACCCTTGCGGATCGGCGTCGATGACCGTGACGCGCTTTCCCTGGGCCGCCCAGGCGCCCGCCAGGTGCAGGGCGAGCGTTGTCTTGCCGACGCCGCCTTTCTGATTGAGGAAGGCGACGATCATCGCTCTTCCCTCCCGGGTTTTCCCCGGTCGACCGCGCCGCCAACAACAGAAGAGTTAGATTCTTCGTTAGAGTCTAAGTTAGGCGGCTCTGAAGCATTTGATGTGCTTGGGGAAAGAGCCGCTTCCGGTTCCTGATAGCACGAGGGTGCGGTTCCTGATGGCACGTGTCCCGCGGTTCCCGATGGCACGAGCGCTTCCAGAGCTTGTCCACAGGCCCTCGTGGACAAAGACGTGTCGCTGACGAAGGCGAGCAACTCGCGGCCGCCGCTCGCGCGATCGACGCCGAGGCGATAACCCGGCAACGGCTGGCGGCGTGCGATGTCGCGCAGTTCGAAGGCGAAGCGCTTGAACGGCGAGAGGCTCGCCGACTTCGTGTAGAGGTGTCGGAAATCGAACCGCCAGCCCGCACGCTGCTTGCCGGCGTGCTTGCGCACGAGGCGGTAAAGCCAGCGCTCCAAACCGCCCGTTAGGGCGAAGTACGCACGATCGATCGTCAGCACGAGCGCGTCATCGAGGACCGCGCGATAGAACCAGTCCGGCACGATGAGATCGATGCCGGCGGTGTTTCCGTGCGCGTCGGCGTGCTCGGTCCATTCGTTGATCCAGGAGAAGCGGTGCATGCGCCGCTCGCTCGCCTGGCGCAGCGAGGTGGCGACGGTGGTGGACTGCAAGCGGTCGAAGGCAGCCTTCAGGCGGTGATAGTCGCGCGCGCTAGTGCCGCGGCCGATGAACCTCAGAATCTCGTAGGGCGTGGCGGCCATCAGGCGCGAGGTGCGCAGGCCGGAGTCGCGCGCCTGAACGATTTGCGATGCGGCCCAGATCAAGACGTCGGCATCCCAGATGGTCGCCATGCCGTGCTCGGGCACTGCTTCGACACGGATGGCAATGTCGTTCATCCGGTAGTCGATCGGCGTCGTGCGATGTGTCTTGGCGAGCGAGAAGAACGGATAGGCCATGAGGTCCTGCGCGTCGCGCGGCGCGAGATCGCCCGGCAGCGCCCGAAACAGTTCGAGCTGCTCGCGTTCGGAGCGGATGCGGTGGCGCGCCGGCATGAGAGATGTCAGCGGTGCGGTTGGCGGGCTTGTTCAAGTTCGGCGGCCGTATGGCGCCGCGCCGGCAACACGACGACCTTGCCGGGGTCGGATGTCGACGCCTTGG
Organism: Hyphomicrobium sp.; assembly: GCF_041674905.1. GTDB lineage: Bacteria > Pseudomonadota > Alphaproteobacteria > Rhizobiales > Hyphomicrobiaceae > Hyphomicrobium_B. Next base: position 39,662 of record NZ_JBAYUV010000031.1, read on the forward strand.
CGGCGGCGTCGACCCAGGCCTGCAGGTCCTCTATGCGGTACACGACGCGCCCGCCGAGCTTCGAATAGCGCGGGCCGGTGCCGTAGATGCGGTGCTTCTCGAGTGTGCGGATAGAGAGGCCGACGAAGCGCGAGGCTTCCGGCGTGCGCAGGTAGCGCGGCGGCAAACCTGCGAGATTGGTGGACATGGGATACCTCCGTGATCGCGTGGAAGGCCGTCGGATGACGGCGGCTGTCAGCGATCACGGTGGCGGAAGGGGACCGGTCCGAAATAGGGCGATCTCGGAGGGTAGCGAAAGCGCATCCAGATAGGCGGAGCCCTATATGCGACGACGATAGGGATGAAGGAGAAGGCGGCGATAGCCGCTACGCATCATGGAGAACCCGAGGCGGATGATGCGGCCGGTCTGATCGCGCAGTTCGTGCGAAATCCAGTCGCGCTTGGAGATGGGGGCAGTATCGAACAGAACGGCGGCGATCTCGGGGTAGGTCGCGCGTTCGAGCCGGCCATCAAGCGCGCGCAGCGCGAGGATGAGCCGGCCGCGCCGCTCGGGCGTGAGTGCTCCGAGGACGGGGCCTGGCGTGCGCCCGGTCAGCGCGCGCCACAGGCGCAGCGCGGCGGCGGCGCGGATGTCGAAGAGCCGGTCAAGCGGCAGGAGAACGGCGACAGGCGCGCCGACCTTGTTCTCGCGGTGAATCCGCAGTTGCGCGCCGCGCAGATCGACGACCTGATCCTCTTCTTCGACGGTCAGAATGGATTGGAGGCTTCGCGCATCGAGGCGAAATCTAGGATCGGCGAGGCCGTCCGGGCCTTCGGTCAGGGTCACCACGCTCGGGAGCGTCTGAGGTGTCCAGAGTACGGCGTGTCGCGCGGGATTTAAGTTTCGCTCGAAATCGTAACCCCCAGCGCCGAGCGAATACCTCGGCCTCGTTGGGATCAAGTGTTCGCTTTCGACTGCTGCGCGCCAGGCGCGCGTGGTCGCTCAGAAAGTCGGGGTTCCGCAGTAGGAATTCATAGGCGAAGGCAGGCGCATCGAGCGGCCGCAGGTCCTCATACGCGCTCGCCGATCGCCAATCGGCGCGAGCCATGGGCAACGTCTCCTCTTACCATTCGCCGTTCCACGGCCCTGTGCAGAAGATGCACGCTCTGGTAGCGCTTCGAAACGCACAAGAGTCGCAGGATGCGTTGCCAAACCTGCACGGAACTCAGTGCGGTGCGCCGCCCTGGAGAAGGTGGCGATAGCCTTTTTCCGTCATCCACCGGGCGCGGGCGAGGTGACTTTCCCAGGCCCGCCGCGCGCGATCACGTTCCCGTACTGGATCGATGCGCAGGACGATCTTCGCTACCTCCTGCCAATCGGCGCCGTCAGCTTCCGCGTCGAGCAGCCGGAGATAGGTGATGGCATGCCGCTCGTCGTAGCCGGTCAGGATAGCGGCGGTTGGGGCGACATCGTCCACCGGCGGGTCCAAAGGTGGCGACTGCATCGAAGCTCCTCAGCGATACGGTTTCCTAAACGTTAACACGAACCGGCTTCATCGTTTCAAGGTCGCCGACTTTCTCGCTGGCCTCGTTGCCGGCTCTGCCTCATGGAGGAGCATGACGCCGCGGCCACGGTCGGATTCGACGAACAGGATCCCAGCGGCTTCCAGAACACGGCGCACCTGATCGCGCGTACCCTCGTGCACCTGGAGCTGCCTTTCGGACTCCAAGCGCTTCAGGGCGGTCAGCGCCACCAGGGCTTTCTCGGCGAGCATCTCCTGCTTCCAATTCAGCAAGGCTCGCGCGGCCCGAACTTGTCGGCCGGTGATCATTCATGATCACCTCCGACAGACGATCTGCGCGCACCAGAAATACGACTATAATAGTCGCTTTGTGGTGCCGCAACGGCTCTGTGAACGGTGTTTTTGCCATCCACGAGGGTCGGCGGCCGCTTCCAGGGCGGCCGATTCGCTGACCGGCCGGCGGCGTTCCCCGGGAGGGAGATGCAATGCGGGATGTGGCGGCGCGGCTTGGGTGTGGTTACGGTCGTGCGACAGCCCCGCCCGGGGGACCGGGCGGGGCGTCGGGAAGATCCGGCTTAGTCGCCGTTGCGCTTGCTGGGGCGCGACCAGATGAGGGTGTAGCCGTCGCCGTCCTCGTCGTCGAACAGGTTGGCGAAGATCGGGGCATTGAAGCTGGGATCGTCGAGCTTGAGCGAGAGGTAGTCGCGGCCCTCGTTGGAGCGCTTCGACCATGCGGCCCCGATCTCGGCCCGGCCCACATAGACCCGGTGGCTGGGAGCGTTGTCGTTGGAGCGGTTGGTCTCGGGCACGATGCGGACGCCCTTGGTCTGTAAGCTCAGGGTGACGATCTCGCCCTGGAAGTCGGTGCCGACCTTCTTGAAAGAACCGATGTTAGCCATGTCACTTCTCCTTGCTGTTTTCGAGCCCGCGACCACCGCGGCCTCGATGGCGATCGACGGGCCGGGGACGATCGACGACGCACCCGCTCGCGGGCCGGAGCGCAGCGGAGGATGACGGCGGTGAGACTTTCTTGCCTCGCGAGGAATGGGCTTAGCCCAGGGGAAGAAAGTCGATCCGACGGCGTTGCGGCTCAGGCGATCGAGGCGCAGCCGGTCTTCGGCCAGATCAGGCCATCACGAGGCCAGGTGCGTCCGTGCTTGAACAGCATCCTCGGGAGAAGACGTGGCGGATGTCGGTTGTATTGCACAAGATGTCGGCGAGTTCAGGCGTAGAGAAAGAGGTCATAGGGTAGGAAAAGGCGGGACCGTTTGCCGCGCACATGCCGCAACGAGACGCTCTGTCCTATGGGTCATCGGCCGTCAGAGATCGAACCGACGCTGGCGAAGCGCGCCCGACGTTGGCCGCATGCTCCGGGACTTGAGCACGCGTTCCCGAAGCGCCCGATCGTCAACGCTACCTCAGTCGATGATGAAGACGATGCTCATCCATCGCGCGTCACAGCCGTCAGAACCGGTTGAGGCCCGTCTCGTGACGCCCCGCCCGGCCGTAGCGGGAGAGGCTCTGCGAAGACCGTCATCCGCGCCCAAGCCGTGCCGCCAATGAAGAGCGCGCCGATCCAGGCGAACACCTCGCGCCAGACGAGCGACGGAACGCCGATCTCCGAGAGTCCGAGAACCGCATGATAGCCGGCAATCGCCGCCGGAATGGCGAAGGCGGCCGCGATGGCGGCGCGCAGAGGCAGCGGGCGAACAACCGCGAACGCGATCTGGCCGACGCCGAGGGTGAGAGCGCCGGCGACGATGCCGACAACCAGCGCGCCAATGACGCCGGCGCCGCCATGGAACGCCGCCATCCCGGCAGTGAGGCCGACGAAGAACGGCAGGGCGTAGACGGCGAGCGTGAAGATCAGCCAGCAGAACAAGCCGATCCCGAACATGCTGAGGATGAGTCCGATGACAAGCATGGTGGTAGCCCCCGTGACAAAAGCTGTGACGGTCGCGCCTTCCACCACCACCGCGGCGCGCTGCGCAGATTAGCTCATCGCCGGGCCGATTGGAATCCGGGATCTGGGCGGGGAAGGCTTTAGGATGCCGGAAATCGTGTGCGGATCAGGGGAAAAAGGTCGCATGGATGCGGCGATACTCTTCAGTTTCTGCCTGATTGCTCGGGAAAACCTCGATCAAAGGCCGTGTGGCTGTGCTGATCAATCCCTTCCAGATACGCGCGCCGTGCGGCGACGACAAAACCAGGCCCTTCACGTCCGACGTCGTGTTCCAGATGAACACTGACAACCCATGATGTTCGACCGCCTCGGCAATAGCAGCGTTGATATGCTCGTCGGCGAAGCCATAGCCTGCAATCATCAGCCGTACATCACCGGTGTTGATGACCGCTCTGAAGATGTCGGCGTACCAGCTCAGCAGGGGCATCGAAGCGATCTTTGCTGTCTTTTCGGTTCCAACAACCATCACGTTGCCGCCGCCAGGCGATCGCCAATTGAACGATCCGTGAAGCTTGATGACGTTCATCTGGTTGGCGAGCCGTCCCTGTGCTCTCGGGTCGACGACTGGCTGCATCGTGAATGTGGGATCATAAGCACCGATATTCGTGCCGAACCAGCGCTGGCCAGGGCTTGGAACGAGACCCGGCAGGACTCCGCCGGGCGCACCCGCGACATGCTCGTTGTAGAGATGCCGTTCGAAGAAAAGGTCTTGATTCAGAGTGAACAGATATCCCGAACTGTTTCCCTCGTTGCGCTGTCCGAAGAAGCGGAACAGCAGTTCCTGCACCTTGTAAATGTTGATCCACGGATCATGGTCTGGCCGTGCGATCTCACGATCCATCGCTACGAAAGTGTCGAAAACCGCTTGCTCGATCTCCGCGCGGTCAGCGGCCGTGAAGGGTGCAACGTGCGTCTTGCCGAGCGCGACTTCGAAGGCCGTTTCGTCCAGGAGGAGGTCACGCAAGCCGGCGTTCGCGCGGATGCGCGGATGCCCAACGAGTGATGACCAAACCTCGTTGGCAAGCTGGCCACCCCAGTTGCGCGACCATCCAGCGCCGGTGAGAAGAATGCGCTTACTGAACTTTCCGATCATGCGAACGATGATATCACGGAGCGGTCGGATGGTGGGATCGACGGTTTAGAGGGCGGCGCTCACGCGCCGCTCTCGCCGAACTTCCAGACCGGGATGCCGAACTTCTTCGCCTTGTCGGCGAGGTTGCCCTGGATGCCGGTGCCGGGGAACACCATGACGCCGATCGGCAGCACCTCCAGCATCGCGTCGTTGCGCTTGAACGGTGCGGCCTTGGCGTGCTTCGTCCAGTCGGGCTTGAACGCGACCTGCGGCACCTTCCGGTTGGTCGCCCATTTGGCGGCGATCAGCTCGGTGCCCTTCGGCGAGCCGCCGTGCAGCAGCACCATGTCGGGGTGCTTCGCGTGGACCTTGTCGAGCCGATCCCAGATCAGCCGATGGTCGTTGAAGTCGAGCCCACCGGTAAGTGCGATCTTCGGTCCTGCCGGCAGCATCACCTCGGTCTCAGCGCGGCGCTTGGCGGCGAGGAAATCGCGACTGTCGATCATTGCCGAAGTCAGTGCGCGGTGGTTGACCAGTGATCCGGAGCGGGGACGCCAGGGGGAGCCGGTCTGGACCTCGAAGCGCTCAGCAGCCTGGTCGCGGAAGAGCTCCATGCTGTTGCGGCGTTCGATCAGCGTGATGCCCTCGGCCGTGAGACGCTCGAGTTCGACCGAGCGCACCTCCGAGCCGTTCTGCTCCCGCTGACTCCTCTGCTGCGCCTGCTCGTTATCGTCGAGTTCGCGTTCGATACGACCGGTGGCGCGGTGGAACAGGTTGACTGTCGACCAGAGCAAGTCCTCGAGGTCGGGTTCGAGGCGCGTGTCGCTCAGGGTCGAGAGCAGGGCGTCGAAGATGTCGGCGACGGCGCCCGCGACGGTATCGCCTTCCGGAAGCGGCCTCGGATCAGGCTCGTCGTGGAAGGGACGGTAGCCATAGAGCTGAAGTTCGTTGAGCACGTGATCGGTCGGGGAGGATGTGTGTGGCGGTTCGAATTCGGTGTCGTCGTGGTCGGTCGTCATGGTGAGGTCCTTTGCCGGATCGACCGCGCCCATCGCGGCCTTCGTGGCGATCACCAGACGGCGGGCGGAACGGGCCAGAACCCGCAGCGCAGCGGAGGGCCGGAGCGCCAGCGGAGGATGGCGAAGCCCGGCTATTTTGTTTCGCGCTGCAAAGGCCCGCAGGGCCGGCGGAAAATAGCCGGGCGCAGCCATTGCCGGGCCGGGCCGCTTGCCGTCCGATCGCCCTCTAGAAGGCCAAGGGCGCGACTCTGTCCGGGCGTCTTGGGCCTCGCCTGACTGGCCATGACGATGCGCGAACCGCCGATGCTCACCCCGTCTCGGCCGTCGCCCACAGCATGAAGCGGATGACGTCCTGCGGCGCAAGCTGGATGCGCAAGGTTGCCCGGAGTTCGTCGATGTCGAACGTGCGCAGATCTTCGTTGAAATCGCCG
>NZ_JBAYUV010000032.1:0-42974 GCF_041674905.1 Hyphomicrobium sp.
GGCGGGCAGCATAAGTTCAAGGTCCGATGAGTTCATTTCAGTTTCGCGATCTGTCCGAAAACGACGTCGTCCGTCTCGCCGACGAGATGGCTTTTTTTCTGCAATCCGGCGACACGCTTTGTCTCGAAGGTGACCTCGGCGCGGGCAAATCGACGTTCGCACGCGCCCTGATACGGGCGCTCGCGGGCGATCCCGCGCTCGACGTTCCGAGCCCGACCTTCACGTTGACGCAAAGCTACGAGACGCCACGCTTCGAGGTTGCGCATTTCGATCTTTACCGCCTGACCGATCCGGACGAGATCGACGAGCTTGGACTCGAAACGGCACTGAAGCGCGGCGTTGCCGTCATCGAATGGCCGTCGCGCGGCGGCAATCGCATCCCTCAAGATGGCGTCGCGCTGCTGCTCGAAGAAGGCGATAGCGAAATCCTGCGAACGGTTACGATAACGCCGGCGGCTTCGCTCGTCGAACGGCTGCAGCGCTTTGCTGCGATCCGCGCCTTCGTCGAAGCCTCGGGCTGGGGCGGGACGGAAACACGCCTCGTCTATCTGCAGGGTGATGCTTCGCCTCGCCGCTATGCGCGCCTCACCAAGGCGGACGGCGCTCGCGCGCTTCTGGTCGATTCACCACGGCGTCCCGATGGACCGCCGATCCACGATGGAAAGCCCTACAGCGCCATCGCGCATCTCGCCGAAGACGTCACGGCGTTCGTCGCCATCGCCAATGCGCTGCGCGAAGCCGGTGTTTCGACGCCGGAGATTCTCGCGGAAGATTTCGTTCAGGGCCTGCTGATCGTCGAGGATTTCGGCGACAAGGTTTTCGGTCCGGAGGTTCAACGTGGCGGCGATCAGAAAGCTCTGTGGCTACGCGCCACCGATGCATTGCTGGCGCTGCAGGCCGTTCCGCCCCCGCCACACATCCGGCTCTCGGACGGCACCGATTTCACGCTACCCGATGCCGACGAGGGCGTTCTCGAAATCGAGACGCAACTGCTGCTCGATTGGTACTGGCCAGCGCTGCATGGTGTTGCAGCGCCTCAGGCCGCACGTGATGAATTCACCGCCGAGTGGCGCCGTGCTTTCGAACGCGTCTTGCAGCAACGGCGGTCATGGCTTCTACGAGATTATCACTCACCAAATCTGATCGCGCTCGATGATCGCGCGCCGCCGCGCGACGTCGGCCTCATTGACTTCCAGGATGCGATGCAAGGACCTGCCGCCTACGACCTCGTGTCGTTGCTGCAGGACGCGCGAATCGACGTTCCCGAGGCCATAGAACGCGACCTGCTCGAGCATTACATTGCCGCTAAGGGCGAGCGCGACGCGGCATTCGATTCAGAGGAATTCCGTTTCGCCTACGCGGCTCTCGGTGCCCAGCGCAATACGAAAATCCTCGGTATTTTCGCGCGACTCGCGATGCGCGACGGGAAGCGGCAATACCTCGCCCATCTGCCAAGGATCTGGGGGTATCTCGAGCGCGACCTCAGACATGAGGGACTGCTGACACTTTCGGCATGGTATGACCGGAACCTGCCTCCGAAGCTGCGGGCGCAACCGCTGACGATTTAACCGAATTCCGGAGAACCCGCCGATGACCTCCACGAAGCGCCCGACCCGCGCCTTTGTGTTAGCCGCCGGAAAGGGCGAGAGGATGCGACCCCTGACTGAGACGCGACCGAAGCCTCTCGTCTCCGTCGCCGGAAGGCCGCTGATCGATCAGGTGCTCGACCGCTTGGCGGACGCGCACATCACGGAGGCGATCGTCAACGCCCATTATCTCGCCGATCAGATCGAAGACCATCTCCGTGATCGCAAGACTCCCAAGATCACCATTTCGGATGAACGCGGCGAATTGCTCGATACCGGAGGCGGCGTGGCGAAGGCGCTTCCAAAACTCGGCAATGCGCCATTCCTCATTCACAACTCCGACTCGATCTGGATCGAGGGCATGGGGTCCAATCTCGACCGGCTGATCGATACCTGGGACGATGCGGCGATGGACAGCCTGATGCTTGTCGCACCCATCGCAACAAGCATCGGTTACGACGGGGCCGGTGATTTCCAGATGGACACGACTGGGCGACTGGCACGGCAGACGGGTGCGCGCCTCGCACCGTTCGTCTTCGCGGGTGTCTCGATCGCCCATCCACGCCTCTTCGACACCGCGCCGAAGGGAGCATTCTCACTCAACACACTATGGAATGGCGCCATCGCGAAAAGACGTCTTTTCGGCGTGCGGCTCGAAGGAATCTGGATGCACGTCGGAACGCCGGACGCCATCGGCGAAGCTGAAAATGCCATCGCGAATTCCATGGCGGCCGGTTCCACACTTCCGGGAGAAGATTGATGGCCGCGAACATTTTCACGCTGCCACCCGGTGTGCCGTTCCTGAAAGCCGTCGCCCGCGCGATCCTGAACGGCGACCTGCCAGCAGCAAACGGCACCGCACCCGATCTCATCAAGCTGCCGAACATCACGCTGCTGCTGCCGACGCGGCGCGCCTCTCGCGCAGCGCGCGAGGCGTTTCTGTCGGTTGCCGACGCGTCCGCGATCATCATGCCGCGCATCCGGCCGATTTCCGAAGGCGACGACGATCGTTCGCTGATCTCAAGTCTCTCAGGCGATGGCCTTTCCGGCTTCGCCGCGCTCGATCAACCGCCCGCGATCGATCCGCTCGACCGGACGCTCGTCTTGATGCAGCTCATCAGTCATTGGCGCGCAACGACGGCGCAATCCGACGCCGACCGCAGTTCCGGCTCGACGCCATCTCAGGCTGCGCGCCTCGCGGCTGAGCTTGGCAAGCTCATGGATGACATCGAGCGCGAGAACGTCTCGCTTTCGGGCATTCAAAATCTGGTTCCGGAAACCTATGCCGAGCATTGGCAGAAGACCGTCGATTTCCTGAAGATCGTAACCGAGTTCTGGCCCGCGTATCTCGAAGCCAACGGCATGACGTCGCCGGAAGCACGGCGCAATGCGCTGATCCTCGCCGAAGCCGAGCGCATCTCGAAGCTAGAGCCGGACGAAATCGTCATCGTCGCCGGGATCACGGGATCTATTCCGGCGACCGTCGAATTGATGCGCGCGGTTGCTGCCCGCTCATCCGGCGCAATCGTGCTGCCCGCCCTCGATCACACGCTGGACGACGCAAGCTGGAGCGGCATCGTTCGCGACCATCCCGAGCATCCGCAATTCGGCTTGAAGAAACTATTGGACGCTCTCGGAGTCGAACGTGGCGCGGTCCTCACGCTACCGGGATTGGCGTCCGATGCCGCGGACCGAACGCGCGCGGCCTTCGTCAGCGAAGCCATGCGTCCTTCGTCGTCGACCGATCAATGGCATCGCTATGCGACGACCGCCGACAAAGACCAGCTCGGACGCGGGCTCGCCGGCATATCGCTGATCGAAGCGCCGTCGGCGCAGGACGAAGCCGAGACTGTCGCATTGATTTTGCGGGAAGCCATCGAAACGCCAGGGCAGACCGCGGCTCTCGTCTCTCCCGATCGCGTTCTGGCCCGGCGCGTCGCGATCCGGCTCGAAGCCTGGGGCATCCGCGTCGACGACAGTGCCGGACGGCCCTTCGCGAAAACCGTGCCTGGCGCATTTCTGGCGCTCGTCGTCGGCGCCATCGTCAGCGACTTCTCACCGGCGGAGACGATGGCCCTGCTGCGGCACCCATTGTGCCGGCTGAGGTTCACCCCCTTTGATATCCGGAAATTCGCGCGCGCGCTCGAAATCAGCGCCTTCCGCACCTCGTACCTCGGGCACGGGCTCGAAGGCGTTCGCGCCGCGTTCGAAACGGCCGAACGCGACCGCGCGGAAAAAAAGCGGATGCATTCCGCCGCGCGTCGGCTCTGGCCTGACGACTGCGACGGCGCGCGTGAGCTGATCACCCGATTAGCCGCCGCCTTCCAGCCGTTGTCTGATCTCTATGCCGCAAGCGGTGACCTACCGTTGTCGGCTTTTGCGCGTGCTCATGCCGAAGCGGCAGAAGCCCTCGCCACGCTGCCCGAGGACGACGCCTCATCGGACGCATCGGTCAATCCGCTTTGGCAGGGCGAAGCGGGAGAAACCGCGTCGCGCTTTTTCGCGAAGCTGTTGGACGATGCAACGCCGCCGGTCGAAATTCGCGCCGCCGACTACGCCGATCTCTATGCGATGCTGCTGGCGCGCGAGAACGTGCGCGAGCGGACGGCTGTTCATCCGCGCATCTCCATCTGGGGACCTTTCGAAGCGCGTCTGCAGCAACCGGATGTTCTGGTGCTCGGCTCGCTCAATGAAGGCACGTGGCCGGAAGCCGCGGAGCCTGGAGCCTGGCTCAACCGCCCGATGCGGCGCGATCTTGGATTGCCGTCTCCCGAAGAAGAAATCGGCCGGGCCGCGCACGATTTCACCTCGCTGCTCGGCGCGAAGACGATCTATCTCACGCGCGCCGAGAAAGTCGACGGCGTGCCGACGGTTCCGTCCCGCTGGCTGATGCGCATGCGCGCGTTACTCAAGGGCATGAATCTCGAAGCCGTTTTCGATGCCGATAAGCCGTGGCTCGCCTGGGCCCGCGCGCGCGACCATATCGCGGGCAAGCGCACGACCATCAAGCCACCGGAGCCGCGCCCGGCGCTCGCTCTCCGGCCGCGCCGGATGAGCGTCACCGACATCGAACGCTGGATCGCAAACCCTTACGCGACTTACGCGCGTCATATCCTGAAGCTGGAACCCCTGCCGCCGTTGGGCGCATCGCCGGACGCGAGCCTGCGCGGCGCACTCGTCCACGACGTCCTGTCGCGTTTTGCAAACGCGTTTCCCAATTGCCTGCCGGACAATCCGCTGGCGGAACTGGAAAAAATCGCATCCGATGTGCTCCATAGCTACACCGGAAACGCACGCATCGCCGCATTCTGGATGCCGCGCCTGAAGCGCTTTCTTTCATGGTTCGCGGAGGGCGAAGACAAACGGCGTGACGGCGTTCGCAACGTCATCGCCGAAATCTCCGGAAGCCTCGTGCTCGCGCCGACGCCGGAACCGTTCACGCTCACGGCGCGCGCCGACCGGATCGACGACACGGGTTCCGCCCTCGTCATCACCGATTACAAGACGGGCGCGATCCCGAAGCAGGAGTGGGTCGTGGATGGGCGCTCGCCGCAGCTGCCTCTCGAAGCCGCCATCGCGCTCGGCGACACCGGATTTCCCAATCTCGCGGGCCGCACGGTCGAGGCGCTTCGCTACATTCGCGCGTCGGGCGGCGAACCAGCGGGCGAGGAACGCGCGATCAAGTCCGACGATATCGCCGCGCTCGCGAACAAAGCCCGCACGGGACTCGAACGCCTGATCGCGGAATTCGACAATCCCGCGACGCCCTATCGTGCGCTCCGGCGTCCGAGCTATAGCTACGACTATGACGCCTACGCGCAGTTGGCGCGCGTCGCCGAATGGTCCGCCCATGTCGACGAGGAGGCGGCGCAATGAACCTCGAAACAAAACGTCTTTCGCTCGACGCATTGCGCCAGGAGACCGACCGGCAGCAGGGCAACGCCGCCGATCCGCTGGCCTCCGCGTGGGTCAAGGCCAATGCCGGAACCGGCAAGACGCACGTTCTGACATTGCGCGTCCTGCGCTTGCTGCTCGCTGGAACGTCGCCCGAAAAAATTCTCTGCCTCACCTATACGAAGGCCGCCGCCGCCGAGATGTCGCGCCGCGTTTTCGACCGCCTCGCGGGCTGGGTCACCACTGACGCCAAAGCGCTGAAAGAAGACATCGTCAAGGTGACAGGCGGCGACGTCTCAGTCGAGACCCTGCAATTGGCGCGGCGCCTTTTCGCCAACGCCATCGAGACACCTGGCGGCCTCAAGGTTCAGACGATTCACGCTTTCGCCGAGCGCTTGCTGCAGCGATTTCCGCTGGAGTCTGGTGTGCCGCCGGATTTCAAGATTCTCGATGATGCCGCCGCAAAAGATTTGAAGGCACGTGCCATCGAGCAGACGCTGCTGGACGCGACGTCAAACCCCGAGACGCCGCTTGGGCGCGCACTGGACATCATCGTGCGCTACGCGACCGATACGCAATTCGAGAAATTGATCAGCAACGCGGTGGAGGAGCGCCGCTGGCTGGACGTTGCAAAACAGCGCGAGTCCGGCGCTGGCGCGACGCTCGCAGACGTGACGGCGATCGAAACGCATCTGCGCGCGAGCTTGGGCGTTCGCGCGGCCATCGCCGTTCGCGACATTTATCAGGACTGTGCGTGCGTCCTCTCCGACGCCGACTTGCGTGAGCTTGCGGAGCACCTCGCGACGGGCAAGGCGAGTGATATTGGCCATGTGCCGACGCTGCAGACGGCTGCCGGTCTGACGGATGCGCAGCGCCGTTTCGAAGCGCTCTCCAATTATTTCCTGACGACAGAAGGCGAGCCGCGCAAATCGCTGATGACCAAGGCGCTGGCGTCGGCGAAGCCCGGCCTCAATGATCGCTGTCTCGTCGCGCAGCAGAGGCTCGTTGCGCTGGCGAACGAACTCAGGGCGCTGACGCTCGTCGAATCCTCGATGGCGCTCTATGCCTTTGCCGGCATCATCCTGCAACGCTACACCGAAGCACGCCGCAGCGCCGGGGCGCTCGACTTCGCCGATCTCATTTTGAAAACTAAATCGCTGCTCGAAGGCAAAGGCGGCCAGGCACAGTGGGTGCTCTATAAGCTTGACGGCGGTCTCGATCACGTCCTTGTCGATGAAGCGCAGGACACGAGCCCGGAGCAATGGGACATTGTCAAAGCTCTGGCGAACGAATTCTTCATTGGAGCTGCCACGCGCGATGGGTCACCGCGCACTGTGTTTGCCGTGGGCGATGAAAAGCAATCGATCTATTCCTTCCAGGGCGCCGATCCAAAAATGTTCGCGGATGCGGGCACCCGCTTCGCGGCGCTGGCACGCGATGCGGGACTTGTCTGGAAGCCAATCGAGCTGACCATGTCGTTTCGCACGGTGACGCCGGTTCTGGCCGCCGTCGACGCCGTGTTCGCAGACGCCGAGAAAACGCCGGGCTTAACGGCCGGAGGGCCGCCGCCGAAGCACAATGCCATTCGGCTCGGACAGGCCGGTCTCGTCGAGATCTGGCCGACGGAAAAATCCGATGAGCTTACCGCCGCCGATCCGTGGGCGCCGCTCACGGATACGAGCGAGCGATCACCCGCCAATCGTCTCGCGGAACACATCGCGGACACGATCAAAGGCTGGCTCGATAGCGGCGAGCACCTGGTGTCGCAAGGAAGACCAATTCGTGCCGGCGATATCCTGATCCTGGTGCGCAAACGCAATCCGTTCGCGGTGCCGATGGTCGCGGCCTTGAAGCGTCGCGGTATTGCGGTCGCGGGCTCGGACCGGATCGCGCTGACCGACCAGATCGCCGTGCAGGATTTGATGGCTCTCGGCGACTTCCTGATCCTGCCGGAAGACGATCTGGCGCTTGCCTGCGTCTTGAAAGGTCCGATTTTCGGTTTCGACGACAACGACCTGCTGGCCATCGCACCGGGTCGCAAAAGCAAAACGCTGTGGTCGGCGCTGCTCGACAACACGGACGTCAAATCCGAGTACAAGCTCGCCGCGGAAACGCTGAAGCGCTGGCGCGCCAAGGCCGACTTCACGCCGCCGTTCGAATTCTTCTCGAGCGTGCTCGATCGCGATGGAGCGCGCGAGAAGATGCTTTGCCGCCTCGGCCCGGAAGCCGCCGATGTGATCGACGAATTTCTCGATCTTGCGTTGAGCTACGACGACGGCACACCGCCATCGCTCACGCAATTTCTCGCCGAGCTGCGCGCCGTCGCGCCGGAAGTCAAACGCGACATGGACCACGGGCGCGATGAAGTGCGCGTCATGACGGTGCACGGCGCGAAAGGACTCGAAGCTCCGATCGTATTTCTCCCCGATACCTGCACGACGGCATCGGGCGATATCTCGGCGGCGAGCCTCGTCCGGCTGCCGCGCCTTCCGCGCCCTGACAACATCCCGGAACCGATTGTCTGGACCGTCAAACGAACATCGCGGATCGAGGCGGTGGTAGACGCGCGTCGCGCGCGTGAAGGCCGCGAGCATCAGGAGCGCAACCGCCTTCTCTACGTTGCGATGACGCGCGCCCGCGACCGTCTCTACATCGCAGGGTTCGAGGGCAAAAAAGGCCGCGCGGATTTCTGCTGGTATGACGCGATATCGGATGCGCTGCTGCCCATCGCGCAAGAGATCGAGGACGGCGGCAAAAAAATCTGGCGCATCGAAACGGGTCAAACCGCCGAACTTGAAAAGCCGCGCGAAGAGAAAACGCGACAACGCGAAAGCGAGGCAAGACCTGCCTTCGCGTCGAAGCCCGCACGGCCGGAGCCGAAGCTTTCCGTGCCGCTCGCGCCGTCGCGGCTCGAGCCCTATGCTCCGGACGCGGAAGGTGAGCCCATCATGCCGGTCAAAGCCGATGCCGCCGCGACGTACGATGCGCCGTCGCCGCTCGCCGGAAACAGCGAGCATCGCTTCCTGCGTGGAACGCTGACGCATGCGTTGTTGCAGCATCTGCCCGCCGTGGCGGCGAACGACCGCGAGACGATTGCGACCGCCTTTGTCGCCAAGCGCGGTGCGCCACTGTCCCAAAAAGCTCGCGCTGGCATCGTCCAGGAGACGCTGGCGATCCTCTCGTCGACAGACTTCGCGCCGCTGTTCGGGCCGAACAGCATGGCCGAGGTTCCGATTGCCGCCGTCATTCCGCGCCCGAAAGGCTCTGGGCCGGCGCTCGACCTCTCCGGCCAAATCGACCGGCTTGCGGTGACCGACGAGGAAGTTTTGATCGTCGACTACAAGACGAACCGGCCGCCACCCTCGGACGTGCGGTTTGTCGCGGCCGCCTACCTTTACCAGCTTGCGGCCTACCGGCTGGCTCTCGGGGAGATTTATCCGGGCCGCCGCGTCCGGGCCGCCCTGCTCTGGACGGATGGGCCGCGGCTTATGGAAGTCCCCGAGGATGTGCTCGATGGCTATCAGTCACGGCTTTGGGATCTTGACGTCCAGAGCCTTGACGCTCCTTGACGAAATACCTACCTGTGGGATCGGTTTTATGGCCACGCGCGTGCGCGACTAAGCGGGTCCGGCTCCCCCAACCCCCGGCCCGAAATGGAGAAAAATCAATGGCTAATGCAGTAACTGACGCAAGCTTCGACGACGAAGTCTTAAAGTCGAACGAGCCGGTCCTCGTCGACTTCCACGCCACGTGGTGCGGGCCCTGCAAGGCCATGGCTCCGGCGCTGGATCAGGTTGCCAAGGAGATGACTGGCAAGATCAAGGTCGTAAAAGTCGACGTCGACGAGAACCCGCGCGTCACCGGCACTTATGGCATCCGTGCCATGCCGACGCTGCTGATCTTCAAGGCGGGCAAGGTCGCGGCGCAGCATACCGGCGCCATCGTGCAGAAGAAGAAACTCGAAGACTGGATCAATTCCAGCGTCGCAGCGTCCGTATAAATCTGCACGCCGTTTCCCGAATAAGAAAGGCCCCGCGCATGGCGGGGCCTTTTTTATTGCGCGGGCTGCAAGCGTGCCGGTGCCTAATTCGCGATGTCGTCCGTGCTCGGCACGACGACCGCGAAGATGTCGTTCAGTGCCGTCAGGCTTGCTTCGTGCAGGTCCTTGGCTGACGTCACGCCGCCGGTCGGGCTCGGCAGCGATCGCGTGGCCGTCGCATTGCCGACGACCGTCGCGCGATAGCCGTGATTGAACGCCGCGCGTGCCGTTGAGTTGACGCAGACGTGCGTCATGAAACCGACGAACGCGACATCCTCCACGCCATAGCCTTTGAGAAGCTCGTCGAGGTTCGTTTTCTCAAACGAGTTCGGATAATTCTTGACGACGACGGGCTCGCCGTCGCGCGGCTTCACCGGGTCGGCGATGGCGCCGATGCGATCGTTGACGTCGTAGGGGGTGCCGGCGCCAGCGTCGTGCTGGATATGGATGACGGGCCGCCCTGCATCGCGATAGCGCGCAAGAAGCTTCTCGCATTGAGCGAGAGCCGGTTCGACGCCCTCAAGCTGCATGAGGCCTTCGCGATACGTATTCTGGCAATCGATCAGCACGAGCGCGGACTTGCCGACTGTCGTCGGCGTGTTGCCCATGCCCGTGATCTCGCGAAGGGTCTTTGATGCAGACATTCGATGCTTCCCTGATGTTGTGTTTTTGAGTTCAGCCCGCTAGCCGCTCCTAGAGCCTTTCCGCTTTTTGTTGAATCGCGGATCGGCTCTAGCTCTTTGTTGTATCGTGCTTCTTATCGGAAAACCGGTTCCCACTTTTCCGGAAGCACTCTAGCCCGGCGGATGCTCGACACCTGTCGGCGGCGGCCCGATTGCATCGAGCGCATCATTCTCGGCGTCGGTGAAGACACGCGACCGCGTCAGGAAGCGAACGCCTTCGGGCGACTCGACGGAAAATCCCGAGCCGCGACCTGGAACGACGTCGATGATCAGATGGGTGTGCTGCCAATATTCGAACTGTGACCGGCCCATGTAGAACGGCTGGCCGCCGATCTCGCCCATATAAACGTCCTGCGCGCCGACCTTGAATTCCCTGCGCGGGTAGCACATCGGCGAGCTGCCATCGCAGCAGCCGCCGGATTGATGGAAAAGCAACGGCCCGTGAAGCCCTTCGAGCTTCTTGATCAGGTTCTGCGACGGCTCAGTGCACGAGACGCGCGTTGTCGTCGTCGCGGGCCTTTCTGGTGTTACAACGGACATCTGTTTCCTCCGCCCATGTATCGTGTCGCGACCCTTCCGAAACGTAAAATCCGGTCCGCGGGATCGATCCACGTCACGTCTCTTCCCTCTTGATATGATCCGTGCAGGCGTTCTCTGCAACCGGCATCAGCACAAAGCGTTTTCCCGGCGCCGCTCTAATGGAAAATCCGATGGCAGGGCCGGCGGCGACATCGAGAACGTAGGCATCGGCGCGGCAGGCGATGCCGCCCTCTCGATCCTCCATCTCGTAGACCGGAACGCCTTCGACCTCGCCAAGCAGATGATCGCGCGCGCCGAGCCGCAACGTCTCGGCCGGAAGGCAGATCGGATATTGCCGGCCTCCGACCCGGCCGCCGCTGGTATGGAACATCAGCGGTCCATGCTCCGTCGTGGCGCGCCGCAAGGCAGCGGATGCCTCAGGAGTGGCTGAGATCTGCGCGGACGACATTCGATCCTCGCGTTCCGATGAGGTCGTCAGTTGACAGACGATGTCCAACGCCAGTCCTCAAAATGAAAGCGGGGCGCATTCGTTGACCGAACGCGCCCCGCCCAAAACTCTTACATTCAAAAAGTCTTAGAAGAAGCCGAGCGCCTTCGGGCTGTAGCTGACGAGCAGGTTCTTTGTTTGCTGATAGTGATCGAGCATCATCTTATGCGTTTCGCGGCCGATGCCCGACATCTTGTAGCCACCGAACGCAGCGTGCGCCGGATAGGCATGATAGCAGTTTGTCCAGACGCGGCCGGCCTGGATGGCGCGGCCCATGCGGTAGGCGCGGGTGCCGTTGCGCGTCCACGCGCCCGAGCCGAGGCCATAGAGCGTGTCGTTGGCGATGGCGAGAGCTTCCGCGTCATCCTCGAAGGTCGTGACCGCGAGCACCGGTCCGAAGATTTCTTCCTGGAACACGCGCATCTTGTTGTGGCCTTCGAGAACCGTCGGCTCGACGTAGTAGCCCGACGACAGCTCGCCGCCGAGGTCGGCACGCTTGCCGCCCGTCAGCACGCGAGCGCCCTCGCCCTTGCCGATCTCGACGTAGCTCAGAATTTTCTCGAGCTGATCGTTGGAAGCCTGGGCGCCGATCATCGTGGTGGCGTCCATCGGATGACCCTGCTTGATCTTCACGACGCGCTGCAGAGCCCGTTCCATGAATTTCTCATAGATCGAACGCTGGATCAGCGCCCGGCTCGGGCAGGTGCAGACTTCGCCCTGGTTCAAGGCAAACATCGTGAAGCCTTCGAGGCACTTGTCGAAGTATTCGTCATCCGCATCCATCACGTCCGCGAAGAAGATGTTCGGCGATTTACCGCCAAGCTCCAGCGTGCACGGGATGATGTTTTCGGACGCATACTGCATGATCAAGCGACCGGTCGTCGTCTCGCCGGTGAAGGCGATCTTGGCGATGCGCTTGTTCTGGGCGAGCGGCTTGCCCGCTTCGACGCCGAAGCCGTTGACGACGTTGATCACGCCTTCGGGAAGAATGTCGCCGATAATGTCCATCAGAACCATGATCGACATCGGCGTCTGCTCGGCGGGCTTCAGCACGACGCAGTTGCCAGCAGCAATCGCCGGCGCGAGCTTCCACACCGCCATCAACAGCGGAAAGTTCCACGGAATGATCTGGCCGACGACGCCGAGCGGTTCATGGAAATGATACGCGACCGTGTCGTTGTCGATTTCGGAAATCGAACCTTCCTGCGCCCGGAGACAGCCCGCGAAATAACGGAAATGATCGATCGCGAGCGGTACGTCCGCGTGCGTGGTCTCGCGGATCGGCTTGCCGTTGTCGATCGTCTCGACGAGAGCGAGAACGTCGAGGTTCTCTTCCATCCGGGTCGCGATCTTCGCCAGGACGCGTGCGCGCGCCGCGGGCGACGTGCTGCCCCAGGACTCGCGGACCTTATGAGCGGCGTCGAGAGCGAGTTCGATGTCTTCGGCCGTCGAGCGTGCGATTTCGCAAACGGGCTGGCCCGTGATCGGAGTGACGTTGGTGAAATACTGCCCACGAACCGGGGCGACCCACTTGCCTCCGATGAAGTTGTCGTAACGAGCCTTGATGACTTGCCGGCCTTTGAGTTTATCCATAGCAACGTGCTGCATCGCAGATCTCCTCCGATTAATTTGTGCTTTGGGGCAGCTTCTTGGGCGAAGTGATAACCCAGGCGCACCTCGTCAAGCCATAGCGCTGGTCTTGTTCATTAGTAGGGCGAGCCATGCGCGAACGCCAGCCGCAGTGTAGCGCGCTGAAAGTATCCGCGCCGCATCATTTGATAAAAAAATGCTGCGCTCAAGCGCGTAAGCGGTTCGCCATGCGACGCTAATGTGACTGTTGCTGGAGCGTGAGAACGTAGCCCGCAAGATAGAGCGAGCCGCAGATCAAGACCCGCTTCGGTCCCTTCGGCAGTGCAGCAATCGTCTGCAGCGCGTCGATCACGTTTTCGCGATCCGTCGCCTGCATACCGGCGACCCGCGCCGTCTCCGCGAGATTTTCCTGCGTATGCGGAGCCTCGGTCGCGCCGGGGATCGGCACGGTATAGATGGCGCGCACCAAGCCCCGGAATGGCGCGAGGAAACCCAGCGCATCCTTTTGACCCATCATACCGACGACGAGATAGACGGGCTTGGGCGATTTCTCATCGAGAGCGGCAAGCGTGTCGGCGATCACGTCTCCCGCCGCGGGATTGTGCCCGCCATCGAGCCAAAGCTCGGCTTCATCTCCTAGAATGTCCGGTAACGGGCCGGACGACAGCCGCTGCATCCGAGCTGGCCATTCGACCGTGCGGAGGCCGATTTCTATGGCGCTTTCGTCGAGCCTCAACGCCGGAATTCGTTCACCAAGGACAAGAGCCGCCGCGACCGCGGTTCCGGCGTTGCCAATCTGATGCCTGCCGACGAGCGCGGGAAGCGGCAAGTCGAGTAGACGCTCCTCGCGTTGGACGACCAGGCGGCCGGTCTGCTCGTAGGCATCGAAGTCGCGGCCGAAGACCGTCAACTCCGCGCCGATGGTGCGCGCGCGTGCTTCGATGACCGCCAGAACTTCGTTCGATTGCTGCGAGATGACACCGGCAACGCCGCCCTTCAGGATGCCGGCCTTTTCGGCCGCGATCTTGCTGATCGTCGGGCCAAGCTTCTCGGCGTGATCCATTGAGATCGGCGTGATGACCGTCAGCGCCGGATCGGGAATGACGTTCGTCGCATCGAGGCGGCCGCCAAGGCCGACTTCAAGCAACAAGATGTCGGCGGGCGTCTCGGAGAAGGCAAGAAATGCAGCCGCAGTCGTGATCTCGAACTGCGTGATGTCTTCGCCGTCGTTCACGGCCTGCACGCGCATCAGAACGTCAACGAGAGACTCTTCGTCGATCGCTCGTGCCGTGCCGTCGGGGCCAGCGAGCACGATGCGCTCATGGAAACGGACCAGATGCGGCGACGTATAGACGTGCACGCGCTTGCCGGCGGCCTCCATGAACGAGCGGAGGTACGCCGTGATCGAGCCCTTGCCGTTCGTGCCCGCGATATGGACGACGGGAGGCAGCTTCCGCTCGGGATGGCCGAGCTTGGCGAGCAGACGCTCGACACGGCCAAGCGATAAATCGATGAGCTTCGGATGAAGAAGCATCAAATCACCGAGCAGAGCGTCGCTCGACGGACGTGTCTTCGACGGGATCATGATGGCTGCCGTACGTCTGCTGATTGGTTGCCTGATCAGGCGCCGTGCGGCGCGTCCTTGACGTTCTGCTGTGGTGACGCCGGCTCGTCGCGCTTCTTGTCCGATTTGCCCGGCTCGAAGCGTTGGCTGTTCGGGACGACTTCCGGCTCAACCACGGCTCCGCTTTCGCGAGCCGCCGTCTCCACAACTTTGCTGTCGACCGGAGAGCCATTCATGTACGGCTTGCCGTTCATCTTGTGCGTGTCCTTGGCTTTCGCCACCTGCGCTCCGCCCATCAAAAGCTTGCAGACGCGCGACAGCGTTTCACGCAGCTGATGGCGATGCACGACCATGTCGACCATGCCGTGCGAAAGCAGATACTCGGCGCGCTGGAAACCATCGGGCAATTGCTCGCGGATCGTCTGCTGGATGACGCGGGGCCCCGCAAAACAGATGAGCGCGCCGGGCTCCGCGATATGGACGTCGCCAAGCATCGCATAAGAGGCGGTCACGCCGCCGGTCGTCGGATCGGTCAGAACGACAATGTAGGGCAGTCGCGCATCTTTCAGGCGCTCAACTGCGATCGTCGTGCGCGGCATCTGCATCAGAGACAGGATGCCTTCCTGCATGCGCGCACCGCCGGAGGCCGCGAAAAGAATGAAGGGCGTCTTGAGTTCGACCGCGCGCAGCATGCCGGTGATGAGCGCTTCGCCCGCCGCCATGCCGAGCGAACCGGCCATGAAGCGGAAGTCCTGCACGGCCGAGACGACCGGCTGGCCGTCAAGCTGACCCTCGCCGACGAGAACGGCATCATCGAGCTTCGTCGTCGCCTTGGCGTCCTTCAGACGGTCGGTATATTTTCGCCCGTCGCGAAACTTCAGCGGGTCCTGTTGCACGGCTGGAATGGCGACCGTGCGATAGTCACCGCCGTCGAACAGATGGCGCAGGCGCTGCTGCGAATCCATCCGCATATGATAGTTGGAACCGGGAACGACGAACTCGTTGGCCTCGAGGTCTTTATAAAAGACCATCTCTCCCGTCTCTGGGCACTTCACCCAAAGATTGTCCGGCACCTCACGCTTAGCTGTCGACAACAGCCCGCTGATCTTCGGGCGGACAACGTTGTTGATCCAATTCACTCGGGTAGGCTCCTCGTCGTCCACTGCAGCGGCGCGCCGCCTTCACGTGCGGGCACGGTGGGCAGGCTCTCGGCCGGGCAGCTTCAATTTAGCGCCACACGTCCGGCCTGCGCTAGGGCACTGCACAAAAATGGGGGCTCGGCGGTGGCCTTCCAATAGAGCTAATCGCCCCGGGGTGCTAGCCGCCGCGTAATGCTGAGCTTAACTCCTTCACCAGTTCCAGCACATCTTTGGTCGTCCCGGGGGTCGCTTCGCCCTTTGCCCCCAGGGATTTTTCTATTCTCGAGACAATGGCCGAGCCGACGACCACGCCATCGGCATTCTGGCCGAGCGCGCGGGCCTGATCACCCGATTTTACGCCAAATCCTACAACCACAGGCAGCGGCGTGGCACTTTTTATCGCGCCGACCTGTTTTTGAACGTCGTTTACAACCGGGGCGGCCGCGCCGGTAATGCCCGTGATCGAGACGTAATAGACAAAACCCGAAGTATTCTGGAGCACCGCAGGCAGGCGTGCCTTGTCCGTTGTAGGCGTGGCCAGACGGATGAAAT
This sequence comes from Hyphomicrobium sp., assembly GCF_041674905.1. Classification (GTDB taxonomy): domain Bacteria; phylum Pseudomonadota; class Alphaproteobacteria; order Rhizobiales; family Hyphomicrobiaceae; genus Hyphomicrobium_B. The sequence continues at coordinate 16,075 of NZ_JBAYUV010000032.1, forward strand.
TGAGGCCCGCGCGGAGAGCGGGGAGGCAAAGCTCGTCGTCAGCCTCAGGTGGCACGTCGACGACGATCAGCCCATCGACACCGGCGGCCTTGGCGTCGGCGATGAAGCGTTCGTTGCCGTAGACATAAATCGGGTTGTAGTAGCCCATAAGGACGATCGGTGTCGCGTCATCCACGGCACGGAAGTCGCGCACCATTTGCAGCGTCTTGACCATCGTCTGTCCAGCCTTCAGCGCCCGCTGCGATGAGGCTTGAATTGCCGGTCCGTCGGCCATCGGGTCGGAGAACGGCATGCCGAGTTCGATGACATCGGCGCCTGCATTCGCAAGACCGCCGAGGATCGCCTTGCTCGTTTCAATATCCGGATCGCCCGCAGTGACGAAGGTGATCAGTGCCGGGCGCTTTTCTTTCTTCAGCGCCGCGAAGCGCGCGTCGATGCGAGTGGGTGCGGTCATTTTCAGATCTTCATGCCGAGGTGTTTGGCGACGGTGAAAAGGTCTTTATCGCCGCGGCCCGAGACGTTCACCACGAGCAGATTGTCCTTCGGCAGCTTCGGTGCGAGCTTCATGACGTGCGCGAGCGCGTGGCTCGGCTCCAGCGCCGGAATGATGCCTTCGAGCCGCGTGCAGACCTGCAGCGCTTCAAGCGCTTCCTTGTCGGTCACCGCGACGTAGGTCACGCGGCCGATGTCCTTCAACCATGAATGCTCCGGTCCGACGCCGGGATAATCGAGCCCCGCCGAAATCGAATGGCCTTCGAGGATTTGGCCGTCGCTATCTTGCAAAAGATAGGTGCGGTTTCCGTGCAGGACACCGGGCGAGCCGCCATTCATCGACGCGGCGTGGCCGTTCTCGACGTTCAATCCGTGGCCGCCGGCTTCGACGCCGTAAATGGCGACGTCCTTGTCGTCGAGGAAGGGATGGAAAATTCCGATCGCATTCGAGCCGCCGCCGATGCACGCGACGATCGTATCCGGCAGCCGGCCTTCCGCTTCGATTATCTGAGCGCGGACTTCGTTGCCGATGATTGCCTGAAAATCGCGAACCATCGCCGGATAAGGATGCGGGCCTGCCGCAGTGCCGATCAGATAATAGGTGTCGCGAACGTTCGTTACCCAGTCGCGCAGGGCTTCGTTCATCGCGTCTTTGAGCGTGCCCGCGCCGGACGTTACCGGATTGAGCTTGGCGCCGAGCAATGCCATGCGCGCGACGTTCGGCGACTGGCGCTCGACGTCGGTCGCGCCCATGTAGATTTCGCACGGCATCCCGTACTTGGCGCAGACGGTCGCGACGGCGACACCGTGCTGGCCCGCGCCCGTCTCGGCGATGATGCGCGTCTTGCCCATGCGCCGCGCGAGCAGGATTTGCCCGAGGCAGTTGTTGATCTTGTGCGAACCCGTGTGGTTGAGTTCTTCGCGCTTGAAATAGATCTTCGCGCCGCCAAGCTCGGCGCTCATGCGTTCGGCATGATAGAGCGGGCTCGGACGGCCGCCGTAATGCTTGTTGAGAAAATCGATTTCGCGTTGAAACTCAGGATCGTTTTTCGCCGTGTCATAGGCGCGCTCGAGATCGAGAATCAGCGGCATTAAGGTTTCGGCGACGAAACGGCCGCCGAAGATACCGAAAAAGCCTTTGTCGTCCGGGCCGGTCGCGTAGCTGTTGAGCTTCGCTTCCCCAGCCTTCTTTTGCGTCGTCGCCATCGATCTATCCAAGCCGCGAACCGCGTTTGATCCTGTTAGCCCTGCTTAGCCGTCTTTGCGGCTTGAAGAAAGCGGCGGATCAACTCCACATCTTTGACTCCCGGCGACGTTTCAACACCCGAGGAAACATCGACTGCCTGTGGACGTGTTGCCCGCATGGCCTCCTCGACGTTGTCGGGTGTGAGGCCGCCCGACAGCATAAACGGAATTTCCCGAGAAATGGCCGCTAGAACGCTCCAATCGAATGTTCGCCCGTGCCCGCCTGGACGCGTCGCACCCGACGGCGCCTTGGCGTCGAAGAGGATCAGATCCGCGACCTTCGTATAGGTTCGCGCCGCCGACGCATCTTCCGACGTTCTGACCGGGACGGCCTTGATGATCTTGCGTCCGAACTTCGCCTTAGCATCGGCAACGCGTTCGGCCGTCTCGCTGCCGTGAAGCTGAAAGAAATCCGGAGCAATCGCGCTTGCGATCTCGTCGAGTGCGGCGTCGTCGGCATCAACCGTCAACGCAACGATCCTGGCTTTGCCGCGCGCCTCGTCCGCAAGGCTTCGCGCTGTCGCAATATCGAGGTGCCGGGGGCTCCGCGCGAAAAAAACAAAACCGACGTAATCGGCGCCCCCGTCGAGGGCGGCCGTCAACGCTTCGCGCGTCTTGATTCCGCAAATCTTGGCTTCTGCCGTCATATGCAAACCGTTAAGCCGGCGCGCCTGTCAGACGGCGCTTCTGCCAGCGTTTTAAAACGATGAATGTCCAAACGCCTTCCACTAGGCCAAACGGCCAAGCGCCCTGCAAGAAGCCGTAAACCGATCCCATCGCGCAGGCGATCGCGAAACCGAAAATGCACCAAGGGCTGTTCTCCTCGAAGGTATAGAACAGCAGCATCAGCGACACGGCGACGAGACCGAACAGTGTCAATGCATCGAAAGTCATTGAAGTCTCACCGCATCATCGGCTTGCGATGGCAAGGTCGGATCTCGTTGCGGGAGCGCTCGTCTCGCGCTCGCGCGTCAAGCGATCGGCTTCGGCTTGCCAGCGTTGCGCGCGCTGACCTTGCGCGCGGGCCGTCTGCCGCCAGCGGCTTTGCCCCATCCACGTTGCGACACCGCCGAGGATAACGCCGACGACGAGCGCGCCGAGCAGATAAGCGTAGAACGGCAACTGGATCGAAAGCGCCGGATTTTCCGGCACGAAGGGATCGAGGATCAGCGCAACCGGTTGCCGGTTTGAAACCGCGATCGCGATGAGAATGGCCCCGAGAGGGAACGCAACGAAGAGCGCCAATATACGCCTAAACACAATCCTACCTCGCTACCTTCGATGTCGTCTTACGCAGGCTGGTGGCCGTTGAGCGTATTCAGACGATCGCGAAGCTCCTTGCCGGTCTTGAAAAACGGCACGAACTTTTCAGCAACCGCCACAGTCGTGCCGGTGCGCGGATTGCGGCCCTGGCGCGACGCCCGATGCTTCACGGTGAAGGCGCCGAAGCCTCGCAGCTCGACACGATCTCCTCGCGACAGCGCATCGACGATCTCATCGAAGATCACGTTGATGATACGCTCCACATCGCGATGATAAAGATGCGGATTTGCAGTCGAAATTTTTTGAACGAGTTCTGATTTGATCACGTTTCGCTCCCCAGCAACAGCGATCATTTTTCCTTATTTTTCAGAAGGATGCCAAACCGAAAGAAGACCGTCAAGACCAAGCGTTGAAAACGAGCGCTCTTGACTGAGGAAATTTACAAGTTCCCCGGCGTTCGAACCCAATAAAAAGCCCGCTATGTGGGCCGACATCCCGGCGAATCCGTAGCTGTTCGGCGCCGACGGCTTCCAATCGACGAGCTTGGCGTTCTGGGGCACGTTTTTCTCGTCTTTCAGCCATTTGACGGCCTCGTCCTCGCCGCCGATCTGGTCGACGAGCTTCGCCTGCAGCGCCTCGCGGCCCGAGAAAATCCGGCCGTCCAGAAGGCCCGGAATGTCGGCCGCCTTGACGCCACGGCGGGTTTCCACAAGGCCGACGAACCACTTGAATCCGTCGTTGACCATGCCCTGCGCGACCTGCTTACCGCCTTCATCCAGCGGCTCGAACGGCGATGGCGATGCCTTGAGCGGTCCGCTCTTCACCTCGTTGACCTTGACGCCGACCTTGTCCAGGAGCTGCACGAATTCAGGCCACTGGACGATGACGCCAACGGAGCCGGTGATCGAGTTGCCGCGGGCCACGATATGATCGGTGGCAATACCGGCGATATAAGCCGCCGACGCCGCGACGGTGCCGAACTGGGCGACGATCGGTTTTTTTGCGCCAAGCGCGCGCAGGCCTTCATAAAGCGCCTCCCCGCCGGTCGTCGTGCCGCCGGGGCTGTTTACATACATGAGCACGCCAGAGACGCTGGCGTCGTCGGCGATATCCTTCAGCATTTTGAGCTGATCGCGGTCTTCCGAGATCGTGCCTTCAATGGTGATGCGCGCGATCTGCTTTTCACCAGCCAGCGTCGCGAGCTTGTCGCCACTGAGCGTCAGCGCGCCGATGGCAATCAGAACCGCGGCGAGCCCGGCAGCGCGCCAAAGCGAGACCGAGCGGCGAAGCCGGCGGCGATCCAGAACTGTTTCCGTCTCAAGCATGGGGGGAGTGCCTTTCCATCAACGGATGACGCCTCGTTTCGTGGCAAAGCTTTGACGAGGCGTTCTTAAGGGCGAAAGGTAGGCAAGGTTCAGGCCGCGGGCAACCAAGACGTCCATATGCCTCGCGGATAAAGTTAAGCGCGCGACAAAGATTGCCGCGCGCCTCTCTATTCAGTTGAAGACGCAACGATCACTCGCCGTCTTCGGCTCCCTCACGCTTCTTGATGGCGGCCTTGAAGATGTCGCCGAGCGAAGCGCCGGAATCCGACGATCCGTACTGCGCCACCGCCTGCTTCTCTTCGGCAAGCTCCAGCGCCTTGACCGAAACTGCGATGCGGCGTGCCGCCTTGTCGACCGAGATAACGCCCGCGTCGAGCTTGTCACCGACGTTGAAGCGCTCGGGGCGCTGCTCGGAGCGATCGCGCGAGAGGTCGCCGCGCTTGACGAACGACGTCAATTCGCTGTCGGCGATCTTCACTTCGATGCCGGCTTCGCTGACCGAGGTCACCGTGCAGGTTACGGCGTCGCCCTTCTTGTACTTCGCCATGGCATCGGCCGGGTCGCCCGCAAGCTGCTTGATGCCGAGCGAGATGCGCTCCTTCGCGCCGTCGACGTCGAGCACGATGGCTTTGACGTTGTCACCCTTCTTGTAGTCCTTGATGACTTCGTCGCCCGCCTTCTGCCAGTCGAGGTCGGAGAGGTGGACCATGCCGTCGATGCCGTTGTCGAGGCCGATGAACAGACCGAACTCGGTGATGTTGCGGATCGGACCTTCGACGATCGAGCCCTTCGGATGCGAGGTCAGGAAGCCATCCCACGGATTTTCCTGCGTCTGCTTGAGACCAAGCGAGATGCGGCGCTTCTGCGGATCGACCTCGAGAACCTGAACCTCGACCTGCTGGCTCGTCGAAACGATCTTGCCAGGGTGCGTGTTCTTCTTCGTCCAGCTCATTTCCGAGACGTGGATCAGACCTTCGACGCCCGGCTCCAACTCGACGAACGCGCCGTAGTCGGCGATGTTCGTGACCGTGCCCTTGACCCGTGCACCGACCGGATACTTCGCCTCGATCGACGACCACGGATCCGACTGAAGCTGCTTCATGCCGAGCGAGATACGCTGCGTTTCCGGGTTGATGCGGATGATCTGCACCTTCACCGTATCGCCGACGTTCAGGATCTCGGACGGATGATTGACGCGACGCCATGCCATGTCGGTGACATGCAGCAGGCCGTCGATGCCGCCGAGATCGATGAACGCACCGTAGTCGGTGATGTTCTTGACGAGGCCGTCGATGATCTGGCCCTCGGCGAGACGCGCGACGATCTCCGTGCGCTGTTCGGCACGGCTCTCTTCCAGCACCGAACGGCGCGAGACGACGATGTTGCCGCGACGGCGATCCATCTTCAGGATCTGGAACGGCTGCTGCTGATGCATCAGCGGTCCGATATCGCGCACGGGGCGGATATCAACCTGCGAACCGGGAAGGAACGCAACCGCGCCGTCGAGGTCGACGGTAAAGCCGCCCTTGACCTTATTGAAGATGACGCCCGTAACCTTCTCGCCCTTTTCATAAAAACGTTCGAGGCGCGTCCAGCTTTCTTCGCGGCGAGCCTTGTCGCGCGACAGCACAGCCTCACCGAGCGCATTTTCGACGCGCTCCAGGTAGACTTCGACGGTATCGCCGACCTTGAGATCGCCCGGCTTGCCGCCGACCCCGAATTCCTTCATCGCCACGCGGCCTTCCATCTTCAGGCCGACGTCGATGATTGCCATGTCTTTTTCGATGCCGACGATCTTGCCCTTAACGACGGAACCTTCGAACAGGTCGTCCTTGGCAAGGCTCTCGGCGAGCAGCGCGGCAAAATCCTCGCGCGACGGGTTCATCTCTCGTGATACTTCAGCGGACATTCGGTCTCCTTGTTGAATGGAACTGCCTGCTCGCACAGGCGCGAATTGTGGTTTGAACGCCAATAAGCAGACCCGCGCGAGCGCGATGCCTGTTCGAAGGGCGCGGATGTCGGATGTGTGATGCCGCCGTGATGGGCCTCAGCCCTGCCGGTCAAAATTCAGGCCTGCTATACAGGACCCAACCGGCTGATCTTCCTCATGACCAATCCGACGGCGACGTCGAATGCGCGAGGATATAGCGAAGGTGGTAGCCGCACGCAAGGGGCATCGACGGGTTGAGGCGGCGTCAGCGCCCCCCAGAAATCGTGCTCTGTCGGCGGTTTACACCTTGAGGTGTAGGCGTCGGTGCTGGCCGATAAACTGGGGCCGATCGTGGCCGTGCGGCGTTGGCGGCTCCTATACCGGCAGCAACTCCGCCCAGAATGTCAGCAAAGGCGTTAGCCGCGTTGCCGCCTGACCCGCCTCCCGAAGGTGTCTCGGCCCCCGCCATCAGCGTATGGGACGCCGACCCACCGCATATATGACAGCAGTTCGTGCAGCCCTTGCGGCCGCCATAGCCTGCCCCCCACCAGGAATCGGGATTGCCGCGTCGCCACGCTCCGTAACAGATCTTCTCACCTTTCCGGCAGTTGAGCCGGTAGGTGTGCGCGCCGCTGTCGTTCAGCAAGTAGATCTGCGAGCCACCAGGCCAAACCCGGTTGCGGTAGGTGTCGGAAAAAAACGACAGCTCAACTGCATATTTGTCGAGATTTTTGACATCGAATACGAGCACCGTGCTTTGCCGTTCGCGCTCCGCGGCAAGACGCTGTCGTTCCTCCCTCTCCCTCCGCTGCCGTTCGAGCGTCTCCGCTTCAGCAGTGGCGCTGTAGGAAGAGCCATCGTTATCCGATGATGGGCCTGGCGCCGGGACTGGCGTTTCGCTGCTGGCTGTTTTTTCCCCGCGCGGGGTTGAAATGCAACGATAGCGCTCTTCATCTTTCCGGTATCCGAGCGGCTGAAAATCGCCCACAAGAACATTCGTTTCCATACCTTCGACGGCGCGACGCACCAGTTCATACGCGCGGGACGTTGCCGCCTTTTTGGCGGCATCTTCGGTGTCGCCACGACCGCAAGCGATTCCTATGAATTTTAGGCGGTCGCCCGTGCCCCAGTATTTTTCCAAAAATCTCCCAGTCGCACTTTTCTTGAACGTATCCGCGTTGAGATACCCGCTGACGTCGCCAGTTTCGATCTTCTTGCAGGAATACTGGTAGCGGCCTTTATCGTCGCCGTCGCATTCGCGCGTTTTGAAGTCGTAGGTCGCAAATCTTTCGAAGCGCTTGAGATCGTCGTCGGTCTCTTCGCAAAGACCGGCTGCCGGAGCCAGACAGGCCGCAATCACGGCTGCGATCATGCGCTTCATGGCTACCCCCAATGGTCCGTCGCCCCGGCCGCTGCTTAACCGGCAAGGGCGTTTGGCTCGAAGGGGTGATTAGGCATTAATCAGAGAGGGGCGAAACAGATGTATCCCCTATATTCATTGGACGGATTAATGGAACGTGGTTCACTCAACGGGAGTTGCAAAAGTCACCCACTGGCACGCCACTTCTCACTCATTCCAGCCGTTCGACGTCGCGGAGGGACGAAAATAGCCGCATCCACAGCAGCGCGACGAGAATCGTCCCGATGCCGCCGAGCACGGCGGCAGGCATCGCTCCAAACAGCGCCGCCGCCATCCCGCTCTCGAATTCCCCGAGCTGGTTCGAGGCGTTGATAAAGAGATAGTTCACCGCGCCCACGCGTCCGCGCATGGCATCGGGAGTCGCGAGCTGGACCAGGGAGATGCGGATCACGACGCTGATCGTATCCGCTGCTCCGGCTATGCCCAGTGCGGCAAGCGACAACAGAACGGACCGCGACAGTGCAAAAACCACCGTCGCCGCACCGAAGACGATGACCGCCTGAAACATCCGCATTCCGATCCGACGCGTGATCGAATGATGTGCAATGTAGGCCGTCATCATCAAGGCGCCGATAGCGGGCGCGGCACGCAGCACGCCGAGCCCCCACGGTCCGGTATGGAGAATGTCGCGCGCGTAAATCGGCAGCAATGCGGTCGCGCCGCCGAGTAGCACCGCGAACAGATCGAGCGAGATGGTGCCGAGGATCGCCGGATTGCTGCGAACGAACGCCACGCCCGCGAACAGCGACTTCCATGTCGGCGGCTCTTTATCGGCCGCGAGCACGCGCACGCGAATGGCTCCGCTCATGAGCGCGGCGGCCGACCAAAACGCCGCCATCATGGCGAAGGGGAGCGCCGGCGAAATCGCGTATGCAAATCCTCCGACCGCCGGGCCGCTGATCATCGCCACCTGGAACGCGCCCGTCGAAAGGGCCGTCGCTCGCTGCAGCATGCCTTCCGGCGCAACGTTCGGCAAAAGCGCTGCTTCCGCCGGGCTTTCGAACGCCGCAGCCACGCCAAGGACGGCGACGGACGCAAAAATCTGATGCACCGTCAACCAGCCACGCGCCGTCCCCCATGCCAGGAAGGCCGCCGTCACGCCTTCGACCAGCTGGCACAACCGCACGACGTGCTGACGCTTGAAGCGATCGGCCGCATGTCCGGCGATAAAGACGAGCACAGCCATCGGCAAAAACTGCACGAGCCCGATCATGCCAAGATCGAAGGCGCTACCCGTCAATGCATAGACATGCCAGCCGAGCGCCACGACCGCGACTTGCGTCGAAAATTCGCTGAACGTGCGAGCGCCGAGAAAAAGAGAGAAGGGACGGTGCGCAAGAAGTCTCGCGGGCGTCGGCTCGATGAGCAGTGGCGATGTCATCGGTGTTCCATAAACTTTGTCACGCGCGAACCTTCAGACTTTCCTTGCATAAAACTCATCGCCGTCATTTCACAAAGTAATTTGGCAATGCATCTGAATCACTGCAGAGTGGTTCCGTATCGAGGGGAACCACGGTCGCCGAGCCGGCGTTAAGGGCCATGTATCATTCCAGGGAGACGGATATGCAGAAAGTCGCGGTTTTCGCGGCGTTCACGCTTTTGCTTTCAACGGGCTCAGCGTTCGCGGTCAGCAAAGTGGTGAGAGACGCTTGCAGCGCTGACTATGTTGCGTTTTGCAGCAATTTCAAAGTCGGCACACCTGCTCTCAAGTCGTGCATGCGCGAGCATCGCCATAAGCTCGCCGCGGAATGCATCAAAGCACTGGGCAAATCCAGTGAGGTCACCGCTGAGGATGTCGCTCAGTACAAACGAGAGAACGGAAAATAACGAAGAGGCGCCCTTTGGGGCGCCTTTTTTTGTATGGCTAGTGTGTTAATCGAGTCGCGACCAGCGCCAGGACTGCCGCAAATGCGGCGTCGGCATCAAGTGTGGTCGTATCGAGGTGAAGCGCATCACTTGCCGCTTCGAGTGGCGCCACGCTTCTATCGCGGTCACGCGCATCGCGCCGGCGCAAATCCTCGAGCACGACTTCGTAGGCAACATTCTCACCGCGTCCCTGATGCTCGAGGTGGCGCCGTTGCGCGCGCGCCTCGTCCGATGCCGTTACGAAAATTTTGATATGGGCGTCGGGACAAACGACGGTTCCGATATCGCGCCCGTCCAAAACCGCTCCTTGCGCGCCGCTGCGTGCAAAGTTGCGCTGATACTCGAGCAGGGCTGCGCGGACAGCCGGGATTTTCGCGATGATCGAGGCTTTATCGCCTGCAAGCGGTCCGCGCAATGCTGGGTCGCACAAGGTTCGCGCATCGATCGACTGAGCGGCAATGACCGCAACCGCCGCGTCTTCAAGCTGGCTGCCCCGTGCCTCGACGTCGCGCGCAACCGCACGATAGAGAAGCCCCGTGTCGAGATATGGCACGCCCAAATGCTCAGCGAGTCGTTTTGCAACCGTTCCCTTGCCGGACGCCGCAGGCCCATCGATCGCGATGACGAAGCGAGAGTTCATTGCTCAGGCGCCTCTTGATAGGTCGCGCCGAGCGTCTCCATCAGGCCTCGGAATTCCGGGAAGCTCGTCGCGATCATCGTCGTATCGTCGACGGCGATTGGCTTCTCGCTCGCGAGGCCCGCCGTCAGAAACGCCATCGCAATGCGATGATCGAGGTGCGTCGCGACGCGGCCGCCGCCTTTCATGCGCTGCTTGCCTTCGACGATCAGGCTATCGCCGTCGATGCGCGCCGTGACACCGTTGACTTCAAGGCCCGTCGCCGTCGCCTGCAAACGGTCGCTCTCTTTGACTTTGAGCTCGGCGAGGCCGTCCATTTGCGTCGGGCCCTTCGCGAACGCTGAAATCGCCGCGAGGACTGGATATTCATCGATCATTGACGGCGCGCGCTCGGCAGGCACGCGGACGCCCTTCAGCTCGGACGCGCGAACGCGGATGTCGGCGATGGGCTCTCCGCCCTCTTCTCGTTCGTTCAGCAGCGTGACGTCGCCGCCCATTTCCTGCAACGTCGTGTACAGCCCCGTGCGCGTCGGATTGACGAGCACGCCTTCGATCGTCACATCGGAGCCCGGCACGATCAGCGCGGCGGCCACCAGGAACGCGGCCGACGACGGGTCTCCCGGCACGAGGATGTCGCGCCCGGAAAGCTCGGCATCGCCCCTGACCGTGATGGCGCGGCCGCCTTCCTTGTCGACGATCCGGACGTCTGCCCCGAAATGGCGCAGCATCCGCTCGGTGTGGTCGCGCGTCGCTTCGGGCTCGATGACGGTCGTCTCGCCCGCCGCATGAAGGCCGGCAAGCAGAACGGCGCTTTTCACCTGCGCCGACGGCACCGGCAGCGGATAGACGATCGGGATCAGCTCGCTGGTGCCACGCAGCGTCAGAGGCAGCGTTTCCTTACCGGGTTCGACGACCTCGAGCCCCATTTGCATCAGAGGCCCGAGCACACGCCGCATCGGCCGCCGCGACAATGACGCGTCGCCCATCATCTGAACCGTGATCGGGTGTCCGGCGATGACGCCCATCATCAACCGCGCGCCGGTTCCGGAATTGCCGAAATCGAGCGGCGCCGTCGGTTGGCGAAGCCCCCCGGGACCGCGGCCCCTCACCTCCCAGACATCGCCATGCTTTTCAGCACGCGCGCCCAAGGCCGAGACGGCACGGGCGGTATTCACGACGTCTTCCGCTTCGAGAAGGCCGCGAATGCGAGTCGTCCCGGTCGCCAACGCCCCGAAAATCAATGCCCTGTGCGAGATCGATTTGTCGCCAGGGAGCCGGACGCGGCCCCGCAAGGGAGACGCACGCATCACGGCAAGGGGCTTCGCAGTCGTGGCTTTCAAGATCGAAAATCCAGGCTAAGAGACTACCGGCGCGCAAAACTGGTGCTTGAATTGCAGGCGATATGGGCCCGCGCCGCGCCGCCCTGTCAACGCTACTGCGCCCGCGCGGTCAAGGTGTCCTTGACGCACGCACGACAATCTCCACCTTTTCGTTTTGACAGCCCGCACCGGCTATGGCAGAGGGCTTCCCTCATATTTTTTAAGTTTCGAGGCTAGATTTATGGCGACCAAGCAAGCGCGCGGGACGAAGCGGACCTGCCAGGGCTGCGAAGAGCGGTTCTATGATCTCGACCAAAGCCCGATTGTCTGCCCGTTCTGCGGCAGCAAATACGTGATCGCCTCGTCGCCCACGGCACTCGCGGCGCTGCAGGCCGAGCAGCAGCGAGACCTCGCTGCCAAGAAGGCCAAGAAGCCTGTTCCATCGGATGACGAGGGCGAGTTGCCGGCCGTCGAGGGCGAAGAGGCTCTCGCCGACGTCGAGACCGACGATACGGGCGCCAGTGACGACGATGAAACCTTCCTCGAGGAAGAAGAGGAAGCGGGCGGCGATGTTTCCACCATCATCGGCGGCCCGGCGGGCGAAGGCGACGAAGAGCCCTAACCCAAACAAACGTTCTTGATGTTTCCCGCTGAACGACTTATCAGGCGGGTTCTGCGTAGCGGACGAGCACGTTCCTACGCTCCCGAAGGTTTGGGGCCATAGCTCAGCTGGGAGAGCGCTTGCATGGCATGCAAGAGGTCAGCGGTTCGATCCCGCTTGGCTCCACCACTTTTAATTTGCGCGCGGCCGCCCGCCAACCCTGCGCGTTTCGCCCTGCGGGCTACGGCTCGGCGAGCCGGAGGCTGAAGGGCGAAGGATGTCGCGCCGAAGTCGCTTAAAGCGACGCAGGCGGACGCGAGATACGCTCCCTTCCCTGCGCTACCTCATACACACATTGCGATTTTAGTCAGAGATCAATGGTGCCGACGCGGCCAAGCTTCACAGGCGATGCCGTCACCATCCCTGTCGTTACTCTCCCAGTACCCAAGCTCCCCACGCCGAGCCGGCGCTAGGCCCAACTCGCTTGCGCTTGCACAATTTCTCCTGGCGAGTGCGTGGAGAACAGCGGACGTCGACGCCCAAGGCGACGTGGATGCGAGACCGAGCAGAGTTCCGACCATCAGCCCCCATGCGATCCAGCGACTGGCGAGATAAGAATTTAGTGCAGGCAAGGCGAAGCGTGTCTTCGCCAATCCAAGCGATGTTCTGTTGCGTCGAGCTGCAGCTTCCCGGCCTTGCCGATGATAGTTCTCAAGCGTGATAGGTTTTCTGGCCATCCCTGCTTCTCGATCGGCCGCAGTTACCAAGCTGCTAAAAAAGAACGTAAACGAAGGCGCTATCGTCAGGTGGCTGACCGGCGCGCGCTTTTTAGATAGTCTCCGCCGCGACGGAATTGCGCAGCCGATCCGCGCCAACAAAAACACGTGCACCGGGGACCAAAAGCGATGATCGACATTCGAGCGAAATTCGCCTGGACGGGCGTCGCGATCCTCGGCGCGCTGTCACTCGGCATTGTTGCGTTATCGCGCGGAGAGACGATCAACGCGGTGTGGCTCGTCCTCGCGGCGGTCTGCTCATATCTCCTCGCCTATCGTTTCTATGCGCTCTTCATCGCCGACCGCGTCGTGCGTCTTGATCCCACTCGCGCGACGCCCGCCCAGCGATTCAATGACGGGCTCGATTACTGCCCGACGGATCGCACCGTTCTATTTGGCCACCACTTCGCGGCCATCGCCGGTGCCGGTCCCCTCGTCGGCCCCGTGCTCGCGGCGCAGATGGGTTACCTGCCCGGAACGCTGTGGCTGATCGTCGGCGTCGTGTTCGCAGGCGCCGTGCAGGATTTCATCGTGCTGTGGGCTTCGACGCGCCGCGACGGCCGCTCGATGGGCGACATGATCCGCTCCGAGCTTGGCGCGCTGGCGGGCACCGTCGCGATGATCGGCGTGCTGCTGATCATGGTCATTCTGCTCGCTGTGCTGGCGCTCGTCGTCGTCAAGGCGCTGAAGCAAAGCCCGTGGGCGACTTTTACGGTGATCATGACGATCCCGATCGGCGTCCTGATGGGCGTCTACGGCCGCTACATCCGCCCCGGCCGGATCGGCGAGATGTCGCTGATCGGCTTCGCGCTGCTGATGGCCTCGCTCATCTACGGCCGCCACGTGGCGGAAGACCCCGTGCTCGGCCCCATGTTCGATTATTCCGGCGAGCAGCTTTCGATGATGCTGATCGCCTACGGTTTCGTCGCCTCCGTGCTGCCGGTCTGGACGCTGCTCGCGCCGCGCGACTATCTCTCGACGTTTCTGAAAATCGGCACGATCGTCGGGCTCGCGCTCGGCATCTTCTTCGTGCTGCCGGACCTCAAGATGCCTGCTGTGACGAAATTCGTCGACGGCACCGGTCCGGTCTTCGCGGGCAATCTGTTTCCGTTCCTGTTCATCACCATCGCGTGCGGCGCGGTTTCCGGGTTTCATGCTCTCGTCTCGTCGGGCACGACGCCGAAGATGCTCGACAACGAAACGAACGCGCGCTTCATCGGCTACGGCGCGATGCTGATGGAAAGCTTCGTCGCGATCATGGCGCTCGTCGCCGCGACGACGCTGGAGCCCGGCCTTTACTTCGCGCTGAACAGCCCTGCCGCCATCATCGGAACGACGCCTGAAACCGCGGCGGCCGCGATTTCTGGCTGGGGCTTCGCCGTGACACCCGACATGCTGCGGCAAGCGGCGGCGGACGTCGGCGAAAGCACGATCCTATCGCGCACGGGCGGCGCTCCGACGCTCGCCGTCGGCATGGCGGAAATCCTTTCCAGCGCCATCGGCGGCAAAGCGATGATGGCTTTCTGGTATCACTTCGCCATTCTGTTCGAGGCGTTGTTCATCCTGACGACCATCGACGCGGGAACGCGCGTCGCACGTTTCATGATTCAAGACCTGATCGGCACGTTCACGCCGGTGTTTCGCGACACGCGCTCATGGACCGCGAACGTGGTTGCGACGACCATAGCGGTCGCGGGCTGGGGTTATTTTCTCTATCAGGGCGTCGTCGATCCGCTCGGCGGCATCAATACGCTGTGGCCGCTGTTCGGCATCGCCAACCAGATGCTGGCCTGCATCGCGCTGATCCTGTGCACCGTCGTTCTCTTTAAAATGAAACGTGAGCGCTATGCCTGGGTGACGATCGTGCCCGCAACGTGGGTCGCGATCTGCACGCTGACGGCGGGCTGGCAAAAGATTTTTAGCGACAACCCAGCGATCGGATTTCTGGCGCATGCGGAGAAGTTCGGCACCGCCACGAATTCCGGCCAGCTGCTGGCTCCGGCAAAATCGATGGCCGACATGAACCGCATCGTCTTCAATGATTATATCAACGCGACGCTGACGGCTTTGCTGATCGCGCTCGTCATCGCGATGATCGGGTTTGCCTTGGCTGCCATTTCCAGGGCGCTCGCGAACCCGAACGTCTCGGCCCAGGAAGCCGGCTTCGTGGCGGCGGAGTGAACGATGCGGAAGCCTGACACATCCTTGTTTTGCCTCCTCCGCGACACGCTCGCCCGGACCGCGCGTCTGATGGTCGGCGTCCCGGATTACGAGGCCTATGTCGCGCACCGGCGGCAAGTCCATCCCGGCGACCCCGTGATGACCTACGAAGAGTTCTTTCGCGAGCGCCAGGCGAGCCGGTATGGCGAAAACGGCGGCAAGATCAGCCGCTGCTGCTGATCGGCACCATCTTTTATCGCTTCCGTTCGGTCGCAGTTGATTGCCTCGTCCGCGACCGCTACGAGGTGGCCACATGGCACCTCCTCTTTTGACGCTCAAAGATATTCATCTGACCTTCGGCGGCACGCCGTTGCTCGAAGGCGCGGAGCTGACGGCCGCGCCTGGCGACCGCATCTGTCTGGTCGGGCGTAATGGCTCCGGCAAATCAACGCTGCTGAAAATTGCGGCCGGCCTCGTGACACCGGATCACGGCGAGCGTTTCGCGCACCCCAGCGCCAGCATCCGCTATTTGCCGCAGGAAGCCGATTTCGATGGCTTCGACACGGTTCGCGCCTACGTCGAAGCCGGCCTCGGGCCGACCGACGATCCCTATTCCGCCGAATATCTGATGGGCGACCTTGGTCTTTCAGGCGATGATGACCCGGAACGCTTGTCAGGCGGCGAAGCCCGGCGCGCCGCGCTGGCGCGCGTGCTGGTCGCAAAACCCGACGTCCTGCTGCTCGACGAGCCGACAAACCATCTCGATCTCACTGCCATCGAATGGCTGGAAAAGACGTTGCAGGCGAGCCGGTCGGCGCTGCTTCTCATCAGCCACGACCGCCGCTTTCTCGAAACGCTGTCGCGCGCCACCGTCTGGCTCGATCGCGGCAAGACGCGCCGTCTGGAGCAGGGCTTCGCGGCGTTCGAGGACTGGCGCGACAAGGTTCTGGAAGAAGAAGAAATCGAACGCCATAAGCTCGACCGCAAGATCGTGCGCGAAGATCAGTGGATGCACGGCGGGGTTACGGGACGCCGCAAACGCAATGTCCGGCGTGTGCGCGAACTGAGAGCAATGCGCCAGGACGTCCGGGACCAGCGCCATGTGGTCGGCGCGGTACGCTTGGATGCCGCGGAGGGCAATCTCTCCGGAAAACTCGTGGTTGAAATGTCCGGCGTCTCGAAAAATTATGACGGGCCTGCGATCGTGTCGGACCTCAGCCTGCGCGTCATGCGCGGCGACAGGCTCGGCATCGTCGGGCCGAACGGCGCGGGCAAGACGACGCTCATCAAGCTTTTGACCGGCCAGCTTGCACCGGACAGCGGCACGATCCGGCACGGCGCCAATCTCGAGATCGTCGCGTTGGATCAAAGGCGCGATGAACTCGATCCGAACTGGACAGTTTCGGATGCGCTGACGGGCGGTCGCAGCGATCAGGTCGTCATCAACGGCAAGGCGCGCCACGTCGCAAGCTACATGAAGGACTTTCTGTTTCTGCCGGAGCAACGGTTGTCGCCGATCCGGGTTCTGTCGGGCGGCGAGCGCGCCCGGCTCATGCTCGCACGCGCGCTTGCGAAGCCGTCGAATGTTCTCGTCCTCGACGAGCCGACGAACGATCTCGATCTCGAAACGCTCGATCTGCTGCAGGAATTATTGTCGGATTACCCGGGCACGCTGCTGCTCGTCAGCCATGACCGGGATTTTCTCGACCGCATCGTGACGAGCGTTCTCGCGCCGACTGGCGACGGGCAATGGACGGAATACGCGGGCGGATATTCGGACATGCTCGCCCAGCGCAAGGGCGACGATCTGAAAAAATCGCCAAAGGCGGAAAGTTCCGCAGCGGCGCGCAAATCGTCCGACGACCTTCCGGCAGCCACAACGAGCGCAGCAAAAGCCAAGCTATCGTATAAGGAAAAGCACGCGCTTTCTGTCTTGCCGGATGAAATCGCCAAGCTCGAGGCGAACATCAAAACGCTTTCGGCAAAACTCGCCGACTCCGAACTTTATGCGCGGGATCGTGCCGCGTTCGAGAAAGCAAACGCGGGCCTCGCGAGCGCTCAGCGCCAACTCGAAAACGCCGAGACGCAATGGCTTGAGCTTGAAGAAAAGCGCGTCGCAATTGACACTGCGGGATAACGCATTGAAAAATCCGATCGGCAAAACAAAAGCGGTGACCGAAATATCGGCCACCGCTTAATGTTCGACCGTTAGGTCAACACCATCCGAATTCAGATGACGTCAATTTCAGCCGGAAGATAGCTGGTTACTTCAAGACCAACTTCCTGCTCGCGTACTTCAGGCTTCGACCACGTCTTCATGGGTTCCTCCAAGAGTGTCAGTGCAAAGCTTCACTACGGCGCCTTGTCTAATTGCAATATTCAATAAATTCCAATCGCATTTATGTTACGGCATCATAAGCGCGGCTGATAACAATATAACGGTTCAATTTGCGCAGCGATTTCGCGCGCTAATGCTGCACTGCCCACTGATCCTTCACTTCATCGCAACGACGAGACACAAAGTCGTTAACTTCGGTGACGATCGTGCTGGAAAGCAGATTGACGGTGTTGTCGGCGGCGGTCGCCGTCCACATCGCACTCTTGATCAGTGTGGGCGCCTCGATCTTACCCCAGTTCGCGTGCGCCTTCGTCGCCTTACCATTCTCGAATGTGACCTTCGGCGTCAGATCGAACTTGAAGTCGGTCGCACCTTTTTTCTCGCTCGCGATTGTGCACGTGACCGTGTGCTTTTGAAATTCGATTTCAACCTTCGGCTCGGTGATGGCGCGGGCGAGGTCATCACGCTTGACGCTGAGATCCATCGAGCATTGCGCGCCGTCGTAAGGCCAGGTGACCTTCAGCTTACCGACAAGCTTGACGAGCTGTTCCTTGCGCCAGCTCTTAATGACGTGACAGGCAACGTCGCCGGAAGCGCCCTTCGAATGCAGAGCTTTGCAGATGTCGACCTTGCACGCCTTGCGAGCTTCCTTCTCGACCAGCTCTTGCGGCGTGAGGTTGACGTCGGCATCGACAGACTTGTCGGCTTCGGCGGCAACCGAAGGCTGGCCCGGCACGGCCATCATCATGGCGAGCATCAGAAGTGCAGTTCGTATCACGGTACGTTGCTTCATCGCGGCCATCGAAAACCCCTTGGTGACGGTCCATATGAACAGCGGTCTTGATGCCTCCGCAGCCGGGCGGGACTATGGCAAAGACGCCCCGCCAACCGGCCTATTGTTCAAGCGCTCTCAGATAGTTGTGCCTGCCGCTTGAAGACCGGCGAGCCACTCCCATATCTTCATAGAAACGGTCTCCAGGCAGCAATGCTGGTGGCCGGACGGGGCGGCCGGAACCGGCGCTCCGAGGATGGTCGCTTACAAAAGGGCCTTCGCATGACACGCATGGCTACGCTCTCGAATCCGCTTTTGCTCGGCTTTGAGGAAATCGAACGCCTGATCGATCGCGCCGCCAAGGGTGGCGGCGACGGTTACCCGCCTTACAACATCGAGCGGATTGCTCAGAACGGCGACGATGCCGGGCTGCTCAGGATCACGCTCGCTGTCGCCGGCTTTGGCCGCGAAGATCTCGAGATCACACTCGAGGACAAACAGCTTTCAATTCGCGGCAAGCAGCAGGACGACAAAGCGCGAGAGTACTTGTACCGCGGGATCGCGGCGCGGCAGTTTTCGCGAACGTTCGTCCTCGCCGACGGCATCGAAGTTAAGAGCGCGGATCTGGCAAACGGCCTTTTGGCGATCGATTTGCAACGGTTGGAGCCGGAAAGACTCGTTAGACGAATAGAGATCGGATCGCCTCAGCGGATCAAAACCCGATCGTAGAGAGTCTTTCTCGTCACAGCCCCGGCGACCGAATCGTCGGAGGATCGGAGGACACGAGCTATCCGGCCAGCCTGAGACGAACGGCAGACGTTTCCGGATATGCGATTGGAGCCCGACCTCGACACCTGGAGGAAGAGCGTCATGAATAACAAGACCACCGTAAGAGCCACAGTTGACCATGTTGTAGCGCCCGTAATGACCGAGCTGGAACTTGCTCGGCTCGGCGGCGGCGAGGTCGCGTACATCAAGACGCTGACCTCCGACGAGGCCTTGAACATGTTCCCGCAGATCGAAGGCTTGCCGAAGGGCATTCCGCTGTTTTCTCTGCATGCCGCCGACGGGACGCCGATCGCACTCACGGACACGCTGCAGGCGGCTATCGGGCATGCGCACGAGGATGAACTGGCCATCGCGCCGCTGAACTAAACGGGTGATCGGCGAATAGGCTTTGCATTATGAGCCGCGCGGCGACGGGCGGCTCGATGCATTTCAAGCGGCGCTTAGACGCGATAGCTCGCGTACTGGCCCTTGGGATTGAACCGCTCCAGATACTGAGGAACAATCGCCTCAATCGAAGCTGGTTGCGGAACGCCGAGCGACGCGATGGTCCGATCTTCGCTTTTTGCTGCATCCGACACGACGTTGTCGAGCTTCAGAAGCCGCAATTGGTCGACGGTGATCGGGCGCACTGCGTTGGGCAGCGGCCACGTCAGCAGCGCCTGAAGCCGCATCATCCAGAACGGCACCGGCAGCAGGACTTTCCGGCGTCCGGCGTAACGCAGCGTCGCTTCGAGAATGTCCCGGAACGTCACGACCTGAGGTCCGCCGAGTTCGTAAACCGCGCCGGGCTTGCCCTCGCCCGTCACGGCATTCGCAACGGCTTCTCCAACGTCACCAGAAAAGACCGGCTGAAACTTCGTTCGCCCACCACCGACCAGCGGTAGAATCGGGCTCACGCGCGCGAGCGCCGCGAACCGATTGAAGAATTGATCTTCCGGACCGAATACGATCGACGGACGGAGAATGATCGCGGACGGAAATTCCGCGAGCACGGCCGCTTCACCCTCGGCCTTGCTTACCGCGTACCTAGAATTCGAGTCCTTATTCGCACCGATCGCGGAGATGTGGACAAGCCGCTTCGCGCCGGCTTCCCGCGCCGCTTTGGCGATGCGGCGGGCGCCTTCGACGTGAACCTCGTGGAACGTCTGGGCTCCCGACGGCGCCAGGATGCCGACGGAATTGACGACGGTTTCGGCGCCTTCGACAGCGCGCACGACCGAGTCAACAAACCGCAAATTGGCCTGCACGGCATGGACCTGCCCGACGACGCCCATGGGTTGCAGATAGCCCGCGAGATCAGGTCTGCGGACGGCGGCGCGAACCCTGTAATCCCGGCGCGCCAAACTCCAGACGATTTGACGTCCGACGAACCCGGATCCCCCGAAGACCGTCGCAAATTTGCCGGTTGCCGCCATGTCTCACCTCGATTTCGGCGCAGACTGCGCCGGTTGACGGTCTACCGGGGAGAAGCGGCTCTGGGAAGCCGACGGATCAAGTTCAAGCTGAGAATTTGCGTCGCGCCGTGGGGCGACCGCCCGGCGCAATTGACTTCCGCGCGCACACAATCTACGTGACACCGCAGGCCCAGATGGCGGAATTGGTAGACGCACTGCTTTCAGGTAGCAGCGCTCACAAGGCGTGGAGGTTCGAGTCCTCTTCTGGGCACCATCCCTAAAGTCAAAAAACCTCGACAAATCAAGGTTTAACAATACGACTCCGGGGAAGCTTCATAGAAGCCCCGGCCATAAGGTTGTCCGCATAGCGGTACGCTTATCCGTGGAGCAGAACAGTCAAACTGTTCGCCAGGGAGACCCGCCGCGGGCCACAAGCCGCAAGCCGCAAAACCTTTCAACAAAGATGGTGTCTGGTGTCCAAGGCGCCATGCGCGCCAATCTATAATTTAGGTAGAGTGTTTAGAGCGCGAAAGCACATGAAGCGGAGCGGGTATCAGCGCTTGTGGGCTTCCGATGCGTTTTGCTCTTAGTCCGCATCCTCACTTTATGAGGATGTCTCCGGGATATTCACGGCCGAGAAGTGCGATACTTTGTTGGCATCGCAGACGTAGATCCACTTCGAGTCAAAAAGCTCACCGTCTCGCAGGAAGCCGAGAACTGCGCCTTTCACCGGACGCCAGAATAGAATTGGCGGTAGGTCTGTTCCAAGCTTCACCCAATTGGGTTCAACATACTCGCCGACAGCCTTCCATTGGATCATTTGTCTACCTTTGGTCGTATCACAATAGTCGCAAGACGCTTGATTGCTGAAGAATTTGCGAAAAATCTTAAACCGGCAGCACCAATCTTCGGCGTCGCGCAGTCGTCGAGAGGAGTCCAGATGGCATGGGAAATGTGACTGGTTAGCCGTGCAAATCTCCCTGCCATGCTCCGGGAAAGCAAGGAAGACTTGTCATGGCCGTTTATAGAAGTGACGCCCTTGATAGTCCGCAGAAAACTTCCCTTTGTGGCAATTTAGTTGTGGGGGCCTTCCGTAACGCATCATTGCAACGTCCGCGGATGGCCGAGCAAACCTGACGCTGCGCTATCGTCACTTTGAAGCGGGACGATCAGCGGTTGGCACGAAGGAATTACATTTATATCCGACATTTCTCGCGGGGCCGCCGAGCTTGATCCCTGCGGATTCTAGAGGCCGCCGTACCGGCTTTCGCGCCTTCGCTTATCTGACCACGTTCGAATTTCGCCTGAGCGCCGAACATGCGTTCCCTAGGTGCGCTATCGTGATCGCCAGTCTGGGCTAGTCCTTGTCGCACAGCTGACTTAGCGAAGGTCGATTGTCTCACGTGAGAACGTGCTTTGCTTCGGGCCAATCGGCAGCACGTCAAACCGCGCTTCCGTCATAGGATCGACGTGTGATCGACGGCGGCACGTTGGGGAGGCGGACCGACGCTGGTATCAGCCTCGGCGTCCAAGTCCATCAGAGGTCTTCAGCGCGACACGACGCTTCTAGCGAGCGCCGCTGACCCGTAAGGCAAGTCCGAAACCCGAAAGTTGCCTCCGAGTTTCGGACGACGTTCAACTACCCAAAACTCAGTACTGCTTCGGACACCAAGATTCCTTGGAGGACTTGCACGCGGTGGGGAAGGCCTTTGCCATTTTCTCAGCGGTGGCCCATTCGTCCGTATCGACGCTGTTATTCACGTCCTGATCCATCGCAGTGAAGGTTGGAGCCGGATCGAGTT
The DNA here is from genome assembly GCF_041674905.1 of Hyphomicrobium sp. GTDB lineage: Bacteria > Pseudomonadota > Alphaproteobacteria > Rhizobiales > Hyphomicrobiaceae > Hyphomicrobium_B. The sequence continues at coordinate 38,204 of NZ_JBAYUV010000032.1, forward strand.
TCAGGCTGCCAACGTTGGCTTCCCACTCGGTGCGGCTGATCGATCCGTTCCCGTCCGTGTCGAGCTGCTTGAACTTGCTGGCCCAATCGTCAGCATACGCTGCACCGGAAAACAGAAGAATTGCAGCAGTCGCGAATATGGCTCTCGTCATGCGTCTTCTCCCAATATTATTTTATTGCGTCCCGTTCGGTCGAGCTTGACGCTCTTCCCTCGGCAACACCGCTAGCGGCGCCTTATTTCAACATTTTCGCAATGGCACGTTTTGCAATTTCATGCGGGACAGTTGGCAATACGCCCAATAACTTCATTCAGTATCCGAAGAATGACGGATAAATAATTTGACGTCTCGAGCTAAACGAGTGCGAAGTATCGGAATAAAGGAACGATATTTTCCCGAGGAAAACACGTCATGACGTACCGGATTTCCGGCGTAATTTATATGTGCGCCTCAGCGTTGAGCGGCGTTTGTGGTCACGCTTGGGCCGCCGACGTTCCGTTAAGAACGCCGGGCCAATGGCAGCTTACGACAGTGTCGGATTCAATGGGAATGCGGACGGTAAAAACCTGCATTACCGCGACCGACGATGTCGTTCTCGGCGAAAATGCAAAAAACTGCGGCCCCGTCGACGTCAAAACAATTGCGAATGAAACATTCGTCAACGTCACGTGCCCCGCAGGAAACAGCCGTCAAAAAATCAGCACGTTGCTCACGGGCGATTTCAGCACGTGGTATCGAGCCGTTACGAAAATAACCTTCGATCCGCCTCAGGATGGCGTTTCCCACCTTGGCGTCATCGTTGACGGGAAATATCTCGGCAAGGATTGTGCGGCCGACGATGCGGCCGCAGCAAAATAGCGGGACCTATCAATCTCGCATTTGGCCCGCGTTTGGCGGGCCAAATGCGGCAGGCTCGCGAGCAAGTCAGTTCGGCAGAACCACTTTCGGCGGCTCGATACTCAACTCCTTGACGATCGTGAACTTGCCATCGAACACGCGGCTTTCTGGATCGGTCACGGGCGTCACGATGTTGCGCGCGGGAACGCCCGTTTCCTTATCGACGTAGACGTTTTGTAGATTGGGGGCACTCAGCGAGGTCACGCGCGGACCCTTGTCCTTTGCATCGGCAGCGAGAGGCATCGACAGAACACCTTGGTAGAGCGTGTAGGTCTTACCCTCGAATTCCTTGTCGCCGACGCACTTGTAGTCCGTTGATACCTTCGGAGCGTCAGAGACCGTGTCCTTGATCTGGTTCGCGACCGTCTGCGCGAACGCCTCCGGCAATTCAGCCCAGCCGCCGCCCTGGTTGGACCAAGCCTTCTTGCCGACGACGATCATCTCCATCGCAGCACCTTCGCCGCCGAGAGTCACAGTCTGGTGCATGCGGTCGGGCAGCACATAGTCTGCCTGCATTTTCAGCGTTCCGTCCTTGTTCTTGATTGTCGTTTCCAGTCGAAACTTACCGGCTTCGCGCAGTTTCGCGAACGCCGCATCGACTTGTCCTTTGCAGCTGACGTCGGCGAATGCCGGACCGGATATGAAAAGGAGGCTGGCAGCGAGAATGATACGCATAGGTTCAGCACCAAAGGTTCGAATTGCAAGAGGTCTATGAATCGCCCGAAAGCGATGTCCAAGTCACGGCACACTTTGTTGCCAAAAGTTCCCGAACAGCTCGGCGCCTGTCACTTCGGTCTTTGTCCCGCCATCTCCGGGAGGTGATCGATCGCGATGCGCATCAGCTCCGGCAGGGATTTCACTCCAAGCTTGGCTTTAATTTGCGAGCATGTGTTGGCGATCGTCTTGTAGCTGACGTGCAGTTCCTCGGCGATCGCCGCATATTGCTTACCTTGCGCGATCAGCTCCAAGGTCTGCAGCTCTCGAAGCGTCATGCCACTCAAAGGATTGCTACGGCCCTTGGTCTCCATGACGGCAATTGCGGATGCCACGGTATGGCTGAGGAACGGCCTGCCCTGACGCACCGCCTGCAGCGCCTTAATGATATCGACGGAGGATGTGTCCTTCAAAATGTAACCGTTGGCGCCAAGGCGCAGCGACTGGCTAGCGATCATCGGATCTTCATGCATCGTCAGCACGAGGATGGGCGTATGCTTGTCATGCACACGCAAACGCCGAATGAATGTGAGGCCTACAAGAACGCCCTTCTTGATCGCAAGATCGATAATAATCACATCCGGCTTATCGTTCCGATAGGCGCGGAAGCCGTCGATCAAATTCGACGCCAGCATGATGTTTTCGATGCCCGCATCCTCCAGTACGCGGCGGCATCCCTGCAGCACGACAGGATGGTCGTCGATCACAAGAATTTTTGTCATGATGTTATCCGTGGAGCTTCTCGTACGTGCAGATGGTCAGCTTCGCTCGGCCGCGCGGGAATTTTGATCGAGATGGCCGTGCCGCGAGGGTTGCGCGCCTCGACAGCGAGCGTGCCGCCGGCAGAAAGAACGCGCTCCCGCATCGCGGAGAGCCCGAACCCAGCGCGCGCCCCGGGTTTGAGGCCGATGCCGTCGTCGCTCACGCGCAAGCTGATCAGGATACCGGGAACCAGATCACCCGAACCCGCGCGGGCGGCTTCCTCGCGCAGTTCAATCGTGATGTTATCGGCCTGCGCGTGGCGAACAGCATTCGTCAGAGCTTCCTGCGTCGCCCGGTAGACGGTCAGATCGACTTTCTCTCCATAGGCCCGAACAAAAGCGCCCATGTCCGCAATGATGTGGATTTCCGGGTGACGACGATCGAAATCGTTGATGAGATCCTTGATCAATGCAGGCAGCGGCACCTTGCCGATCGAGACCGGATGCAATCTCTTGAGTAGCGCGCGGTTCATCGCCTTCAGGCGATCGGCGATCGACAGGATCTCATCCGTCCGCGTTGTTATGCGTCGCGCCGACTCGTCATCGAGCTTTCCTGAAATCCTGTTGATCGACTCCGCGCTCGCCGTGATGCCGAAGAGACAAGGACCGGCTTCGTCATGAAGCTCGCGCGCGATTTCGCGCCGTTCGTCTTCCTGGACGGACTGAATCTGCTTGTAAAGCTCGCCATTTTCCGCTCGCGTCTGATCGAGAGACGCGGCGAGCGAATTGAATTTCAGTGAAATGTCGGCGATTTCGACGACTCGCGGAATTTCAAGGCGGCGCGCACTTTCGCCGGCTTCGAGCGCCACGAGGCCGCGCGCCAGCGCCTGAAGCGGCGTCAGTATCCAGCCGAGCACAAAATAAAATGCTCCAACGAGAAGAAGCATCGAGATCGAAGCAACGATCGCGAGGGACGAGAGCTGCTGCCATTTCTCCGCGATCTCATCATCGGGATCGCCCTTGAGAATGATCTGCCGCTCGCTGTTCGGTACAGGGATCACGCGCGTGTGGTCCTCACCGCCCTTGGGCATCATCAGGCGCTCGAACCAGTCTGGCGTTTCACCTAACGGAGATGGCCCATCGTCGGACGACGCCGCCGAGCGCAGCAGCTTCGGCGGCGTGCCCGCGTCCTGCACATAGATGCGCGCGTGGCGCATGTGCTCGACTTCCCGCGACACGAGATAATCGAGGTTTCCAAGCTGGTTCTCGGCCGTGATGCGCCGGACGAGTTCGCGCAAGAGCCCCTCCGCGAAATCCATCGAGGCCTCGATCTCGACGTTCGCGGCATTGCGCCCGTTGACGACCGCAATCGTGCCGGCGGCAACGGTCGCAATCAAAAGCATGAGCGAGATTGCGAGCAAGACCTGGTGCCGGATGGAACGACCGAACCAAGCAACACCTGAAACATTGCGAACGAAGCGATCCAACATCAGGCTAGCCGCGCGATCCATAGCGCCGCGAGAGATCGTTGAGCGCATCGCGCTCGCTCAGTCCCGTCTTGCGCAGATTGTAATATTGTTGGCCGATGGCGCCAAAGCCTTCGACCTTTCCCGGCTCGCGGACAACATCCGTCAGCACGGCGATCAGCCCCACCGCAGTTTCGCGGCCATCGGTCGGATCGAGCATCGCTTCGAGCTGGACGGCCCTGTTCGCAATCATACGAGGGTCTTCTTGGAATACCTTCGCCGCCGTTGCGATCGATTGCCTGATCTTGGCTGCATCCTCCGCCTTCAGAGCCCTGCCGGCGTTTGCCTCACGCGCAATGAGCCACGAGGCAGGCTCGATTTCCGACATCGCATCGAGCCAACTCGGCTGTGCTTGCGCTCGCGTCAATCCCGAGCGTTGATCAGTGTGCTGATTTTTTTGGTTGTCATCGGTGCATCCCACGAAAAGCAGGGCGCACCCACACAGAAGCCAGAAATTTCCAGATTTCATTGCTCTCGCAAGTTGCAAAGCCGCAGAACACCCGATGTGATCGCCGTCTTGCAAGCGACCTATGACAGAGACAACGCCCAACTTCCAGGACAACCTCTGCAGCGTTCTTTGCCGAATCTTCCCGGCGCTATTTGCCGATCACACTGAAGACCACCGCTAGTTACGTTGTTACGGTCCGGCCCGTGCTGAACGCGAAGTCATCGGAGCACCAGTAATCCGAGCGCGCGGTACGCCTACGAAGAGCGGCAAGATGGGCGGTCGAGTTGCCCATATTTCCCTCGGACTAAAGGACGGATGTTGTGGCGGCGGGTTCCCGTCTCTCGCCACGCGCCCGTCGTACCAGAACAATAGCTGGGATTGGAAACGCGAGGTTAAATTGGCATGAAAAGACTCGTTAGCACATCGATGCTGATGTCGGCGTCCTGCATGGCGTTAGCTGCTGCCATGCAGATGGGCGCGGCCACCA
>NZ_JBAYUV010000033.1:0-39567 GCF_041674905.1 Hyphomicrobium sp.
ACCTGCTTCATCCCCGCCCTCGCGCCGACGCAGGCACAGGGCTCCAATCTGCCGCACTTTTAGTCCGGCGCGGCCGAACAAATCAGCCGCTTCTGTGAGGGATTATTGCTCCGGCTTTTACAAACGTAGTTTGTTGCGTCAACGAAGCGACGGAACTCGGCGTTCGTTACCGGTGCTTCATCGATCCAGAATGAATCGACGCTGACACGATGCGAGGGAGCTTCCTCGGGATAATGATGATCGGATCCCATGCGGAACGTCCCGCCAGGAACGAATACCATGCCGCTGCGTAGTCGGTCAGCGATGCCGTCGTTATGTTCTGGAATTCCGAGTTCATGCGGTGGAGCGCTTCGACTCATCGCTTAACTCCTCCGCCGGCGAAGCGATGCGATGCGCGGACCCATCAAGTCGAAAAACGACGCAAAAAAAATCAAATGCGATGAGAACGATAAACAAGACGTAACGGCACGCTCGCCCCAGCTTGCTACTGGTCTGCTCTTGACGCGCAACAGCATCCCCGAACTCGCGCTAGCGTGCGTAGCAACCCACCGTCCGCGGGCGAAAGGGCGCTCGCGCGTGTTTTGAGTCAATCGAATTCGTCGTTGCGTCGCGAAATGCGTGAACGTCTGGTAAATAAAAACGAATGTTCAAATAATAATCGCTGCCCATCGTAGATCGAATTTTCCTCTGAAGGTTTGAGCGTCAGCGGAGGTTGGCGGCGATATCGGCATCGATGCGTTTATTTTCTCCGGCTATCCGCACTTCGAAGAAGCGTATCGCCTTTCGCTCGAAGCGACCTTCGCCCATCGAAGGAAATCCGCGCGAGTTGCCTCGCGCGGATCATGAGTTACGCAGGCGGGAGCTGGAAGTAGTAATGCCCGAACAATATCACCGCGACGCCGAGCGCCAGTGTGAGATAGGGCAGCATACCAGCACGGCGTTCACCGAGGTCCTGACTCTTAAGGTTCAGATCCACGAGCATGTGGTCGGGAAACCTCCCCTTGTCCTGCACATAGTGTCGATAGAAAAACACCGGCAGGATCAACAGCGCGAAGCCGATCCCGTACCAGAGAGAGTTGGGATTTCCCCAGACCTTCGCGCCGGCGCCCATCAGCAGTAGATTGAAGAAGCCGAGGACGACATTGAAAGCGACGAGCCAATTCGGCGTACGGTAGGGACGCGGAATGTCCGGGCTATCGATGCGATGAATCCAGACTGACTGCAGATTGAGGAAGATAAACAGCATGTAGCCGACGTTCGAGATCGCGAGAATGAAGTAATACGCGTTCGTGTCCGACGACGCGAATGACAGCAAACCAAGATTAAAGACCAGATCGGTCCACATGGCCTTCGTCGGCGCACCGTGTTCGTTGACGTGGCTGAGGTACTTCGGCAACCAGCCGTCGACGCCCCCCTGGTAGAGCGTCCGCGACGAACCGGCCATCGCCATCATGATCGCCAGGACGAGCGCCAGCACCATCATCATCTCAAGAAGATGCGTGACGAAGGTCGACCCGCTGCCGACCATCTGCCCCATCGCTGCCGCAACGCCCGTTCCGTCGACGATTCCCGGCGCCGTCATGCCTTCAAGGCCGAGATAGCCCTGGAAGGTGGCGGCGACCAGCGAATAGAGGACGACGCAAAGAAGACCAGCACGAACGATGGATTTTTTTGTATCGACGGCCGGGTTCTTGAACTCACGCGTATAACAGACGGCAGTTTCGAACGCGTATGTCGACCAACCTGCTATGAACAGCGCCCCCAGGAACTGCGTCCATCCCCCGTTGCTCCAATCACCGACGGGAGGAACGAGCGGAAAATAATTTTCGGTGTGGACACTGCCGTTGAAGAATGGAACGAGGCCGACGATCAGCATCGGCACCACCACCATCAAACCGATCCACATCTGCACCCGCGCGGTTCCGAGAATGCCGCGATGCTGAATGGCGAACGCCATCAGCATCAACGCTGCGCCGATGAAGAAGGTCGAGCCGATTTCGACGTTGACGAAACCGAAGAATGAAAAGTTGATCAGCGTTAGGCTGCGAAGCGCCGGCGTGTTCATCTGCGTGACGGCGGCGATGGCCGTCTTGGCCGCCTCCTCAAGAGACTTGCCGTCGATCGCTGCGGCGTTGGCCGCCGCGTGCAGCCATGACACGACTTCCGGAGAGCTTGCGGTGAAGGTCGGAATGGGTGCGATGGCGTTCAGAATATAACCCGCCGCGATCGTGCACCCGAGCGAGAGAACCGGCGTCCAGGCATACCAGTTGCACCATACCGACAAGGGCGCGATGACCTTGCTATAGCGCAGCCACGCCGCCGCGCCGTAAACGGCTGCTCCTCCTGATTTGTTGGCAAAGAGCCCCGCGATCTCCGCGTAACTGTAAGCCTGGAAAAATCCCATCAGAACAGAAATGCCCCAGACGAGAAACGCGAGCTTGCCGGCCGCCGCGCCCATTCCGCCTATTGAAATCATCACGAGCGCGGGAACGCCGCTCGCTATCCAGAACGCTCCTTTCCAGTCGATAGCCCGATGGAGGCCATCCTCTTGCTGCGAGGCGGAAGTCAATGCCTCCGCTCTCGTCTCACTGACCACTGTCATCAATGCTCCTCCCTACGGAACAAACGCCCATTTCAGGCTTGGATTTATAGGGAGCGATGAACTCATATAATTGCATACAACGCAAGCAATTTGCATTGTGTGCATTATAAACTTTTGTATCAGGTGCAAAGCAGCATTCTCTATTTCGTGAGTCAAGGCCGCCCGTTGCACAAAAATTGCGCTGATCGCGGAGTCGTAATAGGCTGACAAAAACACGGGACGTCAGCTAAACATGAACAAAGAGAAGGGGCTGCGGAAAATTCGCCGGCCCGCAACGCGCAAGTCCGCATCCGACATGGCGGACAACAGGGATTTCGCGAATCTCCCACTCGAGAGCCGCATCGGCGCGGTCATCAAGCGCCGCCGCTCGGAAGCCAACTTAACGCTTGCCGACTTGAGCGCCGGAGCTGGACTATCGAGTGCCATGCTGAGCCGCATAGAAAACGGCATGGCCATGGCCAGCCTCGATGCGCTGGAACGTCTATGCGCGGCCGTCGGCATCGGCCTCGGCGATCTGTTCAAGGAAACGGACACGCAGCGCGGAAGTGCCCAGCTCGTCAAACGGGCGGAGCAGATGGAAGTCGTCCGTGTCGGGACGAAATACGGCCACACGTATCGATTGCTTGCCTACGATCGCGGGCCGCGCAAGCTTTTCGAGCCGTTCTTCATCGAGATGGATAAGAAAAGCGAATCCTATCCGCGTTTCGCGCACCCAGGCACCGAGTTCATTTACATGCTTCAAGGCCGGATGGAGTATCGCTTCGGAGATAGAACGTATCTGGTCGAGCCGGGTGACGCGTTCACCTTTTCCGGCGATGTCGTGCACGGCCCCGAAAAGCTTCTCGACGACCGCATACGGTTTCTGGCGATTATTTTCTATAATTCCTAAGCACACGCATAAAAAAGGCCGGAGGCTTTCGCCTCCGGCAAGTGGAGGTAACCGTGGAGTAGGTTACCTCGCTCCTGGGACCCAGGAAGTGCCCGCCAATGGAACGCGCGCCATTGCGGAAGCTTCCAACGTGAGAGCCACGAGATCCTCGGGCTCGAGATTGTGCAGGTGATTCTTGCCGCAGGCGCGCGCCAGCGTCTGCGCTTCAAGCGTCAAGACCTTGAGATAGTTTGCGAGGCGGCGGCCGGCGGCAACCGGATCGAGCCGCTTGGTCAGTTCCGGCGTCTGGGTCGTGATGCCGGCCGGATCTTTGCCCTCATGCCAATCGTCATAGCAACCGGCGCGAGTGCCAAGCTTCTCGTATTCCTTTTCCCACTTAGGATCGTTGTCGCCGAGCGCGACGAGCGCCGCAGTGCCGATCGCCACCGCGTCGGCGCCGAGCGCCAGAGCCTTGGCGACATCAGCGCCACTCCGAATTCCACCCGACACGATCAAGTGCACCTTGCGATGCATGCCGAGGTCCTGCAGCGCTTGCACGGCCGGCGGAATCGCCGACAGCAACGGAATGCCGACGTGCTCGATGAACACCTCCTGCGTCGCGGCGGTTCCACCCTGCATGCCGTCGAGCACGATGACGTCGGCGCCCGCCTTGACGGCGAGATTGACGTCGAAATAGGGACGGCTCGCGCCGACCTTTAAATAGATCGGCTTTTCCCAATCAGTGATTTCGCGCAGCTCTTGGATCTTGATTTCGAGATCGTCCGCACCCGTCCAGTCCGGATGCCGGCACGCCGATCGCTGATCGATGCCTTTAGGAAGCTGGCGCATCTCCGCGACGCGATCGGAAATCTTCTGGCCGAGCAGCATGCCGCCGCCGCCCGGCTTGGCGCCCTGGCCGATCACGATCTCGATGGCATCGGCTTTCCTGAGGTCATCCGGATTCATGCCGTATCGCGACGGCAGGTATTGATAGACGAGGTATTTCGATTGCCCGCGCTCTTCCGGCGTCATGCCTCCGTCGCCGGTGGTCGTCGAAGTTCCGGCTGCCGACGCTCCGCGCCCAAGCGCCTCCTTGGTGCTGGCCGATAGCGATCCGAAACTCATGCCCGCAATGGTGATCGGAATGGAAAGTTTCAGGGGCTTTTTGGCAAATCGGGACCCGAGCACGACGTCCGTCCCGCACTTCTCGCGATAGCCCTCCAGCGGATAACGCGACATCGACGCGCCGAGCAGAAGCAAATCGTCGAAGCAGGGAACTTTTCGTTTCGATCCTCCGCCTCGGATATCGTAGATTCCCGTTGCGGCGGCGCGCCGGATTTCCGACAGCGTATAGTCGTCGAAAGTTGCGGACGGACGCGGAGTCGTGGCCGGCCAAGACCTCTCATGCTGTGTCATCAGTATGCTCCCGCGTTATCGATGTTGAAGTTGTAGAGCTTGCGCGCCGAGCCGTAGCGGCGGAACTCCGCGACATCCACCTTGAACGCCTCGCCCGATTGTTTCAGAAGCTCGTGCAATTCGGCTTTGTGCTCATCGCGCATTTGTTTTTCGATACAGTCGGCACCAAGGCTCGCGACCGGGCCGCGCACGTAGATTCGCGCTTCGTAGAGAGAATCGCCGAGCGCTTCCCCAGCCTCGCCCAACACGACGAGACGTCCGTTCTGCCCCATGAATGCGGAAAGATGCCCAATGTCGCCCTTGACGATAATATCGATGCCTTTCATCGAAATGCCGCAGCGCGCCGACGCGTTGCCTTCGACAACCAGCCGCCCGCCGCGCCCCGTTGCACCCGCGCTCTGACTGGCATCGCCTTTGACGTGAATGAGGCCCGACATCATGTTTTCGCCGACGCCCTGCCCGGCGCTTCCGTCGACGATGATCCTCGCCTGCTTGTTCATTCCGCCGCAGTAGTAACCAGCATTGCCTTGGATGTTGATCGTGACGTCGGCATCGATACCCGCAGCGATTGAGTGCTCACCGTCCGGATTGGTGATCGTCCAGAGGGTTTCGTTGCTCTCGGGCTTAAGCCGATGCAGCGCCGCATTGAGTTCGCGGACTCGTGTTTTTGAAAGATCGATATTCGGCATTAGCTGCGCTCCCAGAAATAAACGGTCGCCGGCTTCGGTTCCCAAACCTTGGCGGAGGAAATTCCAGGAAGTCCTGCGAGGCTCTTGTATTCGGAAGCGAAGGCGACATAGTCGTCGGTCTCCGCCATCACCGCCGGCTTGCAGGCGATCGGATCGCGAAGCACGCCAAATCCCTTTTCCGTACCGACGACGAATGTGAAAAATCCGTCGAGATCATCGAGACTGGATTTGAGCGCGCCTTCGAGCGTCTGCCCGCTCCGCATCTGTTTCGTCAGGTAGCCCGCGGCGACCTCGCTGTCGTTCTGCGTCTTGATCTTAATGCCGTCACGCTGCAGCTTGCGGCGCAGGCTTGCATGATTTGAAAGCGAGCCGTTATGCACGAGGCATTGATCGGCGCCCGTCGAGAACGGATGCGCGCCATCCGTGCTCACCGCCGACTCCGTCGCCATCCGAGTGTGCGTGATACCGTGCGATCCCGACATGGCGCCGATACCAAACAGCGCCGCAACATCGTCGGGATACCCGACCTCCTTGAAGATCTCCAACCGGTTGCCTTCGCTGACGACGTTGACTTCCGGCAAGTTGGCTTCAAGCCACTCGCGCGCATGCCGCGCTTCGTTGCTGCTGAGAACCAGCACGGCATGAGAATAGTGAATGGACGTCAGCGCCTTGGGAGCCACCGCCGCGCGCAACTTTTCCGCCGCTGCTCCGATATCGTAATCCGCTGACGGCCCCGCGATCGTCAGCTTCATCTTGCCGTCCTGGCCCGCGCCATAAATCGCGAAACCAGCGGAATCCGGACCGCGGCTGCACAAGGTTGACGTCATTTTCGTCAGAAGCTCTCCGAGCTGTGGCTCGAGCTTCGGGTTTTTGATGAACAGTCCGGCTATGCCGCACATGATATTTTCTCCTGCTATGTTCGCCGCCTCAGAAGAAGCTGAGGTAGCGCTGTGTTTCCCAATCGGAGACGTGCCGGTGGTAATCCAGCCATTCCTCTCGCTTGAGAGACACAAACTCGTCGATGAAATCGCTGCCAAGTGTCGACCGGAACAGATCGCTTTGCTCGAGCGCGTCGATGGCCTCGCTCAGCGACTGCGGAAGAATTTGAATATTCCTCTCTTTGATCTCCGCCGCGGTGAGCGCATAGAAATTGATGTTCTGCGGCGGGCCTGGATCGAGCTTGCGATTGATTCCGTCGAGACCCGCAGCAATCAGCGCGGCTTGCGCGAGATACGGGTTCATTCCGGAATCGCCGACGCGCAGCTCGACGCGACCATAAGGAATGCGCACCATCGCCGTGCGATTGTTATCGCCGTAAGCGACGAAGACCGGCGCCCATGTCGTTCCCGATGCCGTGCGGCCGATCACGAGACGCTTGTAGGAATTGACAGACGGCGCCAGCAACGCCGTCAGCGGCCGGGCGTGCGCGAGAAGCCCACCGATGAAGTGGTAAGCAATGCGCGACAACCCCATGCCGGAATTGTCCGACGCGTCGTGGAAGATATTCTTGCCGTTCCCGTCGGCGATAGAGCAATGAATGTGCATCCCGTTGCCCGTCATCGAGCTTTTGGGTTTCGGCATGAACGAGCAGACCGCGCCGAGTTCGTGCGCGATCTCGGCGGCCGCCATCTTGAACAGCAGGATTTGATCAGCCGATGTCAGCGCGTCCGCATACTTGAAATTGATCTCGTACTGGCCGTTCGCGTCCTCATGATCGATCTGATAAACGTCGATGCCAAGAGATTGCAGGCATTCCGTGACGCGCTCGAGGAACGTGCGAACACGCGACAGCCCGCGATAGTCGTAGGCGGGTTTCTGCAAGCTATCGGTACCGTCGAAGGGAGCGATAGACCCGTCCGGCTTGCGTTGAAGCAGAGAGAATTCAGGCTCGATGCCGGTCAGCAGAGTCCACCCGCGCTCTGTCAGGCGAGCCGTCTGAGCCTTCAGAATATTCCGCGTGTCGATAGGATGCGGCTTGCCGTTGACGAGCCCCGTGCCCATCACGCGGGCATATCCTGGGGACCACGGCATGAGCGTTAGCGTCGAAAGATCGCCCACAACCATGTATTCGGGTTCGTGCGGAGCCAGCCGCATGCCAAAGACGCCGCCGCCTGCAAATCCGACGCCGTCAGTCAGGACGTCTTCAAAATGCTCGACAGGAACTGCTTTGCTTTTCGCCACCCCGTAGATGTCGGCGAATTGGACCAGGACATAGCGAATGTGGTTTTGCGTCAGGAACTGTTTTGCGCCCGCGACATCGAGATTTATTGGCGTCGCGTATTGGCCCGGCACACGGCGCCAGGTCCAGTGATCTGCCTGCAACATCGTTTCCTCCTGCGGCATTCGGAATTGCGCAGCCGCTTTTTCTTGTGCCATCTCTTATAAAGCTTTATTGCATACAGTGCAATAATTTTGTAACTCATGAAACACCGAGACTTTAGGGGAATACGCATGAGCGCCAGCGGCGAAAGACCGGACAACCCATCGGCCGTGGAGCTTGCAACGGGAAAAACGCGGAATGCGCACGCACTCCGCTACCAGCCCTACTGGTGGGACGCCTTGCCCGAGCGAGCTTCGAATTCCGGAAAGAATGTTCCACGCAATTGCGATGTGGCGATCATCGGATCAGGCTTCACCGGCCTCTCGGCAGCTTTGACGCTTCTCAGGAATGGCAGGCAAACCGTCGTTTTCGAGCGCGACCGGGCCGGATACGGCGCCAGCACGCGCAACGGCGGCCAGGTCGGCAGCGGCAATCAAAAATTCCGCGTGAAAAAACTGATTGCGTTGCGCGGCCGGAAAAAAGCCGAGGACATGCTCCGCGAAGGCACGCGCATGCTCGACCATATCGCAGACTTGATCGCGGAGGAAAAAATCGAATGCCAATTCCGCCGCAGCGGCCGCTTTCGAGCCGCAATCCGGCCTGAGCACTACGAAGCAATGGCGGCTGATATGCGTGACCTCAGAGAGATCGCGGGTGTCAACAGCTTCATGGTGCCGAGGGCCGAGCAGTCTTCCGAAATCGGCAGCGACGTCTTCTTCGGCGGCTCTATTCTGCCGAACGACGCGTCGCTCCATCCCGGATTATATCACGCAGGCCTGATGGAAAGAGTTGAGGGCGCGGGCGGAACAATCCTCGATCACACGCCCGTCACCGCGATCGTTGCAACAAACGGCGGGTTCAAGATTATAACGAGCGCCGGAGAATGTTTTGCACGAAACGTGATCATTGCCACGAACGGATATACGGACGGCCTCGTACCGGAACTTGGACGACGGATCGTTTCGATTGGGTCTGCGATCATCGCAACAGGCGAGTTGCCTGAATCTCTTTTCAATCGGCTGCTGCCGAACAATCGCGTTTACGGCAATACCAATCGCGTTTTTTACTATTTCCGGGGTGCGCCGGATGCACGCCGCATCCTCTGGGGCGGCCGTATCGGGAGACTGGCTTCGAATAAATCGCCATCGGCGTTCGGCCACCTCGCGCGCGACATGCTCGCCGTTTTTCCGGATTTGAAAGACGTGCCCGTGACGCACGCCTGGGACGGCTTGATCGGCTACACGTTTGATGAGGTTCCGCATCTCGGGTGCGCCGCATCCGGCGTACATTATGCTCTCGGCTACTGCGGTACCGGCGTTTCGCGCGCGACATACTTCGGCAACAAGATCGCGTTGCAGGTTCTCGCCAAGCCCGACGGTCGAACATCCTTCGACGATATGACGTTTCCAGCTTTCCCCGCTCACCCCATTGCCAAGCGCGCCGTGCCGACCGTCGAAACTTGGTATCGCTTTCGAGACGCAATCAACATTTAGAAAATAGGAAAACACGAATGGCAAAAACTAACGCAGCTCAGCGCATCAACATCTCTTCCGGCGGCGCATACGAATCCGTCTTCGGCTATTCGCGTGCCGTTCGTTTCGGTAAAGACGTTCACGTTTCCGGAACGTGCGCGCCTGCCGGCCACGCAAAAAGCGGCGCCTATGCGCAGTCCCGAGCGGCGCTCGAGATCATAGAAAAAGCGTTGGGTGAAGCCGGCGCGACGGCGGCCGATGTCGTTCGCACCGTCGTCTATCTGCGCGACGTCAACGACGCTGAGGACGTGGCGAAGGCACACCTGGAAACATTCGACAAGATACGGCCCGCGAGTACGCTCATCCAAGTGTCGTCCATGCTCAGGCCATGGCAGAAAGTCGAGATTGAGGTCTACGCTCAGCTGGCATGATCGATTTCGATGAAGGCCGGTTAAAAATACCGGCCTTTTTCATTTCGACTCAATCAAAGCCGCCCGTAAAATCGGCGGTACACCTGCAAGAAACATCTGGACCTGATCGCGGATCACTTCAGCGCGGTTCGGCGATGTTCGGACTTCATAGATGAACGTCCGAATGCCAAAATAGAAAACAGCTCCATGAAGGCCCCAGAAAGCTTCTTCCTCACGCGGCGTCATGGCGGCGGAGGAAATTGGCGGCAGGCGCAGCTCCGCCCGCAGTTCGTTGCAGCACGGCTTTATCAACTGATTGCGAATGAGCGAAACATACCGATGAGTCATCGGATGCCCCTTGAGTCCCGCGAACATGAAGATGCGCATCCAGCAAGGATCAAAAATACGATCCGCATATTCAGTATAGAATCGTATCAGCCGCGCCTCGATGGACTGCGAGCGGTCGCAGATCAGCGTCTTCCAACTTGCATCCCAACGCGCGACAAACACATGCTCGTAAACGCGCTCGATTAGCGCGTCTTTGGTCGGGAAATAGCGGAATATCGCCGAATGCGTGATGCCCATGGTCTTGGCCAGCTCACGCGTTTGGCCCTCGAAGCCGTTCTCCGCAAAGAACTGCGCGGCAGCCTCTACGATCTGCCTCTCACGCTCCGCCGCGGGCAGATGCAGTCTCGTCTGACCGCCGATACGCCGCGGCATTTGTGACCGATTGGTCATTTACGTTTGACTCCCGGCAAAAGATTATTATTTTTGACCAGACGGTCACAAATAGTACGTCCGGCCAAGCGTGTCGATTGCAATGGAGATCAAAATGAAGAATGAACTCGAAACGGTTGCAAAGGCCTGGGACGACACATTCAACTCCGGCGATACGGCGAAACTCGCTCATTTCTATACCGAATCTGGCCGCGTCATCCCGGCCGGGGGCGCACCGCTCGAGGGCCGAGATGCAATTGCCAAATTCTTCGCGGGGGTCCGCGCCAACGGCCTGACCAAGCATGAAATAAAAATCACTTCCGTCACTGATCGCGGAGAGACGGTCATCGCCAGCGGGACGTGGAGCTTAAGCGGTCCTGGCGAAAAAGGCGAAGGCGCAAACTTCGGCGGCAATTGGGTCAACGTGCTCGCGCGTGATGGCACGGGCTGGGCGGTCCTGCTTCACACTTGGAATTGAAACGACGACGCCGCCTGAATCCAGGCGACAGCCGGGATTCCGATTTCGTGACTCACGGCGTACGCGAGGAAGAAAGCAAGCGGGCCATCGGCGCAAACTTCCACGGCAGTTCCATTTGTCATCGACAAATGCGTCGCGCACAACGGATGCACGCGTTTGCGTTGACCTGTGTCCGCTCGATGTGCTGCGGATTAGCTATCCTCACGCAGAAAGCCTACATGGCGTACGATGAATGTTGCACTGCATGCCGTGCGCGGTCGATTGTCCGACCGGCGCGGTGACGGTAAACATTCCCTACCTCTTGAAATAAGCGGCACACTGCACACGATTGTCGCAGGCAACACCGACACCTGCGCTCTCTTGCATGGCCAATGCCCACGAGTTCAAATCTTGCGGCAGCGGACGCGTTCAAGCCGCTTCGCGACGTTCCGTCACGCGATACCGTCATGCAATTGTTTAGTTTCTCGGATTTTATTGTTTTACGCATGGCGCAACGCATCGTAGTACGTCTCCAAGACGTAGCGCGATGACGAACAAAAAATACAAAGGCTCTGTTGTAGCCTCAGGGACGAAACGGAATTCCAAGGGAGCAAAAAGCGCGGGTGAGCACCTATCGAGCACATTGGTGAGAAGCGAAGGAGCACCCCTTGGTTCGTCAGTTTCCCCCGCTCGTCGAGCGGATCAGCCGGGCACTCTGCCAAGCGAACGGCAAACCCACTGACGCCCGACTCAAAGGCAAGCCGATGTGGCAGACCTTCCGGCGCGACGCTCAGGCGGCGATCGACGGTTCGGGCGTCGATGAGTTGGTGTACGCCGTACGAAGCATCATCGAAGACAAACGCGTGTCTCCGCCCGTGCGTGCGGAGCTTGCCGAAGCCCTGTCGCGATTTGAGGGCGAAAGTGAAATCATCACCACCCACTATGCGCATGAGCAAAGTGAGTTCTTGCGCTGGTAAGGCCTGAGTGCTCGGAGCGCGCATTGGAGTGCGCTCCGGTGTTATCTTTACAGCGGTGCGTGAGGCGACGGCGAAGGCTATCTGAGTAGCGGGCAAATCATTGCACAAAGAGGCAATGCTTCTCTGAGGATGTCGCAGATCACTGACAAGCCGTCGATCTGAAGATCGCACAAAATTATCGTCACCAAGCAAAACCCATAATGGTGCGCGCCCGCCGGATCCAAACCGACAGCAGACAACAGTTTCGCTCCCCGGCACCGGATTGACAGAGATCAGCCCCCAACATCGAAAAAACCTTCTCGAGGTGGCAAGTTTTGCTCGTCCGAGTCCAAGCGCCTTGCCTGGCGAGAAGCGCCGTCTGAGCCAGTTCAATCAGTTTCCGCAGCCGAAGAAAATGTAGCGGCTTCGCACCCAGGCTGCGGGATGAGGCCCGCCGTTATGCTGTTCGCGGCATATTTCTGCGTTACTGCTTTGGCATGTGATATCAATCAGTTGGACGGCTTGCTCAGATAGGCTGTGAAGAGATTCGCCAGCTAACCCGCCCATCGATGGCACAATCCGCAACACAAAATGTTGCGCAGCGGCAACGTCAATTTTGCAGAGTTCCAAACCGTCCGCAGAGCATCCTGAGACGTATGACACTCGCTAAGATAATAGCGCAAAGTGCCGTAGGTTTTAAATTCTCAATCCGTGTCGAAGCGCATTACCACGCAACCCAAATCCTCGGACTTAAAAAAATAAATTCCAGCAGCCGCAGCTCCGGATGCCATTCCGTAATATTGAAATTCTGAAAAACGATTTGGCGGCGCAAATCACATAACCTGCAAAGCATATCAACGATAACCGCATAAACTATGCACAACTTCTCATTTCATCTTTAGGGTCAGCCAAGCCTTATTTCCTCCAGTTGGAACTCGATCGGAGACGATCTGCGTACGGAGCATGCAGATCTCGCCGATGCATTGAACGCACAATCGACAGGGATGTGCGTTCGCGGGGTGCCAATGATTTGGGGTTGACCGTGGAGGTATTCGGAGATGTTTGGGGGTCTTAAAACGCAGGCAAGAACTGTTCTTGCTGGCGCGTTTTCCAGCTTTGTTTTATTGGGCGTAACGCCCGTTTTCGCAGCTGATCTCGGGGGGAATTGCTGCGCTGATCTCGAAGAGCGCATCGCTGAACTCGAAGCGACGACAGCCCGCAAGGGCAACCGCAAGGTTTCGCTAACCGTGTCGGGTTTCGTCAACGAAGCGGTTCTGTTCTGGGACGATGGCCACAGGAGCAATGCTTATGTGGTGACCAATGAAACTGCGCAGGATCGCGTACGGTTTTTGGGTCAGGCGCAAATCACCAAGGATTGGACCGCCGGCTATTTGCTCGAGCTTGGCCTGCGCGGCGCTCGTGAAGACCGCATCAGCCAGTTCGGACCCGGAGCCGATAACGGCGTCAGCGTTCGCCACAGCGCTTGGTATTTGAGCGGTAAGGACTACGGCAAGGTTTGGGTCGGTCAGACGTCGGATGCAGCGGACGGCATCACCGAAATCAACCTCGCCAACACCAACCACTTCTCGTACACGAACAGCTGGGGCAACACTTTCGGCGACCAGGGCAGCGGCTTTTACCTCTACCGCAACAACGGTGTTCTTTCGACAAGCAACAACCGCTACGGTCAGTTCGTTGCTCAGGGTGCGCAGCAGACGGCACCTGGTGAAGGCCATCGCTTCAACGTCGTGAAGTACGAGACGCCGACGGTTGCAGGCTTCACAGCTTCGGCCGCTTGGGGTGAAGACGACATTTGGAACGCCGCGCTTCGCTTCGCGGGCGAGCACTCTGGCTTCAAACTTGCGGCCGGTATCGCCTATACGCACTCAGATGACGTTTCGAACAGCCCTCCTGGCCACATTACGACGGTCAACCGTGGCGCTGGTGATACGGACGAAATCGGTCTGAGCGCCTCGGTCCTGCACATCGAAACCGGCTTGTATGCTTCGGGCGCCTATGGCCGTCTGCATGACGCAGGTCTTGACGATCTGTACGGAACGAATGTCGACGATAACACGAGCTTCTGGACGCTTCAGGCCGGTATTGAACGCAAGTTCTTTCCGATCGGCAAGACGACGATCTTCGGCGAGTACTTCAGCCTCGATCGTGGCGCCGGATTTTCTACCTCTTCCAGCACCGGCGTAATCAGTGCCGTGAATATCGCCAGCCTGTTTAACGGTGCTTCCGGCGCGGGTTATCGTGTAGCAAGCTCGGAAATTCGCGGTTGGGGCCTTGGCGTCAACCAGAATCTCAATGAGGTCGTCGACGTCTACCTCGACTACAAGCATGTCGAACTCGACGTCACGGCACTCAATGGCGCACACTCCAGCCAGGATCCGATCCAGTTCTTCACGGCCGGCGCCCAGATCAAGTTCTGATCGCCGTCTAAGGCCCTTTTCATCCCGTCTAGGTGTTTAAGAGCAGCGATCGAAAACAGAGGACCGCATTCCGATTGGAATGCGGTCCTCTAATTTTTTAAATCGTGCCTTGGGATTTAACCGCCATTCTCGCGCATTGTATCCCAGAAATCCACGGTCGCTTCTCGAAGCGTGTTCTCACAGTCGCGCCCGCAATCGATCTGCGTACCATGGCGCAGCACGAGCTTTTTCCGATGAACATCTCGGCGCAATGGCGCAGTGTAGCAGGGATAGTTTCCGTATCGGCTGCAAGCGGTCACAATGTTTCCTGACTGCGAAGCATACATGCCATCACCCGCCTCAGATGATGTGCCCGCAATTGCGATAAAGCCCGCAAGGAGTGCGCCGATTGTCAGACTTTTCTGTTTCATTGCTGCTCTCCGCTATTATAACGCCGTGCGGCAGCATATGATCGATTTTCGACTATGCAAATCATCAAACGAGATAAGCAGTCGTTTGCTCTGTTATCGTGCGCCGAGAAATCTAATTTATAAGAATTCTGCGCGTAGAGAGGCCTTGTAGCCGTACGCTTCTCAGGAAAGACCGACAAATGAGAAAAGCCGAGGCGCGTATGCGCCCCGGCTCGTCAACTCAATCAGTTGCAGGAAAGGAGCTCACAACCGGCCCCGTCCATGCGGCGCGATAGAACCTACACGCGCACGAGCCCCGTCTCAGCTTGTATGTCCTTCAGGGCTGCGACCAAAACATCAATCTCGCCGCACGTATTATAAAACGCGAACGACGGGCGAACCGTTGTTTCCTGCCCGAAGCGGCGAAGAATCGGCTGCGCGCAGTGGTGACCCGAGCGCACGGCGATGCCGTACTTGTTGAGCCGCGCGCCGATCTCCTCACTCGGCACACCCTTGAGCGTGAGTGAGATAACGCTCGCCTTTTCCGGCGCCTGTCCGATAATCCGGAGGTTCGGAATTTGCAGCAGACGCTCCGTCGCGTAGACGAGCAGCTTGTGCTCGTAGTCCGCGATGTTGTGCATCCCGAGCCGCTCGACGTAATCGATCGCCGCTCCGAGACCGACGGCATCGGCGATATTGCCCGTTCCCGCTTCGAAACGCTGCGGCGAACCGTGGAATTCCGTTCGCTCGAATGTCACATCGCGGATCATGTTGCCGCCGCTCTGATAAGGCGGCAGCGCGTCCATGATTTCTTTCTTAGCGAATAGCGCGCCGATGCCCGTCGGAGCAAACAGCTTATGGCCCGACAACACGAGGAAGTCGGCATCGAGGTCTTGCACATCGACCTTCATGTGCGAAACGGACTGAGCGCCATCGACCAGCACGCGCGCGCCGACGCGATGCGCCATGTCGATGATCGTCTTCGCCGGCGTCACTGTACCCAGCGCATTCGAAACATGCGCGAAGGCAACGATCTTGGTTCGAGAGTTCAGTAGTTTTCCGAACTCATCCAGAATCAGCGCACCGTGATCGTCGACCGGCGCGACGCGGAGTTTGGCTCCCTTGGCCAGGCAAAGCTGCTGCCAAGGAACGATGTTGGCGTGATGCTCGAGATTCGTAATAACAATCTCGTCGCCAGGACCAACATGCTGACGGCCATACGTTGCCGCTATCAGGTTGATCGCTTCCGTTGCGCCACGCGTAAAGATGATATCTTCAGCCGAACGCGCATTGAGGAAGCGGGCCACCTTCGACCGCGCGCCTTCATAGGCGTCCGTCGCCCGCGCCGCCAGTTCGTGCGCCGCGCGATGGATGTTGGAGTTTTCGTGCTCATAGAAATATTTGAGACGATCGATCACCTGCTTCGGCTTTTGCGTCGTCGCCGCATTGTCGAACCAGATGAGCGGCTTGCCGTTCACCGTTTCATTCAAGATCGGGAAATCACGGCGCACCGATGAAACATCGAAGCCACGGCCGGATGTCGCCGGCGCAATGGCGGCAGGCGTCAAGCCCGGCACGTTGATGCCATTCGCGTTTGGCGAAGCCGCGTCCAGGAAATAGAACGATGAACCACCGGCGCCGGGAGGCAACCCGGACGCAACCGTCTCGTTGAACAGCGGAGCCAGCAGCGATTTCAGCTCGGCCTCGAACGGCAACGGAATATCACCCAAAGGCAGCCTCGTTCCTCCGGACGCAGGCGCGCTGATGCCGGAATAATCGGTCAGCACCTGCGGCGGCGGATTGGCGGGTGGCGGCTGCGGCGGCGCACCTTGCGTGACGCCCGGCAGTGTTTCTATACCGCTGTTGCGCGGCGCTGTTTCGATCGATGCATCTCGGCTGCCTCCAAATCCCGAAAGTGACGGACCGGCTTCGACGTTCGCGGGAAGCAGATCCGTCGTCGGCTGAGACAGCACGTTGACAGCGAACGGATCGAATTGCGGAACACCGCTGGCCGTCTGAGTGCCTGGCGCCGACGTTCCGGAGCCAGGGGTGCCCGACACAACCGAAAAGTTGCTCGTCTCAGGTACGCTTGCATTCGGCGCATACGGAGAAACGTTCTGCGCCGGAGAAGCCCCGAACCCTGGCAGCGACGGTCCGCCAATCGACGCTGGCGGCGTCGGATAGAGGGCGCCGACCAGCGCGTCGAGAACGCGCTCGTCGAGAGCCGAAGAATCGAACGGCGTCGGAGCCTGCGGCCCGGCAAACTGCGCCGGTGACGTCACCGTCGGCAACGGCGACGTTGCCGCCGACGCGACATGCGGCGCCGATGAGCTACCAACCTCGACGGGCGATGCCCCAAAACCCGAAAGCGAAGGTCCAGCCGATACGGGAATCGACTGGCCAGGAACGGCGGCAAAAAGCTCGTTCGCGAGTTTCGTCAGAACCGTTGCGTCGGGCAGCCCCGCTGGGGGCTGCGTCGACCCGAGTCCAAATCCACGCGCCGCCGATGCGAGCGCGTCGAGATCGGCCGCTTCGCGCGCGTGATCAGCTATAGACATGATACTTGCCCACCTCGACGTTCTCCAGGACTCCCAGGGCATCGTCCGTCAGGACGGCCAGCGAGCAATAAAGAGAGACGAGATAGGAGGCGATTGCCTGATCGTTGATGCCCATGAAGCGGACCGAAAGCCCCTTCGAAAGCTCGCCTGGCAGACCCGGCTGGAACAAGCCGACGACGCCCTGCTTGGCTTCACCCGTGCGGATGAGAAGAATGCTTGTCTTGCCGCCCTTCACTTCGACCTTATCGGACGGAATGAGCGGAATGCCACGCCACGTGATGAACGGCGATCCGAACAGCGTAACCGTCGGCGGCGGTACGCCACGACGCGTACATTCGCGACCGAACGCTGCAATCGCAAGCGGATGCGCGAGGAAGAACGCCGGTTCCTTCCAGACTTTCGCAATCAGCTCATCGAGATCGTCCGGCGTCGGTGCTCCGGCGCGCGTCTTGATCTTCTGAGACGCGGCCGCATGCGCAAGCAGGCCGTACTCTTTGTTGTTGATGAGTTCGCTTTCCTGCCGCTCCTTCACCGTCTCGATCGTCAGGCGAAGCTGTTCCTTGATCTGGTTGTGCGGCACGCTGTAGAGATCAGAAACGCGCGTATGAATATCGAGAACCGTCTGCACGGCGCTCAAAAGATATTCGCGCGGGTTTTCGATATAGTCGACGAATGTCTGCGGCAGAACACGCTCATCGCGGACGGAGCACGTCACTTCGACGCTATCGGCATCGCGCACCTTGTTGACGCGATAAATGCCGGCCTCGACAGGAACCCAATTCAGGAAGTGCACCAGCCATCGCGGCGTGATGCTCGACATCTGGGGAACGGTCTTGGTCGCATTGGCTAATTGCCGAGCTGCGATGTCGCCTAAAGCTGTCTGCGTTTCGTCTGCCATGATTTACCCATCGTCTGTGATATTAGAGAATTCTTTTTCGTATATTTGCTTATCTAGAATACAGATAAGTCGTCAACGTCGTTATATTAGATTTATATCCCAGCGCCGCTATCGAATGTCTCACTGCGGATCTGGGCCTGAAGGACATTGCTATTCGCCGGAACACTTCGTGTGAGCCAGACATTGCCGCCAATGGACGAACCGCGGCCGATCGTGACTCGCCCGAGGATCGTCGCGCCGGCGTAAATGACGACATCGTCTTCGATGATCGGATGACGCGGCTGCCCTTTGACGAGTGCCCCGTTCTCGTCGACGGAAAAGCGCTTCGCGCCGAGCGTCACCGCCTGATAGAGACGAACGCGCTCACCGATGATCGCAGTTTCGCCGATCACGACTCCCGTTCCATGATCGATGAAGAATCCCGCGCCTATTTGCGCACCGGGATGAATATCGATTCCCGTCTGCGAGTGCGCGAGCTCGGCAATGATACGTGCAACAACCGGCGCGCCGAGTTCGTGCAACGCATGCGCCACACGATGATGAATGATCGCTCTGACACCCGGGAAGCTCAAGATGACTTCTTCAGTGCTTTTGGCGGATGGGTCGCCCTCATATGCGGCTCGAATGTCGGTCTCGAGCGTTCCGTAGAGCTGCGGCAGTTGCCGCGCGAACGCTCCGACGATGTCATCCGGTGTATTTTGCGTAACATGCTCGGCGCGCGTTTCATCTACGAAAGCGTGCTCGCGATGAATTTGCTCAACGAGGATATGCAGCGCGGCGTTCAGGCGATCGCCGATAAAAAATCGAAGCGCATCTTCGCTGTGATCGAGAGCGCCGGCATGACGCGGAAACAACGATCCGTAAATATGCTCGATCGCTTGTCGCAGCCGCGGCGGGTTGGGCAACGGCGCCCTGCGGTTGCTGGCCGAGAGAACGCGCGTGCTTCTCGAGCGCGCCTCCGCCAATTCCGACACAACGAAATCGATGTCCCAAGCGGCAGTCGGAAGCCGCGGAGCACCAGACGCTCCAGCGGCTTCCGCCTCACCATTTGCACGTATCAGATCCAAGATTTGACTCATAGTCCATCGCAGGCTTTATGGGGCTTTGTTCAGGCTACATCAGCTTCAAAAACCGCTTTCCGCCCATCATTTCGTCTTTGTGGTGATCTGATCGTAGACGCCGCCGTCGGCGAAGTGCGTCTTCTGCACGTCCGGCCACTTGCCGATTTTCTGTTCGACGTTGAAGGTCTTGATCGGCGGGAGATTTGCGCTCGACTCTGCCAGGATCGTTGCGTTGCGCGGCCGCAGATGATGCTTGGCGATGATCCGCTGCGCAGCATCCGAGTAGAGAAAATCAAGATATTCCTTTGCGAGGCTGCTCGTGTTGCGCTTGGTCGCAACCACATCGACGACCGCGACCGGCGGCGCGGCTTCGATGCTTTCGGACGGGTAGACGACTTCGAAATTGCTATCGGCAAGTTCCGCTTTGATCTGCGCCGCTTCGTTCTCGAATGTGACGAGCGCATCACCGATATCACGCTGCGTGAATGTCGTCGTCGCACCGCGGCCGCCGCCATCAAACACCGGAACGTTGGCGAAAAGCTTCGCAACGAAATCACGCGCCTTCTCGTCAGAGCCGAGCTTATCGAGCGCATAGCCCCAAGCTGCGAGATAGCTGTATCGGCCGTTTCCTGACGTCTTCGGATTCGGGATAACCACCGAAATTCCGGATTTTACCAAGTCATCCCAATCCTTGATGCCCTTCGGATTTCCCTTACGGACGAGAAAGACCGTCGTCGTCGTATAAGGAGAGGCGTCATTCGGGAATTTGCTGCGCCAGTCTTTCGCGATGACGCCGCTCTTCGCGAGAAAATCCAAGTCGGTCGCCTGGTTGAGCGTCACCACATCGGCTTCGAGGCCTTCCGAGACGGCTTGCGCCTGCTTCGTCGATCCACCGTGAGCCTGCTTGACCTCAACGTCTGCGCCGGACGTCTTTTTCCAGTCGGCAGCGAATGCCGGGTTGATTTCCTTATAAAGCTCCCGCGATACGTCGTATGACGCATTGAGAATAGTGGTCGTGTCGGCGAATGCCGAAATGGAAATTATGAACAAAAACGCCGCGATAAATCCGAACCAGGAAACCACACGTCCCAATACCATCGTCATTCTCCCCATCGCTTAGGGAGCGGTTTTGGCAAATTCGCGGAACCGGACAAACGAATAAAAAGAAATTTGCTTTGCACACTTTCGCAGAATTAGGCGCGCCCGTCTGTTATAACGGCACTCCTACCGGAAATGCGGCTTATCTCATCGAGGAATAACTTAAGAAGTTTTTGTTTATTCATCGAAGGTGAAGCCGCAGGTATCGTTACGGACTCGATCAATCAACGTTCCGCCAACTATCGCCCCGCTTCGAGTTGGTCTTCATCAGCCCGATCCCGGGCGCTATAGGCGCGCATGAATTTTCAACAGCTTCGCATCATTCGCGAAACCGTTAGGAACAAGTTCAACCTGACGGAGGCAGCCAATGCGCTCTATACCTCGCAATCGGGCGTCAGCAAGCACATCCGAGACTTGGAGCAGGAACTCGGTGTCGAGATCTTCATCCGGCGCGGCAAACGTCTGCTTGGGTTGACCGAGCCCGGCAAGGAAGTCCTGAGCTTGGCAAGCCGCATGCTCGTCGATGCCGACAATCTGTCCCGGGTCGCGGCAAACTTCGCTCGCGGCGACGAAGGAACATTGACGATCGCGACGACGCATACGCAAGCGCGCTACACGCTTCCGTCCGTCATCGCCAGATTCAAGTCGGAATTTCCCGGCGTGAGGTTAAACCTGCATCAGGCAAGTCCCATGGATTTGCCCGCAATCCTTCTCGAAGGCGGGACCGACATCGCAATCGCAACCGACACGCTCGACGACCATCCCGGCATCCGTACATTTCCATACCACACCTGGGACCACGCGGTGGTGGTCCCGCAAAACCATCCGTTGACGGCCAAAACATCCGTGACGCTCGCCGACATCGCCGAGTGGCCGATCATAACCTATGACGAAGGCCTGACGGGTCGCCGGCGCATCGATCAGGCCTTCGAAGGCGCAGGCCTGACGCCGGATATCGCAATCACTGCACTCGATGCGGATGTCATCAAGGCCTACGCCGTGCTGGAAATGGGCGTCGGCATCATCGCATCCATCGCCTACGATGAAGAACAGGACCGCAAGCTGGTCCGGCTTCCCGCGCCCGGCGTTTTCCAGCCAAGCACATCGAGCATCGCAATCCGGCGGGGCCGTCTGCTTCGCCGGTACGCCTACCGCTTCATGGAATACTGCTCGCCTGAACTCACCGAAAGCGTCGCGCGCAGCGAAGAGTCCTGAGAGGGGGCTGCGCTGCAACCTTGCCTTCGATCAGCAGCAGTCGCCCGCCCTAGGCGATTTTCACCCTTCTACCGAGTCCTGCTTAGCCGGCACCGAACCACGCATCGCGACTTATCCGTTGTCGGCCCCGTGACCAGGCTGAGGACCATCGGACGAGGCGCGCCACCGGCCGAGCTTGATGAAGCCGAAGAAGTAGCCGAACCACAGCAGCACGGAGAGGCCATAAAAAATGACGACCCGGATCGACCAGAACGGCCAATAGCCAGCCGAGCCGATGGCGATCACGTTGGGATAAAATGAAAAGAGCGTGGAGCGCCATCGGTTCCACAGGATGGTCACTTCGGATTTGCGAAGCTCTGCCGTCTTGGCGTCGTTGAAAACCCGCTCGCTATTGCGCTTCAGCCACCACCAGGAGTCCTCGTTGACAAGCTCCAGCCCCCGGTCCGACCGGTTGCGAATATAGATGTATCGAATATCGCTGGTGTTACCCTGAGCATCGGCATCGCTGCGGCGCACTTCCGTTCCGGTCACGACACCCGTCGTCCATGTCGGACGCACATATTCCCATACGAACCACAGCGGAATGCCGACCACGATCGACGCGATGGCCAGGAGCACGCTACCCCTGCGCCATAGAACGTACGCAAGCACGCCGATCGCAAGCAGGACAATAAACCCGTAAGACAACCAGGCCTCGAACATGGCTCACCCTCACCTTGAACAGTATCGATGCGACCGAGCCGCCTCAGCTTGCGACGTCTCCGGCGATGTTGCGCATATCATCCTTAAAGCAAATGCAGCCTGCGAGAACTGCCAAATTTTCTCTCCTGTATCCCGACGCTCGTGCTTCTCCGCATCGGCACCTGCAGCCGCAATCGAAATCCGAGCGCCGAAGTGCTAGGCTTCGATCATGGCCGAAACTCCGACACGTAAAATCATTCACGTCGACATGGACGCCTTCTATGCTTCCGTGGAACAGCGCGACAACCCGGACCTTCGCGGCAAGGCCATCGCCGTCGGTTACGGCGCGAAGCGCGGAGTCGTCGCCGCGGCCAGCTATGAGGCGCGTGCATTCGGAGTGCGATCAGCCATGCCGTCGACGACGGCGCTTCGCCAGTGCCCGGAACTGATCTTCGTGCAACCTCGCTTCGAGGCCTATCGTGCCGTCTCGCAGCAAATTCGCACAATCTTCGCGCGCTATACGGAGGCCATCGAACCCCTATCCCTCGATGAAGCCTATCTCGACGTGACAGCGAACGCACGCGGCCTTCCGACCGCGTCCGATACCGCGACGGACATTCGCGCATGCATTTTCGCCGAAACGGGTCTGACGGCTTCGGCAGGGGTGTCTTATAACAAGTTCCTGGCCAAGCTCGCCTCCGATATGCGCAAGCCCAACGGCCAGTTCATCATACCGCCCCAGCGCGGCGCCGAATTCATCGCAACGCTCCCCGTCAAAAAATTTCATGGCATCGGCCCCGTGACGGCCACCAAGATGAACGCGCTCGGCATCGAGACGGGCGCC
Source organism: Hyphomicrobium sp. (assembly GCF_041674905.1). Lineage (GTDB taxonomy): Bacteria > Pseudomonadota > Alphaproteobacteria > Rhizobiales > Hyphomicrobiaceae > Hyphomicrobium_B. The sequence continues at coordinate 23,090 of NZ_JBAYUV010000033.1, forward strand.
GATCTTCGCGCCCAGTCGCTAGAGTTTCTTCAGCGACAGTTCGGCAAATCCGGAGCCTGGTATTACGCCATCGCGCGCGGCGAGGACGACCGCCCCGTCGAACCGAACCGGCCGCGCAAATCATCGGGGAGCGAAACGACGTTTTACGAAGATCGCGTTATCCCGGCCGAAATTGAGGCGGGCATTCTCGAAATGGCCGACGATGTCTGGACGTGGTGTGAAAAGAATCAGAGCTTCGGCGCGACAGTCACCGTGAAAATAAAATATGCCGATTTTCGCATTATCACGCGCAGCCGCACCGCTTCACGGCCAGTCGCCGCGCGTGAACTGCTCCACGAGATCAGTCTGGCGTTGGTGCGAGCCATCTATCCCGTTACGATCGGCATCAGACTCGTCGGCGTCTCCGTTTCCAATTTCTCCTCCAACGACGATGCGCAGCTCGATTTACAGCTCTTGCAACCGCAGTAAGAATTCAAATTCCGCCGGAGCGGGCACTAGCATTCGCATTTTCTCCCCGGTATCTAACCGCAATGATCCTGCCATTTTCAATTACGGTCGAGCCAAGGCTCCTCCTCGCATCCTTTTCGACGCCGCAAAAAATGCTGAGCTGGTCACTCAATAGACCTGGGTTCCAAACGGCATCAAGTGTTGCATGGATCGAAGTGCGAAATGCGGAATTGCCTCCTGAAATAAACCCCGAGCAACTTATTACCAGCCGCCTTTCAGAGCGTGGCATCGAGGATGCAATCGCGCTGGTGACATCGCGCACGGTCTCCCAGCATCATTGCGCGAGCAAGATCGTGGACGGAGTTCCGGCCACGTGCCTCGCAACCGTTGGCTTGTCTAACGGGGAACGTGTAGGTGAACGTCAGTCCAATCCACCGCGAATGGGAACCATCAACACGCTGCTCCACGTCGATCAGCCTCTCTCATCCGGCGCGCTGACTGAACTCGTCGCGATCATCGCGATGGCGCGAACCACCGCCATCCTCGATAGCGGCGTGCGGCGGAACGGCGTTGCAATCACGGGAACGGGAACCGATTGCATCGTCGTTGCTGCCCCGCAGTCAGAAACCAGCGTTCGCTACGCTGGCATGCATACGGCCGTCGGCGAAGCTGCCGGCGCCGCCGTCTACGAAGCAATTCGCAGCGGTGTGGACACCTGGCGGCAGGACTTTGAAGCGTTGTTGCAAGACGCAGCCGCCGCAGGATGAAATCAAGTCATCCCGCGGCGACTGGAGAATATCAATTCCCTAAGCGCGTGCAGCGACCTGCTTTTCGCGACTCATTTTCAGCAATCCCGCGATCGCATAAAGCCCGAGGATGCCTGCGAATACGACGGCGTTGATGCCTAGGATTCGCGCAACGATCTCAAACGAGAACGCGTCCGAACCGCCAAGTCCGAAGCTCGCCAGATAAAGCGTCGCCTCGTACGCGATAAACGCGACGGCAAAACTTGCGATCGTCGCAGCCACGGTGCCCCAACCCAGATTTCCGATCATGCGCGCCGCGAAGAGCGCCGCAACGGCGCCCAGGCCAATTGCGCCGCCCCAGGCAAACGAATTGGCCGTCTGCGGATAGCCAAGAAGGCCATAGCCGACGATCTGGTTCGCGATCCATGCCAGCAGGACGAGCGTTAAACCAGTGGCAAGATCCATCTTCCGGGCCGCCAGCGCACCAATCGCCGCGAATGGCGCCGCGCATGCGTAAACGTAACTGCCTCCAACGCTCAGCGCCGCGATCAACGCGACCCACAGCATTGGGGTTGCGGATTTCATGGCGGTTTCATCGTGACGTGCAAACCTCAGCATTGCTTTATCCTTTTCCATATGCCGCTCCCAACTGCGGGAACGGGTAATTCGCATCGACAAACTCACAAGACGCTCGCCACGCCGCTCATTTGAAATAGAACGGCATGGCAAAGTTCAAATTGGCGCTGGCTGGCGGTGGCGGAAACGGACCCGCGCTGCGCACGGCTGCAAGCACGCTGCCGTCGAGCGTCGAATTTCCGGAAGATCGGGAAATGCGTGCCGCATTCAACGCGCCCGAGCGCGAAACGCTGAACGCGATGACGACGGTGCCGCGGCCACCGCCGCCTCCGGGTTTTCGCGACGCGACACGCGAGCGAACGAGCGCCGCATAGTTGAGCGCCGATCCAGAACTTGCGGAAACTTGTGCGGCGCTCGCCTGCGATCCGCGCTTGGCTCTGACGCTCGCCGCGCCTTTTTGCTTTAGCTCGGTTCGCTGTTCTTGATTGCGCCTCGAGTTGGCACGCATCTTCGGTTTGCGCGGCTCTCGCACGTCGCGGACGGTATGCTGAGATCCGCCTGCTTCGAAGTTTTCTTTAAGCGCCGTCATTTCTTTCCCGGCGCTCCGCTCACTTTCGAGCCCGCCGCGCACGACGTTGAGGCCTTCCGGTTCCGTAGTGCTTTCGCGCGCGTCCACTTCAGCCGGAACGATGTCGTGCAGCGCGTGATGCGTTTCTGTTTCCTTTGCCTCTGAAGGCTGTGCAGCAGCGCTCTCCTGGATTTCGCCAACGGTCGCATCCACGGACGACGCCGATACAGCGGCGGCCGATTGCGACACGCTGACGGCTTCCAGAACTTCGCTTTGGAGCGACGCCAGGCTGATCGCTTCGGTCGGCTGTTCGATCGCGCCCGGCTTCTGGTCAGAGAGATAAAGGAAAGTGGCCAAGACCGAACCGTGGAATAACAGCGATACAAGCGTGCCGGTGCTCAGCGCGATTGCGCGCGCAACGCAGTCCGATTTTCCGGACGTCAGATTTGCAGTCGTTCCGATCGCACGCGTCACCGTAGTGCCGCCAGCGTCAATGACTGATGTCCACCCGGAAGCCAACACCGGCGCTGTCGATGTCATCAGCCGCGCGTCCAAGCCACGCAAAAATTCGCGTGAAATATCTCTGCCGACATCGCCATCGCTCCCGTGTGCGAATGATCCGCTGGTGATGAGGAAGGAAGGCTCATGCGGGGTTGGCGCACGAGCCTTCCTGCGCATCAGTCGCTCGGCAAAGCCATTGTCAGGCCGCCATAGACCGAAGCGCCGGGAGTTCCGTAGTCGAGGACTGTTTGATAATTCTCGTTGAGCAGGTTTTCGCCGCGCACGTAGGCCTTCCATCCCGGTGCGAATTCATAAGAAGCCTTGGCACCGATGAGCACATAGTCGTTGAGCGCGACGATGCCTCGCACATCGAAAGAGTCGTCGACGACATCGGCAACGTATTGCGCGGTGACGTTCACCGCGACCTTGTCGATCGGAACGACGTTGATACCAGCCGAAAACGAATGCCGTGGAACGCGGAGCAAGCGCTTGCCGTCCGCGTCGGTCGCGTCCGTATAGGTATAGCCGCCCGTCAACGTCAGCCAGTTCGTGAGCGTGGCAGCGCCCGACACCTCGACACCATTCCGATGCACCGTGCCGGGAACGTTGAAATACTGATACGTAACTCTATGATAATCGATCAGGTTATCGGTATCGAGTTCGAAGTATGTGGCTCCGATCCTGTACCTTCCTTTATCAAAACCCTGTTCCACACCGGCATCCCACCCGAAACTTTCTTCAGGTGTAAGATCGCGATTGCCATATGTCGGCGCATAAAGCTCATACAGACTCGGCGCGCGAAAACCTGTGCCGACGCTGCTGTGGAACTTCGTTTCCGTGCCCGGAACGAGATATGCGCCCGTTATGCGATAGGTATCGAAAGTACCGAACGTGCTGTGATCGTCGATACGGCCGCCGCCGGTCAGAAACAGCCCCTGAATCGGCTCCATCATCAACTGGGCGTAATACCCATTGAAATCCGCCGTGACCCGGTCCGATAGTCCGCTCGTAGTTGTTCCCGTGCGCTCCCAGTCGGCACCGATCAGCAATGACAGCTTCTCGTTGAATGTCAGGATGCCTTTATATTCGCCTTTGATGCGATCGCCGTCATACCAGCCGCCGCGTGTCTTATCGTTGAACGTCTCGCGCCGTACGTTCATGCCCTGGATGGCGAGCGTGTTTTGGAACGCCCCGTTGAGCAGCGAAAATTCGGTGCCGACGCGGCCGACCTGTTGCGTCGTCGTGCCATTGTCGAGCGTATCGCCGAATGCATAAGGCGGTGAATTCGCGTACCCGTCATAGTTATATTTGGCATCGAGTGCGCGTGCGGCGAAGAACACCTTCCACGACGGCGTGAGAAAATATTCGCCTCGGCCAGAAAACGTCAGATTTTGATAACCGTCGTCTTCGCGACCGTAGGCATAGGCTGAAAAGCCGTCGGTTCCCGCGCCCTGGATCGTCAGCGCAATGTTGCTTCCGTTTGCGGCCAGATAACCCGCCGTATAGGCGCCATTGATCGTTCCGTATTGACCGCCTTCAATGTTCCCTTGCTGCGAAAACCCAGGCGTCAGCGCCGCTTTCGTCTGGATGGTGATCACACCGCCAACGGCATCGCCGCCGTAGAGTGTGCTCTGCGAGCCTTTTAGAACTTCGATGCGTGAAATGTCGCCGACGAGCAGATGCTCAAATGATGTTGCAGTTTGGGTGGCCGAGGGGTCGCTGACGTCCATGCCATCGACCAGCACCTTGACGTATTTCGACGCGGCGCCGCGAATGAAGATGCCAGACTGAGCTCCTGGAGGACCGCTCTGATAGAAGTTCACGCCGGGCAACTGCGCGAGATAATCCTTGAGGTAGGTCTTGGACTGCTTCTGGAGGTCTTTCTCCGTGAGCACCTCGACCGACGATCCAACCTTTGCTGCATCCATCGGCGTTTGGTTTGCCGAATAGATCGTCACGCCTTCAAGCTCCGTCACCTGCGCGGATGCCGATACGGCAAAGCCGGCAAATCCAACGATCGCACTCGCGGAAAAAAGAACCGATTTGAGCCCGTGGCTCGCGGTTTTCCCTGACGCATTCAACGACATGTGTGTTCCCCCGTCTGACAGTTGACGGGAGCTTCAGCAGAAGTGGCGCATTTCACAGCACAACGCCGAGCGCACGCTTCGCCGATGGCGAAGCGCAATTATCCTTGACGCATCAAGGCTCACTCGGATGTTTTGCTAGTCCGTGATCATGTCTCGTGCCAGCCCTGACGCTGCTCCCAATCGGTTGCACATCAGTCGCCACTCCGGCATTCCGTTCCTACAGGCGTCCCGCACCGAGGATGGGCGACTTGTGTCGGCAGGTCTCCTGGCTCACGGCTCGAACGTCTATCTCCTGCCTTCCCAATTTCCCGATGAGGGGAATATCAGTGGCGTAATGCGGAGAAGACTTGCCGCTTACAGTTGCGGGCGCAGCCACGGCATCGACTTACGTCTCACCGTGTTCCCTCTTAGCTCGTACCGGCATGCGCCGATCAGAGCACCGTCACATCACGCATTCCATACAGCGTTTACTCGCCAGTCAAACAGAATTTTTCTCAACCCTCACCGACCGCGACAATGTCGATAAATCAGCAACACCAGAAAAAGCGATTAGGCGTTCTTCAGACAATTGAATTTTCAGCACACCGCCTAATGCGATCGCGTTGAACAAAATATTCGGCCGTAACGAACTGCGAAGCCGACGAAGGCTGCGATCCACGTGAGGCCAGAGATCGGCAACAGCGGCAGCGTCCATTGCGGATAAAGGCCGGCGATCGTCCACGCCAAGCCTGATACGAGCACCAATCCATAGAGAATGATCGTTCCCACCGATGTCGGCGATCGCCCCGCGCTCGACGCGCACATCATAACTGCGACCGCCAGCGTGCCGATCGAGCCCACCGTCCATGCGTGCATTCCGGCGGTTGCGAAATCATAGTCATCCCAAAGGATGCCAAGGCCGGTCAGCACAAAGCCCAAGGCAACGAACCCGCATGCAATATAAAAAACCGTCGACTGCCGTTTTGCCGAGGACGCTGCCCGGCCAGCGAGGATCGTCAGAATGAGAAGGGTCAACGCCAACGCGACGTTGGCAGCGAGCTTCGTTCGCCCGAATTCCCACATCTCATAGTGAAACAGCGCATCCGCTGCACCGAGACCGAAAAGCAGCGCAACGACAACCAGATCGCCCCAGTTTCTACTTCCTAAAAATTCGCGCGCGATCAGCACAGGGATAACAAGCAAGAACGCGACTGAAAGTACCATCGTCGTCATGACATCCAGATGCGCGGAAACGCCCATGGCGATGCGCCCGGCAAGCCAGAGCACGACGAGCGTCGCAAGCGCTACGCCGCTCAGCGGCTCGTGGCCTCTCTCGCTTGGAATGTTCGTCAGCAGGACACCAGCGACGATGGCCGGGGCGAAACCGAGCACGAGTTCGTGCGTGAACCACGCCTGCGCCGGCCAAGCGCTCGGCACTTGAATAAATCCGAGGAACCACGGCACCCAGAGCGCCATCATCAGAGCCGCATAGAGCGCGCCGATCATAAGAAACGGCTGAACGGCAGCGTTGGCGACAGGCAACGGATGATTTGGATTGATGGTTGCGCTCATCTCGATCCTACCTCGGCGGAGGGTGTATCTTGGCGCGGCTCTTCACGGAAGAACGGCCAGTAAACCCTCAGCCACAGCAAAAACGCCGCCGCCCAGACAAGCGACACTGCGAAGTACGGCGGCGACGGGAGAAACGCCGTCGGCCAGATTTCCGGGACGACCCGCAACAGCGTTGCAGCCACGACCAGCAGCATCGCGAAGCGCGTTTCCCGGACCAGGCCAAGCGCCCGTCCTGTGTGCCGCAAACCCGCGATTGCAAAAATACTGAGCACACCCAGGCCAAGACCACCCATGAACGCCAGGTGCAGGCCGGCGTATTCCGAAATGGGCGCGCCGAGCTGCGCCAATCCGATTAAAATCAGACCAAGCCCCGCGAATGCGCTCGATCCAACAAGTGCCAGAATTTCCGCATGGATGATTTTCCTGCCGATGAAAGCTTCCGCGATGCGATCCATGAACGCGGCGCCGGCGGCGATGAACAGGTATCCCGCCGTGGCATCGGAAAGGCCGAGCGCCTCGGCCAGCACGAGCACAGCGACAAGCCCCGGCGCCAGATTGATGCGCCCAGGATGCGGACGGAACGGCGACGTCTCCTCGCTCGGATCGAGCACGAGATTGGTGATAGGCACGGAGACGCGCGCCAGCGCAACGCCGAGAATACCGAGAAACACAAACCCCGCGAGGCGAGCGGCACGCTGCGCAAGATCGGCATGCGTTGCGATATCGAGAAACGCATAGCGCGTGACGGCTTCTGTCACCATCAGCGCCCCTATCCAGAAGACAAACGCGGAGAGCCACGTCGTTCGTTTCCGGATCGAGATCGAAACAAGGTAAGCAACGAGCGCGCCGAGCCAAAGGATATCGCAAACGGCGCCTAAGGCATCCAATGCGGTGACGCCGAATAAACCGAAAAACCGCGCGCCCGCCCAAAGTGCCGCGAGCGCCAGCAACGAATTGCCGCGCAAGCGCTTCGTATCGGTCCATTCCGGAACGGACGTCGTGATAAATCCGATGAGCGCGGCGCCGAACGTGCCGATGATCATCTCATGGACGTGCCAGATGCCGGGCGGGATCGAACTCGCGAAAGGCAAATTGAAGTTGAAGACGATCACCCACAGAAACGGCCACAGAGCTGCATGAATGGCGGCCATCGGAAAGAAAAGACGAAAGCCCTCGCGGCTTAGGGCTCCGAGCGTCCGGGCAATCGTTTCGGATCTTGCGGGTTGCGACATCGTCATGGCCTGCGCCGTTCGTCGGTGTCGTGGATATGACTGAAGAGCGAGTCATCTTTCAAATAGCTTTGGACGGTTGCGAATACGGCGGCGTCATCTCTCGCGCCGCGTTCAAGCGGCACGAAGCGTTCGCCCGAAATGCCGCGCACGCGCTCATCCAGCACGACGATGCGGTCGGCGACACGCACGGCCTCCGCAAGATCATGCGTCACGAAGAGTCCGGCGAAACGGGATTGGACGGCCGACGAAATGACCAGATCCTGCATGCGCCGCTTCAGCGCCACGTCGAGCGCCGTGAACGGCTCGTCGAAGAAAACGAAATCCGGTTCGAGAACGAGCGCACGCGCAATCGCCGTTCGCTGCCGCATGCCGCCCGATAACTCGATCGGATATTTTTCGAGATCGCGGCGATCGAGCGAAACGACGTCGGCGGCATGACGGGCGCGCTCCTGCCGCTCGCGCTTCGACGCGCCGGAAATCCGCAGCGGATACGCGATATTATCTTCCACCGTTGCCCACGGCAGCAGGCGAGGTTCCTGGAATATCATGCCGTGCCTGCGGTACTCGCTGACGACGCGACCGCGTTGCGGCTCGATCAGTCCGGCCGCGATATGCACGAGCGTGCTCTTGCCGCATCCGGATGGCCCGACGAGTGCCACGAGCTGGCCTGCAAGGACGTCGAGCTTGACGCGATCGAGAATGGTTCGTCCAAAGTAGGCGTGCGAAACGCCGGCGAGCGTCAGGGCCGTCATCGCTTGACACCCCAGGGCCGTGCCGCATCGCGCCAGCGCTCAAGTTCGGCGCGGATCGGCTGCACCAATCCATATTCGACGATAAAAATCGCGGCGACCGTCAACACGATCCAAGCGATGGACTGCGCGACATCGAGATTGGATCGCGCCATCGCCAGCGCGATACCGATGCCGTTGATGTTGGCAAGAAGCTCCGCCATCACCGCGACCTTGAACGCTGACCCGAGCGAAATGGCCAATGCCGGAAAATACTGACCGGCAACGGAGCGGATGACGACCGTATAAAGCCGTTGCAAGGGGTTCGCGCCGAAAGCTCTCGCCATATCCTCGAGCGCCCGATCGCGGGTCGCGGTCGCTTCGGCGACCGTCGCAAAGACCAGCGGAAAGCATGCCACGACGACTGTCGCGAGAACGGTTCCCGACGTCGAACCGAACCAGATCATGGCGAGCACGATCCACGCGATCGGCGGCACGCCCATGATGATGGTCAGCAGCGGTCGGGCAAGCCGCATCGCGGCGGCGGAATAGCCGACCGCCAGCCCCATCCCTCCGCCGAGAACCGCAACCAGAAAAAATCCTTCGACGGCGCGAAGAGAGGTAGCCCACGCGAGCCGCCACGTTTCCGGCAACCGCACGAGTTCGAGCGTCGCCTGCGCCGTCGCGATCGGAGATGGCAGAATGAAATCGCCATAGGCTTCGTGGCCCTGCTGCCAGAGCGCGCAGAACACCGCCATTCCGGCAACGCCGACCCATCCCGACCACAGGAAGCGGCCGAGACGTCCAATCCGATCGAGGACAAAATCAGCCACCACGCCTCACAGGTAGAAGGCGGCATCCGGCAAGTGCCCCCCGATGTAGCCCGGATTGACGTCCGCCATGGCCTTCAGCACAGCCTCGATTGCAGGCTTTTCCTGATGCGCGGGCGCGGCGACGAGATTACAGTAGGGAATCGATTTCTCGATCACCGGCCAAGGCATTTGCAAAGCGCCCGCAGCATTGTTCGCAGCCCGCGCCGGATGCGCGTTCACATCGGCGGCCGCGGCGAAAAGACCTTCCTGCAGCGCTTCGATGACACCCGCATTCGCTTCCCGAAAACGATCGGTGACAACGAGGCCCGCCTGCGGAACGGTTTTGTGCTCGCCCGTCATCTTGCCCCACTCGACCTGCAAATCGATAGTGCGATGAATGGTCTTGCCCGCCACGCTTCCTTTGACGACAGCAGCCGACGCGGCGGGCTCCGGAATGAGCGCGGCATCGACGCGGCCGAGAACGAGAAGCTGCATGGCTTCCAGCGGCGTGGCCGTTGGGACAAGCGTGATGTCCTTTGCCGCATCGATGCCGGCATGGCGGAACAGCCGCTCGAGCAGCAGACTTGGCAATTCGTTTGGAAACAGCACCGCAAGTTTGCGTCCCTTGAGCGATTCGAACGTCGTTAACGCCGGATCGGAGGACATGACGTACAATATGCCGTTCGTCATGACATTGACGAGGCGCACACCAAGACCGCGATTGTAAAGATTTGCCGCGACCGGCACCGGCACGATGCCGACGTCGAAACTCTTCGACGTCAGGCCCGCTCGAACTTCATCGACCTGCCGCCACACGCGGAGTGTCGGCTTGCGCACCGCGCCGTCCAGCCGCCCTGTTGCGATCGCATGCAGCACGACGATCGAAGGCCCGGCAGGCGGTCCCCAGATCTCAAGACTTGCAAGCGGCGACGCTTCCGCCGCGCGTCCGAATATCGATGCGGATAGGGCGGACGTGCCGAAAACCGACACGCCGCCCATCAATACGCTTCGACGAGTTACACTACCCAAACTTGATCGGCCCAAGTCCGCCTTTTCGACCATCAGAACCTTGCCTTCATGCCACCGATAAACGCCCGACCGTCGCCTGGCAGGAAGACGGCCTGGTTAGGATTGGGAGCTTGCTCGACGATCAGCGTCGCGGATGCATAGGTCTCGTCGAACACGTTCAAGACTTCGCCGTAAAGGCTCAGGTTTTCGTTGAGCGCATACTGCGAGCGCAGATTGATGACGACGTAGGGATTGTTGAACAGCAGGTTGGCGTTGTCGACGGGTGTCCAGCCAGGCACCCAATTGACTTCGCTTTCGACCCAGAAGCCCGGCGCCAGCGTGTAGCGCAAAGCCGCGTTTACGACGTGATTTGGCGCGCCCGCAAGGCGGTTGTCACCATACAGCACGTCATCGTCGAAACGGAAATCCTGATACGTGTAAGCCAGCCGCACGTTGATATCTCTCGTGACGTCGACGGAGCCGCCGATTTCCACGCCGAAATGTGTTGTGCGGTCGGCATTGACGGCGCCGAGCGCAACACCGGATGAATCGCGCAAGTTGACAAGTTCATCGTGAACCCAGGAATAGTACGCAATCGCTGACCAGGCCATGTGGCCATTGCGTCCCTTCCATCCGCCCTCGATGGTCGTTGCCGTCTGCGCATCGAGATTGGGAGTTGCGAAGACTGCCGCCCCTGTAGCACCAGCGCTGCCGTTCGGATTGCCATTGATGGTGGCGATGAGATCATCCTGGGTCGGCGGCTCGAAGCTCCGGCTGACCGCAACGAACACGGATTGATCTCTTGCGAGGTCGTAGCTCAGGGCGACGCTCGGGCTCCATCCGGAATAAGACCGGTCGTAGCTCGTATCAACGAATGGGCGCGTTCCGGTCACGACATTCGCGCCGGAAAACATCATGTAGGGACGCGTCGGATCGGTATAGACGTCGTCATTATCCCGCGTCGCATACGAATAGGCGACGGACGGCGACAGGGTCAAACGATCGGTCAGCGGGATATTGAATCCGGCATTGATGGAGAGCGTGCTGGAATCAAAATCGTTATCGCCGACCAGCGCACCTCTTTTGCCCCGATTGTTGAGGTAATAGCGCCGGTCAGCGCTTCCGATCGCATATTGTCCCGTGATTTCGAATAGAGGAAGCGCACGGCTCGCGTCCGGCGCATACGCGTAACGCATGACGGTCGTGAAATCGCCGCCGTCCGTATCGCGGACACCGCCCGAGATCGGGAAGCGGAACATGTCGTCGGTATAGGTGTAGCCAAGCGCCACATCGAACAGGTTTGCTCCGTAGCGCGCCGAGGTTCGCGACCCGATACGGAACTGCTCGGCCTCGCGACGCGGATCGTCGCGCTTGACGTTCGGGCCGGTGCAGCCTGGCGGACCAAGGCAGATCTGCGTCGGGTCCTGCTCCATCATCGTGCGCGAAATCGGCCCGACGACATCGAACCCGAGATCCGTGTAGCCGAAGAACAACCTCGTGCTGACGTTCTCATTGACGCGCGCGCCGACATTGATGTTGACGTTCGTGCGTTCGGATTCGTTGTGCTCGCGATAGCCGTCGCGCTCCGTGTAGCTGACGCTCGCGTGAGCGTTGACATTACCCTGCTGCGCCCCGGCCGCCACGCTGGTCGCAAAATGGCCGAAGCTCCCACCTTCAACGCTGACCTCGGCGCCCGGCGCCGTGATGCCAGTCGGAGAGACGAAGTTGATAGCACCGCCAAGAACTGTCGCCCCGAGCCGGTTTGCCGTGTAGCCACGATAGATTTCAACGAATTCCGCACTCTTGGGATCGGCAAATCCTACGATATACGAGCCGTCGGCACGATTGATGGGCAAGCCGTCCTGCAGCACCAGCGTGCCGCGTTCCGACGGATTTTGCTGCAGGCCGGAACCGCGGATCTGAAGTCGCGGCTGGTCGTTGCTGCCGAAAAAGCTCTGCACGACGACGCCCGGAACATACGCCAGCATCTGCTGAAGCGACGTGTTGACGCCAACCGGCATATCCTGGCGCCCAACGACATCGGTACCCCCGGGAATTTTTTCGAGCCTCTGCTTTGCCTGTTCCGTGGCGGTGAGTTCGCGATGAGATTCATCGCTTCCCGAGAAATCGTCAGGATCGGCCGGTTGAGATGCTTGGGATGCCTGCGCGGTGCTCGGCGATTTTTTGCCCGCGACCTTTTTCTTCGGCTTCGCTTGCGGCTTCTGCGTGGTCGTGACGACGATCGGCGGCAAATCGACGGTCGCGCCCGGTGCCGCAGATTGCGCCGACGCCGTGTTGGGCAAAAATGCAAAAATGGCCAGAACAGCGAGGCTTGTCCGAACTTCATTGAGCTTTATGCGCTCAACGGAACCTTGTGGAAAATCAGGCGCAGTGACGTTGAATTCACCGCGCCGGCCAGCTCGAATTGCTCGCGCCATCGCTCACGCTCTCCTCGTTCATTTGTGTACCTAATTAATAAACTTTGAAGAGAGCCGTTTGCGCGGCATCAAGTAGACGCCTACAGAATAAATGCTGTTGCCGGAAAGGCACGCCTACGAATGTCGCCTATCCCGGCGCAGATCGCATGGCGATAGAAAACGATCGCAATTCTGCGACACGTATCGAGAGTCAATCTTAAATAAGAATTCTTATAAAGAGCGAAGCAGACCGCTTGGATAATCGTCATGTCCTGACGATGGCCGTTGCTCTTATCGAGCGCGCACGGCAAGCGCGGATTCCAAACGCAGCAACGCATCTTTGTTCGGAATGCCGAAACGCAGCCAGGTTCGCTGATCGGGAAATTGGCGCACATGAATGCCTGCCAATGCGAGAACATGCGCGATATTGTCTGCCTGCGGATGGTCCACAAGACGGAATAGAGGCGTGGCGCCTGCGATGCTACCTCCCGAAGCCGCCAGCAGTTCATCTAAATATTGGGCGGCATTGGCCAGACGATCGCGCGTTTGGAGCAACCAGCCGGCATCTTCGAGCGCCTGGCAACCAATGGCGATCGCCGGCCCTGAAACGGCCCACGGACCAAGCCACGATCGCAGGACTGATGCGACACGAGGCTCCGCGATTGCAAACCCCAGACGCACGCCCGCCAGCCCATAGGTCTTTCCGAACGACCTTAGAATGATCGTGGACGGCGGCTGCAGCGGAGCAAGACTTTGATCGGCGCCGAGCAGGTCAGCGAATGCCTCGTCGATCACAAGCAGCCCTCGCTTGCGCGCCATGTCCTCCGCAAGCGCGAGCAATCGGCGCGGCTCGTAGTGGCGTCCCGTAGGATTATTCGGATTGACGACGACAACTACCTTCGCATCGCCGATCTCATCCAAGTCTTGAATGACGCGAACCGCGTGCCCCATTCGTCGCCAGCAGCGTATGTGCTCACGATAGGTCGGCCCGACGATCGCAACCTCCGTCGGCTCGATGAGTCGCGGAATAATCTGTATGAGCGCTTGCGTACCCGGGGCCGAGACAATCCAATCCGGATCGGCGGCACGATAGCTCCGCGCAGCCGCGCGCCTGAGTTCGTCGTCGTCCTCGCGCAATGGAAGCCGCGACCAAAGCTCGGCGGACAAAGGTGGGATCGGATACGCAAACGGATTTATGCCCGTCGAAAGATCAATCCATGGCTGCGGCGCGCCCGGATATCTTTTGGCAATGGCATCGATATCGCCGCCGTGAGGCTCGACGTCATCCTGACCGCCAGCTTGGCTACCGGAAAATAATCTCGCTGCGTCGGGAACGTTCATAGACCTCGATCTCGTGTCATCGGCCTTTCTGATCGCGGCCGTTGCCCCGTATACGACGCTCCAGGCGCTCTATAAAGACGACGGTGTCTCCAACGCCCCTTTGCCTCGACGTCGAAGCCAGGCAAAAAAACGCCATTCGTCAGGCGCGCACGTGCATTCGCCCGTCACAACTGGACGGATTGGTCTGCCCTCCAGATCGTTCATATGACTGCGGAGGAGGAGGTTTTGCGCTTTGTGAGCTTATAACTCAGAAGCGCGAGCGCTTATTCAAAAGTCTCGCTTGTTGCGACTTCAACTGACTTCATGATCTAGTTCGCTCGTCATCGTGGACAAAAGGACGGAATGCCATGCTTGAAGACTTCAAGAAATTCGTGCTTCGCGGAAATGTCGTCGACCTCGCCGTCGGCGTGGTCATCGGCGTCGCTTTCGGCGCAATCGTGGCGTCGCTCGTGGGCGACATGATCATGCCGATCATTGGAGCCGTGACCGGCGGCCTCGATTTCTCGAACTACTACTTGCCGCTTTCCGATAAAGTCCACACGGGCGTCGCCTATGCGGATGCCAAAAAGGCAGGAGCCGTGCTCGGCTACGGCGCATTCATCACCGCGCTTCTCAATTTCCTCATTATCGCCGGCGTGCTGTTCCTGGTCATCCAGGCGATGAACCGCTTGACGAAAAAGGAGAAGGCGGTCGAGAAGCCGGCGGAGCCGAGCGCAGAAGTGAAAGTCCTCACCGACATCCGCGATCTGCTCGCCAGGAAGTAACCGGCGCAACGACGAAGCCGCCATCGACAATCGGGCGGACCCGAGCTGGGTCCGCCTCCCAGCGCGAGACGGAAAACTCGTCAGCAGGGATGACCATGCGCCCGGCTTCGATTGAGTTTTCCCAGCAACGCCGATTAAGACCGGACTTGGCAGGTTGTCTGACTCAGGGTCGGTTCTGATCCGTTGCAGACCTTGCAGCATGCGGGATGATATGCAAAACCAGAGATATAAGGCGTTTCCGCTGCGCCGATCTTGAGCCGAGCCCCTACATGTCCGCGCCAATGCAAGACCGAATGCTTGACTTCGGAGCGATGGGTATGAGGTGGGAAATCACGCGCTCCACCTCCGATACGGCAGGCCAATTCTTCGAGGCGATCAACGTCCTCGCACCGGGTTTCTCAGGACCTCCGCTGCATACGCACCCATTTGCCGAGGAGAGCTACGAGGTAATCGCCGGCACGCTAGATGTCTGCGTCGACGGCGCATGGCAGCAGCTTGCGCCCGGTCAATCCGTGAAGGTGCCCCCGGGAATCCCGCACACTCTGAGGAACCCCTATGCGACGGAAGTGCGACTGGTGAACGTGCATAAACCAGCGCTCGAATTCGAACCGTTTTTCAGGAAGCTGCAGGCTTTGGTGGTCGATGGCCGAATGGGACTTCCCCCAAAGAATTTTCAATCGCTCGTTCTGGTCTCGATGCTCTTCGTGGCACACTCGAAAGAAATCCGTTCGGCAAATCCGCCCCACAGCATCATGCGGATCGTGGCATTCTTCGGAAAACTGCTGGGCTACAGGCTTTAGCCATTCGCCAGGACCGTCGCGCCTGTACTGAGCGAAGTGTCGAACACGCAGGCTACCGGCAAGCCAATTTCCTCAAAACGCTGCATCGCGAATTGGCCAACATTCTCATTTGGCGCGACCCACCGCGTTACCTTCAGCTCTACCGGAAGCATCACTCGGAGGTCGCGTCCCTAGGATCGTTGCGACCTGAGGAGGTTCGCTGGTAGCTGGCAGAGTTGTGCAAGAAGTATCCGAACTTCACCGACTTCAACGCCCGCGAATATGTGCCGTACCCGGATGGCCTCTCGTGGAACGACGAGCAGACGTCTCTACCGGCTTTCGCCCAGATGCTGGCTTGAAACGAGGTAGACTGCGGCCCGTAAGGCCCATATGGCGGAGACGGAGACAACTTTATCCCCGTCCGTCATTGTCCGTTGATGTCCGCCAAGATGCTGTTTTTCCTAACTAATTCACTAGAGAATGCAAAAACTGACGGCCTTTCAAAGCGTTAGTTTTTCCGCCGGAATTAGGCCGGAAGTTATGCCAGTAGTGGTGCATGCACTGCGGCGCCTGCTTGATGTTTAGCCTGCCGCCTTTGCGCTCTGCGCCCCCGCGCGTGAGCCGAATCAAGTTAGACTATCCGTAGTGTGCGTTTCACCCCTGGACACCATGGATTGATATTATGGCTGACTATCTTCTGATCTACGATCTACCGGTCGGCGCTCCTGCGGAGCGATACACGGAAATTGGCAAAGCTCTCGATCGCATCAAAGCCGTGAAGGTCGCGTATTCGACGTATGTCAACGCCGGAGAGAATGTGCAGCAGATTTCCGGAGCAAAAGTGCAGCACCGACGCCAGCAAGAAGGCCCCCGATATCGGGGGCCTTCTTGCTTATGGAGCCTTATTGCTGCGCGGTTTCG
>NZ_JBAYUV010000034.1:0-38720 GCF_041674905.1 Hyphomicrobium sp.
GTTGGGAAAGGCTCAAATGTTTACTACGAATTTCCTAAATGGCTACCGAAATACGGTGTAGAAGTAAGAGAGTTGCCAGTATCTAATTTTGGTGTTGATTTGCCAAAATATTCTGCTTATGATAAAGACAGAGTGCCGTTTGAGGTAGATGTAAAGGCATTTTTTCATATCGCTGATACAAATAAAGCTGCTGAGAAAGTTGCTTCATATCAAGATTTATTACTTCAACTTAATAATGTTGTACAGGGTGCTGTTCGTTCCATTTTGGCAAAATCTAAATTAGAGCAAATAATGGAGGAGCGTTCAATGTTTGGGCAGCTTTTTACTGATGCGGTGAAAGACGATTTAAAAAGTTGGGGTGTTGAACCTATAAAAAGCATTGAATTGATGGACGTGAGAGATGCGCAAGGCTCAAATGTAATTCATCAAATAATGGCAAAACGAATTTCAGCTATTGATATGGAAAGTAGAACAGAGGTTGCTAAAAACACAAAAAGTGCAGAACAGGCAGAACTTGAGGCAAGAAAAGAAGTTGCATTAACAGCAGCAGAAACAGAAAGACTTTCAGGTGAGGCACAAGCAAAATCTCTTCAAGCTATCGGAATAGCACAAGCAGAAAGCATAAAAAACAGGGGTATAGCAGAGCAGACTTCTTTTTCCGAAATTGCTAAAGCAGAAAGATTAACGGCAGAACAGAAAATGGAGGTTATTAAAGTAACTCAAATTAAGCAAGCTGAAATTGATAAAGAAAAAGCGATTATCAATACAGAGCAGGAGAAACGCCAAGTTGAACTTGTGGCGGAAGCTGAAAAATTTAAAGTTGAAACAGATGCTAAAGCACAACTTGAAGCAAAAAAGAAAGAAGCTGAAGCTATAAAAAGTGTTGGTGAGGCACAAGCAGATGTTATCAAAGCAAAAGGTTTATCGGAAGCAGAAGCTAAAAAACAGATGGAACTTGCAAATGTAAGTGCGCAAACAACACTTGCAAAAGAGATTGGCGAAAACGAGAGCTACCAAAACTACTTGGTTAAAATCCGTGAAGTTGAAATTACGGGAGAAGTAAATAAAGTGCAATATCAATCATTGGCAACCGCTTTAAATGGTGCTGACCTTAAACTACTTGTAAATAGTGGTGACGTTCATTCGGGGCTTGGTAAGTTTTCGGATATTCTTAGCTCGAAAGGTGGTGCAGCTACTAATGGACTTTTTGAAAGTTTGAAACAAACTACCGAAGGTGCAGGACTTTTGGCTTTACTTGACCGTTTGACCAAAAAAGAAGATGATAAAAAATAATCATTAAATCATTAATTACGGGTGGGGTTTTTCTTATTTTTTCATCACGAAACTATTTATGAATCACCCCGCCCTTATTATCCGTAAAGGAGCGTTAGCAATTTTAAAAAAAACCGAAACATGAAATCACAATCAGACTACAAAGACTACATTGAGAAAAGAGTAGAAATATTTCCTCAACCGTTTAAATTCGGTTCATTTGTTAGATATGAACATTGCTTAACTGCCTGTGAGATGGCAGTAAACGAAGCAAAAAAAACTTTTACAAAATCGTTGCTCACGGAAATAAAAGCAATGACGGAGCATTTAACACAAGACGAAAGAAACGAATACTTTGATTTGAAGATAAATGCTATTGAAGACTTTAAAACACAATCGTTATAAAAAAATAAAACGACATGGGAAGCATAAAAATAAACGGAAAGGTTTTTGAAACTTTCAAAGACGAAGAAGGAATTGAACGATTCAAACCAAACAACTTGATATTGAATATGAAAATCAACTTTGACATTAAAGTTAGTGAACTCATGAAATTAGTTCATTTAAAATCTATTACGTTAATGGATTTGTTAGATTATTATGCAGCAATAGGGTTTACCGTTAGCGGAGTACAAGAATTATCTTTCTTTGAGAATTACGATTTTGTGAGAGATGAAAATAATAATTCTAACAAAAGTACTTCTCTTCTTATCCCTCAATACAAAGAAGAATTACTTGAGTGCATACAAAATCTAATGGGTGTTTTTGACACTCCTATTTCCCGAAGGCAAGTAAGTGGGAAATTTGTTGAAGAAGCTCGGAAAATTGGTCGTGAAATTTTAGAAAGCAATAAAGCAAGACTTCATATAGAATAAAGAAATGATACAATTTAATAATAAACTTGAAGTAACTGACCATGATTTAAGATTATTGGCAGAAAAATGGGAAAATAAATTAACAACTGAAATAGGAGTGAAGACCGCATTTGCATCAGGATTCAAGATGGCACTTCAAGAGGTTAAAAAAGCTATTGACTTAAAAAAAAATAAGTAGAGAATGGAAGTATACGTTTTATTAACCGACAACAATGTGAGCTACACAAGGGAATTTAAAGGACTTTTTAAGTGTAAGCCTTCTCCTGAACAAATATGCTTAATGGCAGACGAAAACAGACCTATTGAAGATTGGTTAGGCATGGGTCACTATCTTTTACAAAACATTGGCTGTAAATTGAATGGCTATTGGATTGAGAAATTTTAAATTGTAAATACATATAAGTATGAAAAACATATCACTTGATGCGACTGTTATTTATTGCATAAACGGATTTCAACAAAAAGGACTCAACTATTTTAAAGAGTATGAAGAAGATGTTGTTGGTGATGTTGTTTCACCTTTTCAACAAAATTACAAATACAAAATAAAATCAATATTTAATAATCATAGTATTTTTACTATTGATTTAGAACCTTTTTGTGATTCAGCTAAAAAGGTTTTTGAAGAGCAATATAGCGATATGGCAAATGTCATACTTCAAAACAAAAAAGCGGTCGGGAAATATTTTATTATAAAAGACCTCAAATTTAGGGATTTTATGAAAGATGAAAACGGGAAAATATCATTGTATAATACACAGGAAGAAGCCTATTCAGTTTGCGGAATCTATGAGTTTCCAAATGTTTTAGTATGTAAAGTTGAACATAACCATATTGAAAATGAATAATTGCACGGAAAACATGACACAAGAGGAAATAATAAACAGGTAGAAAAATTATGAAAAGAGAAATAAACAATTGGAAAATTGATTTTTTTGAATATAATCCTACATATTTAGGATTTGTTTTAGGATTATTGGTAGAGCCACTTTTAATTGTTTTAGGTCTCATAGCATTAGCATCCTTTGTGGATTCAAATAAAAAAAAGCAATAATTTATAATCATGGAACAACAGATAGTTAAAATATTAGAAGAGAACAGTGCTGAAATTGAAAAAGGCAGATTTGTGATTGGGAAAAATAACATGACCGAAATAGCACAGAGTATAACAAAATTATTTTCTACTCCTAATGTTGTAAAATCGGATTCTGATGAAGAAGATAATGAAGAAGGGTGGTATATCCAATATAGTTTTCGGGAACAAGGAAAATACCTTCCTTCTGAAGAGTGTTTTTTCGATTATATTTTAAAATTGTTGGAAGAGCTTAAAGAAGAAACTGAACGTCTTGGAAAATTACACCCTGTTTTTAGAGGTTTTCAATTACTAATTAAGGAGATTGAAGAACAAGAAAAAGACCAATTGGAAAATCTTATAGAGCTGACTTTCTATGAAAATATAACTTTTTCTTTTAAATATGCAAAGGAACTTAAATTATATGACGTAGTGACTCCTAAATGCCTTTCTTCAAAAACAGATATTGGCAAGGAATTCATTTATCTTTTAAGTGAACGTATTGTATTTGTGTTAAGTAGACGAAATTGGCTTAGTAAAAATTTCATAGCACTTGAATTTGAAGTGGTTGAACAAGGAAGAGAAGATGAAGTTCGTAAGGAACTTATTCGAGGAAATTTTTAAAACGTACAAATTCATAATTATTACAAAATGAAAATAGAAAGATTACTTAAAATGGAAGCAGAAAACGAGATTGAAAAACTCGTAATGATACTGAGTAATAAAACAGACTTCGGAAGTTCGCAAGGAGGGATGATTAGTGTAAAAAACTTCTATAAAGTTGCTGAAGACATAATGTTATGGCACAAACAACAAACAACAAACTTCTTAGATGAAGAATTAAAGCGAATAGAAAGCGATTTAGATAAAAATTGGGATTATCTGCAAAATGAAAGTAAATTTAAAAACCTTGACGGAATAACTCCGTTTTTAATTGGCATAAAAAAACTTGAAGCAAGAAAAACAGGCGTTCTCATGATGAAAGAAAAAGTATTAGAAAATAAATATTAATTAAAAATGAAAATAGATATTACAGGATTACCCAAAGAAAAAGTTTTAATGGAATTATACAACAACGCTCATACAACTACGGGTTTTGAAATAACGCCAAATGGAATGAAATTAGACCATGCAAAAAGATTAATAAACAACAATTTGCATTATGATTGGCTTAATGGAAGGGCATTAAAAATTAATTTAAGCAACAATATTGTAGATTTTAAAGAGTATGATTCTGAAAGAAATTACGAACATACGAAACTTGGATTTAAAAAAGGAAGACTCGCTAAAGAAATCATTGAATCGTTAATCCATTCGCACAAAATTTAAACTATGAAAGACATAATTCAACACGAAATAAACCTTACCGAAAATACGCTTAAAAATATCGAAATATATCCCGATATGTATCAGTCTAATGCAAAAGATTTTTATCAGGGTAGAAAGCAAATGGCAGAGGAATTATTAACCAAATTTCTTTCTTCGGGAACGGGTTCTGACAAATTGGAATCTTTCATAAAACGCCTCTCTTCAATGAAAGATGATTCAGGAAGAGAAGGGTGTACTTATGGCGATACAGAGCATGATAGTATTTCTGCTGTTTATGGTTATAATTTAGCTATAGACCATGTAATAGAAACATTGCAAAAAGGATTAAAATAACACATTTTGCGAATGGTGTACACGGACAAAATACATTTGGTTGCCGATAGTGTAGAAGAATTACACAAATTCGCTACTTTAATATGTTTGAAACGACACTATTACGAAGGAGTGAGAAAAGGGCATCCTCATTACGACTTGACTAATAAATATATAATAGAAAAAGCGATACAAAACGGAGCGAAAATAATAAGTAGTCGGGAATTGGTTGGAATCAGTCACAAATTAATACACAAAAACGAACTATTTTAGTTATGGCAAACGAAAAAATGGAACTAAAAGCATACAAATTACTTGCTGATTTGCAAGGAAAGTTATTGGACAGGATTACACTTGAAGCCGAACGAAAGGCTGAATATTGTAAGGATAAACCCGAAGAGTCTCAGAAATGGATGGAATACATAAGTAATCCTGATAAATGGGACTATTGCGGCTTAATGAGTAAAGAAGATATGAAAGTGCTTGACACCATTGAATATCTACTGAATAACGATGCGACAGAAATTAAAAAGAGGAAGGAATGGAAACCATCGAAACATTAATAGTAGGTTATGGCATCTAAAAAAGCAGAACGACAGAAGATATATGAAAAATGCAATGGCAGATGTGCTTATTGCGGTGACGAACTTACTAAAGGATGGCATAAAGACCACATGAATCCTATTGTTAGAAATAGCGAATGGAATAGAGAGAAAGGTAGATTTAAATCTGTTGGAACTTACAGAAAACCCGAAAATGAAGATTTTGACAACTTATATCCCGCTTGTGCAAAGTGTAACATTCAAAAAAACTCTTTTACCGTTGAACAATTTCGGGAGAACATAAAACAATTTGTTAATTCATTAAACCAATACAGCACACAATGTGAACTACACCGACCCTAAAGGGTAGGTGCTTCGCAAGTCAGTACTCCGACTAATGTCGGCAGTTCGTTGCGATTTTTAAGTCTGTATTCCGCAGACAAATGATTTCTAAGAGCAAAATTTTTAATATTTATGGCAGCATTCACATCACGATTCAAAACAGAACCACATTTGCAAGTCCACTCTCGGTCTTTGAGTGTCAACTCTTTATTGATGTATCCGCAGTCAGAACAAGTCTTACTACTCGGCTCAAAACGACCAATTCGCAAGATGCTTTTTCCGTACCATTCTGCTTTATACTCCAACATTTCAACGAAATTACCCCATCCACAATCCAAAATAGACTTATTTAAGCCTGATTTAGCTGCTTGTCCATTTGGTAGGTATTTTCCATTTTCATCCTGTTTCGGCTTACAAGTCGCTGACATTCCTTTTATATTCAGATTTTCAATCGCTATACTATCGTGGTTATTGATTAGTTGCGTTGAAATTTTATGTAAAAAATCTTTGCGTTGGTTCGCTACTTTTTCATGTAAAATAGACAACCTACGTTTTGTTCGTTTTCCTTTATTTTTAGAATATTTACGTTGTGTAAAACTTAATCTTTTTAATGATTTTCGTAAAAATTTCGGATTCTCAAATTCTACGCCATCAGAAGATACTAAAAAAGACTTTACTCCTAAATCAATTCCTACTGTACTGCTCTCACTTATAGGTTTTTTGACAGGTATTTTGTCGTTAGTGTCAACCAAAATCGAAGCAAAATATCTACCCGTTGCTGACCGACTCAAAGTTGCTTGTCGGATTTCTCCTTTGAATTTTCGATGCAAAACAATGTCAATTCCTTTCTTGAATTTTGGAATGTGCAATTTACTGTTTTCTACATCAATTTCAACGCTTTGCGGAACATTGAAAGAACGATTTTTATGTTTCTTCCTGAAATTAGGAAAGTCGGCTTGTCCTTTGAAAAACTTGGTAAAAGCAGTATCTAAATTTACAATTGCCTGTTGCAGAGATTGGCTATTTATTTTCTTCAACCATTCACATTCTTTCTTTAAATCAGGTAGTTGCTTAACTAAATCAAAACAAGTTAAATTTGTTTTTGAACCCGCATACGCCATTTGTTTTGCTTCCAAAGCAAGATTATATACGAATCTACAACTGCCAATATGCTTGTTTATCAGCTCACTTTGTGATTTTGTAGGATATATTCGGTATTTATATGCTTTTAACATTTTACAAAGATACAGTATTTATAGTAAAAATTATGTTTGTCTAAATAATATTTCTAACTTTGTGCTATGAAAGAAGCAAAATGTCATTCTAACAGTCACTCTAAATACTTGATTAAGTTACATTTCGTACTCGCAATTAAATACAGGAAAAAACTTTTAAAAGGAGAACTTAATGACGATTTAATTCAAATTATTTACGAAATATGTAATGAAAAAGGATATTTAGTTGACGCTTTACAAAGCGATATTGACCATTTACATATTTTAGTTGATGTAGAACCAAAGGTTTCTGCACTTGAAATCGCTCACCAAATCAAACAAATTAGTATGTTTAGAATTTACAAAAAACATAAGGAGTTTCTGAAAAAACATTTTTGGAAAAAAAATATACTTTGGTCAGAAGGATATTTCGTTTGTTCAACAGGCGATGCAAGTACGAAAACTATCCAAAAATATATCGAAGAACAAGGATGATAATTATTTCGCATCATTCATCCCCGACCCTAAAGGGATAGGGGTTTTCTGATGCTTTTAAGATAAATTTGCAAAGAAATACGGGTTAATAACTGAAACAATAAAGCCGATTGTATTCTATTTTGAAACCTTGCAGAAAAAACAAAACAAATCTTAATAAATACTTTGTTTATCCGATATAAATTATTATATTCGCACACTTAAACAACGCAAATGGATTTAACTAAATTAAAAGAAATACGCAAGATGCGTAAAATTTCAATCAAAGACTTATCGAAACAAACAGGAATTAATCGGGATAGGATTTCGTTGATTGAAAGAGGTGTTGTCAATCCGTCTTTCAAAACTGTGGAGGCAATAGCTGAAGCAATCGGAGCAAAAATTATTCTAACATTGTAAGAAGAAGAATGATAGCCAAGAAAAATATGTTTCGGTTTCCACAGCCCGAAGGCACAGAGAGAATTTGCTCTCATTGTGGCAAAGTATTGAATAGCGAAGAAAAGCTTTCTTTAAGTCCCTATGCGTTTATGCACACTTGCAAAAAACATAAATATCTATCCTGTATTCCGCAATGGAAATCTTTCAGGTTGCCGAGAAAATTAAAGAAGCATTTCAAAAAAATATATCCTAACACGGTATGTAAAAGGTCGTTATATCAGAATATAGTAGGTTTCGACAATAAAGATTTTGTTTTTGTTTTTCGTGGCAGACAACATAAAGGAGATAAGTACATTACAGAATATATTGAAAAAACCGCATAACTATGGAGTGTACAAAGGTTAAATATTCTTCCGAAAAGTTTGCAATGCTTGATATTGAAAGAATCAAAAACAAGAAGCCACGAAGAGAAAAAACACCTGACCATGCCTATTTTTGTCCTCATTGTGGCAATTGGCATCTAACGAGTAAGATTGACAATAATTTATTGAAAGTTAATTCTTTAGAATCACAAATATTCGAGCTAAAAGAAGAGAATCATAAACTAACTAAATCTGTCAATAAAGAGGACAGAATCGTTCTTAAAAAAGACAAGCAATTGACCGAACTTAAAAATCGAAATTCTGTACTCCAAAAAAGAGTAAGTGACTTGCAATCTAAATACAACGATTTATTAGGAAAGTATTTTACATTATTGAAATTAACCGAGTCAACTAAAAAAGACTAAATTATGCAAGAAAAAGAAATACAACCGTTCGATAACGAATGGAGAATAATGGTTGAAGGTATTATGGAAAATGGAGGTTCATTATGGGTGATTGAAAGAACTGATACAAATCAATTTATGATTCGCGATTTGGATTTTACAATTGACAGTAGAGTATCATTTTTTAAACCTCCTGAATGGAAAGATAAGTTTCCTACCTTAAATCAACTACCTTATGGAAAAATATTAATGTTTATGGCGGAAGATTTATATCCTACTAAAGAATTAGCGGATAAATTTGCACCAAAAGAAATATTAGAAGGCGGTTGTGAACATTGCAGAAACGGAGCTATACAGATTCCGATAAAATTAACAGAACATAAATTCAAAAATCGAACCCTATGAAAACTTATAAAAACACCGAATATCCAAAACGAGCAACTGACTTAAGCGGGAACGAAGAAAATTTCAGTGTTGATGTTGTTACATATCATGACGCGCTTTTGAATATTGGATTTTATAATTTTGATACTAAAAAATGGGGATTCCATACGGACACTCTAACAGATATGTACGAGGATGGAGAATTACAAGAATTCATTTGGATGTATAACCCTTTTACAAATTAAAAACAAAATGAAATTAGAAAACAAAAATTCAACAAAACATGAAAACGGCAATAACGCTAATCACTTTTTAGCGGTAATGCTTATTTCTTTGGTATGGATGGCAGTATTAACGATTGGCGTTATACTCGCTTGGTTATTTGGTTGCGAAAAGTTCTTTATTAGAACCATTTTAATAATGCCATTTTCATTTGGTGGCGTGTATGCTTCTTGGAGTGTTTGGCAGCATTACCGCTAACTCTTAAATAAACTAAAGTGTGCTTAATTAAAACATTTTAAAAATAAAATAAAAAATAAATATTATTGTAACTAAATTTGCATAATTCGTATAATTAGTTTATTTTTGGTGTATAATTTGTAAAAAATGACATCTAAAGAGGTTACATCAACATTAAGAATTAGTAGAGGAACTCTGACTAATTACGTAAAAAAAGGATTGATAAAAACCGAATTAACTCCTACAGGAAGATATGTTTACGACAGAGAGAGCGTGTATTCTTTGATAAATGGAGGTGTCAGAAAAACGTATATTTATGCGCGAGTTTCTACACAAAAACAAAAGGATGATTTGAACAACCAAGTTGAACTTCTTAAGCAATATTGTTTCTCAAAAGGGATAAAAATTGATGGAATTTATAAAGATATTGCAAGTGGAATTTCGTTTGAAAAGCGAACAGATTTGTTTAAATTGTTAGATTTTATACTCGAAAATAAAGTTGAAAAAATTGTAATAACTTACAAAGATAGACTTAGTCGGGTTGGATTTGGACTTTTTAAACATTTATTTGAGAAGTTTGGTTGTGAAATTGAGGTGATTAGTGAAGTTGGTAGTGTAAAATTAGACAGTCAAGAAATATTTGAAGAAATTGTAAGTTTGCTTCACTCTTATTCAATGAAATTATATAGTTCGAGAAAGAAAAAAACAATAAAAGATTTGATAACAGAATAATGCAATTAGTTGAGCGACACATAGTTAAAGATGAAAAGTTTATGGATATTTGTGTAAAAGCAAAGAATCTATACAATCAATCTTTGTATTATTATCGACAATCTGTTTTTAAAAATATTGAGTATTTTAATGAATACGAATTGACTGGTTTATTCGCTGAATATCAAGAAGAAAACTATATTTCTTTACCTGCTCAAACAAGCCAACAAGTCATAAAATTAATGTTTAAAAACATTAAAAGTTGGCAAAAATCACGAAAAGAATTTGAGAAAAACCCGAATAAATTTTTAGGTAGACCAAAATTGCCAAATTATAAAAAAGAAACTTCGATTTGCATCTTTACAAATCAACAAGTTAGCGTTAAAAATGGTTTTATTTCGTTTCCTAAAAAAACAGATTTACCCAACATTAAAACTAAACAATATAACTTGCAGCAAGTTAGGATTATTCCAAAATTAAATCATTGCATTGTTGAAGTCGTTTATAACTCAAAAGACATTGAAATTCATAAATATAACGGAAAATGGATGGGCGTTGATTTGGGAGTGAATAATTTAGCTGCGTGTACGACTGAAAATAGTGCGTTTCTTATTGATGGAAAACCCTTGAAATCAATGAATCAAGGATTTAATAAAACGAGGGGAAAAGTGAAAGGATTATTGCCACTTTTGGGTAAACATATCCTTTCAAAAACTGGAAATAGGATACAAAAAGGTTCGTCAAGAAAGGTGCGAATAATCACTGAAAAACGCAATAGAAAAGTAGATGATTACATGCACAAAGCGAGTCGATTTATTGTGAATAACGCTATGGAACAAGGAATTACAAAAATAATCATTGGTAATAATAAAAATTGGAAACAGGAAATAAAAATAGGAGTAAAAAATAATAATACGTTTTGTAGCATACCACACGACACTTTGATAGAAAAAATAAAATACAAAGCACAAATGGATGGAATACAAACGATTTGCACGCAAGAAGCATATTCAAGCAAGTGTTCTGCGCTTGATTTTGAAGCCGTTAAAAAACACAAAAACTACGTTGGAAGAAGAAAAAAACGAGGTTTATTTGTGACAAAAAATGGAATAAAAATCAACGCGGATTGTAATGGTAGCTTGAATATTGCACGACTTGAACTAAGTGCAACTGGCGATGAAATCACGATTTCCGAGTCATTAGTGCGTTGCGTGTCGCAACCAAAGAAAGTGAACATTTTGTACAACAAAATTGAACTACTTAAACAATTTAGTAAAAATTGACGACATTATGGCTATTGAACATTTTAAAAAATTGAAATGGTGGCAACATCTATTATTCTTTCCATTATCAGGGTTATGGGTTTACATTCTTTTAATGAAAACTGATGCTCAAAAGAAGGAAGAGCAAGAAAAAGAAAAAGCGTTTTTCCGAAATTTCCGAATAGAAATAAAAAAAGGACTTTTGTGGGATACAAAAATAATAGTGCAGAGAGAAAAACCATTGACAGATGACGAAATGAAATTGATGTATAAAGAATCCGCATCATAGACTAAAAACAGATGAAAGATTTTAAAAATAGACCAATAAGGATTTCTCATGGAAAATCAAGCACTAATACAAGTGACAAAAGCGATTTAATTTATGTAGAATATTATAATCAAAATAATTACCCGAAATGTCTTGGCACATATAATAAAGATAATAAACAATATGCAGATTTTGGATTGAGTGATTTAGCTTCGTTCTGTAGCTTCTCAGATATACATAAAATGTTTGAAAAATTTAATGTTAATTATCTCGGTTTAATCCTAAATTTCATCTAAAACTAACAATATGAACTTAATAATGACTATGAAAAAGAAGGCAAATTTACTTTATACATTGTTGGCAGCCGTTTTTGCTTACAGTGTACCTTTCTTTGGAATTTTAATGGATGATAATTGGTATAAATGGACATATATACTTGGAAGCCATATAATAGGATTAATAATATTTCTCATTATTCATAAATGGTATTTCGCTAATTTAATCGGTTCTAATGACTCGACTTTATCTTAGCGTCACAATAGAATTACTAACACTAAATTTTTAAATCAAAACGAAAATAAATAACGAGATGAAAGAGAAAACAAAAACAATGGTAATCGAAATGAGCAAAGAGTTTGACGAAAAAGAAGGCTTCGTTACTTGCGAATTCGCTATTCATAAAGACAGAATTAACGAACTTGAAAAATTTGTTAAGGAAAACATTAATATTAATCTCGGAAAGTGGATAATTATAGAGTGTGACACTTGTGTAAGTCATCACGGGGAAGGTCATGCTCACGCAAGTATCGAAACTCACAAAACCATTGCTAAAATAGAAAAAGCATCAAACTTTATTAAAACAATAAAATAATTATGAGATTCTTAATCCAAACAATAAATAAAAAGATAAAACACGACTTTTCATTTGTCTTGCTCGAAAGCATAGCGTTCATGAATTGGTATACGAGGTCTAAAGACTTTAAATTTACCCTGACTGATGAAGTTTATTATAAAGACACTTGGAAGAAACATATTCCTGTAGGTTCTGTTGAATTTGTTTCTGAATTTCTAAAACTCTACCACAACATAGCTGTTAAGCCAATTAATGTGCCTGAAAGTTTATTTGATTTTGCAAATAGAAAAATCATGAATGGAACAGAGAAACATATTGGTGTAGAAAAATTCATCAAATCTAATGATAAAATAAAATCTATCACAGGAATTCACAATATACCAACTTCAAATGGACTTCAGAATATCGCACCTGTCGGTAACTACCAAATTTCCGATGTAATTGAAATTGCAAGTGAATGGCGATGCTTTGTGTTCAAAGGAGAGTTAGTCGGACTACAAAATTATTCAGGAGATTTCTGTTTGTTTCCTGACAAAAACACAATTTTAAAAATGATTTCGGCTTTCAAAAATCCACCGATTGCTTATACTTTAGACATTGGGGTAAATAATGGAATAACTTTCGTGATAGAAGTTCATGACTTTTTTAGTTGTGGACTGTACGGATTCGCAGAACATAAAATATACCTATCTATGCTTTCTGAATGGTTTTGGGAGTTCATTAAGAAAAATAGGGTAAATTAAATACAAAATTATGAAAAAATTGATTGAAAAATTAAAAGAGATTGAAACCATTGTAGAACTTTCGATTGGAAGTGAAATGACAGAAAATAAGGCAATGGGTATTTATACACTTACCAACGAGTTAATGTGCAATCTTAAAAAACTACACATTCCTAAAGTAAAAAACCGAACTAAGCAGTTGCAAAAAACTGACACGCAAAATGTTAGTGGTAGATTTCAAATTAGCATATCGGAAATAATGCAAATTAAAAACAGACTAAGAGAAATTAATAATAACGAAATCAATAACATTGATTTTTTAGACGATAAAGGATTTCCTATTAAGATTGAACAAAAAATTAGAGACGATTGGAAGTTCACAGGTCTAAATATTACCGAGTTTATCAGTTTAGGATTTTACTCTAAAGGGTGGGATTCGTAAAAACAATACAAAATGGAAAACGAAGAGCTTCAAAAGTTAACTAAATACGAAATAAGCAACGAGGAAATACAAAATCTATTTCCTAAAGTAAATGACGGAAGCAGATGGTACGTTGACACGAATACTTTTGAGTTTGTTGACGCTATAATCGAACAATGGTTTGAAGAAAAAGGAGTGACTTTTTGGGAAATGCCCGAAATCGAACAATACGAATTGGTAGGAGAGCCTACAAAAATAATATTTTACTGTACTTAACCAAAAAAAACATGAAAAAACCAACCACAAAAAAAGTAGAAAAAGAACTTGAATTTCTTAGGAAAGAAATTGATACTTTCCTTATACAAAAAGACGCTCCTGTTGACTTTGCTTTTATATTGGCTTATAGCTTAAAATCCATTAACGATTCAATGAAAGTTATTAAAAAAACTTTAATCTCAATTAATCAGCAAGAGAAATCCCATGTTAGATAAAATGGAAGACACGCATATAGAAACAGCAAAAACAGTAGCAATTGAATTTGCTACATGGATGGAAGATAATGCTTGGACAGCAGTATATTCAAAAGAGTTGAAAAAACGTGCTTATGTAGATGCTTCAAAAAATACCGTCCTCCTTCATGGTTCGGATTACCATTTCACAAAATTAATAAATGAAAACGGAAAGACAATTGATGAATTGTATGAATTGTTTTGGAAAGACAGACAGGAACACTTGGAATCATTAACAAAAAAACACTCAAAATAAATGACAAATTACATTTTTATTAAAAAAATCTTAGGAAATATAAATCCTGTTGGAGAAAGTCATGTAGACACTGATAGATTTGAAAACCTGAAAGAAACGACTGAGTTAGTCGGAATGTTATTATCGGACATTCGAGATGTAGCTCATACAAACAAAACCGCATACGAACATTCGAGAAAAAAAGCGAGTGAATTCGCTTCTAATTTTTTGAAAGAAATGGGTATTTCTGAATACGAAGGTTGATTTATTTGGAAATATTTAGTTCTCATATTTAGTTATTTAACTATTTATTTGAAAAAAACATCAAGATTTATTTGGTAGTGTTATTTTATTATTATACGTTTGTGTAGAATTAATTGTTTAACACATAAATCTAAAAGTCATGGAAGAGAAAACAGCCTTAGACCAATTACCAAGTAGAATTAAATATTACCTACTTGATTGGAAGGATAAAAACATGAACGGATATATTGGTAAATACGGAGTTAGCTTGAGATGTTTAACTCATTCACAATTGAGTGAACTGTTTTTTCATGCGACTACGAAAGACCGAGAATTACTTAAAATGTAGTGATTAACCCAAAATTTTTAACAAAAGTACTATCCTTAAACTGTAACGAAAATGGAAATAGAAATTGGTAAAACTTACAATTACTTCGATGATGGCAAAATCAACGAAAGCAGAAAAATTCCTGTTCTAATCACCGAAATAATTCCTTTTGATAAAATTGATTTTGAAACCCTCAACTTATGGATAGAAGAGGTTGAAGAATGTGGTTGGTTATATGCAAAAGAAACTGATTTTTTTGTAAAAGGCACATTAAAAATAACAGAAAGTAAAAAAGAAGAAATAATTTTTGTAAGAACCAAAACAAATAATAGTTGGTTCAGTATGGGATGGTGGGGTGGAATATTAGATGTTGACGGCAGTTTAACGAAACTATTAAATCAGTCTTTAATAAAATAATTTATGTCATACGGAAGGATAGAATACAGCGAAGACGGTCTCCCAAAATGCGAGATTTGTAATCAATATTTTAAAAGAGTTTTATCTCATGTTAGACAGAAACACGGGTACAGTGAAAAGGAATACAAAAAAGAGTACGGCTTCGACCTAAGAAAAGGTATTTGCAGTAAGGAAAGTTCCGACAAAACAAGGGTAAAAACCTTAGAGAATTACGACTTATGTGTTACGCAGAATCTTGAAGAAAAAGGGGCTAAAAACAGATTTAAAAAAGGTAGTAAAGGTAGACCCAAAGAAAAAGTTTCTGCTCAAACAAAAATCAGGCTTAAACAACGGTTAAAAGAACCTTATATGGTTGCAGCCATGAAAGAGTCGGGCAAAAAGGTTGGAAAGTCGGGATTAGGAAATAAAGTCAGATGGGAAAAAGTTAAATTAGTCGATAATAAAGTCATAGAAATAAAAAGTTAAAACACGGTAACAAATGAGAAATTCAGAAGATGATAAAAACGAAGAACGATTTAAGAACTTTATGATATTTAAATTCTACGGAACTGACGAAGATGTTGAAAAGGCAGCTCCAATAATAGCTGTAATTATAGTGTTAGCACTTATAACTTTGTTGGTTTTGTTATTAAAATAATTAAAAACTAAAAACATGATACGATTCATTAATTTGTCAGACCAAATCCTCGAAGGGGGAAATGAGTTCGCTTTCTTCGATACAACTACAGATATGTTCAGAAACTTTTCGGGTGTTCACACATGGGACACCGTTGATGAATTTAAAAAAGATTTCACCGAAGAAATTAAAGATGATTACGATGGGAAAGGACTACGAAGATTTTTAAATTTAATCCCCGAAGATTGGGATAAAAAAGTAGTTACAGAAAATTCAGAAGAACAAAGCAAAGGCGAAGAAGCCCTTAAAGAAATTGAAAATCTCATGGAGCGTTGGCACATGGGGAGAGACAATGACGATGAAACCCTAACAGGAATTAACGCAGCTTTGGTTAAAATAGGGAAATTGTTACATTTTAATAAAGACAATAACTCGGTGGCATTTTTAAGATGGTTTGATAATTTAAAAAAATAATCATGAAACAACAACAAGACGAAAATTTTTGCGAATCACGAGAATCTTTCGCATTGAGAGAAATCGGATTTGATATGCTGTGTTTAGGTGTACATGAAATCCTGATTGATGGAGACAAACCAAGATTTAGACAAAATTACGATTCTGAAAAATTATGGTGTAATCACAACGTGATTAAAAAAAGATTTGAGAAACAAGATTGGTTTTGTTCAGCTCCTCTTTACCAACAGGCATTTAGATGGTTTAGAGAAACATATAATCTTAATTCTTTCGTAAAAGCAGACACGATTTACAACGAAAAATTTGTTTGGGTTATTGATTTTGACGTAGAATCTATTGAGCGATTCAGCACCTACGAAGAAGCAGAATTATCATGCTTGAGAAAGCTAATTGAAATAATTAAAGTAGCAAGAGTTAATTATACAAACGGAAAACAAAACACTTGGAAGCACTTTAAAAACATATAATGTGAACTAAATATGGTAACGCACTACGAACCTTACGCAGATTCCGAAGAAGAAGCACATCCATTTTGCAGAACAAAATCTTCCGAAAACACACTAACCGATAATCATTGGGATTCTGTTTCTTGCAAAAAATGTCTGAAATTAAAAGACAAAGCAAAAGCGTATGTAGAAGAGACCGAAAAACACATCCTTAAAGATATGCAAGGAATGGTTGATTTTTGGAAAAAAGAAAAAACCTTACAATCATGAACAAAGAATCTGAAAGTCCACTAAGACCGTTTGATGACTTAATCAAAGAAATCGAATTTGAAGGAGAAAAATTTATTCCTTCCGCTAAAATTGCAGCTCTCTGTTTTAATTACAACGAAAAAGCAGTAAAATACAAGGCAAAATTTTGGATTAACAACAGCTACGACTATATGTTATGGTATAATTTTGAAACTAAAATATTAGCTCCTAAAAAAATGTCATGTTATATCGGAATAGACAGGAGTTTTAACATTTCTATGGATTTTATAATTGATGGAAAGAAACCGATGACAAACACAGGAACTCCTGTTTATAACCAAATCAAAATCGTAAAACTTTTAATTAAGTGGGGTTTTATTGCTAAAGACTAAAAAAAACTATTTGCTTTATTTTTAATTACTTACAACTTTTCTTAAAAATAATTCACAAAACATTTTGTATTTTATAAAACATTAATTACGTTTGCGTATATTATTTGTTTAACACACGAATCACAACCCATGAAAAAGTATATGTTACAAAGTTGGAAGTTATCCGTTAACGGAGAATGCGCAACTGAGGAGGAAGCAATCAAAGAATTGTCTGACAGATATATGACGCACTCAAAATGCAGTCCTCCTATGGAACATCCATCGGAACTTTTAACAGGAAATGTCACACGCAGAGACGTAACAAAAATAGGTAAATCCGTTTTGCTTTCTGTATTTGAAGAAGTATACGGAATTAATCAATGGATTGAAAAACACCACCTGACTATTTATCCATTTAAAAAATCGCATTGGTGGGAGAGTGAAAAAGGATTTGAATTTACCGAGACCGAATTCCGATACGATATTGAAGCTATCATCCCTGTTAAAACACAAAATAATTAATCCCAAAAAAAATGAAAATAGATTTCAATAATTTCAGAAAACAAACCGCATACGCATTAGACAAAGTGATAAACACTCTTAATGAAGGCATTTTGCCCGAAAAAGAATATGCAAGTCATGAACAACCTAACGGAAAAATGAAACATTGGGAAGGAGACGTTCTGATTTCAAAAGAAGATTTGCAAAAAGATATTGATGAACTTAGGTCAAATATATGGATATTGCTTTGTATGTACGAAGAAGGGAATCCTGATTATCAAACCGTTTTTGAAGAAGTGGAAAAATCAGGAGGTTTAGCTCGTTTCAATGATAATGATGAAGAAGAAAATTAACAATTTAAAAATTAACAATATGTTTAATCCATTCAAAATATTTAAAAACAAATTCATGAGAGAATCTGAGATAGATGATGAAATTGAATTTTCTTTTATTTGGTATAAAAAAATGGTAAACGGAAATAAAACACATTTCACTCAGCCATTCAGAACAAAAATAAAGGCAAAAACAAGAGAAGAAGCCCGTAAGAAAGTGACGGATTTTGCTTTACAAAAAATGACTTTGGTTGTGGTAGACGAAAACAAATTTAATAGCAGCGAAATCAGTCAAATAACGGAGCAGTTTGAAAAATTAAACGAGCAAATTAAAAAAACTATTGACAATCTCAGGTTTTAAACCAAAAAAAACATCAAAAATCTATGAAAAAAATCGTTATTGAAAATTGGAGATTATACGGAGATTATATGCTATTTGCAAATCTTGTTGACAAAACAAAAAAGTGGATATTGTTAGAATCTACCTCATCATCAATTACAGCAACAGGAGGAGAAGATGCGCTACAAGATTTTTCTAAACTATTGGAAGAAAATAATATTAAATTCACCAGTAACGAAAATTAAAACCATGACAACAAAAGAACAAGTGCTACAAAATTGCACAATCGAAGGAAACGTGGTAAAACTGCCAAATGTTTAACTTGAAAGAAAACTCTACCAAGACGTTGCTAAATCACTCGAATTGATTGGCGGTAAATGGAAAGGTGAAAAAGTATTTGGATTCGTATTCAACGAAGACCCAACCGAACTCCTTAGTCAAATTGCTAACGGAGAGAAAAGAAACCTAAAAAAAGAATATCAATTTTTTGGTACTCCTGACGAACTTGCTGACGATTTGGTTTTTGAAGCTCAAATAGAACCTTTTCACGAAATACTCGAACCAAGCGCAGGTCAAGGAGCAATTGTAAAAGCCATCCTTCGAGTTTTTCCAAAATTAAAAGTGGACGCTTACGAATTAATGCCCGTGAATCAGACTTTCCTAAAAAAAATATCGGAGGTAAACCTCATCGGGGAAGATTTCCTGACTGCTGACAATAAGAAAAAATACGATGTGATAATTGCGAATCCTCCTTTTGCAGCCAACCAAGATATTGACCATATAATGAAAATGTACGACCTACTGAAAGTCGGTGGAAGATTAGTTTCTGTAGCTTCAAAACATTGGCAAACCTCAACCAATAAAAAGGAAACTGCTTTTAGAGATTGGTTGAAAAAAGTTGAATATGACTTTCAGGAAATACCTTCAGGAAAATTCAAAGAAAGCGGAACAAATATCGCAACAGTATTTATTGTGATAAACAAAAAATCATGATTATGAAAAGGATAATTGAAAAAGGATTAGTGGTAGAATATAAAGGCAAGTATTGGGGAAAAAAAGAGGGGGAATATGATGGATGGACTACTATTGAAGAAGCTTACATTGCAAAGAAAAAGTATGTAACCAAACCCGAAGATTTTGCACCGCCTTCATTGGAAAGAGAGTTGAAAAAAGGAAAATTAATTGAAGTTAAAAGGACTACAGTAATTGCTCATGAATTCAAAAAAGCAAAATAATGAATACAAGACTTATAAATACGGAATCTTACTATTTTTTAATAGATTTGGATTCTGAAATAGAAACCGAAAATATTTATTACAATGATTGGTGCAACGGAGTTTTTTACAACCAATATCCTCGCAAAGCACCCCTTGAGTTTTATTCTAACGCTAATTTTCCTCCACATAGTATTGAAAAAGGGAAAAATTTTAAAGTAATTGCCCATCTTCCAATAGAAAAATTGGAACAACAAAAATATTCTTTATTCAAATTGACACCCGCTTTTTTAAACATAATTCTCAAACTACCACCAATCCCTGTGTGCGGAAATATGGAACAAGAAATGCTCAAACAGATTTTTATCAAGACAGGAGGAAGAAAAGAAAATCCTGAAATTGCGAGAATATGTTCGGAAATAACCGTTAAAAATTCGGATAAAAAATGGACTGACAAGGATTTAGAAAGAGTAATCTCGCACACGCTATACATATACAACAATAGAAGTGGGAGCATAACAACAAAAGATGTTCAAAAGGAAATTATAGAAGGCTTATGTTCCGAAAACACAACAAAAGAGCCAATTGGCTTTGAAATAGAAATGGAACTTATTGGAAGCCCATCATTATCAACTCCAAAAGTAATTAACGGAGTTTTGCAAGGAACATACAAATTTTAACAAAACACAATACAAATGAAAACACAATACAAATTACATTTAATCAAAACCCTGAATCCAAGTAACCTTATAATCGAAGATAACGAATTTGACAAGGATTTTGGCAGATTACTTTTTTCTGAAGATTGTGGGATTAAATTTTTTGACGAACACAAAAACCATAGACGCACAAATAAACATTTTCTAATTATTGCCGATAATTTAGAAAGAAAAAAAAGCGATTGGAATAAAGGAGACTTCTTTCGTTGTGGTTCTGTCATAGTCGAACTTGATTACCTTGTAGGTTCTGAAGAAGATTATTGTTTGTATGGCAATGACGATATAGAGCGTTTTTCTTTTAATGCTAAAAAAATAATAGCATCAAACTCAAAAGAAATTACTCCTAATTCACTCATTAACAAAGAGGATATTGTGATAATCACGGACTATTACAACACACATGAAAAACTACCCGAAATAGATTTAGAAACCTTTGAAGAAGAAGAGCATATAGGAGGTTCAGGACACACTGCTTATCCTACTTTTACAACTAAAATAAAAGTTAATGATAATAACGTGGTCATTAATTGGAAAAAAGACAAAACCGAAGAGGAAATGTATGAATTAGAACAGCAACTCGATATTCCTCACAAGGATAGGTTT
The DNA here is from genome assembly GCF_041674905.1 of Hyphomicrobium sp. Lineage (GTDB taxonomy): Bacteria > Pseudomonadota > Alphaproteobacteria > Rhizobiales > Hyphomicrobiaceae > Hyphomicrobium_B. Next base: position 21,275 of record NZ_JBAYUV010000034.1, read on the forward strand.
TACAACTCTAAACCTGATATTAAAACCATCGAGCGACTTGTCAAAAGAGGCGAAATGAGACGATTAAAAAATGACATTGACGAGATTTGTGATGCTGCCGTTGAATACACTTCTAACCATAAAGATTTTAGCGCAGAAGGATTCTCTGAATATATGAATGGGATTATAAACGGATTTAGCGAAGGGGCTGAATGGATGAAGAAAAAGACTCATGCTAACGAAGAAGTTATAAGCATATTATACAAACATACTGAGTACATTATTAGCGAATATGTTATGACAGGGAAACCACATATTTCAATAGAAAAATGGTTTGAACAATTTAAAAAATAAGTTATGGAAAAAGAAACCTACATTTTTAAAGAAAAAGCATACGGGATTAATCTCGACAGATTAAAAGAAGGCTACCTATCCAATGAAATAATTTGTTATGCAGAATCTTTAAATAAAGCTAAATCAAAATTATTGGAGCAAGTTAAATATAAGTAGATTCAGATTGGCAATTCAAAAGTCAAGACACTTGGAAAGAAGTCAAACAAAATTATCAAAAATATCTAATTCCTTATCAATCAGAAGGAGGATATAAATTAGGACAGCCCCTTTGCTTTGAAGATTGGCTAATACTCAATTACAATCCACCAATTAAAAAATAAAATATGTCGCCATTAGTCGGAGTCCAATTCACAAGTAGCTTATTCGTTGGTGTAGTTACAATAACCCATGTTGAATTAACCGAAAATTCTATAACGATGGAGATTTTCGGAGAAGAAGAGCCGAGAAAATTCAACTTGCAAAAAGCAAAATGGTATTTTGAAAATGGAACTTTTGTGAAATTATAATCAAAATATTTTGTACCTTCTAAAATATTAATTATATTTGCACTTAACACACAAAATCAAGCTATGGAAACAAAACACGAATTTCATTTAGTACCTACAGAGAAAGTGACTAATCTTGCAATGTTAAAGAAAAAGATAGGCGACTATCTATCAGGAGCTTTATCTCTCACAAAACATGTCGAAGTATACCCTTCCGACTACTTTCTGAATCAAATACTTGTTATAACTGACGACTCCGAAATCAAAGAAAATGATTTAGTTCACGATTCACAATTTGACGAAATTTATATTGCTAATGATGTTGTTATCCATAATAAAAAATCTCTACAATACCAATATCTTAAAAAAATTGTGGCTTCCAACTCAAAAGAACTATTTCCGAATCATTATTTAGTCGGTGAAAAAGATGTAGATTATATCGTACATTATTACAACTATTTCAATGTACTTCCTACGGTTAAATTACAAATGGAAAAACACTATATTCAACAGCAGTTTTCGGAAACCGATATTGAGATTATGAGTCCTAAAACAGTCAATAATGAAGTAGTGATTGTATTTGACGCAGAATTTCTTTTGGCACTCAGTGAAAACAAAAGGAAAAATGATAAAATTTTAGTTCATTTAGAGCATTGTTTTCAGGGAGAATATAAAAATAGCTGCAAATATGGGGAAGACAAAACTTGCCCTTCTAATCCAAAAAAACAAGAAATCAATCCTGAAAAGAAAAAAAGTGATACTATTGTCCATGAAATGTTAGATAGCTTAATTGACGATTTTGCATTTGTTTTTCAAAAACATTTTAGTCATGACATTAAATTTATAATGGACAGACTCCATCAAAAAACTTCTAAAATGCTTTCTCCTGAAAATAAAGAAGTAGAACAAGAATATTGTAGTGGCGCATATTTTTGCCATAAAAATACAGCAAAATATATTTGTGACCAATGTGGTTTACCCTTAAAATTGAAAAATGGTCGAAAAAATGATTTTGAATCCAAGTTAAACGAAATCGCTTTTGAAAATTCAAAAAAAGTGAATTGCGAAAATCTTTCGCAAGAGGTTGTCGCATGGGGACAAAATCAATACTTCAATGGATTTAAAGAAGGTGTGATTTGGGGAAAAGAAAATGTAAAATAAACAACATGGAACTTCGCATTTTAAAAACAGATAAAAAACTGACTTGGTGAACAAAAAAAACTGACACCTTATTTTTAATCAGTAGTTATGTGTTGCTGTCAAAAACGCATAATTAAATAGGGAAGTGGCTAAACTTCCACTAAACACCGAGAAATTAGGAGGGAAACACACCACGTAGTACCTCCTTTTTTATGCGATAAATATTTATTTTTAAAAATATTTATTATTTTTTTTGTTTATTCAAAATTTAGTTATACATTTGTGTAATAATTAATTATTTAACACACATAAAAGTATTATGTCATGAAAGATTCAAAAAGAGATTACACAAAATTAACTGCTATCGCAAATACTTTTGATTTAACTCCATACACGCAAAGAGGTCAAGTTCAAGAAGGACTCTATAATTATAAAGGACTCAGAATTCCTATTGATTTATCCGCTTGTGCTGAAGACGCAATATCAATTATTAAAACGGTATTAAAGCAATTGGGAGATTTAGAAGAGAAATTGACTAAAGAAATTGAAAAAGCTAATCAAGACTAAACGGAGGATTTGAACGACTAATAAACATAAATCATGAAAAAGAAAACACCACCTACATTTCCGAAAGAATTTCCTCAAATAAGGATTCAGTATGGGAGCAATTGTGACACATCAGGGAAAGGTATGCGTTTAAAAACTAATTTTGTTTGTCCTCACGAAAATTGTAACTACACTTCTCGAAATTGGGCTACTCCTTTCAATTTAAAAAGAAATCAAAATCAAAATATGTTTGTAGCGAGTACGAAATGCCCTCACCACAACTTAGAGTTAGTGAACTTCGGGAATGCTTGTAAACTACCTAAAAATAACAAAAAAGGAAGAAAAGAAAAACAAGAATTGATTAAATTATATACCAAAAAATAACAGGTTATGAATACAAATAAAGCATCGGAGATGGAAGAGCAATTTTGTGAATATCAAGAATCTTTCGACATGAAAGAATTTGGATTTGACGAGCCTTGTCTTGGACTTTTTGAGAATAAAAAATTAGGTTTCAGTTTTGCTATGAACGATGGATACGTTACACCTATCAAACATAAATGTAATTCAATGTTTGTTAAGAACATATTAACCAATGACTGTTGCACCGCCCCGACATACCAACAGGCATTTGATTTTTTTGAAAATAAATACGGTTTAGAAGGAGTGATTCAAAGAGTAGAGGACTTTAGTTGGTTCAAATTCACAATTTACGAAAATGGTAAAAAATTCTTTGCAGACGGACACGAAATCAAAACCCGAAAAGAAGCACGATTTATGTGTTTGAAAATATTAATCGACATTGTTAAATGTGAACTACCACCTACCCTAAAGGGATAGGGGCTTCTAAAGAAGCTAAGTTCACAAGACTAAGCCCTTGAAAAAGGAGCTACGATAGTTGGGAATATGACACATTTGGTTGACGCAACAGACCAAAAAAACTGTCGCTTAATTTTAAGAAGAACTAAAGGAAAAGTTCGGTGAATTAAGCATGAAATCCCGATTATCTTTGTCGAGTTGAAGTCGGATTTTTAACTCGGTCACAGAGTTAAAATACGCAAAACCTGCTGAAAAGCAGAGTATTTATTCAGAAATGAATCTGAATAGTAAAGAAAAAAAAGGAGAAAAAATGGTTTTCGTTTTAAGCAAAAAAGGAGTCCCACTAATGCCATGTTGTTCGGCAATCGGTAGACTTTTGCTTAAACAAAATAAGGCAAAAGTGAGAAAAACTTCGCCTTTTACTATTCAATTAAATTATGATTCAACTAATTACGTCCAAAATTTAACGCTCGGAATTGATTCAGGAAGTTCAAAAATAGGAAGTTCGGTTGTGAACGACAAAAGCGAAGTTATTTATCTTTCTGAAGTCGAAATAAGAAACGACATTTCAGAAAAATTAAAACAACGGGCAAAATATCGCAGAAGTCGTAGAAACAGAAAAACAAGGTATCGTCAAGCAAGATGGCTAAACCGAAAAAATAGCATCAAAAACGGAAGATTTTCGCCAACAATGGTGAGCAAAATCAACTGTCATTTGAAAGAAATTAATTTCGTAAAATCCATTTTGCCAATCAAAAATGTGATAATCGAAACTGCTACTTTCGACCCTCATGCTTTGAAAAATCCCGAAGTTTTAGAAAATTTGACTTTGTATCAGCAAGGAATTAATTATGGCTATGCAAATACAAAAGCATTTATTTTAAACAGAGATAGTTATACTTGTCAAAACAAAGGTTGTAAGTCAAAAGAAAAAAGGTTAGAAGTTCATCATATTATATTTCGTAAAAATAACGGTTCAGACGAACATGACAATCTGATTACACTTTGCAAAACCTGTCACGATGGAGTTCATAATGAAGTAATTGATTTGAAATTAAGTGGTAAGAAAAAAGGAAATTTGAATCACGCAACGCAAATGAATAGCATCCGAAAACAACTTTTGAAAACTTTACCCGAAGCAAAAGAAACTTTTGGCTTTATCACAAAAGAAAATCGCCAAATTATGAACTTACCAAAAGGTCATTATTTTGATGCTGTGGCTATTGCAAACGAATGTTGCGATAATGTGAACTTCAAAATCGAAGGCGTAATCTTTAAAAAATGTATCGCTGACGGTGATTTTCAACTGCGAAAAGGGATACGTTCCGAACAAATAATTCCTGTGAGAAAAATTATGGGATTTAGGAAATTTGACAAGGTTAAGTACATTGGAAAAGAGTATTTTATCAAAGGTAGAATGTCAAGTGGATATGCTATTTTAATGGATATTAATGGTGACAAAATAGCTCTAAAACCAATACCGAAATTCTCAGAAATGAAACGGATTAGCGCAAGAAAAACGTGGATTACAAGCATTGAAAAACTAAATATCAATCAAAATGAAAGTTGAAAAAGGAGTCGCTTTCATCCCCTACCCTAAAGGGAATAGGGGTTTTTCGCTCCATGAAGATAAAAACAAGAAATAATGGAAATATCAAAACTATCAACTACCGAAATACTCGCAGAGTTAAAAAGAAGAACTGATTTAGAAAACGAAAGTGAAAGCAAACCGACTTTAGTTTTTGGGACAATCTGTATAGACGGAGGAAAACATTTCGTTGAAGCGTTCAAAGAAATAAAAACCGATAAAGATTTGAGTTTTATCCGTAATTTGGAATTGCGGTCAAGATTCAATAGTCACCGAAACTACAGGGGCTTTTATTTTAAAACGGACAACTACAAAGGACTCGAAGAGAGTATGAAAAAAGACAATTGTGCTTTTGCTGAATTTATTAGGAGTTCAAAATCTATTAATTTCATAAAGCTATAAATCATGGAAACACTCGAACTAAAATATCTCGCACCTTATCTTCCATACAATCTAAAGGCAATTTGCACGACTAATCAAATATGTACTATTGGAGATGGTTATAATCATATATATAAGGGAGATATAATGCAGATTGGCGTAGACGATTACCGCTTGTTTCAAAACGAAACAGAATATTTTAAGCCAATCCTTCGCATACTTTCCGACCTTGCAAAAGAGATAGAAAAAGACGGTAAAAAGTTTGTGCCGTTAATTGAACTTGCAAAGTTAGCTTCTCCGAAAAACACAAAAATAAAACTAATGAATGACCATGTAAGTCTTGGTCACGATTATACATTTCATTATGACAATAAAAATTTATCTTTTAATTGTCTGAGAGGATTTGATGGTAAAAAAGCAGATGCAAATTGCTTTGTTTTTAATCAATTATTACTTTTTCAAAAACTATTTGAATGGCATTTTGATGTTTTCGGACTAATTGAAAAAGGTTTAGCTGTTGATATTAACGAGCTAAGAAACAAATAAAATATTTATCTTAAAAAATATTAATTATTTCTTGTTTTTCTCAAAAATTAGCTATACGTTTGCGTATCTAATTTGTTTAACACACAAGCCATGAACACAATCAAAGACATAAGTACTACGTTAACGGAAATTCTTTCATTGAAAGACCCTATTCAAATAAGATTAGAAATGACTAAGTTAGGATGGTCTTCTAATGACCAATTAACAGATATGGGGTGGAAAGACGGTGAATACGGATATTCTATTTGGTTTGAGCGTTGGGATTGGTACGGAGCAAAGGTTTATTCAAAAATATGTTTTCATGCTCACGAATCAGATTTAAACAAAATCTTAGAAACCATTAAAAAGGCTGTAAGTATATGTTTTAAATCTTGGATTTCTTGTCCTGACTTTGTACCCATTCAATTGGTAAATGACCAAATTAGAGAAAACACAATAGCTACTCGATATTGGGATGGACGTAAAAAATCATCTATTTAAAATCACACGTTATGGAAATAGAAGAAATTGTCAAAAACAATATCATTATAGCGAAATTTTTAGGAGTAGAGATTTTCAATAACGACACGAAATTTAATCTACCATTTGGTTGTAAGGCAGCAAAAAAAGGTAATTATGACGAATGGGCTAACGCTGACAATAATGGTTTTGTGTTAAACGTAGATTTTTTAGAATATCACGAGTCATGGGACGCACTAATCCCCGTTATCCAAAAGCTAAAAGAACTAAAAATTGAAGATGGAATTTTAGTGAATGATTCCGCAGTAACATTTGTGAATGAATTAGGCAAAATTAAAAGACATCTCATCCGTATGGAATTAGAAAAAACATGGTTGGCTACTGTCGGATTTATAAATTGGCACAACAAAATTAAAAACAAATAAGTCATGGAAAAAGAAGAAAGAACGGCACACGAAAGCTTCGGTCAAATATCTTTTAGTAGAGTTAATTGTAATCCAAGCCAAAAATTTTACGGTTCAGAACTTCCTCAAGACCATTACATAACAATGGAAGTTAATAATTCTGAAATAATAAGAGAGTTGAGTCGGGATAGATACTATAATGTAGGTATTCCCATAATGAAAATCAGAATGTCAAGTGGGCAATTTTCAGAACTTATTACATCAATGAATATCGGTTCAGGAGTTTGTTGTACAATTGAAAGAGTTGACGGAAAAAAAGTTGCCGATTTACCTATACAGGAAAGCAGAAAAGAATTTGTTCATCGAAAATTTGAGGAACGAATGAAAATTTTTGCTGACAAATTGAAAAGTAAACAACAGGAAGCAAAGGAAATTGTAAAAAAGAAAACTTTAAGCAAAGACGATATTCATAATTTAACCACACATCTTGAATGGCTTACTCAAGAAATATCGGGCAATATTCCATTTTTTGCAGAATGTTTTCAGGATACTATGGACGAAGTTGTGCATGAAGCGAAGTTAGAGGTTGAAAACGCAATACAGCATAAAATAAACGTGTTAGGACTGCAATCGTTACACGAACAAGGAAAGTTGCTTGACAACAAATAAAAGCTTAAAAAAATGAAGGACAATAATTTCGATGAAAAAGTCGCTAAATACGTTAGATGTATGGATAGAGAAATGCTTCATGAGATAGCTTCTAATTTTTATCGCAGAGGATTTTTTGAAGATAAAGAAGGGTTATTTGATTCGCATTTTTCAGATTTCATGAAAGATATTGAAAGCCACTTTTTAAAACCAATTATTGTTGTCTGTGGCATCGGAGGTATAGGAGCGGCTTCTACTTTGGTAAGAGAAAGCATCAATATGAAACGAAGTGTGACAATCATATCTCCAATCAAAGATTCAGTAGAAAATAAAGAGCCTATTCTCCCTATTTTAACAAATCATAAGATTGACTTCTTGCAAGAGCCAACATTTTTCCCTTCAAAAAATAGGCAAGAGAGAAGAAAAGACGAAAGAATATCAAAAAAAAAATGAATAAAAAATAAATTTAGTAAGACATTTAAAAAGAAATAAATTACCAAAACTTGAGCGGATTGTTTTAAAACTCATACGAAGATATAGGATACGTCAAAGAACTTGTAGATTAACAATCCGTACAGAGCCTGTTTTAGAAACAGTAGGAGACGAAGTTATTAATTAAAACTAACAAAAAAAATGAAAAAATTTATAAACATGTTCTTTGGTGCATTATTTACTATTGCTTTTTTTTCATTTGTAATTACCGTACTGACAATTGCAGTAATATATTTATATTCTGAATTCATAAAACACATCTAAAACTATGAAAAAATTAACTGTAAAAACTGCGAAAGCAAACACAAAATACCAATACGTGTATGAAGAAACCTCTGCGAATTATTCTTTCAAACCAAACGAAGAGTTATTGGAATTTGCTAAAGAGTTCTCCGATTCATATACAAAATTAAGAGTCGGAGATTATGTCTCGAATGCAGAAACTTATAAAATTAAATACCTTAGTCAGATTAAAGATAAGGGTGTTCATAACAAGACAGGAGCGAGAGTCTCTAATTCAACAGGAATAATTGAATTGGACAAAAAAATACTAAAACATAAATGTATCACTCCTGACTTTGTATTTCTTCTTATTTTATGGTGCATAGCTCGTTACGAATCTAAATATTTATTTTCAAGCGAATTAGTAGCTGACGAAACATCATTAAAATACTACTTAACTACAGTCCGTTCTAAACGGAATGCTATTGTAGGTTGGGTGAAATTATTGAGTCATGCCCAAACAGAACAAAATAAGGAAAGATTAAAAAAAATGTTCGAGATTTTAGATTCAGAAAGAAATGACACAAAAAAAGAATAACTCTATTTCAATAGGTGATTCCGTTAAATTTTACGATTGTCATCAAGCTTTTTTAGATAAAGATTATTCGGGAGAAAACCCGAAACACTACCCAATCGGAATAGTGAAAAAAATCTACGACTACAAAAGTTATTTTGGATACACTGATAGAGTTTGTGATATTCAGGTGGGAAATCGAATAAGTGAAGCGCATTTTATTTCGGCAGTCACACCGATAAACTAATCTGAAAATTTTTAATTATATTTCAAATAAAACCCTAAAAAATGACTTTTGAAGAAATATTTAACAAAGACGGCTTGTATGTAGCCGATGGTTTTGCGGAAGGATGTTGCTTGAAAATAGAAAACGGAACGTTGCTTATAGTGCAATTTGATGATGAAAACGATGTGTTTCCGAAGGAGGAAATTTTTGCCTGTTATAGAGGATTATTCAAAAAGGATTACAAAAAAGTTTTTACAAGACAATCTCTATTCAAAAAATGAAAAAAGAAACATATAAAAGACTCAGTGAATTAGGATTTGTAGAGTCGATTGAAAACAGGAAACACAACAAAGAGTTTGGTATATCAAAATCTTTTGTAAAAGACAATCTTTATTGCGAAATAGTTAATAGAGGTAATTGGTTTTCTATACAGATTTCGGGAGGAAACTTTCAACGAGATTATTACCCATCCAATTTTGATGTGGTTTTTAAAGAAGACGTTGATAAAGCTTTTGGACAAATAAAATATTTATTAGAAGAAAAATGAACAGAGATTGGATGAAAGGCAAAAATAGAGAAGAAAAGATTCTTCTTTCAGGATTTTTGTCATTAAATGAGGTAAATAAAATGCCTGAATCTGAATATAAAAATAATATTTTAGATGCAGTAGAAAAAGGAAAAGAAAATCATGCTCCAAGTATTAATTACGGAAACAACAGAAGTAGGTTTCCTGACGAGTTTTTAAAAGGATTAGGAGGAGAGATTATTCTGTATCCCCTCGAATGGATGGCAGACTTTGTTTTGCTCGAACATAAAAACAGAATTGATAGTGGTGACTCAGAGTTTTTTTCAGAGTTTTCTCAAATTCTAAAGTCGGACGCTCTATATTATTCCTTTTCTCAAATGAAGCCACAAACACTCGGACTTTATGCCTATACAGTTCTTAACTCAAAATACGACTTTATATTTAACTCAGCACTTGAAATTTTAGACCTGTACAAAAACTATTATGTCGCTCGTTTAACGAATGATAAAGTAGATTTGAAACGACAGGTTAGTGAACATAAAAAATGGTTGAAATCAATAAATTAAGATATGGATGAAATTTATGTAATAATTCATGGGAACGAAATTCATAAAAATATGTTTTTTCTTGATGATAATGACGCAAGAGATTGGATAGTAACCGAAAACGTAGGGAAAGAAGTGGTTAGACCTAATGAAAACACATTCGTATATTTACCATTTAGGTCAAAATTCGTTATTAAAAAACTAACCAAAAGCAACGACTACAAATCAAGGCAAGATTATTAAAATAAAAATCATGAAAAAGAAATCCATTTTGACCGAAAAAGAAATTGACATCCTTAATAAAACCAATAGTCTTATAGACAAAATTGTTGACCGCAACAAAGGAAAGGAAAACTACGAAGCAATTAAAGATATTGGTCTTTATGCCAAAATTAAAATAAAAAGACTCATGCTCTTGACAAATAAAATTTCACAATCTCCTGAAATAATTTAAAAACGATATGAAAAAAGGAACGAAAATTAAAATATATTCAACAGACCAAAAAGACTTCTTGGGTATCGGAGAATACATAGGTTCTGAAAGAGTGGATTTTAGATTTATGGGGTTCGGATTCATTTGGACTCCAATTTTTAAATTAGGAAGAAAAAAAATAAAAGGAAGTGAATGTTGGTGGATTAAGCTTTCGGAAGCAAAGAAAATCGAAAAAGAATTACTCACAAAATAAATATTTTCAAAAATATTTATTATTTCCCTTGTTTATTTCAAAATTATATCTACATTCGCGTATAATTAGTTTAGCACACAAAATCTATAATCATGGAAACTACCGTAACAGCAAAAGTTGAAATAAACTTCAAAGAAGGAAAAAAAGAAATCGAAATGCTTTTAAAACAAACCAACGAAATAGAAAACTGTGAAGAAGGTCGAGTTGTTGTTTTAAACTTGCAAAACGAAGAAACGTATGCAGGATTTTTCAAAGGGATGGACGATGAAGATATTATGTTAGGCTCGTTAAGAGATACAACCGTTATTGGCTTAAAAGCAAATTGGGTAAATAATTATTTCGAGCAAATTTAGCTATAGCCCCCCAATATTTAATCAAAAACAACTTAATTATCTGAAATCATGAATTATAAAGACATAAAAATAGAACAGTCACATCTCGGTAACTACAAACGAGAATCTGAACAACACGGATTTAACACTATAGTTCTTTCTTGCCCCGTACAAGGAAAACAAGAAGATTGGCAAATGGTTGGCAGAATAGTTCAGGTTCGTAAAAAAAGCGGAATATTCGGAAGCGATACAATTTTAGTTAGGCAATTGGATGGTAATTTACAGGCTTATGAAAACAATTCATTTTTCTCCGTGCATGATGATTTTAAGGGGTTTTATGACGAATTATTCAAAGACCTTCCTGAAGAGAGACCAAACATTGAATATTCAATGTCAGGAGGAAACCACAAAGCCATAGGATTCATTGTAGAAGGTATGGACTGTACGGACGGCAGAATAGGGTCGTTTGTAGTGCAGAAAGAAGATAATGGAAATGTTAAAATTAAATGTTAAAAACTATGTATTTAGAAGACCAATGTTGCAACGAAATGCAAGGCGAAAAACTTAAAAAGTTAGGAGTCAAACAAGAATCGCTATTCTATCATACTTATTCGGAAAAATGGGGAGTAATGCCAAAAAAAAGTATCGACTTTTCAGGGAGTCCTACCTCAGCTTTTACTGTTGCTGAATTAGGAGTTATGATTCCGAGTCCAATTACTCATAAAAACGCAAATTACATAATAACATCTATGCCTTCAGCGCAAGGAGATATATTTCCTTCTTCAAAATGGACTTCAAGAATGGAAAATAAGGGAAACGGATTATGGTGTAAAGGATTTGGCGAAACTGAAGCTATTGCAAGGGCAAATATGTTAATACACCTTTTAGAAAACAAAATAGCATCAATAGACGAAGTTAATATTCGTTTAATGGCTTAAATATATCAAATGAAAAAACAAACCTACTATAAGAACCGAATCATATTTGAAGACAGACTTGAAAAATCAGTCAAAGATAGATTTGGTAAATCTGCAATAGAACCGTTGTTAGTGGGATTCAGAAACAAAGAATTGTTTTTTAAACTATATTCTTACGATAGAAATATCAAAGGGTCATTATCTTCAATCTTCAAAAAAAATACTCCAAAATGTTTTAAAACGTGGCAAGACAAACCCATGCGGAGATTAAAATTAGTTGATTTGAATAGAGAGTCGTTCAAACGATTCGCAGGAGATTACGAAAGGCTTTTGGAAAATATCTCCCGAAAACAAAACAGACAAAAATTATAAAGAAATGGAAAAAGAGGATAGAATAATTTACATGACGAAATTTTGCGAAAAAATATTCTTTCAAAGCGGAATAAAACTCGATATGGATTTACTGAAGAGTAAAAGCAGAATAGAAGATGCCGTAATAAAAAGAGCAGTTGCCGTATACATATTGCAAAAACAACGCTATACATCTATCGCAATTGGAGAGTTATTGAATAAAGACCACGCAACTATTCTACATTCAGCCAAAGTATTTAATTCAAATAAAAAGAAATTAAGTAAGTATCAGGCTGATAGGAACAGGGATTACAATTATTTGATAAAAAGAGTTGATGGCGTATTTAATGATATTAGCAAAGAATTTCCTATTGCAAGAAAATATTCTTGGAAAGAAGTGAGTTTTGCTTATTTATTAGGGTTATCAAATGGTCAAATTAGTGAATCTGAATTTAATGAAGAAGCAATTGTAAGAAAAAAAGACTTACATGATTTGCAAAAAAGACTCGAAAAAACTATTCTGTAAATCTAAAAATTATGCCATTAAAATATAAGTTAAAAGAAGCCCGAAAAATGAAAGGAGAAAGTTTACGGGAAGCCTCAAAAGGAATGGGTAAAAGCCATGAGTGGTTAAACAAACACGAAAATGGTAAACTTAAAATGGATAGTGAGCTTTTAATAATGTTCGCTAAATATTATGGAGTGACCGTTGATTATTTGATGCCAAACCCGAACCGACCAAAAATAGTTTTAGGCGAAGTTGAATTTCATAAATACACAAAATTTTAATAGCACAAAATGAAAACACAAGATTACGTTAAAAAGTACAATCTCAGCGTTTCTGACAAATTTAATCATTCTGATTTTGTCGAAGATTTAGCGAGCGATTTTATCGCTCTTTTAGAGATAAATAATGGAAAAGAAAACTTATAAGGAATGGAAATCTTTAGTTCCGATAGAGTGGAATCTTTTGATATTAAGTCCTGACGGATGGAACAGAAATGATTTTACGCACTCGTATTTTAATGAACTGATAACAAAGGAAGAATTTATGAAAAGAGTGTCTTTATCTACTATCCGATGTAATCCTAAATCTTTTGAAAAAGAATGGAAATGAGAAAAATAATTATAGCAAAAAGAGACGCATTTGTTAAAGAAGTTAAAAGTGGTAAATTTGATTCCGACAAATCGAAAATATATAAGTTGTTACTTGAAAAGCCAATGACTTTAGAGAACTTAATTTTGTATGATTTTCCCGAAAAGACAGCGAGTGCAAGAATAAGTGAACTAATGGATTTAGGTCTTGTCTCAGCGAAAGGCAATAAACATAGCTTTTTCCATGTTGTAAAAAATAAAAAGGAGCAAACAAAATTAATGAATGAACGACAGAAAGAAACCTTTTCTCAATGGAAAAAAAGAGGAGAAAAAATGGGGTGGATTGACAAAATTAAGAACGGCAAATAACTAAAAACATGAGTTTAAAAGCATACGATGGATTAATGACAACTAAAGGTTTTCCTTATATCCAAAAAGAGATACAAAAAAGAATTGGTCGGCTTCGGGAAGCCTCCGAAAATCAAGTCGCAAAAGAATATGCTCATCTAATCACAAAACACGCAGATAGGAACGAAAGTGAAAAATCGGTAATAATAGATAGTTTGTTATTCCGTGTCATTAACGATGATGAAACCTTTGCTGAAAAAATAAAAAAAATAGATACTGAAAAATACCCTATTCTTTCCGTTCTTTTTCAAGGGGCTAAAATTTTATCAGAAACCAATTTTATTAATGAGTTTACCGTTCACTTAAATATATCTTTAGAGGTAAAAGCAAAAAGAATTTTAATGAATCCAAATTGCCTTGTTCACGGGCATAGAAAAATCCTTTTAGAGTGCTTCCAAGATTGGTACGCTCAAGACGGAGAAGATGCGGATGAAAACGTGCCAAAAAGAGAATGGGAAATGAGATGTAAAGATTGGTACGAGTTCCATGAAAATTTCGACTTCACTACTCAGATAAAAATATTTGACCCGAAAGATTATAAAAATAGTGTTATTCCTAACTTTAGAGGAGAAAAACTTACAAATGCAATATTGAGCCATATTCCTTCGGATGAAAAAAGAATTAAGGATATTGTGAAAAGAAAGCTGATTGGGAATCGAAAAACACAAAGTCTTAGTGACTATATTAAAAAAGACAACTATCTTGATTCTGAGGAAGGTAAAATTGAAATCGAAACATATATCAAAGAAAATCCTATTCAATTAACAAAAATTGATTTGGACTACCTTAATAATGAAAAAGTATAAAAAAAACAAATAATTAACCAACAAATAAAAATAAAATGACACCAACAATCAAGCTAATCCTTATCTGCTATTGGACATTTACCGTTCTTTACGAATCAATTTTCATCGTTATAGAATGGAAGCGATTTAAGAAAAAAATGGAAAAAAACGAAATGATTCAAGTGCTGAAAATGACCTATCAACAGAGCGCACAGATGCAGTTATTTTGGAAAAGAATTTGGAGTCCTCTTGGATTTTTTGTCGGATTCACATTTCTGTGTATCACAAGCCCCGTCCTGTTTGTTTTTTCTGTTCAGACATTGTTAAAAAAACTTTTCGGATATAAATCGGCTTTAGAAAAACGAGCTGAAGAAGAAGCTAAAATGATGGAAGAAGCACAACAAAAAAGAGATGAATTTATGAGGACTGAAGGCGTATATTCAGATGATGATACGGCAGAAATGCAATTCATAGGAGACGAACAACCTGTAAATCCTAATTAAAAATCCCCCGATGAAGGACTACTTTAAAAGGCTAAAAAACCATTCAGGGATTGGCGTAGCAACGACAACTATAATACTCAATTGCAAATAGAAAAAATCATATTTAAGACGAGTAGCATCGTCTTTTTTTATGTTTAAAAAATAAAGATTAAATAATTAGTATTTTGCAAAATATTTATTACATTTGCTCACTCAACACACAAGATAAAAATGAAAAGATATTTGATTGAAAAAATAAAGTCACTATATAGGTTGCTTTTTTTTATCTTAGCAATTCTGCTTGTTGGATATAGAAACATAGCAATTCCTTTTTGGTTACTTTCCCCGATAATACTTGCCCTATGTTTAGCGCAAGATTCAAAGGACATATTCTATTCTGATTATTTTATACTATTTTGGATATTTGGGACTCTTCTGTTTTATGTGTTATATTTTAAAACAATTAAATACATGAACTCAAAAGCAGAAAGCGTATTAAAAGATTGGACTAAAAAAAAATAAAATGCAATTAAATAATTTATTTTTATGATTGGAAAATTAATAAAGCTCAACGGGCTATATGCCGTTACAGGAGATAATAACCACGAAACTTTACCATTTGCTCACACTACAAGACAAATAACCGAAATGATAGTAGAAAGGTTTGGTTTGGAATATGCTGAAATAGATGATTGTTGGCAAATAGAATACGAAATAATAGAGGGAGGATTCAGACAATTATGTAGTTGTTATTGTCATATAAATAGTGGTGTAAAACACATTGTTGCTTGTTGCAAAGATGGGTATGTTGGGGAAATTTATAATCAACCTAAAATAAATAAAATTTATGAAGGCTGAAATTAAAGATAAAGACAAAAACATTGTGAAAGCACTCAATATGATTGGGTACAAAATTGATTCAAAGCAACTTGAAATGATATTAAATGTTGCTGAATATGTAACCAAGAAAGGTGCTGAAACAAGCATAAGAGATTTGACTGAATTAGAAGGATTAGTAAATGGATTGTACGAAGCGTAATTTATTGCTTTTGGAAGTTCTTGTAGCTTAATTTCAGCCACTTAAATATTTTTTTGGAAAAAATATAAAAATTTATTTGGTCAGTTCATTTTCTTTTTCTACATTTGCGTATATCAAATCACTTAACACACAAAAGATATGAAAACTAAAGCGAATTACACCATATTGATTATCGCAAACATTATCACGTTATTCTTTCTATTTACAAAAGTTCACGAAAGAGACTCAATCATAAATAGTATGAGTTCTGAAATAGAAACGAAAAACTCATACATTAAAATTGCAACAAAAACTATTGACGATTGCAACAAAGAATCTAATAAGTGGTTCAATAAATATCTTGAATCCGAAAGAGAGAAATATCCCGAATTAAAAGCAGATAAAAAATAAACGCCATGAAAGAATATACATCAAACGGTATTCAATACACTTATGATTTGAGTTCTAATGGAGGTCATTTCACCCTTTTCGCTACTGCAAACCATACCGAAAAAGAAATTTTAAATGCTAAAAATGAACTGAAACATGAAAGGGACGTTGTTAGTTTGAAACTTGCTACGGATGAAGATTTTGATGATTATTTCAAATTAGAATATTTTCGGGACGCACGACTTAGAAACTTAAAATGGTGGCAGATTAACCAAAACGAAAAACTAATACGAAAAGAACGAAAAAAAGGTACAACTCCTACTCAATTTGTAGATAATTTTGTTTTACCACTCGTAAGTCAAACAGAACAGTTTTATCGGGAAAAACACAAAGGATTAATTTTTTAAATCATTTAAACAACACGCAAGTTATGAAAACACATTTAGTATTAGATTTAGTCTACCACGAAGAAGAAGGACAGGGATGTTTTGACGGAACAGAACAAGAATGTCATGCGTTTATCGCGCAACAAGGTGGTGCAGTTTTTATGTATAAAGTCGTTCCTATGACAAAAGAAGAAATCGAAACTCATCCTGACAATATCAAATTATTAGTTAAAAAATAATCAAGCCAAAACACACAAGCCATGAAAAGAATAGAATTAAAAGAAGTTAAAAAACTAAACGAAGAAATGTTTGGCGTCCTAACAAGACATAACGAATCTGTATTGAAAGCGATTGAAAAAGTAAAAAAAGTTGTAGGACTTGATTTTCACATAAATCCGTTACCTGCTTTTGAAATAATTAGAAAAGAAGAAGGTAATTATTTAGATGACGGAAATACGCCTACGGAAGGGTATGAATGGATAGCTTATTGGGCTTTCTCTATAAATCATCAACCCGTAAATGGATTTAATTACAATTCAGTATCATATTAATATAGCGCAAATGTAGAAATATATATTTGAATATACAAATTTATTACGTATATTTGCGCTATGAAATTATCAGTTTACGCAAAAAAGTTAGGGATTGGGTATAGAACCGCA
>NZ_JBAYUV010000035.1:0-38489 GCF_041674905.1 Hyphomicrobium sp.
CGAAGGTCCCGACATCGAAACCGACGAGATGAACTTCGATAAACTCAACATCCCGGCCGATCATCCGGCGCGCCAGGACCTCGACACGTTCTATTTCTCGCCGAAGGCCGATGGCTCGCGCCTGCTTCTGCGCACGCACACAAGCCCCGTGCAGATCCGGACCATGGTCTCGCAGAAGCCGCCGCTCCGCATCATCGCGCCGGGCCGCGTCTATCGTTGCGACAGCGACCAGACGCACACGCCGATGTTCCATCAGGTCGAAGGCCTCGTCATCGACGAGAAGACCCACATGGGCCACCTGAAATGGGTGCTGCAGGAATTCTGCAAAGCCTTCTTCGAGGTCGACGAAGTGAAGATGCGCTTTCGCGCCTCGCACTTCCCCTTCACAGAGCCGTCGATGGAAGTCGACATCGGCGCCGAGGCGATCGGCAAGCCCGGCCAGTGGCTCGAAATCCTGGGCTGCGGCATGGTGCATCCCAACGTGCTGCGAAACTGCGGCCTCGACCCGGAAAAATATCAGGGCTTCGCTTTCGGCGTCGGCCTCGACCGCCTGACGATGCTGAAATACGGCATCCCGGATCTGCGCGCCTTCTTCTCCGGCGACCTGACATGGCTCGGCCACTACGGCTTCTCGACGCTCGACGTCCCCACCCTCGGCGGTGGACTGTCGTCATAGGTAACCAGGCCAAATCGGAAGGTTCGTCTTATGGGATGGGTTAAATCTGTCGAGCTGAAGCCCGGAGAGGGCAAAATTCAACCAACTCAATTTACGGCCTTTGTAAAAGTATTCGAGCCAAAGACCGGCACGCCGATCGTACAAATCGACACCTACGGCTCGGACGAACGCAAAATTCCCGGGAAGCAGAGTCAAACACTGCAGTTTGGAAGAGAGTCCGCTTTTCAACTCTTCCAAATTCTCAAAGACACCTACGAATTCTGAGACCCAGCACATGAAATTCACGTTCTCCTGGCTCAAAGACCACCTCGATACGAATGCGGCGCTCGACGAGATCGAGACGACGCTGTCGGCGATCGGCCTTGAAGTCGAAAGCATCGAAGACCCGGCGAAGTCGCTCGGCGCTTTCGTGGTCGCGCGCATCGTCGAAGCCAAGAAGCATCCGAACGCCGACAAATTGCAGGTCGTGCAGGTCGAGATCGCCAAAGGCGCGCCTTTGATGGAGGTCGTCTGCGGCGCACCGAACGCGCGCGCGGGAATGATCGCGGTCTTCGCGCCGCTCGGAACCTACGTTCCAGGTTCGAAAATCACGCTTGAAAAGAAGCCCGTTCGCGGTGTCGTCTCGAACGGCATGATGTGCTCGGCCGCCGAGCTTGAACTCGCGGGCGAAAGCGACGGCATCCTCGATTTGCCGGCCGAATGGGCGAGCAAAGTCGGCGAGCGCTATATCGACGTCGCCGGGCTCAACGACCCCGTCATCGAAGTGAAGCTGACGCCCAACCGTCCCGATTGCACGGGCGTGCGCGGCGTTGCGCGCGACCTTGCCGCCGCCGGTCTCGGATCATTGAAACCGGAGCCGAAGCTCGCAGCCATCAAGGAAGCCTTCGACTGCGCCATTCCGGTGAAGCTCGAATTCACACCCGAAACAGCAAACGCCTGCCCGGTCTTCGCGGCGCGCACGATCCGCAACGTCGCGAACGGCGCATCGCCTGATTGGCTGCAAAACCGCCTGAAGGCGGTTGGCCTGCGCCCGATCAACGCCCTCGTCGATGTCACGAATTACATTTCGCTGGATCGCGGCCGACCGCTGCACGTCTACGACGCGCACAAGCTCAAAGGCGCGATCCACGCCCGCCTCGGAAAATCCGGCGAGAAATTCCTTGCGCTCGACGGCAAGGAATACGCGGTCGACGATACGATGTGCGTCATCGCCGACGACACGGGACCATTGGGCCTCGGCGGCGTCATGGGCGGCGAAAGCACGGGCTGCACACCCGAGACGAAAGCCGTCCTGATCGAAAGCGCCTGGTTCGATCCGGTGCGCACGGCCGCCACAGGCCGCAAGACCGGTCTCGTCACCGACGCGCGTTACCGTTTCGAACGCGGCGTCGATCCGGCATCCGTTCGCCCAGGCCTCGATCTCGCGACCGATATGATCCTGGAATTCTGCGGCGGCGAAGCCTCGAAGGCCAAGGTCGCCGGCAAGGAACCGATCGAAAATCGCGTTATCGCGTTCGACTTCGCACGCGTCGCGAAGCTGACGGGCGTCACGCTGCCCGAATCCGAAATCGCGAAAATATTGACGGCACTCGGCTCCAAGATCGCAGGCGAGCCGAGCGCCGCAAAGGTCACCGTGCCGACCTGGCGGCCCGACGTGCATGGGCCTGCCGATCTCGTCGAAGAGATCGTGCGCATCGCCGGTCTCGACCTCATCCCCTCGACGCCGCTGCCGCGCCTCGACGGCGTCGCGCGCCCTGTGCTGACGGAAAAACAGAAGCGCGCCCGCCGCGCGCGCCGTTTGCTCGCCTCGCGTGGCTTCGTCGAAGCCGTCACCTGGAGCTTCATCCCGAAGGATCAGGCGACGCATTTCGGCGGCGGCTCCGAGGCCCTCGATCTCGCCAATCCGATCTCGACCGAACTGTCGTCGATGCGGCCCGGACTGTTGCCCGGATTGCTAACCGCCGTCACACGCAATCGCAATCGCGGCGCGTCCGATGTCGCCCTGTTCGAGCTTGGCCAGGCCTATCGCGGCGAAAAACCTGAAGACCAGTATCTGAGCGCTGCCGCCGTGCGCGCCGGAACGGCACGCGTCGATGGCTCTTCGCGCCATTGGAGCGGAGCGGCAGCCCCCGTCGGCGTCTTCGACGTCAATGCCGATGTCGTCGCAGCATTGGCCGCCCTCGGCATCGACGCCAGCAAAGCCCAGATCACGCGCGATTGCCCGCCCTGGTATCATCCGGGACGCTCCGGGACGCTGCGGCTCGGACCGAAAAACGTGCTCGCCTATTTCGGCGAAGTCCACCCGGCGACGCTCAAGGCCCTCGACGTCGAAGCCCCTGTTGCGGCATTCGAAATCTTCATCGACGCCCTGCCGCCCGAGAAGAAGAAATCCCGCGCCAAGCCCGCGCTTGCGGCGTCCGATCTCTTGCCAGTCAAGCGCGATCTCGCGTTCGTCGTGCCGAAGGACGTGGCGGCGGGCGATGTGATCAAGGCCGCGCTCAACGCCGACAAAGCTCTCATCCGGAACGTCAACGTCTTTGACGTATTCGAAGGCGGAAACCTTGCCGCTGAGGGTAAAAAGTCGATCGCAATCGAGGTAACTCTACAGCCGGCAACCGAAACACTTACGGATCAGGCCATAGAGACAATTGTCAAAAAAATAGTCGCGGATGTTAAAAAGATGACGGGCGCCGAGCTTCGCTCGTAAACGCCCGCCGCCACATTGTACGAATGAGGTGACCATGACGACCGCTGCACCCACTGCCGGCACGAAGGGAATCCATAAGATCGTCATCATCGGCGGCGGAGCGGGTGGGCTGGAACTCGCGACCCAGCTTGGCAACAAGCTCGGCAAGAAAAACAAAGCCGAGATCACGCTGGTCGATAGGGCGCGCACCCACGTCTGGAAGCCGCTGCTGCACGAGATCGCCGCCGGCAGCATGGACACCGGCCGCCACGAGCTGGCCTATCAGGCGCAAGGTCACTGGCACGGCTTCCGCTACCGCTACGGCGAAATGATCGGCCTCGACCGCGCCAACAAGCGCGTGCACCTCGCGGCAACTCACGATGAAGATGGGCGCGAGATCACGCCCGATCGCTGGTTCCCTTACGATACCCTCGTCATCGCGGTCGGCAGCATCTCGAACGATTTCGGCACGCCCGGCGTGAAGGATCACGCGATCATGCTCGACACGCCAGAGCAGGCCCGGCGCTTTAATCGCCGCCTTTTGAATGCCTGCGTCCGAGCCTACGCGCAGCAAGGTCCCATAAGGCCGGGACAGCTTCACGTTGCGATCATCGGCGCCGGAGCGACCGGCACCGAACTTTCCGCCGAACTGCATCATGCAGCGCGCGGTCTCGTCGATTTTGGTCTCGACAAGATCGATGCCGAAAAAGACTTCAAAATCACGCTGATTGAGGCAGCTTCCCGCATTCTGCCGGCGTTGCCCGAAAGGCTTTCAACAGCAACGACCAACATCTTAAAGGATATCGGCGTCGACGTTCGCGTCGGAAGCCCCGTGACGAACGTTTCTGACGAAGGCGTCACCCTCGCCAACGGTGACTTTATTCCCTCCGAGCTTGTCGTCTGGGCCGCCGGCGTCAAAGGGCCAGACGTTCTGTCTAAAATGGATGGTTTGGAAGTGAGCCGCAGCAACACGCTGCTCGTGCGACCGTCGCTGCAAACAACCAAAGACGATAATATCTTCGTCATCGGCGATGCGGCTTACCTCGTTCCAGAAGGCGAAACGGCGCCTATTCCGCCGCGCGCCCAGGCGGCGCATCAGCAATCGAGTCACCTCGTCCGGCAGATCCAGCGCCGCATGCACGGCGAGACGAAGCTCGCGCCGTTCAAATATCGCGACTTCGGATCGCTCGTGTCGCTCGGAAAATATTCGACAGTCGGAAACCTGATGGGCTTCGTTTCCGGCAAATCGCTACGCATCGAGGGCTGGTTCGCGAAAATTATGTATCGCTCGCTCTACAAGATGCACGAGGTCGCCCTGCACGGACCAATCAAGGTCGCGCTCGACTCGCTGTCACGCTTGTTGACTCGGCGCACGGAGCCCCAGGTCAAGCTGCACTAGGGGGCACACCGTCATTCTCGAACGATCGAGCGTAGCGGCATTGCCGGCAGGCTCGACGAAGGAGAGTCGGCAATGCCAAACAAGATGATGACGATTAGCTCCGTCCGCGCAGCGCCGTCAGCAGTTCCGAGGTCGGATAGCTGTCCGCAGGAAAGCCGAGCTTGATCTGCATTTCCTTAACGGCCTTACGCGTTCCGGCGCCGAGCTTGCCGTCGACCTCGCCGACGTCGAAGCCACGCCGCTTCAAGAGCGCCTGCAGCTCTTTCGTCTGCTCATAACCGAGCGACGGAACATCTCCGCTCGCGCGGCTGAGGTTCGGCGCCCCCATCATCCGCGCCGCCAGATGCGCCGCCGTCGTCGCGTAGGTCAGCGACTGGTTCCACTGCGTATAAACGCGGAAATTGTTATAGGCGAGGAAGGCCGGCCCATTGCGCCCCATCGGCAATAACAGCGACGCCTGAAGATCGTCCGACGGCAGCTTCTGGCCGACACCTTCGATGCCCCACGCGACCCACTGCGATCGCGGCAGCAGCACGTTGAGATCGGCTTTGTCCCACGGCAACTCTTTCGTGACTCGCACCTGTTCGAGCCATGGCTCGCCGCGCTTCCAGCCCATCGATGCGATGAAATTCGCCGACGAACCGATGATGTCCGGAATATCGCGGATCAGGTCGACGCGCCCATCGCCGTCATAATCAACGCCGTAGTTGTAGTAGTGCTGCGGCAGGAACTGCGTCTGCCCAAGCTCGCCCGCCCACGATCCGATCATCTGATCCGCCGTGAGATCGCCGCGCTCGATGATTTTCAGCGCCGCCTTAAGCTCGTTACGGAAGAAATCGCCACGGCGGCAGTCCCAGGCCAGCGTCACCAGCGAACGCATGACGGACAGATTCCCCATGCCCCCGCCGAAGTCGCTCTCGAGCGCCCAAAAGCCGGTGATGACGGCGCCCGGCACGCCGTACTGTTTTTCGGCGCGATCAAAGATCGGCTTGTACCGCTGCAGATACGACCTACCCATCTTCTCGCGGCCGTTGGTCGCGAGCTTGAAATAGAAGTCGATGAACGTCTGCGAGAAGAACCCTTGCTTGCGGTCGCGCGCGACGACGCTCATGTCGGGCGTCATGCCGCCGATCGCGTCATCGAGGGTGGCGGCATGGATGCCGTCGGCGATGGCTTCACGTTTGAAATCCGCAAGCCAGCGGGCGAATGGCACAGTGTTCTGGCAATTCCGCTTATTGGCCGGAGGCGGCGGCGTGGCTTCCGCGAACGCCGCGCCGGACAATGCCGCAAACGCAAGCGTTGCAATCGAAAAAACCAGATATCCTGCGCGCATGAGAAGCCTTCGGAGGGTTGCGTATCGCCGCCACTGTGCCGGCAGCCCGGAATGGGTCAAGACACTATGGCCTGAATGAGGCTAACGCCTGCTTACGACAGATTGCGCGTGCGCAAACGCGCCTACGAGAGTGCTTCCGGAAAAGTGGGAACCGGTTTTCCGATAAGAAGCACGACAAAACAAAGACCTAGAGCCGATCCGCGATTCAACGAAAAGCGGAAGGCTCTAGGCGCTTCCGATCAGAATTCCGACTGCGAAAACAAGCAGGCCTCCGACCACGACTTCCAGCGCCGCTCTGAAAAATCTCGTGTCCATGAAGCGCGCGCGCACAAGCGCGATGATCCAGAGTTCGATAAAAACGACGACGATGGCGACCGACGTCGCCGTCCAGAAGTTCGGGATCAGATAGGGCAGCGTGTGTCCGAGTCCGCCCAGCGCCGTCATCAGTCCGGTAACACCACCGCGCACCCACGGACTTCCACGCCCTGAAATATTGCCGTCGTCCGCCAGCGCTTCCGCGAACGCCATCGAGATACCGGCGCCAAGCGACGCCGCGATGCCGACGAGAAACGTCTGCCAGGTGTTGTGCGTGGCGAACGCCGCCGCGAAGATCGGCGCCAACGTCGAGACCGAGCCGTCGATCAGACCGGTCAAACCGGGTTGCACATACTGGAGCACGAACGCGCGGCGCGACGCCTCTTCCTCGACTGACTTCGCTGTCGTCGTCAGCTCGACCTCGGAGAGATGCTGCGCGATGCCGAGGTGACGGTCTTCCGCCACGATGAGATCGCCGAGCAGCTTGCGCAACTCCGCGTCTGAAACGCTCGCGATGGCCGCACGATAGAAATTGCGCGTTTCAAGTTCGATCGCCTCGGCTTGCCGCCGCACTTTCTCGATGCCGAGCGGACGCACGAACCAAATCGGATCGTGATGCACGAAGCCCGACACGTCCTGGCGGCGGATCAATGGAATATGCTCACCGAACTTCTGCCGGAACAGATCGATCAGCCAGCGCCGGTGATCGTTTTCCTCGTCCCCCATTTCCGTGAAGATCTTCGCCGACGCCGGATAGTCCGTGCCGAGACCGGCGCCGGAGATGATGAAGATGAGAACTTTTCCATCATAGTTAAGGTTGATTGATCGGCGACTTAGCGCACCTTCTACGCGCGTTTCCGCTTACTAGCTCCGACCCACAGCGGGGTCGCCAAGGGATATGGTCTGCATTATCCCATGTGTGGACGGCACCCCGTTGGCAAGGACTTTCTTGCGTGTCACGAAGAGCTGGTCGGTAGCGCCCATGTGTCCGGCCTGTTTGCTCGGCGCGAACACCGATGGCCTTCATGCTATCCGCAAGATCAGCTCCCGATCAAAAGCACGCGCTCGAGGCGCCCTGGGATCAATGGGTTTTACCGATCTCGGTGGTCGACCGCTTACTGCATGACTTACCTTTAGCCCTTTCCAACCTCGTGAAGCGCGCCCGGCATGGACCCGCTAATTCCTATGCCGCTTGCGCCTCCGGTTCGCGATACGCGCCGCCGCGCGCCATCAGAACCCAGGCGATCCGCGCCATCTTGTTGGCCATGGCGACGGCGGCGATCTTGGCCGTGCGCCGCTGCAGAAGTTTGACCAGCCAAGGGCGACGCGTGCCGTGTCGCTGTGCGTATCGGATCACCGCAAGGCCGCCGACGACAAGGAGCCACCTCAGGTAGTGATCGCCACGCTTCGATATTTTGCCGAGACGCTCTTTTCCACCACTGGATGATTGTTTTGGCACTAGGCCGATGAAGGCTGCAAAGCTTCTCCCGTTCTTGAAGCTAGACGCATCGCCGACGGAGGCAACGAGAGCGCTCGCAGCCAGCGGCCCTATGCCGGGGATCGTGGCCAGCCGCCTACTCGCATCGTTCGACCTGTGGCAGACCATGACTTGCCGGTCGAGATCGAGGATCTGGTCTTGGAGCAGGCGATACTGCTCGACCAAGCACATCATCGCTCGGCGTGCCACTTCTGTGATTCGATCATCTTCGCCGGAAACGACAACTTCGATCAGTCTGTGGAGACCGATCCTGCCGATACTCTCGGTGATGCCAAACTCCGCGAGGTGCGCTCTGATCGTGTTGCCCATCCGCGCGCGATGCTTGATCAGCATCGCTCGGGTTCGATGCAGTACCAGCACGCTTTGTTGCTCGACGGTCTTCGTCTCCGCAAACCGCATGTTTGGGCGGGTGACCGCTTCGCAGATTGCTTCGGCATCTGCTTCATCGTTCTTCTGGGTCTTCACATAAGGCTTCACGTATGCGGGCGGCATAAGACGGACCTGATGGCCCATCTTCTCGATCGTGCGAGCCCAGTGATGCGCTGTCGCGCAGGCCTCGATGCCGATCAGGCAAGGCTCAAGCTTGGCAAAGAAGCTCTCGACCTGCGCACGGCGAAGCTTACGGCTGAAGACCTTCTCGCCGTTGGCATCGACGCCGTAGGCGTGAAAAACGTTCTTAGCGATATCGAGGCCGGCTGTAACTGGCTGCACCATCTGGCTTCCTCCATCTATTGCCCCAAGACCTTATCGGTCTTCGGGCCGGGTGATGGATGCCGTCCACAGCATCATAGGCAGACTTCGAGCCTCCCATGATCGACGACGTTGGAAGCGCCCCCAAACCACATCCGCTAGCTGAGGTATCGCGTCAGATGTCGCCACAGACTGACCCGCTGACCTCACGTCAGCTTTCGGACTAGATCTTTCATAGACTGGTTATCGCCCGGCGAGTTTGACCCTGAGCGGACACATCAGCGACCGCCTTCTCAGGCGCTATCAATGACGATCTTTCCACGTCGACGGAGCCGCGAAACATCAAGCATTTCGTGAGCTCGTCGAAGTTCTGCGAGATCTAAAACCGCCCCAACATTGGTTTTAAGTTTGTTCGCCTCGATCAGTTCTGCAATCGACTTTAGCGCTGCGTTGGTGACGTCGACGAGCATGAACGCTGCTTTGATGCCCAGTCGACTGGCTGCGCTTTGATCCGGCTGGGATACCGCCGAGATCAGAACTCCGCCAAGCCGCAAGGCCTCCAGCGATTGCGTTTGCGCCTCGCCTCCGACAGCGTCGATGACGACATCGATGTCTTTCAGGTCATTCGGCAGCCCCTGCGCACGGCCATCGAAAACTCGTTTGGCGCCGAGGCTTCGCACGTAGTCCGTTTCATCTCTAGCGGCGCTCGCGATAACCTGCGCGCCGGCAGCGTGAGCAAGCTGAACGGCATAGCTTCCGACGTTGCCCGCCGCGCCGAGAATAAGCACTGTCTGGTCCCGTTTGACGCCGCCACGATCGAACAACATTTGCCAGGCCGTTACCGCGACGACGGGCACCGATGCAGCTTCGATGTGTGTGATGCCTTTTGGTTTCTCAGCGATCATTCGTGCCGATGCGATCGCGTACTCTGCATTGGCACCGATGAACCGAGGATTGGTGACACCGAAGACTTCGTCACCGGCCTTGAAGTTGGTGATGCCTGTGCCGACTGCCTCGATAGTGCCAGAAAGATCGGAGCCGAGCGTCAGAGGCAAGGGTTGAGGCAGGACGCTTTTGCCCTCGCGGATCCAGCCGTCCCACGGACCGACGCCGCTCGCCTCGACGCGGATGAGCACTTCGCCTTCACCGGTAAGAGGCCGGTCGGCCTCTTCCAGCTTGATAACTTCCGGCGATCCGAAACGATGGATACGATTGGCTTTCATGGTGCGTCTCACTTGTCCATTGTTGTAAGTTGCGCATTATCGTCGGCGATGAAAATCGCGAGGAGGCTTGCCGGCTCGGTCGTGCTGGCGTTCTCGCTGACGTCGTGCTCGCTGCCGGGCGGTTCGAAGAATGTCTCGCCGGCCTTGTAGACCTTGACCGGGCCTGTCGCCGAATTTTCCGAGCGGATTTCGCCCGACAGGACGTAGGCGAGGACGCTGCCGGCGTGGTGATGCTTCGGAGATTTTCCACCCGGAGCGTAGTTGACGACGACGGCGCTGACACTCTTGCCCGGCACGTTCGGCAGCTTGCCCGCGAAGACCGCCTTCACGCTTGCTCCTGGATCATCGCCATGAGCCGTAGCGACGAACGACGGCAGCGCTGTGCCAATCGCAACAGCAGCAATCGCGACGGCGAGTGAGAGTTTCGATTTGGTCGTAATCATAGCGGTGTCCTCCTGTTTTTGACTAAGCAGATACGATCGTGGTCTTGGTCGGGTGAACGGCCCGAAAACTGATGGCGAGACGGTTCCACGCATTAATCGTGCCGATCAATACCGTGAGCTTGACCAGCTCTTCTTCCGAGAAAAATTTCCGCGCTTCTTCAAAGTCGTGATCGGGTGCGTGGGTTTCGGCGATGAGGGTCAAGGCCTCCGTCCAGGCGAGGGCGACACGTTCGCGCTCAGTGTAGAGGGGCGACTCGTGCCACGCGTCGAGTAGATAAAGTCGCTCTTCCGTTTCACCTCGTGCCCGTGCGTCTATGGTGTGCATGTGGATGCAGTAGGCGCAGCCGTTGATCTGCGAAGCCCGCGTCTTCACCAGATCGATCAGCGAATGCTCCAATCCGCTTTTCTGAATGTAGTCCTCAAGTGCGGTCAGGGCTTTGACGGCGTCGGGAGCCGCTTTGTAGGGGTTCAGTCTCGGTTGCATGGTCGTCGTTCCCTTCTTTTATTTGCGTCCGGTAGATTCGTCTTGAATCAATGGGCGGCGGCGCCTGCGAGCTTCCCTGGCTTCTTCAATAAGAGCGTGGCAAGCAGTGCGATCACCAGAGCGATACCAAGCAGATAGAACGTATCGCTGAAGGCCATGATGTTTGCCTGCTGGCGAACCCGGCCGCCGATCGCGACGATCGCCTTATGCGTCGCCAACGCATGGTCTGTAACGCCGTGGGCCTGGAAGTAGGATGTCAGCTCCTGGATGCGTTCGCGTGTCGCTTCGGAGAAGTCGGAAACCGACTGCGTCAGGATATTCGAATGAAACTGCTCGCGCTTGGTCTGAAAGGTTTGCAGCATCGCGATGCCAACGGCGCCCCCGAGATTACGCATCATGTTGAACAGTGCCGAAGCCGATCCCGCGTTCTCCATCTCGATGCCGGCCGTCGCGATTGCGGAGAGCGGCGTGAAGACGAGAGCCTGGCCGATGGCGCGGACGATATTCGGCCAAAACAGTTGGTCGCCGGCATAGTTGCCTGTCATCTCGATGTTCATGAAATTGCTTGCTGCGAAAATCGCGAAGCCTACGGCGATGACGATGCGAACGTCGAACTTTCGCATCAGCCGCGGAACGAGCGGGATCAGCAAGAGTTGCGGGAAGCCCGTCCAGGCCAGCACCATGCCGATTTGTTCAGCATTGTAGTCCTGGACGCGAGCCAAATAGACCGGCAGGATGAAGACCGAACCATAGAGCGCCATGCCGAGCAAGAAGTTGGCGACGCTGCCGAAGCCGAAGTTACGGCGGGTCAACACGCGCAGGTTCAGCAACGGCTTTGCGCTCGTCAGCTCGATCCAGAAAAACAGCGTCAGCGACACGGCGGCGATGATCGACAGGCGAACGATGAAGGGCGAGCCGAACCAGTCGTCCTTGTTGCCTTCTTCGAGAACCGTCTGCAGCGCTGCCAGGCCGACCGCCATCGTTATGATGCCCGGCCAGTCGCCCTGACGGAGCAGCGACAACTGCATCGGGCTCTTTTCGAGCGAAGCCCAAAGCATCGCGATCATCAGCAGGCCCGGCACCAGGTTGACGTAAAAGATGTACTGCCAGCCCCAGTTCTCAGTCAGATATCCGCCGATCGTCGGACCGATCGCCGGCGCAAAGGTTGCCGACAATGCGAAGAGCGCAAGGCCGATCGGCTGCTTCGACTTCGGCAACATCGTGATGATGATTGTGAAGGCCATCGGGATCAGCACGCCGCCCGAAAAGCCCTGGATCGCGCGCAGCACGATCATCTGGCCGAGGTTGTGTGCGAAAGCGCAGCCGATGGAGAAGACGAGAAATAGAAACGCGTTGGTCAGCAGGTAGAGACGGAGCGAGAAGACCTTCGCGAGCCAGGCCGTCAACGGAATGACGACGATTTCGGCGATGAGGTACGACGTCGAGATCCAACCGCCATCGTCGATGCCGGCGCCGATCGCGCCCTGCACGTCGGCGAGGGAAGCGTTGACGATCTGGATGTTCAGAACGGCCATGAACGAACCCAACGTCGAGGCGATGACGGCGATCCAGGTTTTGAGCGACGGGACTGCTTCTGCGGTGCCGGCGCGCTGAGTTGCGGCCTGTTGACCGGCGAAGTCCGAAGGCGTTGCGCTGATCGCTGACATGGCTTGCTTCCTTCCGTCTGATGCTTGCAGCATGCGGAATAATTGGAAAATTGATAATCTTGGAAAGATCGGAAGGATTATCCGCGCGGGCTTGAAGATGCCGCTACGATCGCAGGACTCTCATGTTGTGCAGCGGCTCTCGTATCTATCGTCGGTTCGACTGACATGCCGGGGCGCAAGAAGCCCTGCAGATCCCATGGATCGAGGACGATCTTCACCGGTACGCGCTGGACGATCTTGGTGAAGTTGCCCGTGGCGTTGTCCGGCGGCAGCAACGAGAACTCGAGGCCGCTCGCCGGCGACAAGCTATCGACATGGCCTTTAAGCGAGACGCCGGGGAAGCCGTCGACGGAGACTTCGACGGGCTGGCCGTCACGGATATAGGTAAGCTGCGTTTCCTTGAAATTAGCGACAACGTAAGTGGCGTGCAGCGGCACCACCGCCATCAGCTGCGTTCCGGCCGTCACGAACTGCCCGACGCGGATCGAACGGGCACCGACGGTTCCATCGACCGGTGCGCTGATCGTCGTGTACGAGAGATTGAGTTCGGCCTGATGCGCCACCGCTTGAGCCCGATCACGTTGCGCTACGGCCTGCTCGCGCTCGGTCGTCAATACGACGACTTTTGCCTCGACCGAAACACGCGCCGCCTGATCGCGCTGCAATTGTGCGGTTGTCTGGCTCTTGATCGATTCCGTCTGCTGCGCCCTTTGCACAGTACCCAAACCGGTCTTGGTCAGCTCGTGATAACGGTCGGCGTCGGCTTGGGCGAATGTCAGCGAAGCCTGCGTCGCGGCGACGGTCGCCTTGGCCTGATCGATGATCGAATTCTGAAGCGTGAGTTGAGCATCCAGATTGCGAACGGCGGCTTCCGAGGCCTTCACATCGGCCTGGGCCTGCGCGAGCGCAGTGCGAAAATCGCGGTCGTCGATGTGGGCGAGAACGGCACCGGCTTTTACCGTCTGATTGTCGGCAACGAGCACGTCGGCGATGTAGCCGGAAACTTTCGGGGCGATGGTCGTGTAGTCCGCCTTGACATATGCGTCGTCGGTCGACTGGAGATACTGGCCGGTCGTCCAGTAATCGTAGCCGTAATATCCGATCGCGGCCGCACCGAGCATCAGGGCAGCCGCGACGGCGGAACGCCTGGCAACGCTACGGGGCTTCGCCGGGGTAGCGGCGCCCTGCTCATGGACCTGAACTTGCTGAAAATTTTCAGCTCGGGGCATTTCAGCCATGACATCCTCCAGGATAGTGAGGCCGTCCCTTCGGGAGCAGCGTTGTTATGCGAGGAGAATGCGCCGTCCAATGCGAGGCGATAATCCCAGAAATATAGCACATATTATAAAATCAAAGCGGATAATCGATCGACGCCGCACGCAAAAGAAAGGGCGCTCCAAAGCGCCCCTTCTCCCGCAACCCTGGCAAAAGCCCCTTAAAGGTTGCTCATCCCTCCGTCGATTACCAACTCGCTGCCGACCGTAAACGCCGACTCGTCGGACGCGAAGAAAACGACGGCGTCCGCAATCTCGGAGGCTTTGCCGAAGCGGGCCGCCGGTATCTGTCCAAGGATCGATTTCGTCATCGCATCGAGATCGGATTTTCCAAGGCCGAGTTTGCCATAAAGCGGCGTTTCTATTGGGCCTGGACTTATCGCATTGACGCGCACGCCGCGGCCGATCAATTCACCGGACAGCGTTTTGGCCATCGACAGCAGCGCCGCTTTCGTCGCCGCATAGACGCTGGAATTCGGCATGCCAAGGTGGGCGTTGATCGAAGTATTGAGCACGATCGATGCCGGATCGTTCAGGATCGACAGCAACGCCTGCACAAGGAAATAAGGCCCCTTGACGTTGACGGCGATCGATCTGTCAAAGCCCGCTTCGTCCCATTGCTCGACGGGACGGAAATCGGCGACGCCTGCATTGATGAAAACGGCGTCGAGCTTGCCGAAAGCGTCTCCGACGGTCTTGGCGACATCCTTTTGGCTCGCGACATTGCCGGCGTCGGCCCGGAAGACCAAAGCGCTCGGACCCAACGCCTTCCGTGCCTGCTCGATATTGGCCGGATTACTTCCGGTGACGGCTACGCGGGCGCCCTCGGCAATAAAACGGGCCGCCGTCTCCAGGCCGATGCCAGTCGTTCCTCCCGTAATCAGGGCTTTTTTTCCTTTCAGACGTGACATGGCGAATTCCTTTCGGGAGCTTGACACTTGGCCGGGGGTAAGATCGGGGGACACCTCCCCTCACGCCGTTGAGAAGGAAGATGCGGCTTCAGGCCTGCCGTGGTAATTGGCGAACAAGTGAAAGGATCGTCAAGCAAGAGCGGATAATCCCATCATGGACCGTCTGACCAGTCTCACCGTATTTGGACGCGTCGTGGAATGCGGCGGCTTTTCCGCGGCGGCGCGCCGCCTCAACATGTCCGTGACGATGGTGAGCAATCACATCCAGTCGCTCGAGGATCGTTTGGGGGCGCGACTTCTCAACCGAACAACGCGCAAGGTGAGCCTGACTGAGACGGGCAAGACCTACTACGAACGCTCGAAGCAAATCCTCGCCGATCTCGACGAAGCCGACCGCATCGCCGGCGCGTTGCAATCGACGCCACGCGGCACGCTGCGCCTCCACACGAGCACGCACATCCATAATTTCCTGGCGCCCGTTATATCCGAATTTCTCACCAACAATCCGGCGGTCTCGATCGAACTGATGGTCGGCGACCGGATGATCGACCTGGTCGAAGAAGGGATCGATCTCGCCATCCGCACAATACCGCCGCCGGATTCAAGTTTGATCGTGAAGCGGCTGACACCCTGGCGGCATATTTTGTGCTGCTCGCCGGGCTACCTCGAGCGCAACTCGGCACCGAGCGCGCTGGCAGATCTCGCAGACCACAATTGCGTGCGCTACGCGTTCTATCCCTTCGGCGATGAATGGCACTTTGAAGATGCTGCCGGAAAACCTGCATCGGTGCGCGTTTCCGGCAGCGTCGTGACGAACAGCGCCGATGTCCTGAGGGCGCTCGCGCTCGGAGGGCACGGTGTTTTCCTTGCCCCGAGCTTCATCATTGTTGACGACATCAAGTCGGGAGCGCTCGTCCGTCTATTGGCCGATCATCACCCAACCGAATTCGCGATCAACGCGATTTATCCGCACCGCCATCAGCTCTCGGCCAAAGTGCGCACCTTCCTCGATCTGGCGTCGGCACACTTTGCCGAGCATCGCAAATGGATGGACCCCGACGCCTAAGGAACCCAACAACATGTGTAAGTATCATACACAACAGAGTTGTTCGAAAATGCATTGCAGCTTTTGGGCCCACGCGGCCTCAGAACCGATGGCAGGTAACGAACGACAGCGGCCGAAGCGGCTTCGCTGTAGGTTCCGGCGGTCGTATACAACAGCGGACACCGGCTAAATACTCGTGTAGTGGAGGAGGAAACGTGCACCGCTGATGTCCGCTTTCTCTGGAGGCTGTGTGATAACGGCGCCCAAGCTCAGGGAAGCAACAGCCGCTTCTGGGAGAGAGCCCTCAGATCGCCCTGAGTAGCCTCGGCACTCCGAGAACCGCCATCACCCGCTTCAGATTGTAGGCCAGCACGTGCAATGCCATTTCGGTAGCAACGTGCCTCAGCGTCTTCATCTTGAAGTGCGTTGCCCCCATCCAGGCCTTGATCGTTCCGAACGGATGCTCGACGGTCTTGCTTCGCAAGGGGATCTTGCCGGGGTCGTCGTCGAGACGCTTCTGAACGCGCTCTAGGATGTCCTCGTGCTCCCATCGCCGGACGCGCCGCTGCTTGCTCGTCGTGCACCTGCGCTTGATTGCACAGCTCTCGCAATCATTGGTCCAATAGCTGCGCAGCGTCTTGCCGGCTTCCTCGTTCGTGAAGCGGTAGGTGAGCTTCTTCCCCGCTGGGCACTCATAGGCGTCTTCTCCAGCGCGATACACGAAGTCTGCGCGGTCGAAGCGGCCGGCCGCTCCTGCATTGGAGGTGTTCGGCTTGGGCACAGTGACGGCGATGCCCGACTGCTCGCATGCAACGATCTCCTCACCCTTGTAATAGCCCTTGTCGGCGACGGCCTCGATATCGAGAGCGGCCATTACCTCACGCGCCTTTTGCGCCATCATCGATAGGGCGTCACGGTCATAGCCGTGGTTGGTCACCTCGTGTGCGACGATCAGATGGTGCTTCGTCTCGACGGCGCTCTGCACATTGTAGCCAACGACGCGCGGCTGCTTGCTCGTCGTGGCCATAGCTCGGCAATCCGGATCGGTTAGCGACACTTGCGTCTCGCCAGAGCTGTCCATACGCCGCTCGATGGCGCGGAGCGCACCAGCTTCTTTCCTATAGTGGGCGAGCTTCTTGATCGTCCGAGCCATGCGCGCCGCAACCGGATGCATGCCGGTCTTGCTGACCACCTCGTCCGAGCGATCGAGTTCCGCCATATACCGCGCGATAGCCGCATCGATCTCGCCCAGACGCCGATGCAGCTTCTCTCGCGTGAAACTCTTCGCCTTGGCGTTAACGGCTTTGAACTTGCTGCCATCAATGGCAACGATCCTGGCGTCTAGAAGGTCAATGCCGCGACAAAGGGCGATGAATTGAGCACACACTTTGCGAATGGCAGGACCGTTGTCGCGGCGGAAATCGGCGATCGTCTTGAAGTCCGGTGCCAGGCTTCCGGTCAGCCAAATGAGTCCAAGTTCCGATGGCATTCGCGCTCGAGGCTACGCGATGACTGCACCTGGTTGAGATAGCCGTAGATATAGATCTTGAGGATTGTCGCCGGATGATAGCTGGGACGCCCGGTCTCCTCGGGAATGACGCCTTCGAAGCCAAGTGTTGCCAGATCAAGCGCGTCGACGAAGACATCGACGACGCGAACCGGATTGTTTTCGCTGACGTAGTCGTCAATCGTTGCAGGCAGAAGCGTCGCCTGCGTTCGTTCCACGCCCTCGATGAATCGCCCCATTCGATCCTCCCGCTCATGCTCACGGGAATCGTACATCGGTTCGTCAGAATGCGCGCGTTTTCACACGGCCTCTCGGCATTGCCGACAGCACCGCGCAGAATGCGAACCGATTATCGCGGATAACAGTTCTCATCTTTGTTCAGCAGCGCGCAGCTTCAGAAGCTGTTTTGATTGCCTTTTTTTGATGGCGCGCCACGCTACCGAGAGCACGGAAATCCGGCATTCTCAACCGTAGCCGTTCCCGAACCAAAGAGAGAACCTCGATAGCTCGACCTTAGGCCGCTACGGTCGCGATATAAATGCCGACAGCGACAACCAAGGCAGCGAAGGCCCGCTCGAACAGCATCTTGTGGGCGGCGAGCCGTTGGCCCAGCCGGATCCCCACTATTGCCCCGCCGGCACCGCCCGCGATGAGGAGGGCGGTAAGCGGCCAGTCGACATGGCCGGACACTGCATAAGAGGTGGCCGTAGTCAGCCCGAGCGCGGTGACGACGACAAGCGACGTGCCGACCGCATAGACAAGAGGCATGGCCGTCGCCGCGATGAGGGCAGGCACGATCAGGAAGCCTCCGCCGATCCCGAAGAAACCGGCAGCAAGGCCGACGCCCAGTCCCATCGGCACGAGGCGGGGTAGAAGCACCGCAGCTGTCGTGCGTGACAGTCGCACTCCGGGATCTTCCTCACGCCGTCGCTTAAGTAGCATCGAAAGGCCCACGCCGATCATCAGCAAGCCGAACAGCATCAGCAGCCTTGTTCCGCCGACTGTCTTGCCGATCTCTGCCCCGATCGCCGCGCCGACGACACCTGCCACGGCAAAGACCAGGGCGCAGGGCCATTTGACCATGCCTGCGCGGGCGTGGCCGCCAAGGCTTGCAGCGGCATTCGCCGCAACGGCCACTGCCGCCGTGCCAATCGCTGCATGGGTGGAGCCGATGCCGACCACATAGATTAGCAACGGCACGGCGAGAATCGAGCCGCCGCCGCCTACCAGCCCCAGCACGATGCCGATCAGGCCGCCCGAGGCCAGCGCGAGCAGGATTTCCGTCGCGGTTACGATCATCAGGCCGCCATCCGCCGGTTCCATGGCATATGCTGCAGCAGTCGCGCCATACCACACCAGCCGGTCGCGCCCGCCATCATCAGCCCGGCGCCGACCAAGGCGGAAAGGGCGAAGAAGCCGGGGCCGACGAGGAACCCGAG
Organism: Hyphomicrobium sp.; assembly: GCF_041674905.1. Taxonomy (GTDB): domain Bacteria; phylum Pseudomonadota; class Alphaproteobacteria; order Rhizobiales; family Hyphomicrobiaceae; genus Hyphomicrobium_B. The sequence continues at coordinate 18,591 of NZ_JBAYUV010000035.1, forward strand.
CGCAACTCCAAGCAGCACCAACCCTCCGGCGGCAAGCTGGACCTGCCGCATCAATTCAAGCGGCTGGTGTCGGTCGGCCTTCACCTCAAGCCCGGCGCGGCGCCATGCCTCGATCCCGCCCTCCAGCACATAGCAGGGCGCGCTGGTGGCCGCCCCGAGCCGGACAGCGTTGGCTTCGGTTCGCGCACCCGTGCGGCAATGGAATACGACCGGGCAATCACCGGCCTGAAAGCGGCTGATCTCGGCCAAGGGCACATTGACCGCGCCGGGAATATGCTCACGCGCATGTTCATCAGGGGTGCGAATGTCGATCAGCTTGGCGCCGGTTTCGATCAGAGACCGCGCCTCTGCGGGGCTAACGGATTTCATCGTCATAGGTCAGTCCTCCTGACAGTAGAGCCGGTAAAGCGTGGCGAGCAGCGCCTTGGTTCGCGGATCGGCGATCCGGTACCAGAGCATCTGGCTCTCGCGGCGGAAGGCGACGAGACCCTCGTCGCGCATCCGGGCAAGGTGCTGTGAGAGGGCCGACTGTGAGAGGCCGACGTCATCGGCGAGATCGCCGACTGTGCGCTCGTCATGTTCGACAAGCTTGCACAGCACCATCAGGCGCCGGTCATTGCCGATCGCCTTCAGCACTTGCGCCACTTCGCCGGCTTTCTTCTCAAATGTCGTCAGGTCCATCGGGGGCTTGCGCATCAGAGCACCTCTTAATTAGATATTGCTAATATAGAATCTTCTAATATATAGTCAAGGAACGATTGGAGGTTCCCATGGCTGCCCAGCCGATCATCGAAGCGTTCTTCGACAAATCTACCAACACGATCAGCTATCTGGTTACCGATCCCGCAACACGCGTGGCCGCGGTGATAGATCCCGTGCTGGATTTCGATCTATCGAGCGGCGAGGTCGATACAGCCTCGGCCGAGCGGATCCTGGCGGTGGCGGAGGAAAGGGGCTGGCATATCGCCTTGGTTCTGGAAACGCACGCCCACGCCGATCATCTTTCCGCCGCGCCCTATATTAAGGCGAAGACCGGCGCGCAGATCGGTATTGGCGAGCATATCCGCGATGTGCAGAAGATTTTCCGGCCGATCTTTGCATTCGATGGCCTCAAGACCGATGGGTCGGACTTTGACCGCCTTTTCACCGATGGCGAGCGCTTTGCGCTCGGTACGCTGGAAGTGGAGGTGATGCATACACCCGGGCACACTCCCGCCGACCTGACCTACCGGATTGGCAACGCAGCCTTTGTGGGCGACACATTGTTCATGCCGGATTACGGCACCGCGCGCGCCGATTTTCCCGGCGGCGATGCCCGTCAGCTATATCGTTCGATCCGCCGCGTTCTCAGCCTGCCGGACGACACGCGGCTGTTCCTCTGCCATGACTACAAGGCGCCGGGCCGCGACGAATATCGTTGGGAGACGACTGTGGGTGAGGAACGTCGGGCCAGCATCCATGTGCATGACGGCGTGAATGAAGATGAATTTGTCGCCATGCGGGAAGCACGCGACGCCACATTGGCGGTGCCAAAGCTGCTGCTGCCGTCGATCCAGGTGAACATCCGCGCTGGGCGCTTTCCGGAGGCAGAAGAGAACGGCGTCCGGTTCCTCCGCATCCCGGTGAAGATCAAGGGCGGGATCGACATTTCGAGCTAGGGGCTGATAGGGCAAGATTAAGGAAATCTGCCAACTGATTGTTGTAGAAATTTCTTATACAATGATTTGCCAGTTCTCATCTTCATCATCTCCGGCGCGGCATAGTCGGCATAAATCCGCCCATGCTCCTCCTCCAGCGAGATAGCGAGGGCCAGAATTTCACGCTCATCGAGATCAGTGAATTTTCGCATCGAACCCGATTTCCAGGCGCAGCAGCCTGCTCAACCCTATAATTTAGAATAATTCTAATATAGGTTGATGGGATAAATCAGGCAAGGGATGGTGGACGCGACCGTGGCGCACACTCCAGCGGGTGGGCGACATCGCGGAAACGGCGCGAAATACGAAAGCGCCGACCGTCTTGCGAGGGTCGGCGCCGGAAATACGTGAACTGTGGAATGTCTAAAGCTAGCGCGAGCCGGGTTTGCCGCTGCCGCCCGACGACTTGCCCATGGTATTCTGCTGCGCATCGACCCAGGTCGACATCGCTTGCTGCCAGCCCTTTTGCCACATCTCGGCGGCCTGCATCCAGAACTGGATCGGATTGGTTGCGCCCGCGCCGAAGTCCGGCATACCCGGGAACACACCACCACCGGGAAAGCCCGACTGCCCGGAGGTTGCATTGCCGAAGCCTGGGAAATTAGGGAAATTCGGGAAGTTTGGGAAATTCGGCAGCTGGCCGGCCGCCCCGATCGACTTCACCTGCTTCTCCCAGACGTCCATCACCTGATCGACGGCCTGCAACTGCAATTTCGAGGCGTTTTGCATCTGTTTCCGGCTGAGTTCGACAAAATCCGTCGGCCAGCCCAACGACTTGGCCGCGTCCGCCATCTTGTCGAACACGGCGTTACTGTTCTTCTCGCCGAGATCCGCAAGCTCGGAACGCCAATTCGACATCGCGTCGAAGGCTTGGGTGACGGCCTTGCGTGTATCCTCGCCAAGCTTAGTGAAGGCTGGATTGGCCTCGAAGGGTGAGTTCGCCATATCGTCTCTCCGGATTTCGAACGTCTCTTGCGGGCTTCCCCAGGTTTTTCGCACACTGACAACCAAGTCGCCAGTAATCTTATAGGCCCATGCGGCGAAGCAGCCGTCGGCTAAATAGGCTCATGAGCTTAACGGCCCTTTTGCCATCAGGTTCCGGGTGCTATGAGCCCCGCCCATGACCGATATCTCACGGATACGAAATTTCTCTATCATTGCTCACATCGATCACGGCAAGTCGACCCTGTCGGACCGCCTGATTCAGCTCTGCGGCAATGTCTCGAACCGGGAAATGAAGGCCCAAATCCTCGACTCGATGGACATCGAGCGCGAGCGTGGCATCACGATCAAAGCCCAGACCGTCCGCCTGGATTACAAGGCCAAGGACGGCGAGGTCTATCAGCTCAATCTGATGGACACCCCCGGCCACGTCGACTTCGCCTACGAGGTTTCGCGCTCACTCGCTGCCTGCGAAGGCGCGATCCTCGTCGTCGATGCGAGCCAGGGCGTCGAAGCGCAGACGCTCGCCAACGTCTATCAGGCGCTCGACAACAATCTCGAAATCCTGCCCGTTCTCAACAAGATCGATCTGCCGGCGGCCGATGCCGACCGCGTCAAGCAGCAGATCGAGGACGTGATCGGCATCGACGCTTCCGATGCGATCGGCGTATCGGCCAAGACGGGCCTCAACGTCGAAGCCGTTCTAGAAGCCATCGTCGAGCGCCTGCCGCCGCCGAAGGGCGATACCGCGAAGCCGCTGAAAGCCATGCTCATCGACAGCTGGTACGACGCCTACCTCGGCGTCATCGTGCTCGTGCGCGTCATCGACGGCACGTTGAAGAAGGGCCAGCGCGTCAAGCTGATGTCGAGCGGCGCCGACTATCAGATCGAGCGCGTCGGCATTTTCCGCCCGAAGCAGGAAATGCTCGAGAAGCTCGGACCCGGCGAGGTCGGCTTCTTCACCGCCGCCATCAAGGAAGTCGCCGACACCCGCGTCGGCGATACCGTGACGGATGAGAAGAACCCGACCACCGAACCGTTGCCCGGCTTTAAACCGGCCCAACCCGTCGTTTTCTGCGGGCTCTTTCCCGTCGATGCCGCCGACTTCGAGGATCTGCGCGAAGCGATGGGCAGGCTCCGGCTCAACGATGCGAGCTTTTCATTCGAAACGGAAAGCTCGGCCGCTCTCGGCTTCGGCTTCCGTTGCGGCTTCCTCGGGCTCCTTCACCTCGAGATCATCACCGAGCGACTGGAGCGCGAGTTCAACCTCGACCTCATCACCACCGCGCCGAGCGTTATCTATCATCTGTATATGAATGACGGCTCGATGATCGAGATGCACAATCCGGCCGACATGCCGGAGGTGGTCAAGATCGATCACATCAAGGAACCGTGGATCGAGGCGACGATTCTCGTGCCCGACGATTACCTCGGTGCTGTTTTGAAACTCTGCCAGGATCGGCGCGGACGCCAGAAGCAGCTGACCTACGCAGGTTCACGCGCCATGGTGATCTATGAGTTGCCACTGAACGAAGTCGTATTCGACTTCTACGACCGGCTGAAAAGCGTGTCGCGCGGCTACGCCTCGTTCGATTATCACATCAAGGATTACGAGGAAGGCGACCTCGTCAAGCTGTCGATCCTCGTCAACAGCGAGCCCGTCGATGCGCTCTCGATCGTCGTGCACCGCTCACGCGCCGAAAGCCGCGGCCGCTCGATGTGCGAGAAGTTGAAAGAGCTCATCCCGCCGCATCTGTTCCAGATCCCGATCCAGGCGGCGATCGGCGCCAAGGTCATCGCGCGCGAGACGATCAAGGCGCTGCGCAAGGACGTCCTTGCAAAATGCTACGGCGGCGACATCACGCGAAAGCGCAAGTTGCTCGACAAGCAGAAAGCCGGCAAGAAGAAGATGCGCGAGTTCGGCAAGGTCGAAATCCCGCAGCAAGCGTTCATCAATGCCCTGAAGATGGACGACAACTGATCCGGCTGCTGCCGCAAAAAATACAAGCGGCGATCGCGTGGATCGCCGCCCCAATTGCATCTGATAAAATATGTGATCGAGCTCAGTCGTTGTCGATCTCTTGTTTGATCACCGACATGTCGGTGGCGCTCAAGTCGACGTCATACGTTTTGCCATCGGCGCCGACGGCATTGTCGACCTCCCACTTTCCGTCATCGAACTTGACTTTACCCCACTTCGTGAACCCGGCCTTGGTCAGCGCCGCAGTGACAGCGGTCGTTTCCTCAGTGGTCGGCGGACGGCCGTCGGCGAATGCCACGTCTGCGAACAACGCCGTGGAAGCAAGAATCGCGGAAGCGGTGATGTTACGGATCATGACTGAAACTCTCCTTGCGAGTGTGTCACCCGGCAACGCCGAGCGGCCCGATTTTGTTCACACGCTTGGCAGCCCGTTTACGCAGTTGGGCTTTCAACGCGGTCTGCTCCAGCCTTGCCGCCGCATCGCGCGCTGCCGTTCGCGGAATTCGATGTCGGCGGGGCGATACGAGCCGGTATCGCACCACGGATTGCCGTAGTAGCCGTAAAACCCGTTGATGGGCGTGCAGTCCCGCGTCGCATAAGCCGGCGGCACATGCTTTCGTTTATGGCCGTGCCTGACCTGAGGCGCAGCCGAAGCGGCGGTCGCGGTCACGATAAGGGTCAGCAAGACGGGTCCCAACACGCGCATTTGCAGCATCCTTCATAACGGCCACCTGGCACATCCGGCGAAGAAAGCCGCAATGCCTCTTGCATCTCAAATATGAAGGCCCCGGCGTCTCCACCAGGGCCCTGCGGTCTTGCTGCGCAATCGCTACGTCGTAATCAGGGCAGTCGGCCGAAACTGAACAGGCCGTAGAGCCATGCCGCCACGGCGCCGAATCCGGCCGAAATACAAAGGATCGGCACGATCACCTCGGCATTGCCCTCAATGAGCGGCGACGTCTGGTGCGCAAGGTACGGCACCACCGTGAACGCGCTGATGAGGCCAGGTCCGAACAGGCCGAGGATGGCGCCCCGGATCGTCATCATGCCCTGCGGCCGCCATCCCAGGATCAATCCAAACAACGCGCCCCAGAGACCGCCCGTGATCGCGGTCCCGACGAGCCACGGTACTTCGATGTCCGGAGCAATCAGGCTGCGTGTCGGCGCCATGCTCCAGGGCTCGACGTTCCATCCCGTCCAGTAGTGCACAAACAGCCAGCTGATGGCCTCTTGCACCGTCACGGCTGCGATCGCTCCCGCGATGAAGCCGACGATAATACTCTTCAAGGCATTCATGTCCGTTCCCCTTCTTCGCTGTCCCCGTCCGTCACATGTCTTGCTGCCCTGCTGCGACCAAATATTCCACGGTCGATGGGCCTGTCATAGATTTCAAGGCGCTTCTGTTGGCACACTACCACGCTCATGCGGCATCTTAACCAGCCGCCTTATTCTCGCCCACTGCTTCGCGTTTTCAGCGTTCGCTGCGTACCGGTCCATCGGCATCGCGATTGTCACGGGGGCCAGCCTGACGCGCTGAGTTCCGGACACGGCACCCAAGGAAGCTGGCGCTCGCGGCTCCCTTTTCAATCATCCAAAGACGCCCACCGCGCGAGATGCGGCCGCGGTTTCCACCCTCCTCAAGGCGTGGCCTGGCGTCGATTGGACATCCAGACATCACAACCAACACGAGGACTTCCCATGAGTAAGGGATCTTTTGCTCTGCTTTCCGTTGTGCTTGCGACTGCCGTTCCGGTGACAGTCAATGCCGCGCAATTCAGTCCCAACTTGAAGAACCGTGCGATGACCAGTCGCCACCTCGCCGCCGCATCCGGGTCGTCGATCACCTGTCTGACGTGGGAAGCGCGAGCCCTCCTCAACCGCATTCGGGCACGCTTCGGCAACGTCGAGATTGTATCGACATGCCGCCCCGGCGCCAGAATTGCGGGAACGAGACACCCCTCCCGCCATGCCTCGGGTCAGGCGATCGATTTCCGCATTCCCGGGAAAAAGGGACAGGTCGTCAGCTGGCTCATTGCCAATCACCACAACGGCGGCGTCATGACCTATCGCGACATGGACCACATCCACGTCGACATCGGGCCGCACTTTGTCGCCCTCAACCGCCCGAGCGGCCGGACCTGATCACATCGCAGGGCGGGTAAAAAGCGCCCGCCCTCGCGCCACGCCAGCATCGTAAACGTCTCATCCGAACCTCGAAATAGCCTGGATTTAAAGAGCCTTTAAGCCATTCGGCAGAGCCTCGGAAAGACTGTGGCGACCTTGCCTTTCTTAGCCGAGCAAGGCATATAGTCGCCATCGAACACGCCTTGGCTTACTCTTCGACAGCGCTACCGCCTGCTTTAAGACGTCTCCATCGCGCGATTTGATGGCCTCCGTCATACCGCCGGAGGACGCACGTTTGCTTTGGAGGCAATGAATGTCGAACGGGACTGTGAAGTGGTTTAATGGTCAGAAGGGCTACGGATTTATTCAGCCGGAAGAAGGTGGCAGCGATGTTTTCGTGCACATCTCGGCGGTTGAACGCGCCGGCCTTCAGTCGCTCCGCGAAGGCCAGAAGATCTACTTCGAAACCGAACGTGGACGTAACGGCAAGATCGCTGCCGTGAACCTTCGTCCGCTCTAACGATTTCGAGAAGACCACTTTACTCGCGCGGGGAGCAGCTCGTCTGCTCCCCGCTTTTCTTATCAGACCACAGTCACACAATCGGACCGTGAAACAGGACGTTCGGAGATCGAATGGCAAAAGAAGAGATGCTCGAGTTCGAGGGGGTAGTGGACGAGGTCCTGCCCGACGCGCGTTGCCGCGTGAAGCTCGATAACGGGCATGAGGTTATCGCGTACACCTCGGGACGTATGAAGAAAAACCGCATCCGCATTCTCGCCGGCGACCGTGTCACCGTCGAGATGACGCCTTACGACCTCACCAAAGGGCGTATCAACTTCCGTCACAAGGACAGCCGTCCTGGTCAGGGCGGTGGCGAATTCTCGGGCGGCGCACGCCCCGGTGGTCCGCCTCGTCGCGGCGGGCGCTGAACACCACCAACAGGCAAAACGCAGCTAAGCGGGTTCTCCCGCTCGCTCACGATGATCGGCGCCAAGATGTCGCGCGATCCAGATCCAGACAAGGACCAATGGCATGGCGACGGCTCCCATCGCACCGGTGGCGAACCCGAGCCCGCCACCAAGCCCTGCATAAACCCATCCCGACGCCGCGTCGCCGCCACGGAACACGACCGTATCGATGAAGTTCTGCACTTTGTATTTTTCGTCCGGCGACACCAGCGTGTAGATGACCTTGATCGCTGGATTTGCGAGCGAGAACGCCACGATGCGTTCCGCGACCATGACGGCGGCGACAACCCATAAGGCAGCGTCGAAACTCAAGAGCAGCGTTCCGACCGCTGCTGTCACTGGCAGTGCCAGCAACGCCACCGTCACGCCAAAACGTTGCAACACGCGCGCCGTGCCGAAAACTTCGATGAGAAAGGTCACGATGCTCACGACGAGATCGCGGCCCGAAAAAAATTCAATCCGCTGCGCGCTATCGTGAATGGTCAGCGCCACGAGACGCGCCTGCTCCAGGTAGAAAAACGTTCCGACGACATTCGCGACGAAGATGAAAATCGCGATCCGCGCGAACATCGGCGTCCGGAATACCTTGATCGCGCCGTCGAGAATGCCACCGCCCGTCGCGTCCATCTCCGGCCCGGCGCCGCCGGTCTTGAACCGTCTGACGGCAAGCCCGGCGATCATGGCCGCGATCAGCAACGCCGCCGACACGAGCAGCAGATTGACGGGGTCGACCAGCCGCACCAGCCCTTGCGTCAGCAGCGGCCCGGCGAACGCGCCTGCCGTGCCACCCGCCGAGATGAACCCATAAAGCCGCTTCGCCTCCGTATGCGTCCAGAGTTCCGCCATCAGGCTCCAGAACAGCGACACGACGAAGAGATTGAAGACGCTGCCCCAGACGAAAAACGTTCCCGCGACCCAAACGTTTTTATCGCCCGATTTCATCGCCAGCCAGAAGCCGACGAGATTGAGCGCGAAGAAGATATAAATCGACGGCAGCACAAGCCGCCTTGGAAAGCGTGCCGCGACAAAGCCGAACAGCGGCACCAGCGCGATCATGACGAAAAAGACGACGGTGAACAGCTGGTGGAGCGCGTCCTTGCCGAGGCTGACGCCGATCTCGTCGCGAACCGGTCGCACGATGTAGTAGGCGGAGAGCAGCGCGAAAAACATCGCGAACGAGGCGAGCAGAGCGGCGACCTCGCCAGGCTCGACATTGACGAAGCGCTTGAGCCACGGAACCGGCTGCGCCGCCGTGGGAGGGGGCGTTTCGTTGCTCATGAGTCTCCGGGCAGCAGGGCGCTAGGGAATGCCGTTCAAAAAATCTGTTTACTCTGAACTGAATCCTGCTCTCAACCGTTCATAAGACCCTCTCCCCTTGGTGCGCCGCAGCGGAGAATCGCGCTCAGATGAGGTCGCCCGAAGCACTGTACCTTTCTCGCACCTTTCTTGCATGGGTGTGCTTTAGCATTAGGGAAGCAAGCGTTTTCTGGATTGTGGCAAAGTGCAATCGTTCTATACTAATGCAATGCAGCAACAACATGCTGCTCTGCGATTTGGAGATACGAGCCGGAAAACGGCGTAAAATCAAAGGATTCCAAGCGATATGAACTACTACGCCTATGAAATGGCCCACGCGTTCATGTCGCCCGTCCGATTCGGTGTTCAAGCTCTCCGGAGCACCCTCGACTGGCCCTTGAACCCCATGGCCTACACCGCAGCCGGCAAAAACATGATGGCCGCCTGCGAGGTTTTCGAAAGCATCACGCGCCGCTACGGCAAGCCCGAATTCGGCATCAAGGCCGTTTCGGTGGCAGGCGTGGACGTCCCCGTTCACGAAGAAACCGCGCTCGCGCTGCCCTTCTGCAACCTGATCCATTTCGTCCGCGACGAGGCGCAAGCCGGCGGCAAGCGCAACGATCCCAAGGTGCTTATCATCGCGCCGATGTCGGGGCACTACGCGACGCTTCTCCGTGGCACGGTTGAAGTCATGCTGCCCGAGCACGACGTCTATATCACCGACTGGGCCGATGCCCGGAACGTTCCAATCGCGGCCGGACGCTTCGATTTCGATGACTTTGTGGAATATCTCACCCACTTCGTCCGTCTTATCGGCGCCGACACGCACGTTCTCGCCGTCTGTCAGCCCGCCGTTCCCGCGCTTGTTGCGACGGCCGTCATGGCGGCGCGCAACGAAGAAGTGCAGCCCGCCTCCCTGATCCTGATGGGCGGGCCCATCGACACCCGGCGTAATCCGACGAAAGTCAACGAACTCGCCGCCCAGCAACCGATCTCCTGGTTCGAGCAGAACGTCGTCATGACGGTGCCGTTTCCGCATGCCGGTTTCATGCGCCCTGTCTATCCGGGGTTCATGCAGCTGACGGGCTTCATGACGATGAACCTCGAACGCCACATGAACGCGCACGTCGAGCTATTCAACAATCTCGTCAAGGGCGACTGCGACAGCGTCCGTCAGCACCAGACCTTCTACGAGGAATACCTCTCGGTCATGGACCTGACTGCGGAATTCTATCTGCAGACCGTCCAGACGGTGTTTCAGGACCACCTCCTGCCCGACAAAAAACTGATGCACCAGGGCGAGCTTGTCGACTGTTCAGTCATCGCCAAGACGGCCCTCATGACGATCGAAGGCGAGCGCGACGACATCTGCGGCCTCGGCCAGACGGAGGCCGCGCACGACCTCTGCACATCGATCCCGAGCGACGAGAAAGTGCATTACGTGCAGGCCGGCGTCGGTCACTATGGCGTCTTCAACGGAACGCGCTGGCGCACGGAAATCCAACCGCGCATCCGCGAGTTCATCCGCGACGTCAATTACAAGCACCGTTCGGCCGACGGAACGGCCCGCACGCAGCGCCCGCATCGCATTCTGCAAGACGCGCTCGACTCCTCTCCTGACTGGCGGAGAACGGTTTCACCGTTGAAGAGCGCAAACGGCAGCCGCACCCCCGAAACCACACTCGCAAAATAGCAGACGTCGAAGTCCGTTGCCTCGGCGGTCAGTGAGCCTCGTCCCAGTTGCTCGCCGCCTTGGCGTCGACGTGGATCGGAACGGAAAGCTTGAGCGCAGGTTCAGCCGCCGTTTCCATCACGCGACGCGCCGTCTGGATGAGAGCCTGAGTTTCGTTGTCCGCGGCTTCGAAAACGAGTTCGTCGTGAACTTGCAGCAGCATTCTGGCCGATGCGAGCTTGGCATCTTCGAGTGCCACCGGCATCCGGATCATCGCCCGGCGAATGATGTCGGCGGCCGAACCCTGGATCGGCGCATTGATCGCCGCCCGCTCCAGAAAGCCGCGCATCGACGGGTTCTTCGTGTTGATCTCGGAATAATGAATGCGCCGTCCGAAGATCGTTTCAACGTAGCCATGCGCGTGCACCTGCTTCTTCGTCGCGTCCATGTAGTCGCGAATGCCCGGAAAGCGCTGGAAATACGTCTTGATATAGTCGCCCGCCTCTTCACGGCTGATGCTCAGCTGATTGGCGAGGCCGAACGCCGAAATACCGTAGATGATACCGAAGTTGATCGCCTTGGCGCGGCGGCGCACGTCGGATGGCATGTCCTTCACCGGCACGCCGAACATTTCCGACGCCGTCATCGCGTGAATGTCGAGACCGTCCGCGAACGCTTTCTTCAGCTGTGGAATATCGGCGACGTGCGCGAGCACGCGCAGCTCGATCTGCGAATAGTCCGCTGAGATGAGCTGCATCCCCTTGTCCGCGATAAAAGCGGTGCGGATTTCGCGACCTTCCTTCGTCCGGATCGGAATGTTCTGCAGGTTGGGATCGGACGACGCGAGACGGCCCGTCGTCGTCGCGCCCAGCGCGTAGCTCGTATGGATGCGGCCTGTCTCGGCGTTGATGTACGCCGGCAGCGCATCGGTATACGTCGACTTCAGCTTCGTCATCTGCCGCCATTCGAGCATGGTATTGATCAGGCGGCGTGCGTCGCCATCGAGTTCCTCGTTGGCGGCAAGATCGTCGAGAAGATTGGCGCGCGTTTCCCACTGTCCGCTCTTGGTCTTTTTTCCGCCCGGCAGCTTCAGCCGGTCAAACAGCAATTCGCCAAGCTGCTTCGGCGATCCGAGATTGAACTTGTGCCCGACCAATCCGTTGATCTCTTCTTCGAGGCGCACCGTGCGTTGCGCGAACGCGTGCGACAGCCGCGAAAGAATATCCCGGTCGACCTTGATGCCCGCATGCTCCATTCCGACGATCACCGGCACCAGCGGCCGTTCGAGCGTTTCATAGACGGTCGTCATGCGTTCGGCGGCGAGACGCGGCTTCAACGTCATCCAAAGCCGCATCGTCACGTCGGCATCTTCCGCCGCATATTCCGTCGCTTTGTCGAGCGGCATCGCCGCAAACGTCTTATCCGATTTCTTGGCGCCGGGTGCATGACCCATCGCCTGTGCGAACGTCATGCACATATGACCAAGATGCCGCTCGGCAAGCGCATCCATGCCGTGCTGCCCTCGTCCGGCATCAAGCGCGTAGGACAGCAGCATCGTATCATCGAACGGCGTCACCTCGATGCCGTGCCGCTTCATCACCAGCATGTCGTACTTGATGTTTTGCCCGATCTTGAGCACGCTCGGGTCTTCAAGCAACGGACGCAACAGCGCCAAGGCTTCGTTCGCCGCGAGCTGTTGCGGACGATTGTCTTCGCCTCCAAACAGATCGCCGCTCGGACCCGTATGGCCGAGAGGGATATAGCAGGCGTCGCCCGGCGCGATCGCAAGAGACAGCCCGACAAGCTCAGCATCGAGCGCATTGAGATCGGTCGTCTCGGTGTCGAACGCGACATGGCTCGCGCCACTCGCCCGGCGAACCCACTCTTCGAGACGTGCGCGCGTCGTAACGGTCTCGTATTTGCTGCGGTCGATCGGCTGCGCCCGTGCCATCGCGGCGCCCGCCGCAACAGCCGCGGCGGGAGACGCATCTTGCGGCGCAGACGCCTCGATGACGTCAAGGTTCGCCTGCTGCTGCGGAGCCTTGACGCTAAACCCAACGGACACCGCAAGCGGCGGCGGCGCTTCCGCGCCCAATCCCTCCGCGATGCGCTTCGTCAGCGTATTAAATTCCATCGCGCGTAGAAACCCGAGTAGCGCGTCCGCCTGCGGATCGCGCACGCCCAGCGCTTCGATTCCCGTTCCGAGCACGACGTCGTCTTTGAGCAGCACGAGACTGCGTGACACGCGCGCCTGCTCCGCAAATTCGATGAGTTTTTCGCGCCGCTTCGGCTGCTTGATCTCACCCGCGCGTGCGAGCAGCGTATCAAGGTCGCCATAGGCGACGATCAGCTCGGCGGCGGTCTTGATACCGATGCCCGGCACGCCCGGAACGTTATCGACGGAATCGCCCGCAAGCGACTGAACGTCGACAACCTTCTCCGGCGGCACACCGAACTTCTCGATTACTTCGTCCCGGCCGATGCGCTTCGATTTCATGCCATCGAACATCGTGACCCCGGGGCGCACGAGTTGCATCAAATCCTTGTCGGACGAGACGACCGTCACGTCGCCGCCAGCGTCGACGACCATCCGCGAATACGTCGCGATGATGTCGTCCGCCTCAAAGCCATCGAGTTCAACGCACGCGACGTTGAACGCCCTGACCGCATCGCGAATGAGCGGAAACTGCGGAACAAGCTCTTCCGGCGGCGGCGGCCGCTGCGCCTTGTACTGCGGATAGATCTGGTTGCGGAACGTTTCGCGCCCCGCGTCGAAAATCACGCCCATATGCGTCGGTGCTTCCGACACCTTGCTTTCGCGCAGCAGCTTCCACAGCATTTGGCAGAAGCCATGCACGGCACCGACCGGCAGCCCATCCGACGGTCGCGTCAGCGGCGGCAACGCGTGGAACGCGCGGAAAATATAGCCCGAGCCGTCGATGAGATAGACATGACTGCCCTTGCCCACCGGGACGTTCTCTGACAGCGCCACGGAAGCCTGTTCAATAGCTTGGTCTTTTTTCGATTTTGTCGTCATGCACCGCACTATAGGGACATCGCCCGCCCTGACCAACGCCCATGCGGGAAAATTGCCCCACCCCGCGATCTGTGGTGTCGAAAAGTACGGGCGCAAATCGCACACTATCCGATCATTCCGCTCGCTACGGGTCGCCTCCGTTGACAGCATCCGGCGCGCATGGCTGATCTGCCCGGCGTCGGCAAGGAGCCGCCTGCCAGTCGGCACCGCCACACGACGCCATTGGATGAGAAGGGAGTTACGATTATGCGCATGACCAGGAAACTTACGGTTGTATTTCTGGCCACGGTTGCAGCCGGGTTGGGGACCGTCGAAGCGAGCGCCCTGCCGCGCTGCCGGGCGCCCGTGGAAGGCTTCGCTACCGCAACCGGTATCCTAGGCGCCGGATCGGAGAAAGCCCGCATCGAGGCGAGGCACAATTGGAGAGCGACCGTCGCGCGCCTTTACGGACCGCGTTATTCGGATTTCCGCAACGCTCAGGGCCTCCAGTGGGACTGCAAGAAGGGCGCGATCCTGCTCGCGAAATGCGTCGTCGTTGCGCGCCCCTGCCGTTACTAGGCGATCGATCCGATTGAGCCATCACGCACGTGGGTGAGGCGACGAGCCTCACCCTTTTATTTGTGACGCCCGGGATCTCCCAGCGTGAGCATTTGCGGGCCGGCGGCGAATGCGGTATCAGTCTCGCGGCTCAAGCACCCGTAGCTCAGCTGGATAGAGTGTCGCCCTCCGAAGGCGAAGGTCGCAGGTTCGAATCCTGCCGGGTGCGCCATTACTGAATTGTCATTTGAAAACTCCTGCAAAGCCGCAAAAAGCTTGGTGATCTGAGGGGTTCGAAGTCCTTCGGAAACCGCGTATTGGACGCGACCACCAAACAGGAGACGGAGCATCTTTCGGCGGTGCTCAATACGCCCGGAAGCCCATAGAATTCGGGGGTTTGCGAGGAAGGCAAACGAGGTTCGAAAACTTTCCTCGAAGGTCTTCTTCGGACGGCTCACAGCGGCGCATTTTTCCGTCAGCAGATTCTTCTGATCTTGCAGTTTTTGAAGCTGCGCTTCATAGGCGCTGATCACGGCACGACTGTCCGTCTCAACGAGACGCGCGATAAGCTGCTCAGTCTTGCGCTCAATGGCCTGCCGCTCGCGCGTGGCGTGGGATGCTTGCTCCTTGGCCCGCGTCTCGCGCTGCTCCCAAAGCACCTTGAGCATGGCATGGGCGGCGAACAACAGCTCCTGCGTAGGCCGCATGGAATCGATCAGGTGCTCAAAGTCACCTTCCAGCGTCGCCTTGCGGATGTTCTTGCGCGCCATCGCGCAGCCTTTGGTGAAGCACCAGTAATAGGCGTAACGCGTGCCCTTGCTGCCGCGTGCCCAGGCCGCCGTCATGGGCCGGTCGCAGCAGGCGCAGTTCACGAAGCCGCGCAGCGGGAAATCATCGCTCAGATCGGCGCGATCCGGCGCGACCGGCTGGCGTCCATGCAGCCGCTCATCGATTTTGAGGAAGGTTTCATAGGAGATCAGCGCCTCATGCTTCGCGGGCACGCGATACATGCCCCATTCCCGCACGCTCATGTGTCCGGCATAAAGCACTTGCGTGAGAATCTGGCTCACCTTCTGCGAATGAACCGTGCCGAAGCGGTTCTTCGGAAAGATGGAGTTGTTCTGCAGGAACCGCTGCACCTCGGCCTGCGTCTCGAAGCGGTTGGACGCGAATCCTTCCAAAGCCTCCTGGATGACGCTTGCGAGCGGTTGGCGGGGCACGAGCACCTTGCCGCTATGCCCGGCCACGCGGTCATAGCGATACCCGATGGGCGGTGAGAATCCCCAATAGCCGTTGGTCGCGCGGGCCTGCATACGGTTCTTGGTCTGCTCGGCATTCTTCTGGCGCTGATGCTGCGAGACGGAGGCGAGAAGGTTCTCGACAAGCATGCTGTCGGAATCCTCGCCAAATTCGATGGATGGCGATTCCAGCTTGCCGCCTGCGGCGCTGATAGCGGTGCGAAGCTGGATATGCGCCTCAAGCCCGCGCGCAAGGCGGCTGATGTCATCGATTATGACGACGTGCGTATCAGTGCGGCGATGCTTCTTGAGGAAAGCGAGCATGGAAAGCATGCCGGAGCGATCAACAACGCTGCCCGATGTGCCTTCATCGCGGAATACTTCCGCCACGTCATAGCCCTTGGCGCGCGCGTAATCGCGGCAGCGCGTTTCCTGCGAGCCAAGGCCAGAGCCGCGTGTGACCTGCTTAGGGTCGGATACGCGGCAGTAGATGACGGCGCGGGGGTCGAGGCGAAGAATGTCATCCCCTCTCGTCCATAACAAAGAACGGGCGGCATCAATGACGGCTGTCTTGCCAGCATCGTTGGGGCCTACAAGAATGTTCAGGCCCCGTCTTAGTTTAAGATCGAGCGGGTTGGCAGGACCAAAACAGCGGAAGCCATTTATATGAATTTCTGAAACATACACTGCGGTAAAACCTAGATTAAAATGATAGAATCTTGAGTTGTAACGATACTACCCCGATGAGCTTTCCCTTGGGAGCAAAGTTGCAATTTTGTAGCGGGATAAGCGTGGATTGAATCGCAGCAGCAAGCTGACTCGTACCAGACTCACCCTTTCGGAGCGTATGGCGAGAATCCGAAAGACGGATACCCGCCCTGAGATTATCGTGAGGCGCGCCGTGCACGCGCTCGGTTTTCGTTTCAGGCTGCACCGGCGTGATCTGCCGGGCTCTCCCGATCTTGTTCTGCCGAGGCATCGCAAGGTCATCTTCGTGCATGGCTGCTTCTGGCACCGGCACGATTGCCGGGATGGACGCAAGCTTCCGAATTCCAGACCGGAGTATTGGGGACCGAAGCTCGCGCGCAACGCCGCCCGAGACTCCGCTCAACTGTGCGCCCTGGCCGAGAGGGGCTGGGATGCACTCGTACTTTGGGAATGCGAACTCAAAGACAGGGAACGGCTGATCGCAGGACTCAGAAAATTTTTACAGTGTCCTGTGGATGCCCGTCTTCAGGCGAGCCAACTAGATCAAGCCAAGCGGCGGCCCCCGAAGGCGAGACCTCTAGCGCCACGAGCCGCGCGTAGATAAGAGCCGGAAGCTGGGCCAGTCCTTCGATCTGCGGTGTGGGTGCCCAATAGAGCACCTGCGTGACGAGATCAGCCCAAGTTTTAAAGACACTCAGGGCCAGCCCGCGTTCAATGGCCCAAGAGCGGGCTTCGGCTAGCGGAATATCCTCTTGGCCGCCAGCAACAGCAACGATGGCAACTTCCGCGATCCCGGCATCGCGGCACCGCGTGATGAATAGGAGAAGATCCTCGCGCGATACTGGCTTGTCGCGAACCTCGAAGACACGCTCCCATTTTTCGGGATCATCTACCGAACGCACGGCGACATCTCCCGGCACTGTTCGGGACGGATCGTTGACCCTGCCAACATGCACGCGGTCTTCGCCCGCGAACAAATTCATAAGAGCGGCAACAATGGCTTGCGCCCGGCGTCCGCCTTCAGAGGACTCGGCGACAAACTCCTCGATGGCCGCAATCAACTGCTCAGCGGTCAATGCCGATGTAATACGAGTTAGCGGAGCGTAGCGCTGGCCATACCGCTTGCGCACGGCGATGAAGGCGCGCAGGGCCTGTCTTGCCTCGGCTTCGGATTTCAACGCTTCCAGCTTATCCAGAAGCTGGCAGAGCATCTCGATGACGGGGCGCACCGGCCCACGCACTGGCATATCGCGGCTGACGCGCTGCACCCGGAAGTAGGGCTGGTTGTTTAGCGGCTCTTTGCCCGTTACCCCAAGATTGATGTCGATCTCCGGCGCATTGGGCACAAGCACGTTGTGACACAAGCCGCGCGCTGAGTAGGCACGATCGCTTTCAGCTTCTTTGACGGCGAAGGCATCGAAGCGCACGTCGATACACTTGGCCAGAATCGCCGTGCCCAGAAAGGCGATATGCGTGCGAGAGGAGTTCTCACAGGCTTGGGAGAAAGTGTCGATCAGGCGTTCCCATACGGGATCGATAAAGCCTGCGCCTGCACGGGCCGCTTCCTCAAACAGGATGGCCTTCGCACGGGCTTTGTCTATGCGTGGATCATCTTCGCTCATTGCCCCCGCCTTGGTCAGTGTCGAGCCTCAGTAATTCACCGGGCAGGCAGTGGAGAGCAACACAGATTCGCTCGATCGTATCGAGGCTTGCGTTATAGCTTGATCGCGTGGCCATTGATTCGATCGTTGAGCGCGAGAGTTGAGTGCGTGTGGCAAGCTCCCCGTAGGTGAGGTGCTCCCCAGTACGCGCCTCGTAGGCGTCCATCATCTCGCGCAGTCGGATCAGCATCGTATCGGCATCTAAGTTATTGGAAATATCCGAGTCATCCATCACCACGACATTGTCTCAAATAAATTTAACAGTGTACAGATCTTGGCACGTGCTGTACTCTTGTATTGACAGTACAAGCAAATCGTTCCACGTTTGTTCTGGGTTCAGGATGGGGGCACATACGTGAAGGTCATCAGTCTTTATACCGGCGTCGGAGGCCTTGATTTCGGTTTCGAAGCGGCGGGCTTTGAGACGCGAGTGGCAGTCGAGCTAGACGCGGTATGCTGCGCCACCATCAGGCTGAACAGGGACTGGCCAGTCCTTGAAGGCGATATTCACAACATTTCATCCAAGCAGATCTTGAAGGCTGGCAAACTTAAGCCCGGCGAAGCCGACGTGCTTATTGGTGGCCCTCCGTGTCAACCGTTTTCCAAGTCAGGTTACTGGGCGCGCGGTGATGCGCTCCGGCTCGACGATCCACGTGCAGATACGCTGTCTGCATACCTACGTGTGCTTCGCGACACTCGACCCAAGGCGCTGCTGCTCGAGAACGTTTATGGACTGGCCTACAAGGGCAAGGATGAAGGCCTTGAGCGCATACTGAGTGGGATCGAGCAGATCAATCGCGAGACCGGCACGAATTATCGCCCGCAGTGGTGCGTGCTTGATGCGGCAAGTTACGGTGTGCCGCAGCACCGGGAGCGCGTTTTCATTATCGCCGGCCGCGATGGCCAGCAATTTGAGTTCCCTGCGGCCACCCATGGACAGGTGGTAAATCTTTTCGGCGATGCTAAGCGGTGCGAGCCGTTCCGTACGGCTTGGGACGCACTGGGTGATCTGCCTGAAAATCTGAACGATCGAGATTTAAAGATGGGCGGCAAATGGGCTGACCTTCTGCCGAGCATCCCCGAGGGTGACAACTATCTGCACCATACGCCGCGCGGGCAAGGCAAGCCGCTATTCGGTTGGCGCACGCGATACTGGAGCTTCTTGCTCAAACTCGCCAAAGACAGGCCTTCTTGGACGATCCAGGCGCAACCCGGATCTGCAATCGGCCCGTTCCATTGGCGCAACAGGAAGCTCTCGGCGCAAGAACTCTGCAGGCTCCAGACATTCCCTGACGGGCTGGTGTTTGAATGCGGCAGAACGCAGGTGCAGAAGCTGCTCGGAAACGCCGTCCCCTCGCTGCTTGCTGAAGTTCTTGCACGTGAGATTTCTGCGCAGCTTCTCGGAAAGAAGCCGAAGGCTAAGCGGTTAAAGTTGCTACCGCCGCGCAGGAAAATTCTGCCTGCTCCAGAGAAAGTGGCAGCTGTTCCTCGCAAGTATTTAACGCTGCAGGGCGACCATGCCGCGCATCCCGGCACGGGTAAGGGCAATCGAGCTAAGGCCAGAGAAAAGGCGGTTGCCTAACCTCTAGTTCTGATCGTCTGTCGTCGAGCCTGAGTGGCGAAGCCATTGCACGTAGCGCAGCCAGACCTCGTTCGATTTGAGCTAGGGTGCACCAACGTGCGCCGAAACGGCGATCACAGCATCCTTGGCAGAAATATTGCCTTCAAGCACAGTTTCACGATGTGCCACTCTGTGAATGCGTCCAACTCAGGGGCGGCTGGTTCCGAGGCAGTAATATTCATAAGGGGTAAGGGTTCAGCGTGAGACAGCGACGACAGCGCACCGGTTGCTAATTGCTCGCGCATCCATGCACAGGCGCGCTCGTGCTGTTCTTCGGATTCCTCCCACGACGCGTGTCAACGCCGGAGAGAATGTGCAGCAGATTTCCGGAGCAAAAGTGCAGCACCGACGCCAGCAAGAAGGCCCCCGATATCGGGGGCCTTCTTGCTTATGGAGCCTTATTGCTGCGCGGTTTC
>NZ_JBAYUV010000036.1:0-38275 GCF_041674905.1 Hyphomicrobium sp.
CTGCTTCATCCCCGCCCTCGCGCCGACGCAGGCACAGGGCTCCAATCTGCCGCACTTTTAGTCCGGCGCGGCCGAACAAATCAGCCGCTTCTGTGAGGGATTATTGCTCCGGCTTTTACACGTGGCGGAAGCACGCCAATGAATTATAGCCGACACATCGCTTCGCAGGAGCTCGTACATGCACAATGTCTGGCAGGACGGCGGATTTCGCATCCATCTCATCGTATACGCAGCGGTCAATATCCTGCTGCTCGCAATCAATCTGTTCACCGACCGCAGTCATTTGTGGTTTTACTGGCCGCTTATTGCTTGGGGACTAGGACTGATCGGCCATGCGTTCCTGGTTCATCGAAGAGGGCCAAAGGCGGTTAGAAGAATCCAGATTCCACGCCCACCTGGCCGCTGAGCGAACTCCATCCCATTGGGATCCAATCTCCAATCGGAGCGTTTAGCATCATAGGCAAACTCAAGACGAGTCCTGTCATGCGGATTCTAGCTCTGTTGCTGCTTCTGGGGTTGACGCCAGCTCTTACTTCTTGGACGCAGGCGGCAGGCAAACAAACTGCTTTGAGAGGTCATTACTTCCTGGTGGTTTGGGGGTACCAGGGAGAGACCAATGACGTTGTGCAATCGCACACATTCGCCAGCTTTTATAACGGCGAAGATTTGGCCCACGGCATCATCAAACCGGCGACGATCAGCTGGTTGCCCGCCTCGCATATTGTGCAGCCGTTCGGTGTAGAAAAGGGCCACAACTTTACGCTTCAGCAAACATTGCAGATGGCATGTCAGTCAGGACGAGAAGTAAGATTCATGGGGCCGTACGAGATTAAGCCGGCGCTTTTCCAAAGGGCCTTAAAACGGATCGAGCTTCTGAAGTCCGGTCGGATCAGATACTCCATGTTCGATACTGCTCATGGTACCATGAATTGTATTGATGCGGCGGGGGACCTCACCCCAACCCCTCTAGACACCGGAATCTCTTGGGGGTTTGTTGCCAGCGCCAAAGTCGTTCGGCATCTGTCACCATATTTTGTGAGAAGTAGGAAAACAATCGGAGCTCTGGCAGGCATCCTCGCTCCAAAAGCATGTTCGCAACCACGACCAGAGATGACCCAACAGCGCTAGCCAAAATACGGCGTACGTCTTTGTAACCCAGACCCGACTGTCTCACGCTTCACCGAGGTCGATCTCGTCCTCGATAACATGATTGAGATCGGTGCCGTCAGCGGTCAGAACCATTTTCAGTTTAAGTTTGCCGGCACCTTCGAGGTTGCGCTCACGAACAATACGTTCAACTTCCTGCTGCGAAGTTACGCCGACGTGTTTCAAAAATTTTCGCAGCGACAGATTGAAATTTTCGCTTTCCATGGTGCCTCCAAAAGCAGCCTTCGATTGTCAAGCCGTATGATGCTATCAGCTACTTGAACGGTTTTCTTGGAACTAGGAGTCGCAAAAGATCAAAATAAAAACCCCGCTGAGCGATTTTTTATGAAACGGGCGACTGTGTTTGAAGACATGTCCAGCTGAGGCTCAGCGTGAGTTCGGCATCGACAGCACACCTCTGCTTAGCGAGTACTAGACTCGACCGGACTAATAAAATCGAACCGTCCCGTACCTTCCGTCGGGGTGAACGATCGTGGCTTTCCGCAATGCCCCCACGGTTACGATCAGGTGGCGTGTCCAACCGATTAGGATATGACCGTCCGATGAAAGCAATAAAGACGCCGACATGGGGGATGCCAGCGTCTTGGGACAGGCTACGTCTTGAGGGAGGAGACGTCCTGCCATTCGATCCAGGGGGGAGGATCGTAGTCGTAGAACAAAGGGGCAGAACTTCGGTTCCCAGGGAATCCACGATCGGGAAACGTCCAGACGTACGGCCGAGCCTGTAGCTCAAAGCCAGTCGGCCAAACGACCGTCAAAAAGTTTATAGGTGTTTATAGTTTTTAGGACTTACACGTCGTAACGCTAAGTCATTGATTTTGGTGGGTGATCACGGGCTCGAACCGTGGACCCGCTGATTAAGAGTCAGCTGCTCTACCAACTGAGCTAATCACCCGCCGTGCCGTCGTCGCGCCATTCGACATGGCCCAAGGACGTCGAAGGGGCCCGAATGCGGGCCCCGTGGGGGAGCGAATAGCATCGGCGAACCGACCTGTCCACCCCCTCGACATCGAAGCCGGTCCAGCGCCGGAAAAGCCGCACGCGAGACCGGGAATCCGCCTCGAAATCCGCGTTTCAGACGGCCTGCTGAGCCTGCGCCGTTTTCTGCCGCTTTACCGTGAGCTTGGTGAGAGCTGCCACGTAGGCGCGCGCGGAGGCGACGAGCGTGTCCGGATCGGCGGAACGACCGGTCACGATGCGACCGTCCTCCTCGAGCCGCACGGAAACCTCGGCCTGGGCGTCGGTTCCTTCCGTCACCGCATGGACCTGATAGAGGTCGAGGCGGGCATTGTGCGGCAGGAGCTGCTTGATGGCGTTGAAAGTTGCATCGACAGGTCCATTGCCGACGCTCTGCACCGTCTTCGACTGGCCTTCGATATCGAGCGTCAACGTCGCCGACTGCGGCCCCATCGTGCCGGCGATCACCGTCAACGCGGCGACCTTCACGCGGTCGTTCATGTGCGCGACGCCGTCGTCGACGAGAGCTTCGATGTCCTCGTCGTAGACGTGCTTCTTGCGATCAGCGAGGGCCTTGAAGCGATTGAAGGCGTCCTCCATCGCGTTGTCGCCGAGATTGTAGCCGAGTTCCTTGAGCTTCGATTTGAACGCCGCGCGGCCCGAGTGCTTGCCCATGACGAGCGACGATTTTCCGACGCCAACAGATTCGGGCGTCATGATCTCGTAAGTCTCGGTATGCTTCAGCACGCCGTCCTGGTGGATGCCGCTTTCGTGCGCGAAGGCGTTGCGGCCGACGATCGCCTTGTTGTACTGCACGGGAAAATTCGTCACCGCCGAGACGAGCTTCGACGCGCGCGACAGCATCTCGGTCTTGATGCTGGTGTGATGCGGCATCAGATCGTGGCGCGTGCGAACCGCCATGACGATCTCTTCGAGCGCGGCGTTGCCAGCGCGTTCGCCGAGGCCATTGATCGTGCATTCAATCTGACGTGCGCCAGCGCGAACGCCTGCGAGCGAATTCGCCACCGCGAGGCCGAGATCGTCGTGGCAATGGGTCGAGATCACGACCTTGTCCATGCCCGGCACGCGCGTCCTCAGCATCGTGATGAGGTCGAAATATTCCTCGGGCAGCGCATAGCCGACGGTATCGGGAATGTTGATCGTGGTGGCGCCGGCCTTGATCGCCGCCTCGCAGACACGGCAGAGATAATCGTGCTCGGTGCGCGTCGCATCCATCGCGCTCCATTCGACGTCGTCGGTGTAGCCGCGGGCGCGCGTCACGGAGGCGACGACGCGCTCGAACACTTCGTCTTGCGAGAGCTGCAGCTGATGCTGGCGGTGCAGCGGTGACGTGCCGATGAAGGTATGGATGCGGCCGCGTTTGGCATGCTTGATGGCTTCGCCCGCGCGGTCGATGTCGCCGAAGTTGGCGCGCGCAAGACCGCAGATCACCGAATGCCGGGCGAGCTTGGCGATTTCCGTCACCGACTCGAAGTCGCCTTCGGAGGCGATCGGAAAACCGGCTTCGATGATGTCGACACCCATGTCGTCGAGAAGCTCGGCAACCTGCAGCTTTTCCTCGGACGTCATCGTCGCGCCGGGGCACTGCTCGCCGTCGCGCAGGGTGGTATCAAAAATAACGATCTTGTCTTCGCCACGCTTCGGCGCGGCCGGCGCATTGTCGGTAACGGACGTCATAGGTTTCTATCCTTTGCCGGGCGACCGCTCATGGGGATCGCCGCTTGTCGCTCTACGCTCATTCGAAAATTCGTCCATCCCCTGAGCACCCACTCGGCGGACAGCCGAGTTTCATGCGGCCCAGGGGCCCGTAAGCGGCAATAGAAAACCTTTATCGCACCAGAACACGAATTCCCGGGCACGCTCCGAAGGGAGGGCGCGCTGCGCGCAGGGCCAAACTGGGAACGGTACCTGTGTCATCTTATCCTGTGGAACGCCAATCCCCTGCCGGAGTCAAGTCCGCCAGTCTTTAAATGGTCTAAAGTAATCCCGAAATGCAAGGGAGAGGGAGGTGCGGCGCCTCGACCGACGGGTCAAAAGGAGTCCGCCGTTCTGCCGGCATGCGGGACCGGCGTTGCCTTCCTCGATACTGAGCCCGCAAACGCATGGAGACATTACGTTATGACTTCGGTTGCCGGAACGACGCTCCGCCGGGAGACTTATCCGCCTACCCTCATCGCAATCCACTGGTTAACTTTCCTTCTGATCGCAGCCGTATTCGCGACCATCGAATTGAGGGTGTACTTTCCCAAGGGCAGCGACCCGCGAGACCAACTCAAGGCTCTGCATTTCATGCTGGGACTGACGGTCCTGCTGCTGGTCATCGTCCGGATTTTCGTTAGAAGCCGGGGGCACACGCCGGAGATCATACCGCGGCCCAGCATTTGGCAGACGGCCGCAGCGCACGCCATGCATGCTGTTCTTTATATAGCGATGATCGCTATGCCCGTGCTCGGCTGGCTCATCCTGAGTGGCGAAGGCAAGCCGATCCCGTTCTTCGGGCTGACGCTGCCGCCGCTGATCGGCGAGAATAAAGACCTCGCCCACCAGATCGAGGGCGCACACGAATTTATCGGCAACGCGCTCTATTTCCTGATCGGATTTCACGCGCTTGCCGCGCTCGCGCATCATTACCTGATGAAAGACAACACGCTGGTGCGGATACTGCCGCGCGCTCGCTGAGCGTGCGGCGTCTTCGTCAGGCCAAGAGCTTGCCTTCGGCGACCCGGATGGCGTGGCCGCCGATGCGAACCGTCTCGAGCTTGCCGCGTCCCTTCGTCATCGTCAGTGCGATGGCGCTCGGGCGGCCGATCTCGATGCCCTGCTCGATGGCGCGCTTGTGCATGCCGTCCGGCAACTCGTCGAACTCGTTGATGACGTGAGCGAAGCCTGCCGCAGCCGAGCCCGTGGCCGGATCTTCCGGCACCCCGATGTCCGGCGCAAACATGCGGGCATGAAACGCTGACTGCACGCGTACGGACTGGCGCGTATAGAGGTAGACCCCGTGCACATCGCGAGCGGTGAAAACATCGGCCCAACGCTGCGGCGCGATTTTTACTTTCGCCATGGCTTCGAGATTGGCGACCGGCACGAACGCGAAATTGTTCGCTCCTCTGAGCAGAGTCGGCTTGTGATTTTCAAAGCCGACCTCCGTCGGGATCAGTCCGACGGCGGCGGAAACCTCCTCGGGCTCCGGCAGACGCTCCAGAGTTGCGGTGGCTTTCGGCGCGTCGAACTCGCCGAACGCGGCGGCTTGCGATCGCAGCCTGACGCCGACGCGCACGCTGCCGATCTCCTCTTCCAGCGCGATGATCGCGTCGCGCTCGCCGTTGATCTGCAGCTGCGTTCGAAGTTCCGCGAGAAGCACTGCGGCGCCGAGCGTCGGGTGACCGGCGAATGCAAGTTCGCGGCTCGGGGTAAAGATACGGATGCGCGCCGTGTGCCCGGCGCTCGTCGGAGCCAGAACAAAAACTGTTTCCGAAAGATTGAATTCGCGCGCGATCGTCTGCATGTCGGCGCTGGAAAGATTGTCGGCGTCGGTCACGACGGCCAGCGGATTGCCGCCGAAGGGCCTCTCGGTGAATACATCCAGGACATAGTAATTGAGCGCCATTGTGCGCCAGTCTCCCCGCTGCGAGCCGAACCCACGCTCTATCAGCGGAGTGGCGGCACCATGCGGCAAGGCGATGTTGCCGCCAAGCACTTTTTGCGCCGCACGAGCCGATCAACCCTCGGCAAAAAGTGCATTCAGCAGCACGCGCATGTAGGGCGGCATTGCGAGGTTTTCGATGTCGGAGGGTCCGGCGATGGGAATGATCGCATCAAGCTCCGGATTAGACGAGGCGGCGATGTGCTGTCCGGCGCGCCTGACGAATTCCGCCGTCGTCATCCTGGCGCGCAGCGGAACGCCGATCGAAAGCTGCGGCCCCGAGCGCGTCAGATAAAAGCCGTCCTCTTTCTCGAGCGCCGCGAGATCGATGCCGGTTTCCTCGGCAGCCTCGCGCAGCGCCGAGCGATCGATGTGAATGATGCCTTGCGTATCGACATCCTGCTCGTCGATGAAGCCGGCCGGCGCGTAGGCTTGGCCGCCGTTGACGTTTCCCATTCGCTGACGCCCGAGCATGAGGTGTCCATCCTGCGTACGGATGAGCGCCGAGCCGAAGCCGTCGAGAACGCCCGCCTCGGGAAAGCCCGCGAGCCGCCAATAAAGATAGCTCTTGAAATCCGTGCGGAGCAGAGACGCCTGCAACGCTCCGCCTGAGAGCGTGACGCCGTCGACGAGATAGATGACGCCATTAAAATAGTTCGGGTTGGCGTGCTTCGCCTTGGCCCAATGCGCGTCGATCGCTCCGGCGTTTTCCTCACCAAACGCCCAGCGCGCGGAACTCACCTGCAACAGGCACGACGAAAGTTTCGTCACGCCGTTCCAATCGTTGCGGGACATGCGCTCAAAACGATTTTGCATCATCGAAAAGAAAGCCAAGCCACAAATAAGTCTCGATCTGATTAGAACTCGGCGCGGTCATTTTGAGACAGATCTAAATGCTCCAAGCGCTGATATCACCGCAAGATTTCGCGCCGTCGCGACTCCCCACAAAATCATCTTGGCCATGTAATTTGCGAAGTTCGGTCATGACGTCGACACGATTCCAATCGCATATCGCTATCAAGACAGCGTCGCTGGGGGGCGACAGTCAAGATCTCCCAGCACCTCATTGCCGGTTCTAGTCCTGGTGTTGCATCAGGGTTCATTACGGCGAGGTGCGCGTAGGGATCATCTGCCTCCCGATGGAAAGCCATCGGGCCCACGTAGCAAACGTGCTGCGCGGAGCCCCACCATATCCGAGGAAGCCGCGTGAGCGGCAGAATTCGGAAACGGGCGGCAGAGGTCCCCGCTCCTCTGCCGCCCGCGTTAGTCCCGGCCATCCGTCCTGCGTATTGGGCGAACGGCTGGATATGACGTGGACCGCCCGCGCTGCCGCACGTAAACCCTCCCCAAGAGAGCGGCAGTGCGGGTGGGTTCACGGCTTCGCTATTCCCGGAAAATTTGCAAATTTCTGAATTCGAGCCGATGTCGCGTCGACGCGCGCGAACGCTTGTGATCGGGCTTCCTACGCCGGCAAGAGATTTTGTCCGCGACCGCTGTATAAAAAAAGAAGCGGCGGATATCGATCCGCCGCTTCTTGTGTTCGACTCACCTTTTGCGCCCGATACGGCGACGGGTCAGTTCTTGCCTTTGTCGACGAGCTTGTTCTTCGAGATCCACGGCATCATGGCGCGAAGCTTGGCGCCGACTTCCTCGATCTGATGGCTGTCGTTCAGGCGGCGCGTCGCCTTGAAGCTCGGCTGACCGGCCTTGCATTCCAGCATCCAGTCGCGCGTAAAGCGGCCCGACTGGATGTCGGCGAGAACTTTCTTCATCTCGGCCTTCGTTTCCGGCGTGACGATGCGCGGACCCGTGCGGTACTCGCCATATTCGGCCGTGTTCGAGATCGAGTAGTTCATGTTGGCGATGCCGCCCTCATAGATGAGGTCGACGATCAGCTTCACTTCGTGCAGGCATTCGAAGTACGCCATCTCCGGCGCATAGCCTGCTTCGACGAGCGTCTCGAAGCCGTTGCGGATCAATTCGACGAGGCCGCCGCAGAGAACAGCCTGCTCGCCGAACAGATCCGTTTCGCATTCCTCGCGGAACGTCGTCTCGATGACGCCCGAGCGGCCGCCACCGATGGCCGACGCATACGACAGAAAGAGATCGTGGGCGTTGCCGCTCTTGTCCTGATGCACGGCGATGAGGCACGGCACGCCGCCGCCCTTCTGATATTCGCCGCGCACGGTGTGGCCCGGGCCTTTCGGCGCGACCATGCCGACGTCGAGATCGTCGCGCGGCTCGATCAGATTGAAATGCACGTTGAGGCCGTGCGCGAAAAGGAGCGCAGCGCCCTTCTTCATATTCGGAGCGAGATGATCCTTATAGATATCGCCCTGCAGTTCGTCGGGCGTCAGCATCATGATGACGTCGGCCCACTTCGCGGCGTCCGCCACATCCAGGACCTTGAAGCCTTCCTTCTCCGCCTTCTGCGCGGAGGCCGAGCCCTTGCGAAGCGCGATCGCGACGTCCTTGACGCCCGAGTCGCGAAGGTTCAGCGCGTGTGCGTGGCCCTGGCTGCCGTAGCCGACGACAGCAACTTTCTTCGACTTGATGAGATTGATGTCGGCATCACGATCGTAATAGACGCGCATGGGCGGCCTTTCGGGTTCCCCGGTCGGAATCGACGGTCGGGCTGGGTTGACGTCGGACGCGATAGAGAGCGCCCAGAAAATATGGCCGGAACCTACTCAGAACGCCTCGCCGTTTCAACGGTCATTGCGTGCGCGAACGGACGCGGCGGCAACGGGCGGCGGGTTTCAAAGCCCGGATGAGCCGAGCTTCATTAACTGAACCTTCTGCAGACCGGCTTCCTGGATGCTCCCTAGCGCGAAATTCAGTGACCGCCGGGACCGCGCCCGATGGCGGCGATCCCGGTGCGCGAAACTTCCGCAAGACCAAGCTCGATCATGAGATTGAGGAAGGTCTCGATCTTTGACGGCTTGCCCGTCATTTCGAAAACGAAGTGCTCGATCGAAGTGTCGACGACGCGGGCACGGAAAATTTCGGCGATGCGCAGCGCCTCGATCCGCTTTTCGCCTTTGCCGACAACCTTGACCAGCGCCAGCTCGCGCTCGATGGCGTCGCCTTCTTCCGTCAGATCGCGCACGCGATGCACCGGCACGAGCCGTTCGAGCTGATGCTTGATCTGCTGCAGTACGGCGGGCGTGCCGCTGGTGATGACGGTGATGCGCGAGAGATGCTTCTCGTGCTCGACCTCGGTCACGGTCAGCGAGTCGATGTTGTAGCCGCGGCCCGCGAAAAGGCCGATGACGCGCGCCAGCACGCCCGGCTCGTTGTCGACAAAGATCGACAGCGTGCGGGAGACGGTCTCCTGCGGGCGCGACGGACTTGGATAGTGGGACTGCTTCTGCGGGTCGGCCATTGTGATGATCTCAATCGTCAGACGTAGCTTTCGATGAGCGTGTGTCCCATCGAATAATCCGGAATTCGCCACTCTTCCTTGAACGCCGCCGTCCGCCATTCAACGAAAGCAGGTAGCGCAAGCATGGTGTCCATGTAGGCGCGCGTCGCCTCACGAACCGGGACGCCATAGGTCTCGAAGCGCGTGACGATCGGAAGGTACATGGCGTCGGCGGCCGTGAAGGCGCCGTAAAGGTACGGTCCGCCGCCGCCAAAGCGATTGCGGGCTTCGGACCAGATATCTTCGATGCGATCGATGTTCGCCTGCAGCGAGTCGGTCAGCACGGGAGTTGCGAAACGTGCGCCGAGATGCATCGGGCACGCCTGGCGCAGCGCCTGAAACCCGCTGTGCATTTCGTTTGAAATCGCGCGGGCGTGCGCACGCGCCTTGGCATCGCGTGGCCAGATGGCGCGATCCGGAAAAGCCTCAGCGATCGTTTCAATGATCGCCATGCTTTCCCAGACGATCGCGTCACCATCGATGAGAACGGGAACCTTACCCGAGGGAGAATATTCCAGAAGCCGCTCGCGGCTGTCCGGCCGGCGCAGCGGAATGGTGATTTCCTCGAACGGGAGATCGAAAGTCTTCAGCAGCGCCCAAGGGCGCAACGACCACGACGAATACAGTTTATTGGCGACTACCAGTTTCAGCATGTTCAGGGTGCATCCTGCGGGGCTGCACCGTTCGCCTCGCCGGGTTTGCCGGGCGGAAACGCCGATTTAATGAAAATCGGCATTCCGTTCTTGTCGACGAGCTTCCTGAAAGCGTCAGCTTCCTTGACCGAGATATTATACTGCTTGAACGCGGCCACGAACCTCTGTCCCATGCTGTTGGCGATATCCTCCGGCGCCGGGACGCCCATGCGCACGCGCTCGGCCTGCGGGATTCTCGCGTAGATTCGTGCCAGCACCTGCGAGTGCATGTAATCCTGCGCCATGCAGGACTCGAGGCCCGGGGTATATTTGCTCGACAGCATCTGGGTGCGATAGCAGGCGTCGAGAAACTTCAACACGCCTTGTGAACCCTCGCGCCTATGGAGCTCGGCAAGCCGCTTCGCCGCGTCCTTGACGTTGGCGACGCGATCCCACGACTCCTTCGCGAACGAAGGCGCCGGGGCAGCCGCCGTCGCGCCCAGCACGAGCGCGATCAGAAGTCCCCGGATAGCACCGCGTGTTTTGATGTGCTTCACACCAACACCTTGCCTTCATCACCGATTGCGCGCTCGACCTCTTCGTCGGACACATGTTCGCCGAGCAGCATTTCATTATGGGCCTTGCCCGACGGAATCATCGGGAAGCAGTTGGCGAGCTTCGCCACATGGCAGTCGAAGATGACCGGCCCCTTGGTGTTGATCATCGCCTCGATCGCGTCGTCGAGATCGGCCGGATGATCGCAACGCATTCCGGTCCAGCCATAGGCATCGGCGAGCTTGACGAAATCCGGAAGCGCTTCGGTATAGCTTTCCGACAGGCGATTGCCGTGTAGAAGCTGCTGCCACTGGCGCACCATGCCCATGTACTCATTGTTCATGATGAACACCTTCACAGGCAGCCGATACTGGACCGCCGTCGAGCACTCCTGGATGTTCATCAGGATCGAGGCATCGCCCGCCACGTCGACGACAAGCGACTTCGGATGCGCGAGCTGCACGCCGATCGCGGCCGGCAGCCCGTATCCCATCGTTCCAAGTCCGCCCGACGTCATCCAACGGTTCGGCTCCTCGAAGTGGAGGAATTGGGCGGCCCACATCTGATGCTGGCCAACCTCAGTCGTGAAGTAGGAGTCGCGATCTTTCGTCAATTCATAAAGACGCTGACACGCATACTGCGGCATGATCATGTCTTTGGAGTTCGTGTAGGCAAGCGATTTTTTTGCGCGCCAGCCTTCGACCTGCTTCCACCAAGCCTTGTGTGCCGCCTTATCGACCACCGGCGCTTTGGCCTTCCAGATCTTCAGCATCTCTTCGAGCACGTAGGCGCAGTCGCCGACGATCGGGATATCGACCTGAATGTTCTTGTTGATCGACGACGGATCGATGTCGACGTGAATTTTCTTCGAACCCGGCGAGAACGCGTCGATGCGGCCCGTGATGCGGTCATCGAAGCGCGCGCCGATGTTGATCATCACGTCGCAATCGTGCATCGCGAGGTTGGCTTCGTAGGTCCCGTGCATGCCGAGCATGCCGAGCCACTGCTTGTCGGATGCGGGATAAGCGCCGAGCCCCATCAGCGTCGAGGTGATCGGATAGCCCGTCAGACGGACGAATTCGCGCAGCAGCTGGCTCGCCTTCGGACCCGAATTGATGACGCCGCCGCCGGTATAGAACACAGGCTTCTTGGCGGCCGCGATCACCTCGACGGCTTCGCGCACGGCCGACTGGTCCGGCTTCAGATGCGGACGGTACGTCTTATGCTGGATGTTCGAGGGCCCGACGTAGTTGCCGGTCGCGAACTGCACATCCTTCGGGATGTCGACGACAACGGGACCCGGGCGGCCGGTGCGCGCGATATGAAACGCTTCATGCAGCACGCGCGCCAGATCGTTGACGTTCTTGACGAGCGTGTTGTGCTTCGTGCATGGGCGCGTGATACCGACCGTATCGCATTCCTGGAATGCATCGTTGCCGATCAGATGCGTCGGCACCTGCCCGGTGATGCAGACGAGCGGAATCGAATCCATCAGCGCGTCGGTGAGGCCGGTCACGGCGTTTGTTGCGCCCGGGCCCGAGGTCACTAGACACACACCGACCTTGCCGGTCGAGCGCGCGTAGCCTTCGGCGGCATGCAGCGCGCCGCCTTCCTGGCGAACGAGGATGTGGCGAATCTTGTCCTGCTGGAAAAGCTCATCGTAGATCGGCAGGACGGCTCCGCCCGGATAGCCAAAAATCAGTTCGACGCCCTGGTCGGCGAGCGCTGTCAGAACGATTTCGGCACCCGTCATTGTTCGTGCCATGTGGCGAACTCCTGGATCGGCCCGTCGGCCAGCTTTTCAAAGCGTTCAAAGTTGCGGAAAGGTAGGCAAAGGAGCCTACTTGGTCAACGTCAACACTATATAAATGCGAAAATATCGCGGCTTTTACTTTCCATATATTTCTTGTAAATGATTTTCCAAGTAATCATATTTTGTTTTATCCAAGTTTCCTGGCGTTTGATATACTGGCGCGTCTCGGCCTTGGCCGCCTCCGCCGCGGCTTCAAGCGAACATTCGCCGCGAATGACGGCCAGGAGCGGACGCACGCCAATGGCGCGCATTGCTGGCAGGTCGGGATTGAGTTGCAGCGCCTCCAGAGCGCGAACCTCGTCCAGCGCGCCAGACGCGATCATGCGATCGAAGCGCGCGCCGGCGCGAGCATGGAGGTCTTCGCGGTCGAGCGTCACGAGAAGCCGGACGGCCTGCGCTTCGTCGATCATCGGCGCTCCGCGAACCTGCTGCCAGTCAGCGAGAGAGCGGCCGGTCTGTTCGATCACTTCAAGCGCTCTCACGATGCGTTGCGTATCGCTGGACGCGAGTCGCTCGGCCATGCGGGCGTCGCGTGCCGCGAGATCGCGATGGAGGTCAGCCGCGCCGCGTCGCTCGGCCTCTGCACGCCAATGCTCGCGAATCTCCGCCTCTATCGCGGGGATCGGCGACAAGCCTTCAAGGAGAGCTTTGAAATAGAGGCCGGTGCCGCCGACGATGACGGCACGGCGGCCCGCCTGACGCGCCGTGGCGAGCGCATTGGCGACATCGGCAACGAAACGACCTGCGGAATAGGCTTCGGAGGCGGGCACGAAACCGTAAAGCGCGTGCGGAAGGCGCGCTTCTTCATCGGGTGATGGCCGCGCCGTCAGAATTCGCAACTCGCGATAGACCTGCATGCTGTCGGCGTTAATTATGACGCCGCCGACATGCTCCGCGATCGCTATGGCCAGCGCCGACTTGCCGCTCGCGGTCGGACCGGCGATCAGGATCGGCGAAAGGGTATTTTGGGCGTCACTCATGAAAACGCCTCCTAGCGCAGCCGGACGGCCGACGCTAGGAGGCGAATTTCGCAAACCCGCTTGCGCAGGCCGTCAGGCTTAGTAGCTGACCTTGGCGCGTGCGCCGAAGACCGTCGCGTGACTGACTTCCGTAACCGCGCCCGGATTCCAGAAGTACTGGAAGTCCGGTGTCAGCGTGATGCCATCGCAGATCTGAGCCGCATAGTTGATTTCCAGGACGGATTCATACGTTCTGGAAAATTCCGGCTCGTCGATCTGGAGCGCGTCGCTTGAAATCTGGCCCCAGCCAAAAGCAGCGCCGAACGTATCCTTGGTGCGGCCCGGCACGAAACCGGAGAACAGGATGCCGGTGTCGAAATACATATCCATGACGCTATGATTCGTCGGGCTTCCGGACACGCGGCCGAAGATGCTCACGCTCTGATCGTCGCCGTTTTTCCAGATCTGCTGGTCGACGATGGCATAGAGACCGGAGTCCTGGCTGACGGGATTACCCGTTTTAAAGTTCTGATAAATGCCGTCAGGCGCATCGAATTGGCGCCAGCCACCAACTTTCACAGTGCCAGCGAGGCCGACGTCGTATTTAAAAGCGCCTTCCACGATCAACAGTGCGCCGTCACCGAAACGGAAATCCGTCCCGTGCCGGTTGCTCTTCTGGGCATCATCGGCATTCGGGTCTGCAGGGCTGCCGTTGAAGATACCCGCCAGGATCGTCAGGTTGTCGGTCGGAGCAAACTGCGCGCGAGCGCCCATCGAGGTCAGCGGATATGCGGGGCCGCCCTGGACCATGTTGGTCGCAAGAATGCCGGCCCAGCCGAACGTTCCGTTCAGGAATGCGCCAGCCGTATCGCTCACGAAGAACTCGGTGTCGGCCGCGATCGCGCCGAACTTCAATTTCAATTTGTCGTCGAGAAGTGCCTGCTCGAACCACAGCTCATCGAGGCGAACCGTTTCGAAGCCTTCGAGGTTGCTGACCGCGAACAAGCTGCCGGTGTTCGTCGTCGGGCCAATGCCGTGGACATAGTAGGCGTTGGCGTGGATGGTGCCGCCCTTCCAGCCGAGCATCTTTTCGAGATCGAGGTCAACGTAGGTTTCGACGAGACCATTGTACGTCGAGCCGCGCGACACGCCGCCGGACGTCACGTTGTAATATTCGCCGGTGTAGTTCACGCCGTATTGGATGCCGCGCTGTGCGAAAGAGGCTCGCACGGGATCGTTCCAACCTATGGCGAT
Source organism: Hyphomicrobium sp. (assembly GCF_041674905.1). Taxonomy (GTDB): domain Bacteria; phylum Pseudomonadota; class Alphaproteobacteria; order Rhizobiales; family Hyphomicrobiaceae; genus Hyphomicrobium_B. The sequence continues at coordinate 14,429 of NZ_JBAYUV010000036.1, forward strand.
TGAATCTTCGGGAACGCCGGTGACGGGCTTGTCTTCGGCCCAAGCCCCTGCCGCTGCCCCCAGCGACATAAGCCCCATTGCCGACAAAGCGCCGACTCTAAATAGCGACCTCATTTCCATTCCCCCAATGCGCCGCGACAAGCGCCGACCTGACTGTCAGCGATGCAGCTGCGGCGACGGCCTAGCTGACCCCAGCCATCTTATGGGGAACAACAAATTAGTTGACGCGCGTCGTCAACATTAGACCGGCGGAAATCGTCCGCCTTTGAAACTTCCGGCGGAATGCTGTTGCTTGGCTGCAATAGAAGGGCCGCCAATCTTGATCTTCGGCAAGATTTTTTGCCAAAATTGCCGCGCCACACGGCCGTTCTTGCGAATTTTTGTAAACTACGCGGCCGCCACAGGGCGACTCATTTCCGCAACTGGCGAGGCAATTCGAGGCCGGTCCAGCGGCGCCACCTGTCGGCGAGACCCGGCTGCACGCGCGACCAGGCTCGCGTCAGCATGAGCTTGATCCGCGTCTTCAGCATCCGGCCATAGCGCCAGACCCACGAGGCGCGAATTTGCGCGAACAACGCGTCCTTCCAGGGCACGAACCAGTCGTAGAGGTGCGCAAACCAGGCGATGCGCATCAGGGCCGGCTTGGTCAGAATGAAGACCCGGGCAATGAGCGCGGTCGAGGCCAGCTTGGCTCCGAGAAAAAGCAGGGTTGCCGATGCGAAGTGATTGTTCGCCAGCAGCCAAACGGCGACAAACTTCAAAGGCAATAGCAGCGTCGTTGGGAGCGCGATGGCGAACAGCGCCGCGTAGGGTGGAAGGCTCGCGATCCAGCGCTCAACAGCCGCGATGGGCGCGTATTTCGCAAGCCGTGCGATGAACGCCGAAAGCGGGCGCCATCCCCATTCCTCGAACAAAACGATCAGCGCGGCGATCACGTTCAACGCGACGATGATCGGGCCGCGCGCGATGGACCACGCCGTCCGCAGCAGGCCGCGGATGACCCAAAGGGCGATCACGGAGGCCCGCCAGATCGCGAGCCAGACGCGTTTCGCCATTGAAATGAGATCGTCAGAGTTCAAGCGCACGCCTTCCGTCGGCCATCGGATAAGGCCCGCAGTCTATCAGCGTCACGAGCTGCGGGAACAATTCCGACGAATTATTCCAAACGACGGCATCCCTGCTTCCCGACGATTTACGATGAGGCGGCCACTTGCTTCGTTAAGCCGCTGTTGACGGCCGCATCAGCGGCTTGAGCCGCCTCCTTTCCAATTCTATGCTTTTTATGTAAAGAATTAAAATCGACCCAAGGAGCGTGACGTGAAGCTATCACGCCAGATTCTGTTCGCCTCATCCATCACACTTGCCGCCATCGTCGTTCCCCGTCTTGCGACGGCCGCCGAGCACGTCGTCGAAATGCGCAACAAGGACGATGCCGGAAATGCCATGGCTTTCCAACCCGGTTTTGTGAAGGTCGAAGTCGGCGACACGGTAAAATTCTTGCCGACCGATAAGAGCCATAACGCCGAGAGCGTGCCCGAGGTATGGCCCGAGGGCGTTGCGCCGATAAAGGGCGGCTTCAGCAAGGAAGTTGTTTTCAACGCTGAAAAAGAAGGGCTCTACGTCCTGAAATGCGCGCCGCACTACGGCATGGGCATGGTCGTCCTCGTGCAGGTCGACAAGCCCGTCAACCTTGACAAGATCAAAGAGTACAAGGCGACCGGGCTTGCGAAGAAGCGGCTCGACGGCGAAGTCGCGAAAGTCGTTCAGTGACGCGCACCGGCTAACGTTTTCGAGTTCTGCCGCCTGCCTCCCGGAAGGGGCCAGTCAGAGCTCGTTAAGACCCCGGGGCAGGTTCTCCCGACCTTTCCCCGGGGTTATTCTTATCATGATCGCACCGGTTCCAGCAGCGCATCGTCGTCGGCGCGCCGCGGCTCGCCCGCCTCTTCGAGAGCGTGCGCCAAGTCTTCACGCGCTTTCTCGGCCTGACGCTGACGCGCCCACAGCCCGGCGTAAAGTCCGGGACGGGCGACGAGTTCCGCGTGCGTGCCCTGCTCGACGATGCGGCCACCGTCGAGTACCAGGATCGTGTCGGCGTGTATGATCGTCGAAAGCCGGTGCGCGATGACGACCGCCGTCCTGTCTTTCGAAACGCGATCGAGTGCGTCCTGGATTTCCTTTTCCGTGTGACTGTCGAGAGCGCTCGTCGCCTCGTCGAGAATGAGGATCGGCGGCGCCTTCAAAATCGTCCGCGCGATGGCGACGCGCTGCTTCTCGCCGCCCGATAGCTTGAGCCCGCGCTCGCCGACCATCGTGTCGTAGCCGTCGGGCAGCGTTTTCACGAAGTCATCGATCTGCGCCATACGGGCCGCCTCCAGCACCTCTTCGTCCGTCGCGTCGTGACGGCCGTATTTGATGTTGTAAAAGATCGTATCATTGAACAGCACGGTATCCTGGGGAACGACGCCGATCGCGGCGCGAAGCGACGCCTGCGTGATGTCGCGAATGTCTTGCCCATCAATCGTAATCCGCCCGCTCGACACATCGTAGAAGCGCAGCAGTAGCCGGCTGATCGTCGATTTTCCGGCGCCCGACGGGCCGACGATCGCCACCATTTTTCCGGCCGGCACCTCGAAGGAAATGTCTTTCAAAATCTGGCGTTCGGGATCGTAAAAAAAGCCGACGTGCTCGAAGCGGATCGTACCGCCATCGATTTTGAGAAGCCTGGCACCCGGACGGTCCGCGACCTCCGGGTTCTGGTCAAGAACTTCCATCATCCGCTCGATGTCGGTCAGTCCCTGACGGATCTCGCGATACACCATGCCCATGAAGTTCAACGGCATGAACAGCTGCAGCATCAGCAGATTCACCATCGCGAAGCGACCGACCGTCGAGGTGCCGGCGAGCACGTCGTTGGCGGCCATGACGAGACAGACCGTCAGCGCGACGGTGAAGATGATCGCCTGGCCCGAGTTCAGCACCGCGAGGGTCGTGAAGGTCTTGATGCTTGCCTTTTCGTATTGCGCCATCGACGTGTCGTAGCGCTCGGCCTCGCGCTGCTCGGCGCCGAAGTATTTCACGGTCTCGTAGTTCAGCAGGCTGTCGACGGACTTCGTCGTGGCGTCGGTGTCGCTTTCGTTCATCACGCGGCGAATCTTCAGCCGCCAGTTGGTCGTCTGCACCGTGAACCATAAATAGCAGACGATCATCGCCACGATCGTCACGATGTAGCGCCAGTCGAACTCGAAGGCGCAGACGATGATGATCATGATGAATTCGACGATGGTCGGGATGAGCGTCATCAGCGCCATGCGGCTGATGTTCTCGATCCCCGCGCGTCCGCGCTCCAGCACGCGCGTCAACCCGCCGGTCTTGCGTTCGAGATGAAAGCGCAGAGATAAGCGATGCATGTGCTCGAACGTTGCGAGCGCCAGCGTGCGGACGGCGTGCATCGCGACCCGCGCGAACATGCCTTCGCGCACCTGCATCAGCAAGGACATCACGATCCGGGCAACGCCGTAGAACACGCAGGCGAGGATCGGCGCGCCGATCAGCCAGGGCACCGTCTGATTGGCAGGGACATGCCCCCCGGTCGCGGCAACGAGAGCGTCGGTCGCCCATTTCAATGTGAACGGAACGCCGACCGTCGCCGCCTTCGCGATCACGATCAGCACGAGCGAGCCGATGATCGTGCGCTGAAGATCAGGCCGATTGTGCGGCCAGACGTAGGGCCAGAGCGCCCGCAAAACACGTGATGTTTCGGTGGTCGGCAACAGCCGAGCCAAAGAAAAGCCGCGGCTCGCGGCGCCGTTCGATTGTCGTTGCTGCATCGCGTTGAAATAGGGTCAGAGCCAAAAAATGTCCATCAGCGCCGGGGCGGAATGAAAATGCGCTGGCAGGGATAAATGAGATTTGGATTGCGAATGATCGAGCGATTGGCGCGATAGAGCCGCCAGTAAAGCCAGCCCACCCTGTAGTGGCGTCGTGAAATTCGCCAGAGCGTGTCGCCGCTCTCGACTATGTAATGCCCGGGCGGCCGGATGCGGCGTCCCGCGAGGTGGCAACGCGGCGTTCGTCTGATCCAGCGCCTGACGACCGGTCCGCGTGCGAGCTTGCGCGACGCAACCTTGGTTTGTACGGCCTGCGTCTTGGACGGCTGCTTGACGCCGGTGTCGGGCTTCGGCTGCGACGAGTTACCGGCAAGCGTCCCAGTTTCGGCCGCGCGCGGTTCAGGAGCCGGCGGTGGCGGCGTTTCCGCTTTTGACTGCTGTTGCTGTTTTTTCTCCGCGTCGATGGCCGCCGCGCGCTGCCGCTCCTGTTCGGCCTTCTCGGCGGCGAGCCTGACGCGCTCGTCCTCGAGGCGCTTGGCCTTTTCGTCCTCAACACGCTTTGCGTCCGCGGCCTTGCGCTGCGCTTCGGCGGCCTGGTTCTCGGCGTCGATGCGGGCGGCTTCGGCTTGCTTTGCTGCCTCCCGAGCGACGCGATCTTCCTCGGCGCGTTTTACGGCTTCGGCTGCCTTGCGAGCGTCTTCGCTGCGTTTTGCTTGTTCGGCCTCCGCGACTTTCCGGACCTCGTCGGCTTTGCGCGCGTCTTCGATCCGTTTGGCGTCCTCGGCCTTTTTCGCTTCCTCGGCGAGCTTGCGTGCCTCATCCACTCGCTTTTGCTCGTCGGCAATTTTGCGTTGCTCCTCGGCGCGCCGGGCTTCTTCTTCCGCCACCTTGCGCGCGTCTTCCGCGCGTCGCGCATCCTCAGCTTTACGGGCTTCTTCAACGCGCCGCGTCTCTTCGGCCGCCTTGCGCTCATCCTCGATGCGTTTGGCTTCCGCGTGTGCGTTGCGCTCGTCCTCTTTGCGCTTTGCGTCCTCGACGGCTTTGCGAAGGTCGTCCGCTTGCTTGGCTTCTTCAGCCTGCTTGGCTTCTTCCGTCTTGCGAGCCTCTTCGATGCGCTGCGCTTCATCGAGTTTCCTGGCGATCGAATCCTTCTCGGCGGCCGAGCCCCCGGCGACGGGCGACGTCAGCCGGGGAATGACCGTCGTCTGAAACTCGCGGTTGGCGCGCGCCAGCCAGTCGCGAACCCGATCGGCGAGGCCGAGGCCTTCGACGGGTTTGTCCTCGTTGTGAGGCTTGGCGGTTTCAGCTGAAGGCGGTTTCGCGGTTTCGACTGGGGCCTGCGCCACTTCCTGCACTGACTTTGGAGCGGGATTGAGCTCGGGATTCGGCTGAGGCTCGGGCTTGACGGTCACGCTCCCGGCGTCGGCCGTCCGGACGACTGGATCCGCGACGACGGCTGCGGCGGCCGGGTCGATCCAGGCGACTTCAACCTCGCCGACGACCGCGATGTCGTCCTTGAAAAGCTCAGTCTGGACGAGCGCGGCGCTCACGGGAATCGGCGCCATGAGCACAACCAAAGCGGTCATGGGGATGCATCCCGCCCGCACAGATGCGGCGGCCGTTTTCCGCGCAGAAACGGCTGGTTGCCCCGGTTTCATAACAACGCCTTGTAGGTCCATTATCGAGCTAAGCACACCTCAGCGTCCGCAGCCAATACGGGGCACGAATTGTATAGGCCGTGTACCTCATCGGCCACCACCGAGCCTCGCTTCGCCCGTCAACCACGCCCGCAAAAATGCCTCCATCGAAGCGCTGCGATCCCCTGGTGACCTTGGCACCGGCTTCTTACGTTAAGAGCATCGATGACTGAAAACGGAATACGAATGAACGGAATTATGAAAACGGCGGTGGATACGCCCACCGCCGACAAACGTGTCGCTGTGCCTGCTGCCATCCAGGGCGTGTGCGTCTATTGCGGCTCGGGCAAAGGCCTCAATCCGGCCTACGCCGTCGCCGCGCGAAAGCTCGGGAAGGCGCTGGCGGACAACGGCATGCGGCTTGTCTATGGCGGCGGCAGCCTCGGCCTGATGGGCGAAGTCGCGCGCGCGACGCTCGGCGGCGGCGGCAAGGTGACCGGCATCATCCCCGACTTTCTCGGAGCGCGCGAGATGATGCTGAAGGACGTCGATGAGCTGATTGTCGTCGAGAACATGCACGTGCGCAAGCAGCTGATGTTCGACCGCGCCGATGCGTTCGTCGCGCTTCCGGGCGGGATCGGAACGCTCGAGGAACTGGTCGAGCAGCTGACCTGGTCGCAGCTCGGTCGGCACGCGAAGCCGATCGTCGTTGCCAATATCGAGGGCTTCTGGGACCCGTTCCTCAATCTGCTCGAACACATGAAGCGTGAGACGTTCATCCGAGAGGGCCTCGATGTGCGCTTCAACGTCGTCGACCGGATCGAGGACGTCGTACCGTGGATTCTCGCAACGACGGAAAAGCATGCGAGCAATGGAGCAGAGCCGCAGGTCCTAAAGCAGTTCTGAGCGCGGCCCGGAGTCGGGACGGTCAGGGCACCGTAGCGGATGGGCCCGTGCCGGATATGGTCGCGAGCGGCCGCTGATTGCCAAATGCTTTAGCGTCTCTATTCGCAGGCGCATCGGAAAACGCCTGAGCAATGATGTCGCCGACAGCAGCGGCTCCTCTGCGGTTCAAATGGTTCGTATCGCGATAGAGCGGCGCGTCGTCCTCGCTGTAGTGACACACTTTGTCATCGCACAGAACGCTGTGCGGATAGACGACGCGGACGTTTGGAATCGTCGCCAAACGGGATAGAATCGGCAACACGTGGCGCTGGCGATTGAGGAACATCGCGACTGTTGGTTCCGATGGCAAGAACTGTCCCCAGGCATAATGGCGCGCGAAGGCGGTGGCTATGTTGTCAGTCTGCTCGGGTATAGGACCGAGCAAGACGACCTCTCGCCCTTTGGCAGCGATGCGCCTCACCGTTCCCTCAAGCAACGATGAGAATATCTGTGCGTTGCTGGAACGTGGACCAGGACTGAGGAGAAAGACTTCTCTGCCGTCGTTCCAGCCCTCGGCATACATCGCCCATCGCGCGACGATGACGACGCGGCGGACGTCCGGCGACATTACCCGTTTCATCATGTCGTTGACCGACGCATGGCAGTGATTGTTTTTGGCAGGGCCGTAGAACACGGCATCCGCCAAAGGTGGACAATTGAGATAACTGGCAATGACGATGGCCCGGCCGTGAGCGGCTCCATAGGCCGCGACGCCCGGGAGCAGCGCAGCGGCATGGCTATCGCCCCAAAGGACTGTGTCGGCCGTGCCGCCCATGGCGCCCACCACGCATGCGGGTTCCGGCCAGCCGCTTGCAACGGGACGAGATGCACAAGACGGTCCTTTACCTGTACCCCATTCGGCCAAGAGCGGCTCAATACTATCCGGCCAAACGTGGAACAGCTGCGGGCGGCGTGTAAGCCCGAATGCGAGCATCCCCAACACCGCAAGCGATATTGCGGCGGGTACAAAAATCGGTATCGACGGATTGCGGTGTGCGCTTTTGCGAAACGGTTGCTCGACAAACCGCCAAGAGAGCGCGCCGAGGACGACGCTTGCGGCCGCGAATGCCAAGCCAACTAAAATCCCCCCGCCGACTTCGTCCTTCCAAACATCCGGAAAGCGGTAGCGGGCGAGCACCATCAGCGGCCAATGCCAGAGATAGACGGAATAGGATATGAGCCCTATTCCGACGATCGGCGACAGGGACAGGGAACGGGCGACGATCGTGGTGGGAACATTTGTCCCGCTGCCTGCATAGATGACCAGCATCGCACCAAGACAGAGCGGCAGGGCCGCAACGCCCGGAAACGGCGTCTGCTTGTCGAAATAAAAATAGGCGAACAGGATCAGCGCGAGACCGGCGGCTGCACTCAACTCGCGCAAGGTACGCGACTCGAGACGAGGCACCGCTCCGAGTGCGAGGAGCACGCCCACGAGCAACTCCCAGACGCGTGCAGGAGTGACGAAGAAGGCCTTTTCCGGACGGAGTTCGACCATGTGGACGCTGGAGGCGAAGGATAGAAGTGCAACGAGTGTGAGAACGGGTACGACGGCTCCTCGCCGCCAGCGATAGAGGACAGTAAGCAAGAGTGGAAATACGAGGTAAAACTGCTCCTCAACGCTCAAAGACCACGTGTGCAGTAGCGGCTTGTTGATCGCGGGGCCGTCGAAATATCCCGTCTCGCGCGCGAACACATAGTTTGAGGCCGCGATTACGGCGCCGAGCAAGCTACGGCCATAGGCCTTGAGGTCGACTGGAAACAGGATCGCGGCGGCGAATAGCGAGGTAAGGGCCACCATGACGATGAACGCCGGCAAAATCCGGCGGATGCGGCGCACGTAGAACCCGTTCAGAGAAAACGATCCCGCGTCGAGTTCGGATTTTATGATCCCGGCAATAAGGAAGCCAGAAATCACAAAGAACACATCGACGCCGCCGTATCCGCCGGGTACGCCGAGGCCGAAATGGTACGCCACGACACCCGCGACGGCCAATCCGCGCAGACCATCGATGTCAACGCGATGCATTCTTGCTGCAGAGCTCGTAGGCTGGACGGCTCCCCTGCCGTTGTTCGACATCCCACCCCCGTGTCCCTGTCGCCTGTCTTGAGCTTGGCATACACGTGCGCAGAACTAAACCCCTCCCTAACGCCTTGCGAAGTGGTTAAATCCCACGCATTAAGCCGCAACCTTGGCTCAGCCGTTGCACTTGGGCGGCTTCCCACTTATCAGCCGTATGATGAAGACGGATGAGAAAACACGGGTGCCCGTCGCGCGCATTCCGGACGCCGATGTGCCCGGCACGATCGACCGCATGCGCAAGGGCGAGCGGCGCGCCATCGCCAGCGTGATCACGGAACTCGAACGGCTGTCCGCCGCGGCCCCGGCGCTTCTGAGGTCGCTGCAGGCGCATCTCGGTCACGCTCTCGTCGTCGGTTTCACGGGTCCGCCGGGGGCGGGCAAGTCGACGCTCGTCAACGCGATCATCATGCAGCTCAGGCAACAGGGCCGCACCGTCGGCGTCATCGCGGTCGATCCATCGAGCCCGGTTTCGGGCGGCGCCATTCTCGGCGACCGCATTCGCATGACCGCGGCGCTCGACGACGATGGCGTGTTCGTGCGATCGCTGGCGTCGCGCGGTTATCTCGGCGGCTTGTCGCCAGCCGCTGTGCGCATCATCGACGCGCTCGACGGCGCCGGCTTCGACGTCGTGCTGCTCGAAACGGTCGGCACGGGACAGAACGAGATCGACGTCGCCGAAGTCGCCGATATCCGCGTCGTCATCGCGGCGCCAGGACTCGGCGACGACATCCAGGCGATGAAATCGGGCCTCCTTGAAATCGCCGACGTGATCGTCGTCAACAAGGCCGACCGGCCGGGCGCCGAGCAGACGATGCAGCAGCTCATCGGCGCGCTTTCGATTCGCGCCACGATGGCCGAAAAAGTTCCGGTGCTGAAGACATCCGCCATCAACGGCGAAGGCGTGCCGAAGCTGATCGAGACGCTGGATCATCTCGGCGGCAAGGTGCGCGCCGAAGACTCCGTAAGCCGCAGGCGACGCCGCGCCCGGTATCTAATCGCGCGGGCTGCGTCCGACATCGTCACCAATCGCATCAAGGCGGGCGGCAAGGGTAGCCTCGACACGCTCGCCGATTCCGTCCTCTCCGGCACCATGACACCGCACGCAGCCGCGACGCGCCTGCTCGAAGACTGACGAGTTCTCGCGAGTCTCAAGCCATCGCGAGTTTGCTGTGCCGGATCGAGTAGCAGAAATAGATAACCAGCCCCACCGCGAGCCAGAGGATGAAGCGCAGATGCGTCTCGTAGGGCAGGAACGCGATTAGAGCACCGCACGACAGGATGCCGAGGACCGGCAGCACAATGCCGCCCGGCGTCTTGAACGGACGCGGCATGTCGGGGTGCGAAATGCGAAGCGCGATGACGCCGCCGCAGACCAGAACGAAGGCCGCCAGCGTGCCGATGTTGACCAGCTCGGCCAGAACTCCGAGAGGGATGAAGCCGGCCATGATCGCCATCACGGTGCCGGTGATAACGGTCGTCCGTACCGGCGTCTGGGTTCGCGAATTGACAGTCTTGAAGTATGCAGGAAGCAGACCGTCGCGCGAAACGCCGACGATGATGCGCGTCAGAGCATAGTAAAGAACGAGCATCACGGTGGTGAGGCCGGCAACGACGCCGGTTGCGACGAGACCCGCGGCCGTGTTGTAGCCGATCCGCAGCAATGCTTCCGATGCGGGAGATGGAACGTTCAGCGCGTGATACGGCACGATGCCGGTCATCAGCGCCGAAACGATCACGTAGATGACGGTGCAAAAGACCAGCGCCGCAAGAATGCCGATCGGAACGTCGCGCTGCGGTTCATAGGCTTCTTCGACCGCCGTCGAAACGGCGTCAAAACCGACATAAGCAAAAAACACGATCGATGCGCCGGCCAGCACACCGATGGGGCGACTGCCGTCGTGGCTGAACCAGCCGAACGGCAGGAACGGCGACCAGTTGTCGGGATTGACGTTGAAAACGGCGACGCCGATGAAAATCGCGATCGCGATGAGCTTGATGACGACGGCCGCAGCGTTGATGCGGGCGCTCTCCTTGACGCCGGCGATCAGCAAAAGCATCAGCATCAGAATGACGCCGGCCGCAGGCAGATTGATGATGCCGCCTCTGCCTGCCTCCTTCACGCCGGGGGCGTTCGGATCGAAGCCGAACCATTGCAGTGCGCTGCCTAGATGCTCATTCCAGGCCAGCGCGCTCGGGCCTCGTGTCAGGGATTCGGGCAGTCCGATCCCCATTGCCATCAGCGCATTGTTCAAGTAGCCCGACCAGCCGTTGGCGACAGCCGCGACCGAGACGCCATATTCGAGGATCAGGTCCCAGGCGATGATCCAGGCAATCAGTTCTCCGAACGCCGCGTAGCTGTAGCCGTAGGCGCTGCCGCAGCCGCCGACGCTCGAGGCTAGCTCGGCGTAAGAGAGCGCCGCGAAGCCGCACGCGACCCCCGCGACGACAAAGGAGAGCACGACACCCGGCCCCGACTGGACCGCGGCGGCGTGGCCCGTCAGCACGAAAATGCCGGTGCCGATGATGGCGCCGACGCCGAGCAGCGTCAGATCGAGGGCGCTCAGGCAACGCTTCAGGCCGAACTCGGAGTTGTCGTAGCCGACCGCTTTTTTTCGAAAAAGATTGGTCATGTCCGCGCGTCTCCTGATGCCGTTGCTGGCCCGATGCCGATAACGCGCCTTGGCACACACCATCGGGTGCTGCGTCCCCCGGCATCCCCCCGGAGATTCTGCGCATGCTGAACTTGGAGCAGGCATTTCCAGATGTCTACATTTCGCGTGCCTCGATCAGGATGTGCCTGAAATCAGAACTCCCTGCCCATTCAGGGCGCTCGCGAACGGCCCTCCTACTTGCCCCGGGCGGTCAAACCCGTTAGCGACTTTGGAAGAATTCAAATATACGCCCGTCAAGGCGTGTTTCGTTACGACAGGAGGTTCAAGGATGTCGGATGATGCGGTTATCGCTCAGACGGGGCCGTATCAGGTTGAGCTGACCGAGGGGCAAGACTACTGGTATTGCCGCTGCGGGCGTTCAAAGACGCAGCCGTTCTGCGACGGCTCGCATGAGGGGACGAGCTTCGTCCCGCTGCAGTTCACCGTCGATCATACGGGAACATTCAATATCTGCGGCTGCAAGGCGACCGACGATGAGCCGTTCTGCGACGGCACCCACAACGTACTTTGAGTATTTAGAATACTTTGACGCTAATCCCCAACCCCTCCGGCTTCCCCGTATTTTTCACGGCAACCTAGTCGGTTGCCATGAAACCTGACAATCGAGGACCTTAAAGGGCAATGCCCGGCTGAACCGAGCCGCGCATCTTATTCCGTGCGCACCGGAGTTCGACGAGAAGAAATCATCGCCCTTGCGAGGCGTGCATGCATTCGGTCAGCAGGCTTTTTTCCAGTCTCGATAATTCGTCCGGCACTGCTTTCCCCGAGCGCCGAAATTCCGTGATGCGTTTCTTAACGAGTGCGTAGCATTGGCGAGGATCGTCGTCGGACTGTTCCATCTGGTGGACCAGTTCGGCGAAGTCGCCGCTGCCCATCTGTTGTGCCATAGCAGTAGTGTCTCCCGCTCCGTTTTCAAAAAAAGGTATTTCGAGGTTCCCACTCCTCTCCATTCCTTTCGACTCACTTGCTTTCAATTTAGGACGCAGAACCGCGAATTAAATGCAGTATTAGAAAGCATGATCGACGATTTGCACGACTGTGGCTTAGCTGCAGTGAATACAAGCTGAACAACCGACCGCGCTCCCTGCGCCCAACACGCGCATCTAGGCTACGTGATCGTGGCGACGGACTGGCGAGAAACGAGTTTTGCTTTCACGAATTATTGCAGAGCATTAGCTGCACGGCAGCGAAGGTGCCTGTTGCGAGCAAACCCTAATAATTCACTGAAAAAGCGCACGATTGATTGCTGCACCGTTGCCGCTCTGCTACGCCTCCCGCGCTGCATCAAGGAATTGCCGATCATGATCCCTCGTTATTCCCGCAAAGAAATGACCTCGATCTGGGAGCCGGAAACGCGTTTTCGGATCTGGTTCGAAATCGAAGCGCACGCCGCGACGGCCAGTGCCGAAATCGGCCTTATTCCGAAGGATGCGGCGAAAAAGATCTGGGAAAAGGGTTCGGCCGCGACATTCGACGTGGCGCGAATTGATGAAATCGAATCCGTCACCAAACACGACGTTATTGCATTTTTGACGCACCTTGCCGAATTTGTGGGGCCGGAAGCGCGTTTCGTGCATCAGGGCATGACGTCATCCGACGTTCTCGATACCTGCCTCAACGTGCAGCTGGTACGCGCCGCCGATATCATCATCGGCGATATCGATCGGCTGCTCGCGGCGTTGAAGGCGCGCGCCTACGAATTCAAAGATACGGTCACGATTGGGCGCAGCCACGGCATCCACGCCGAGCCGACCACCTTCGGGCTCAAGCTCGCCTTCGCCTATGCCGAGTTCGAACGCGCCCGCGAGCGCGTGGTCGCCGCGCGCAAGGAAGTCGCGACGTGCGCCATCTCCGGCGCCGTCGGTACGTTCGCCAATATCGATCCCCGCATCGAGGCTTACGTCGCGGACAAGATGGGCCTGACGCCCGAACCGGTCTCGACGCAGATCATTCCGCGCGACCGGCACGCCATGTACTTCGCGATCCTCGGGGTCGTCGCCTCGAGCATCGAGCGCCTCGCGATCGAGATCCGGCATCTGCAACGGACGGAAGTTCTCGAGGCGGAAGAATATTTCTCGCCAGGACAAAAGGGCTCGTCGGCGATGCCGCACAAGCGTAACCCCGTCCTGTCCGAGAACGTGACCGGGCTCGCCCGGCTCGTCCGGGGATACGCGATCCCAGCGATGGAAAACGTGGCGCTCTGGCACGAACGCGACATCTCGCATTCCAGCGTCGAGCGCATGATCGGTCCCGACGCGACGGTGACGCTGGATTTCGCGCTGAACCGTCTTGCGGGGACCATCGAGAAGCTGGTCGTCTATCCGGCCAACATGAAAAAGAACCTCGACAAGCTCGGCGGGCTGCACAATTCCCAGCGCGTCCTCCTGGCCTTGACGCAGGCAGGCGTCAGCCGCGAGGACGCCTATGCGCTCGTCCAGCGCAACGCGATGAAAACTTGGGAACAGGGCAAGGACTTCCTCGCCGAGCTCAAGAGCGACAAGGACGTCACGGCGAAGATTCCGCCGGCGAAGCTCGAGGCCATGTTCGATCTCGATTATCACACCGCTCAGGTCGACACGATCTTCAAGCGGGTGTTCGGGGAACGCTAGCTGCACGATACGGCACAGGGCGCCGGTCCAATCCGCGTGCCCCTTCATGCGCTCTTCCGGCCACGTCAACCGATGTTTACATAACTGTAGCGGAAGCGACACAGCGTTGTCACGGCGGCTGACGACCTTGCGGCCCGATTTGGGGCTGTGGGGTTGATTGCGATGTGGGCGCCGGAAGTCAGTTTCGGACCGAACGGCCATTGGGACGTTCACGACGCGGATGCGCGACCTGGGGTCTCCGCTCCCGCGATGATCAAGGCGGCTCTGGCGACCGGAGCCATCGCCTTCGTCCTGTTTCAATCGCTGCCCGGCCTCGACATGGCCATCGCGCACGCCTTCTATGAAGGCAACAACCGCTTCAGCGGCCTCAACTCATCGCTCGTTTGGACCGTCCGCAACGGCTTCAGCTTCGCGTTTTACTTCGTATGCGCCGCGACCGTCGTCGGACTTGTCGTCGCCGGGAGGCCCGCGGGGAGCTTTCTAGGCCTGGCGTTCAACAAATGGCTGTTCCTGACGCTTTGCCTGATCATCGGACCGCTTGTCATCAGCAACATCGGCTTCAAGGATCATTGGGGCCGCGCGCGACCGCGCGACGTCATCGAGTTCGGCGGCGCCAAAGCGTTCACGCCGGTTTTTCCGCCGTCGGATCAATGCGGCTATAATTGTTCATTCGTATCGGGAGAAGCATCGGCCGTTTACATCGTATTTTTCGCGGTGGCGTTCCTGCTCAGGCGGCACTCGCGACGACTGATCCTGCTCGGCATCGTTCTCGGCAGCCTCGCCGGACTGACACGCATCGCACAAGGCGGACATTTTCTTTCCGACGTCATCTTCGCGGGCGTTCTCATGGCGCTGACGGCCGCCAGCCTGCAACTTCTTTTCGACACGATCCGGACAGCCGATGTCGCCGAACGTCGAGAGGCTCCGGCCTAGGCCAAATTGATGATCCCCGCCGAACTGATCGGCCTGCTGACCATTGCCCGGCGGGATGCTTACATGTCCGGGCCCGATTGAAAGACTACAAGCGATGAACGTTATCACGCCGGCGCAACCGATGGACTTCCCGCTACCGCACGCGCCAGCTGTGACGCGCCCGCGCGTTTCGATCGTCGTGCCGACCTATTGCGAAGCGGAGAACGTCGCCCCGACGATCGCTGCGATCGAACGCGCGCTTGGTACGATCGCGTGGGAAATCATCTTTGTCGATGACGACAGTCCCGACGGCACGGTTGCGGCCGTCCGGACGCTCGGCGAGCACGACGGGCGCGTTCGCGTCATCCGGCGAGTCGGCCGGCGCGGACTCGCCGGCGCCGTCATCGAGGGCATGATGGCATCCGCCGCCGATACCGTCGCAGTAATCGACGCCGATCTTCAGCACGACGAAGCGCTGCTGCCGAAAATGCTCGACGCCATCGAATCCGGAAACGCCGATCTCGTCATAGCGACGCGCTACGCACAATCGGGCAATGCGGGAGGCGGCTTCTCCAAACTCCGCCGCAACGCCAGCACGTTCGCGACGCGGCTCTCAAACCTGCTGATCAAGACGAACGTCAGTGATCCGATGAGCGGGTTTTTCATGATCCGTCGCGATGCCATCGACGGCATCGCTCCGAACCTCGCGACCGGCGGGTTCAAACTGTTGCTCGATATTCTGGCGTCGGCACCGGCGAATCTGAAGATCGTCGAAATGCCGTATCAGTTCCGGCCGCGACAGCTCGGGACATCGAAGCTCGACGCTCTCGTCATCGCCGACTTCCTCGGACTGCTGCTTTCGAAGCTTTCGGGCAATACGATCTCGCCGCGCTTCTTCCTGTTCGCGCTCGTCGGAGCAACGGGTCTTGTTGTGCACCTTGCGGCGCTCCGAACCTTTTTGATTACGACGCATATCCCGTTCAACGCCGCGCAGTTTGGCGCCGCGTTCGTCGCGATGACATCGAATTTCTTCCTGAATAACGCGCTGACATTCCGCGACCGGCGATTGACCGGCGTCGCGGCGTTCAAGGGCCTGCTCACGTTCTATCTCGTCTGCAGCATCGGCACGCTGGCGAACGTCGGCGTCGCCGAACTCATCTACCTGCGCGATGCCAGCTGGTGGCGCGCAGGCATCGCCGGCGCCGTCATGGCGGCGGTGTTCAACTATGCGGTCAGCTCCATGCTGACGTGGAGAAAATAATGCGCGATCTGCCAGACGCATCACCCGCCATCGCGGCGGCGGAGATCTCGCGCGTCGATCGCGCCGATACCATTCTGATCGCGGCGGCGCTTGCTCTCTTTGCGCTTCGCCTCGTCATGGCGGCCGCGACGGGCCTCGTCGATGACGAAGCCTATTATCGCCTCTGGTCGCTGGCGCCGTCGCTCTCCTACTACGATCACCCGCCGATGATCGCGTGGCTGATCGGAATAGGCCGCGTGCTGATCGGTGACACGACGCTTGGCGTGCGCCTCGTCGCGCCGCTTTGCCATCTCCTCGGCGCCGTTTTGCTGTGGCGAACGGCGTTCCTGCTCTATGGGCGCGAGACGGCACGAACCGCCGTCTGGATTTTGCTTGCGATGCCGCTGCTCGCCATCGGCGGCCTCCTGATGACTCCCGATCTGCCGTCGGTGCTGTTTGCGGGTCTCGTGCTGTGGGCGCTCGCGGAACTCGATCATTCGAAGAACGCAAACTGGTGGCTGGCGATCGGCGCGTTCGCGGGGCTCGGTCTCCTGTCGAAATACACGAACCTTTTTCTCGGCGCGACGATTGTGCTCTGGCTTGTTGCGATGCCTGAAAATCGCCGATGGTTCCGCGTCCCGCAACTCTGGATCGGCGGCCTCGTGGCGATCGCCGCGTCGATACCCGTCGTTATCTGGAACGCCGAACACGATTGGGCATCTTTCGGCAAACAGTTCGGACGCGTCGGACATAGCGGCACGCTCGCAGGACCGCTCTATTTTGTCGAATTCATCGGCACACTCCTGGCACTGGCGAGCCCGGTGATCGCGGTGCTTGCGATCCTCGGATTGATCCAAGTTTTGCGATCCGCAATCCGGCATCGCAGAAGCAACGATATTCTGCTCGCAGCCGCCGTGCTGCCAATGTTGATTTATTTCGCCGTGCATGCTCTGCACGACCGCGTCCAAGGCAATTGGCCGGCGCCGCTCTATCCGCCGCTTGCGATCTGCGCGGCGCTCGCCATTCACGCGATAACGCCGGAGCGTCGACGCACGGCGATCTGCGCGGCGGCGCTCGGGTTCGGCTTTCTCGTGACCGCGATCATCTATTTCGATGCCCTGCGCTCGATCCCAGCAGCCGCGCGCATGAAGGACCCAACCGAACAGATGCACGGATGGCACGCACTCGGCGATGAGGTTGAGAAAAAACGCATCGAATCCGGAGCCGCATGGGTCGCGACGTCGAGCTATGCCACGACGGGCCAACTTGCGTTCGCGCTCAACGGGCAGAGCGACGTCGCGCAGCTCGATCAACGCATCCGCTATGAATTCCTGCCGCCGATCTCTTCCGAGGTGCTGCATAAGCCAGTGCTTTACGTCGAACTTGACCGGCGCGTCGATCTTCCGCTGCTCAAATCGAAGTTTCGCACTGTGACCGAGCTTGGCACGCTGACACGATCGAACGGCAGCGCGAACGGCGCGACGTACCGGCTGTTCCTCGCCTCCGATCCCATCGCGCCGCCGCTTTGATGCCTGAGAGTTACGCTGCTTCCTTGTTGAGGCGGCTTTCGGCGAGCTTGGTCAGCTTGTCGTCGGCGCTGTATTCCTCTTTCAGAGTCTTCTCGAGGATCGTCGCGACGTCCTTGTGGCCGAGCAATTTTGCCCACGACACCAGCGTCCCATAGCGCGTAATTTCATAGTGCTCGGCGGCTTGGCCAGCGGCGATCATCGCGGCGTCGCGCGTGTCGGCGTCCTTGATCTCCGACATCAGTTCTTCGCCTTCCTCGAGAATGCCTTTGATGGCGGGACATTCGGTGGCCTTGGACTTGCGGCCCATAGCTTTGAAAACTTCGTCAAGGCGCGTGATGTGCTCCTTGGTTTCCTCGCAGTGTCCCATGAAGGCCTTCGCCAGCGCGGCGGAATCGCAGGCTTTCGCCATTTTCGGAAGCGCCTTTACGAGCTTGTTTTCGGCGTAATAAATGTCCTCAAGCGTGTGATTGAACAGGTCTTCGAGGTTTTCGATCTTCATCGTGCTCTCCTAACGCGGGCGGGGGTTTGATGCCAAGAGCAACGCGACCTTATCGTTGGGGTTCCCCAAACAGCGCTGAAAACGACGTCCGAGGCTTCCCACACCCCTGAGCGTCGGCTAAGCACGTCGCCGATGAAAACATCCGAAATCGACATTCTCCTCGTGCCGGGCTGGCAGAATTCCGGCCCTGACCACTGGCAATCGCGATGGGAGCGCAACCTCAAGACGGCACGCAGGGTCGTTCAGGAAGACTGGGACAATCCCGACGTCGAGACCTGGGGCGACCGCATGGCGAAATTCGCGAGCGGCGCGACGCAGCCGGTCGTCGCCGTAGCGCATTCGCTCGGCGTTCCGGCGCTCGTCTACGCGGCCGACAAGCTGAAGCGCAGCGGAGTCATCGGCGCGTTTCTCGTGGCGCCCGCCGACGTCGATTATGCGCAGTTCTGGCCCGATACCGGCGGCAAACGCTGGCCGCCCGAAAGGGGGCCGCGCGGATTCGAGACGATGCCCGAACGGCGATTGCCTTTCCCGGCCCATCTCGTCGTCGCCAACAACGATCTCTATTGCAGTTATGCGCGCGCCGAACACTTGGCCGAGACGTGGGGTGCGTCTCTCAGCGACGCGGGCGAAAGCGGCCACATCAACATCGCTTCAGGCCATGGACCTTGGCCGGAGGGCTTGCTCCAGTTCGGACAATTCCTGAAGAAGCTGGGCTAGGCGCGGCGATACTCACGCCCGTTAATGATGCCGTGGATGGCCGCCTGCGCGGCCATGACGATCGCCGCCTGCGCGGCCATGACGATCGAAGATGGGCGGGAGACATCGTGCCCAAAGCCTCCGCGCCGGGGTTATGCGCGCGACGATCGCCGGGCGGTCTTGACCGTGATGATTGCAAGGGCAGCAACCGCTGCACGTTTCAACGTCATGGCCGCCGAGGCGGCCATCCACTCCAATTTCAACACTCGGCGATCGCAGCGGAAATCAGCCCATAAGAAAAACAACGGCTGGTCGATCGTCTCGTGGATGGCCGCCTGTGCGGCCATGACGGGTGGGGATGCTACGACGGGGCGCGTCGCTCCGCTGGCGCGGCTAGAGCAAGGGCCTGGAAACAAATCATCCCCGGGACAAGCCCGAGGATGACAATTTTCGGCTGAACTCTCGTACAGAGCAGCGTCGGTGAGCAGGCGTCGGGAGCGATCAGCCCTTCGACGACTCGAGTTCGGTTACGGCTTTGGCGAGCGCGCTCGCCATGGCGGAGCGGATTTCCGTATCGTCGACGGCAACGCCCTTCGCGGTCAAATCGCTTTTGATCTTGCGGAACACATCATCGTCGCCGGCTTCGGCAAGATCGGCTTTGCGAACGTCTTTGATGTAGGCATCAAGCGCCTCTCCGCTGAGACCGAGCTTGGCGCCCGCCCATTCGGCAACGGCCTTGTTGCGGCGACTCTCGGCTTTGAATTTCAATTCCGAATCGAGAGCGAATTTCTTTTCGAACCCCTGCTCGCGTTCATTGAACGTGGTCATCTGATCGTATCTCCTTGGCGCTGGACTGGTGGTGAGGTTCACCACTTCAGGTTGTAATGCCACAAGGCGCCCGTTCGACGCGTGGCGTATTGCTCCCGTTGCATCCGCTCTTCACCAGGATTAATCGGGGTAGCGAGCGAAATCAATGGGTTGGCCGAAGCCCTCCGAAAAGTGCTGCGGCTCATGGTCTAGATTGTGCCGCTCCCTGCGTTCGGCTAGTCTCCCGGCTAGGCTTTCGAGCGTGAAAAGGCGCGCGGCTCCTGACCCCGACATGCAGAAAACAAGTTGGAAAATCAAGGCGTCCGCGTGCGAGTGTGTGTGCGTTGATAGAAATCACATCTAAGCATGAGTGAGTGCAAGCTGTTGATCCTCAGAGGTCCAGGAATGAACAAGCGTCGGCGCATCTACGAGGGCAAAGCCAAGGTCCTCTATGAGGGTCCCGAACCGGGGACGCTCATCCAGCATTTCAAAGACGACGCAACCGCTTTCAACGCGAAGAAGCACGCGCTGATTGAAGGTAAGGGCGTGCTGAACAATCGTATCTCCGAGTACATTTTTACGAAACTCGGAGAGATCGGCGTCCCGACGCACTTCATCAAGCGTCTGAACATGCGCGAGCAGCTGATCCGCGAAGTCGAGATCGTTCCGCTCGAAGTCGTCGTCCGCAACATCGCGGCCGGTTCTTTGTCGACGCGCCTCGGTCTCGAGGAAGGCTCGCAGCTCCCCCGCTCGATCGTCGAATTCTACTATAAAAAGGACGAGCTCAACGACCCGATGGTCTCGGAAGAGCACATCACGGCGTTCGGCTGGGCGACGCCGCAGGAAATCGACGAGATCATGCAGCTGGCGCTGCGCGTCAACGACTTCCTCGTCGGGCTTTTCCTCGGCATCGGCATCCGGCTCGTCGACTTCAAGGTCGAGTTCGGCCGCCTCTACGACAACGAGCAGGTGCGCATCGTTCTGGCTGACGAGATCAGCCCGGACTGCTGCCGGCTGTGGGACGCTCAGTCGGGCGACAAGCTCGACAAGGATCGGTTCCGTCGCGATCTCGGCGGCGTGCTCGAGGCTTATCAGGAAGTCGCGCGCCGTCTCGGCGTGCTGACGGAAAACCCGCGTCCGCGCGGGGCTGGCCCGGTGCTCGTCACGTCGAATCCGATTAACGGAAAGCCGAACTGAAGGATTGAGAAATAGGGATTGGAGCTTGTCTGACGACGCCAATCCCTATTTCCTGAAACCTCGTCCCTAGAGCTGAGCACATGAAAGCCCGCATCAAGATCACGTTAAAGAATGGCGTCCTCGATCCACAAGGAAAGGCCATCGAAGGCGCCGTGAAGGGCCTCGGCATTTCGGGCGTCAGCGATGTCCGCCAGGGCAAATACGTCGAGGTCGATTTGGCCGAGAGCGATCCGGACAAGGCGCGCGCCATCGTCGAGCGGATGTGCAAGGACCTGCTCGCGAACATGGTCATCGAGAACTACAGCTACGAGATCGCGCCCTGATGTGGGCCCGGCTA
Source organism: Hyphomicrobium sp. (assembly GCF_041674905.1). Lineage (GTDB taxonomy): Bacteria > Pseudomonadota > Alphaproteobacteria > Rhizobiales > Hyphomicrobiaceae > Hyphomicrobium_B. The sequence continues at coordinate 35,419 of NZ_JBAYUV010000036.1, forward strand.
GGGATCACGCTAGCCATTGCCGCGTTTGGGACCAGCCAAGCGTTCTCAGATCCTGTCGCCGCTCCAGATCTCGATTGCAGCGTGGGCTTTGAAGCGCTGCATAACCAGCTCGCTTGGCTGCCTGGAGCGCAACGCGAAAGCGTCGAAGGTCAGGACGTTGTGACGTTCACCAGTCCCGACGTGTGGCGTGTCGAAATTCGCTTCACGGCACCGGGCGAACCCGCGCATCCAGCCGTCACTTTGCGGAAATTCGTGAAACAGGTGACGGGTGTATGGACGGCGCAGAGCAAGGCCTGCACCTATGGCGACCGGTCGCAAGTCGACGCCCTGATGGCGGCGCTGAAGGTCGAGGATACGCGGTTGACGAATGCGTCGCGCGATGATGTCGAGCGCCAGAAGCGCGAACGATCGCCGCTTTCTCCGATGCCGTGACGGCGACCGGATCGTCTTCCTTTCTTTCGACATGGCGGTTCTCGCCGCCACTTTCCCCCCTCCCTTGATGCGCGGGGTCGGCGGTGGCGTGAAGAACGAAGCGGATTGTCCGAGGCATGTGAAACGCGGGACATCACCCGCGAGAGGTTTTCGCTCGCACTGTGGGGTGAAGGGTCGGACGGATTTTCCGAACGTGAACGTATGCCGGAAACTCCGAAAGAGCGCCGGCTGGTCCACTGCATCACGCTCAGGTCGTCACCCCCACCCCCAGCCCCTCCCCGCAAGGGGGAGGGGAATGGACGGAGCCGTAGTTCGCGAAGCTCGATTATTGCGAAGCCTGCTCTGTAACAATGGCGAGCGACTGCACCTGCATGCTTTACACCCGTACGAATCGAACGTTCACCGCTTCGGCCCCGCACTTAAATACGTGATGGGGTAGTCCATGCGCAGTCATTGCCCCTTCTCCCCTCCCCTTGACGGGGAGGGGTTGGGGGTGGGGTGAAGGGCGAGGCGGATTTTCAGAGACAATGACCGTATGCCGGAAACCCCGAGAGAGCGCTGGCCGGTCCACTGCGTCACGCCTAGCTCGTTACCCCACCCCTAGCTCCTCCCCGCAGGGAGGGGAACAAGCGCGGCCGTACGCGAGAGAAGAGGCAGAAAGACGCCGCCTCGCAAACGGCGGTGCGTGAGGCCGCGACGGGGCGGCAAGTGGACTCGCGGGGCGAGTCTCGCTAGGTCACGGGACGCGATCATTGCGTCCCGTCAGGGATTGCGAGTAGTCAATGGTTGACAGCTGTCACCGAATTCCGCCGACCATTTAGAGGCCGCCATGCTCCGTGCTTCCGTCATCGTCTTTCCGGGTTCGAACTGCGATCGCGACGTCAAAACGGCGATCGAACGGGTCACCGGGTTCGCACCGAAGATGGTCTGGCACGGCGATGCCAGCGTGCCTTCGTCCGACGTCATCGTATTGCCTGGCGGGTTCTCATACGGCGACTACCTGCGCTGCGGCGCGATGGCCGCGCACTCACCGATCATGAAGGACGTCGTCGCCAAGGCGAACGCCGGAACGCCGGTTATCGGAATCTGCAACGGCTTTCAGATCCTGTGCGAGTCGGGACTTCTGCCGGGCGCGCTGATGCGCAACGCATCGCTCAACTTCATCTGCCGCGACGTCTTCCTGAAAGTCGAGAACGACCAGACGTTCTTCACGAAGTGCTATCGCAAGGACGAGGTTATCAAGGTTCCGATCGCGCACGGCGAAGGCAACTACTTCGCGGACAACGAGACGCTCGACCGGCTCGAAAGCGAAGGCCGCGTCGCGTTCCGATACTCGGACGCATCAGGCGCTGTGTCGCCCGAGGCATGCCCCAACGGCGCCCAGCGCAACATTGCAGGCATCGTCAACGAAACGGGTCGCGTGCTCGGCATGATGCCTCATCCCGAACGCCTGTATGAGACGGCGCTCGGCGGCACCGACGGCCGCCGCGTGTTCGAGAGCATGCTGCTGTCCACGCTCGAAGCCGCATAGCGGCTCGCATAAATGTCCTTATGACCGCTGCGCCGGCCCAGAGATTGATCGACGTGCGGTGTTCGCTCCGCAGAAAATACGCAGCGTGATTGTCGTGGATGGCCGCCTTCGCGGCCATGACGAAAATGGAGACTCCTGAACCCGTCATTCTCTCAAAGCATGAAGAACGCAAAGGGCTTCCGGCCACTTTGACGTCATCGCCGCGAAAGCGGCCATCCGGGAGGCGGCGGGTTTGCCGATGAACGAGCCCTTGGCCCAGCAGCAATTGTGATCTTTCCGGGGCATCTGCCGAGCGCCCCTTGTCGGAACGCAAAGAGAACCTAAATCAATACGGATTGCGGGGCCGGGCCCCTCTGGCAGAGCCAATGATGGCGCTGCGATGTCGGACCGCATCGGGTGTGCCCGGTGCTGTCTTGAGTTCATCACCGGACATGCCTCCAATTTTCCGACCGGAGGAACCTATGTCCCGTCGTTTCGTCACCCTTCTCGAGCGTTCTGCGGAAATTCGCCAGCTGATCGAACGCGAGGAAAGCTCTGCCGCGCCGCGCTCAGTGCGGCTGATGCGACTCAAGAAACTGCAGCTCCAGCTATCCGAAAGCCTGCGCGAACTCTCCGTGAAGCAGTTGATCGCGATGGCCTCGGCGCCGAGCTTCAGGCCGAAATTCGTATTCAGTGATGTGCACTCGGCGCCAGCTTTGTCGCGTGGCTGGATTTCCGCGTAACGCGCTCGTTTCGTCAAAACGGACGGATGCAACTGCATCCGTCCGCGGCGGCTGTAAAAGCCGGAGCAATAATCCCTCACAGAAGCGGCTGATTTGTTCGGCCGCGCCGGACTAAAAGTGCGGCAGATTGGAGCCCTGTGCCTGCGTCGGCGCGAGGGCGGGGATGAAGCAG
>NZ_JBAYUV010000037.1:0-37634 GCF_041674905.1 Hyphomicrobium sp.
CCGATAAGAAGCACGGCAAAACAAAGATCGAGTGCTTCCGGAAAAGTGGGAACCGGTTTTCCGATAAGAAGCACGGCAAAACAAAGATCGAGTGCTTCCGGAAAAGTGGGAATCGGTTTTCCGATAAGAAGCACGGCAAAACAAAGATCGAGTGCTTCCGGAAAAGTGGGAACCGGTTTTCCGGTCAGAAACACGACAAAATAAAGAGCTAGAGCCTTTCTGCACTTCGCCAAAATCGGAGAGGCTCTAGATTTTCGCGGAGGCGGCAGGCCGCGACGCCAGCTTGAACGGCGCCATGGCTTGGCGCGCCAGCTCGTCGGCGCGTTCGTTTTCCGGATGCCCGGCATGGCCCTTCAACCAGTGCCACTCGACGTCGTGCTTGTTCCGAAGCGCGTCGAGCGCTTGCCACAGCTCGACGTTCTTGACGGGCTTCTTGTCGGCCGTCCTCCAGCCATTCTTCTTCCAGCCGTGGACCCAGCCCGTGATGCCGTTTTTGACATAGGCGCTATCGGTATAAAGCTCGACCGTGCTGCGTTTTTTCAGCGCCTCTAGCGCTGAGATCGCAGCCAGCAGTTCCATGCGGTTGTTGGTCGTCAGAACCTCACCACCGCTGATTTCCTTGCGATGCTCTCCCGAAATCAGCACGGCGCCCCAGCCGCCCGGGCCCGGATTTCCGGAGCAAGCGCCGTCGCTATAGATCAGAATCTTGGGCGATTCAGCGGTCATCGGGCCTGCTCGAAGCCATAATCGTCGATTGATCGAACGCTCTGATGGAAACGCAGCCTGCGCACGTAATCGACCGGGTCCTTGCGGGCGACGAGCGCATCCTTGGGCGTATTCAACCAGTCGTAACTTCGGGTCAAGAGGAAGCGCATCGCGGCGCCGCGTGCCAGAATAGGCAGCGCGTTTCGCTCAGGTTCAGTCAGCTCGCGAACGCTGTTGTAGCCTTTGAGCAGCGCGCGGGCCTTGGTGGCGTTGAAATGGCAATTGGGCTCGAAGCACCAGGCGTTGATCGACACGGCGATGTCGTAAGGCAGCGCATCGTCGCAAGCGAAATAGAAGTCGATCAGCCCCGACAGCTTGTCGCCGATGAAGAAGACGTTATCGGGGAACAAGTCGGCGTGGATCACGCCTTGCGGCAGGTCGCTCGGCCAGGATTTCTCCAGGAACGAGAGTTCATCCGCGATGAGTGACTCAAGGTCGGGCAGGATTTCAGCGGCACACGGAGAAAACTTCTCGAACAGCGGCCGCCATCCGGAAAGCCCCAAGGCGTTCGCCCGATGCAGCGCGAAACCTTCTCCCGCGATGTGCATGCGCGCGAGCGCTTTCCCAAGCTCCAGACAGTGTTCGGTCTTCGGACGCTTCGGCCACATGCCTTCGAGGAACGTGACGAGCGCGGCGTGCCGGCCGGCCAACTCGTTCAGAACGCGGCCCTCGGAATCGCGCACCGGAAGCGGACACGTGACGCCGCGAGCTGACAGATGCTCCATCAGCCCGAGAAAAAACGGCAGATCCTTCGGATCGACGCGCTTTTCGTAAATGGTGAGAATGAACACGCCCTTCGTCGTATGCACCAGATAGTTGGTGTTCTCGACGCCCTCGGCGATGCCCTTGCAGGAAAGTACGCTGCCCAAGTCATAGGAACGAATGAAGCGCACGAGCTCTTCGTCGCTGATTTCGGTATAGACCGCCATGTCTGTCCTTGACGCCGGATGGAGGTCTAATGCTGCTCGGCCGGGGTGCGCGCCACCCTGACTTCACGTGGCACGTTGAAAACGACGCGCTCTTCGAGCGTCGTGACGACTTCGATATCGAGGTCGTAGCGTTCGCGAATGGCTTCGATGACCTCTTCGACGATGACCTCAGGCGCCGACGCACCGGCCGTGATGCCGATCGCATGCGCGTGCTCAAGGTCGCGCCACGGAATGTCCTTGGCGCGCTCGACAAGATACGAAAACTTGCAGCCGGCCTTCGCGGCGACTTCGACGAGGCGCAACGAGTTCGAGCTTTTCGGACCGCCGATCACCAGCAGCCCGTCGATTTTCTGCGCGATTGCCTTGACGGCATTCTGCCGGTTGGTCGTCGCGTAGCAGATGTCTTCCTTCACCGGCCTGCCGATCTGCGGGAAGCGCTCCTTGAGAACGGCCACGATCTCCGCCGTGTCATCGAGCGACAGCGTCGTCTGCGTGACGTAGGCCAGTTTCGACGAGTCCCGTGGCGTGAAGGTCCGCGCGTCGTCTGCTGATTCGACGAGATGGATGGCCCCTGCAGGCAGCTGCCCGAGCGTCCCGACGACCTCCGGGTGGCCATGATGGCCGACGAGGATGATCTCCCGGCCCTGTTCATGGTGACGCGCCGCTTCCATGTGAACTTTCGATACCAGTGGACAAGTCGCGTCGACGACGAACATGTTCCGGTTTTTCGCGGTTTCCGGGATAGCCTTGGCCACTCCGTGTGCTGAAAAGATCACGGGTTGGGTCGTATCCGGGATCTCGTCCAGCTCTTTCACAAAAACGGCGCCTTTAGCTCTCAGTGAATCAACCACATAGCGGTTGTGTACGATTTCGTGTCGGACGTAGACGGGGGCTCCGAATTTCGTCAAAGCCTGTTCCACGATCTGAATGGCGCGATCGACGCCAGCACAGAAGCCGCGGGGCGCAGCGAGCAGGATTTTGAGTGGTGGCTTCTGCACGATCACTTCAACTGGTTAAGGCCGGACATGAAAGAACGATGGTCTTTATACTCATCCGACGCATCTGAAAATGCTGTTGGATGCTGGCTTGGCCGGATGGTACGGTCCTTTTTTGACAATACAAGGGGCGGGGCTTCGGAACCTCGGGGGGTGTTGTTGCAGAACTCAAGTCCGCAGCATCCTTTTGACAGGGATGCGGGTGCAGCGCGCAGTCAGATGACGCCGGTTTCCGCGGCCGCGCTCGCCTTGGCCGGAATTTCGGCGCTGGCGCTCGGCGGTTGCGGGATGTCGTCGCTGACGTCGGGCTTAGGCGGCGGCATGTTTGGCGGCGTATCATCGGGTTCGCAAGTCTCGACCGTTTCCGAAGACCAACTGCTCGATGCCGCGAAGTCGTCGGATTCGAGCGCCACCGGCAGCACGAATATTGGCGAAATCGAAGCGGGATGTCCGCGCCTCAGGATCGCGCCGCACGATAACTACATCACCTTCTACGAACAGGGTCACGTCGGCGACGCCATGTCGGTGACGCAGCGCGGCGAAATCACGAAGACGGCGCGCGAATGCCAGATCGAGCCTGGCCGTGTCGTCGTCAAATACGGTTTTTCGGGTCGCGTTCTGCTCGGGCCGAAGGGGCAAGCCGGCGCTTTGACATTGCCGGTTGCCGTCATCGTCAACAATTCGAAGCGTGACAGGGTTGCCGCCGACACGATGAAGATCGATGTCAACATCGGCGCGGACAAACCGATCAGCTATTTCTCGGCCGTGCATACGATCAGCTTCGCCGTTCCCGAGGGATCGCGACCGGGCGAGTTCGAACTCGTCATCGGCTTTGACAGCCGCGCGGCGGGCTCCGGCTGAACATCGTCTCCAGCATCAAGACAATAAAAAAAGCCAGGCAAAAGCCTGGCTTTTAATTTTCTGTCTGAGCTTGCGTCGCTTTTAGTTCAGCTTGCCGCGAAGGTCAGTGATCGATTGTGAGATCAAACTATCGCCAACCGAACCGCTCGCCCGCGTCTTCAAAAGTTCCTGCGCTGCGGAAATCGCGGTATTAACGGCGGTAGCACGGACTTCACTTAAAGCCTGCGTCTCCGCGCGCGCGATCTTTTCCTCGGCAATCTTCGAACGCCGTTCGACGCTCTCTACGAGCGCTTTGCGCGCGTCGACGGCCAATGCCTCCGCTTCGCGCTTCGCCTGATCGATGATCGAACGGGCTTCCGATTCCGCCTCGCGCGCCTTCCGCTGATAGTCGGCGAGAAGGGCCTGGGCGTCCTCACGCAGCTTGCGAGCTTCGTCGAGTTCCTTGCGGATGCCGTCAGCCCGGTCGTCAAGCATTTTGCCGACAATTGCTGGCACCTGATAGTAGATGACCAGCGCGACGAACGTCAGGAAGGCAACCAGAACCCAGAAAAGTGGATTGCTCGGATCTAACATTGCTTATTCCTCACTCGGCCGGTGCCGGCTGCAGAACTTTCTTGACGTCCTCAGGCGATACGTCCTGCCCGATGAGCTTCGAAACCACCGCCCGCGCTGTCTCGGTCGCAATCTCGCCGATCGCCGACACGGCCTTCGACTTCGTCGTCGAAATGCGCGCTTCGGCATCCTGCAGCTTCACCGCGATCTGGGCATCGACCCGATGCCGCTCCGCCTCGGTTTCCGCCGCGAGCTTGTCGCGGGTTTCCTTGGCGATGCCCGACGCGTTGGAACGAGCATCCGCGAGCGCCTTTTCGTAGTTGGCGAGCGCCGCGTCCGTTTCTTCCTTCAGGCGTCCGGCAGAGTCGAGATCACGCTTGATCCGATCCCGGCGTTCGTCCAGCACGTCGCCGACGCGCGGCAACGCGATCCTGCTCATGACGAACAGCAGGGCGACAAACGTCAGAGTCAGCCAAAAGAGCTGGCCCGTGAAGTGCTCGGGGTTGAGCTGCGGAAGTCCGCCCCCCTCGTGCTTCGAGGCTCCCTCGGCCGCCTCGGCGGCGGCCGCGAAAAGCATGATGGTGCCGGCGAACATCGTTAGCCTCCGGTTTGAGTGTGCCGTACCCAGTCTCAACCGTAGAGAATGATGAGCGCGATCAGCAGGCCGAAAAGGCCCGTTGCTTCGGCGAGAGCGAAGCCGATCAGCAGGTTCGTGAACTGCCCCGGCGCGGCCGACGGGTTACGCATCGCGCCCGACAGGTAGTTGCCAAAGATGTTGCCGATGCCGACGCCAGCGCCGATCAAAGCGCTGCACGCGAGGCCCGCGCCGATCATCTTCGCTGCTTGAAGATCCATTTCAAAGTCTCCCTTTGCTGTAACTCTTGAGTTTGAAGGTCCAGACCGGATCAGGACGATCCGGCTAGTGATGCATATTGATGGCGTCGTTCAGGTAGATGCAGGTCAGAACCGTGAAGATCAGGGCCTGCAGGAACGCGACCAGAACTTCGAGACCCGTGAACGCGACCATGAAGCCGGCCGGCGCAATCTTGCCCCACCACGGCAGCATGACCGCGAAGCCCGCAAACACTTCAAGCATCGTGTGGCCCGCCATCATGTTGGCGAACAGACGCACCGAGTGGCTGATCGGACGAATGAAATAGGAGATGAGCTCGATCGGCACGATCACGACCAGCAGCCAGATCGGAACGCCGTGTGGAACGAAGAGCCGGAGATAGCCAGCGCCGTGCTTCCAGAAGCCGATGACCGTCGCTGTGATCCACACCATCGCGGCAAGCGCGAATGTGATGATGATGTGGCTCGTGACGGCGAAGGAGCCGGGCAACAAGCTGATGAAGTTAAGGAACAGGATGAAGATGAAGATCGAGAAAATCCAAGGGAAATACTTCATTCCCTCTTCGCCGAGGCTCTCTTTGACCATTCCGGCGACATATTCGTACGTAATTTCAGCGAGTGACTGAAGTCGTGACGGCACCAGCGAGCGCGACCGCATCGCAAAGACCATGAAGGCCGTTACAGCGAACAGCGCGATGACCATCAACAGCGACGAGTTCGTGAACGAGATATCGTGTCCGAACAGGTCGAGCGAGAAGATCCGGTGGATTTCGAACTGCTCCATCGGACCGTGATGAGCAGCTTCTCCAGCAACTTCGGCAGCCAAGTTCCTACCCCCTACGTCTCATTCGTCGTCGTCTTTTACAGAAGGCGCTGCTCTTTGCAGCGGCTCATTTTTTGCCTGCGCCTCTTGGGCGGCGCGGACAACATTCAGAAGACCTGCAGCGAAGCCCAGGATGACCAGAACGATCATCAGCCATGGCGCCGTGCCGAATTGCCTATCGAGCGCCCAGCCGAGCCCGCCGCCGACAACAACGCCGACAACCAGCTCAGCGGCGAACTTGAATGCAGCCCCGAAATCGGCGGACTGGCTTCCTTGGTTCACCGGCCGCTCAGCCTGCGCCCGCTGCGTTTTAAGCGCATCGAGCTTGTGGCCAAGTTCTTCTGACCGTTTGCGGATTGCTTCACGGTCTTCCGGGCTAATTTCGCCGTTGCCCGGAGATTGACCCTTGCCATCGCCTGACATGGTTCAAACCATCCAGAATTTGCGGAAAATCGGCCGCTACGGGAGATCGACGGCGCGGACCATAGATAGGGGGTATTTGGGTGTCAAGAACATGGGAAAGCATGACCGTCGCAGCAGGTACGGCTAAACGGCGCAGCTATCAGCCTGTTGCCCAAAAGTAGGACATCGATGGCGGCCGAGAAAGATGAAAAACCGCCATCTGTTAGCTGATTAGATGGAATCTAAACGTCATTGACGAACGCAGGGGTCTAAGGCTGCGTGCCTGTCGCAGGCGTGCTCGTCGAAGGCTGCGGACCACTCGACGCATCCATCGGCGCTGGGGTTTTATTGAAGAACGCAATTGTGAATGCGGCAAAGATTGCGATGATCAGTCCGGTAGAAATCAATAGAACTCGCAAATTCATCTTTCGAGGGCTAGCCTGCCGCGCATCCGTCGGTTTGATAACCTCGCCTTTTATTGGCGAATATTGCTGCCTTTCCACTGCGACCTCCATTCCTTTTGAGATTGGAGAACGCTGCCCGGGGAAGTGCGGTTCCGCGGCAACAGGGCGCGGCTAGACCGCTTCGCGGAAGCTTTGGGCCGTCTGCAGGTCAACGGACACGAGCTGCGATACGCCCTTTTCCGCCATCGTGACGCCGAACAGCCGGTTCATGCGCGCCATCGTCATCGGATGATGCGTAATCGCCAGGAAGCGGGTCGCGGTCTCGCTCGCCATTTGCTCCATCAGACGGCAGAAACGATCGACGTTGGCGTCGTCGAGCGGCGCATCGACCTCGTCCAGCACGCAGATCGGCGACGGGTTCGTCAGGAACACCGCGAAAATCAGCGACAGCGCCGTCAGCGTCTGCTCGCCGCCCGAAAGCAGGGACAGCGTCGCGGGCTTCTTCCCCGGTGGCTTGGCGATGATCTCAAGGCCGCCTTCCAGAGGATCTTCCGGGCTCTCGATCATCTCGAGACGCGCTTCCCCCCCGCCGAACAAATGCGTGAACAGCCGCTCGAAGTGTGCATTGACGGTCGCGAACGCTTCGTCCAGCCGCGCCTTGCCCTCTTTGTTCAACTGCTGAATGGCGCCGCGCAGTTTCATAATGCCCTGCTCGAGATCGTTCTTCTCGGCGCCGAGCCCTTCGAGCTGCTTCGAGACTTCCGCAAGGTCCTCATCGGCCTGCAGATTGACGCCGCCCAGCCGTTCGCGGTCAGCCTTCAGCCGCACCAGCTGCTTCTCCACCTCCATCAGCTGCGGGATCGTCGTGAATTCCGAAACGGCGGCAATCGCAAGGCAGTTTTCCGGCGCGACCTCGAACGTCTCGCGAATGTGCCGGGCGGCGTCTTGCCGGCGCTGGCGCGCGTTTTCGAGCCGCGTTTCAATTCTGGCGTTGGCTTCGCGTGCGCTTGAAACGTCCGTCTGCGCGGCACGCAAGCCTTCCGTCGCCGCGCGCAGCGACGCTTCGATCCTGGCAAGCGCATCGGCCGCCGACTTGCGGTCCTCATCGGCGCGCGAAAGCGCCAAAAGCAGCGTCTCGCGCTGGGCCGCGATGCGCGCCGGCAGATCGGCGTTGGCGTCGATCTCTCCCCGGGTTTCAACGAGCCGCGCTTCCAGCGCTTGCACCTGCTGTTCGGCGCTCTCGTATCGACCCTTCCAGCGCGCGATGTCCGCGTTGGCGTGGCGAATACGTTCCGAACGGATCTGCCGGTCACGCTCGACGCTTCCGACACGCACGCGAGCCTCGGCAACTTCGCGACGTGCGTGTTCAGCTTCCGTCTGCGCCGTCTTAAGCAGCGGTTCGAGATCTTCCCCCGCGCTCATCGTAACGATGTGCGCCTCGATCTCGACGTGCCGCGCCTGCGCATTCGTCAGGTCTTCATCCGCTCGTGCGCGTTGTGCGGTGACGGCCGCAAGCCGTGTTTCGCTTTCGCGCTGAAGCTTTTCGAGCGACGTCAGCTTTTGCCGGACCTGGGCCAGCTCGTTCTGCTTGTCGCGCCACAACTGCCGCAAGCGCCGCTCGTCGGCTTCAGATTTTTGCGCGGCATCGGCCGCCGCGCGCTCGGCATCGATCGTATCCTTGGCCTCGTTCAGCACGGCCTGTGCCTTGCGATCGAGTTCAAGCAGACGGTTCTTGTGTGCCAGCCGTTGCGCGGCGGGCGTCACGCCACCCGCCGCCGCGACGAAGCCATCCCACCGCCAGAGATCGCCTTCGAGAGACACGAGACGCTGGCCCGGTTTCAAATGCGGCTGCAGCAGTGGACCGGCAGACTTGTGGACGACTCCGATCTGGCGCAACCGGCGCGTCAGTTCCTGCGGAGCCTGGACGTGCATCACCATCGGCTCGGCTTCGGCCGGTAATGCGTGCTCTTCCGCCGGAACATCGAGATGCCGCCAGTGCACGCTGGCTTCGGTTACGAGCGGCGCTTCGAGATCGTCGCCGAGCGCTGCGCCGAGCGCGGTCTCATACCCGGGAGAAACGCGGATCTGATCGACGGCGGGCGGATAGGCGCCTTCGTCCGCAACTGCCAGAAGTTTGGCGATCGTCTCCCGCTCGGTCGAGAACGCATTCGCCGCGAGGCGAACCCGCTGCGCTTCATCGCGCCGTGCTCTGGCCTCGGCTTGCGTGGTCTTCACGGCTTCTTCCGCCGCGATCGTCTGCGCCTCGATGTCCGTTATGTCCTGCGACAGCGCATGGCCGCGCTCGGAAACGTCATCGAGCGCCTGACGATCCGGCGCCTTGGACGTGATGTCGGCGATCTGGACATCGAACGACGCGACTTGCCGCGTGATTTTCGCGACAAGATCCTTCCGCTCTTGCAGAGCTTCCTCGAGGCTCCTGAGCCGCGCCCTGGCTTCCGCCGCGCGATGCGTGATGTCGGCGAAGTGCGCATCCGTTTCCACGCGCCGCGTCTCCGCCTTCTCGAGATTGCCGCGTTCGGTCGCTTCCTCGTCGACAGCGTTGATATCCGCTTCCTTAATGGCGGTCAGATCGGCATCGAGGTGAACGAGCGTTTCCTTAGCCTCGCGAATGAACCCGGATTCGCGCGCAAGATCGGCTTCGAGCTGCTTGGCGCGCGCATCGAGTTCGCGCGCCCGCTCGGTTGCCCGCTGCGCCTCGCGCTCCAGGTTTTCCTGTTCGATCTTGAATCGCGCCAGCGCCGCGGCTTTCTCGGCTTCGGCTTCGCGAAGCGGCGGCAGCCCTTCCGCCAGGAGAAGCTCTTCGTTGAAGGATTTGGCTTCCGCCTCCGTCGCCGCGCCGAGACGCGCCATGGCCTGGGCAAGTTGCGCTTCGTCCTGGTCGACGCTTGCCTGCGCATCCTGCCACGTCAGATGCATCGCCAGCGCTTCCTGCTGGCGGATTTCACCCGAAATCTCCTTATAGCGGCGGGCCTGACGCGCCTGCCGCTTGAGGGAGTCGGATTGCGATTGCAGCTGGCCGACAACGTCGCTCAGACGTTCGATGTTGGCTTCTGCCGCCTTGAGTCTCAGCTCCGCTTCGTGGCGGCGCGTATGCAGACCGGCAATGCCGGCGGCATCTTCCAGAATGCGCCGCCGGTGCTCCGGCTTGGCGTTGACGAGTTCGCCGATTTGTCCCTGCCGGACGAGCGCGGGCGAGCGCGCGCCTGTTGCCGCGTCCTCGAACAGAACCTTGACGTCGCGGGCCCGCACTTCGCGGCCGTTGATGCGGTATGCCGACCCGGCGTCGCGTTCGATGCGCCGCGTGATTTCAATCGTATCGTTGTCATTGAACTCGGCCGGCGCGCGACGGGCGCTGTTGTCGAGGAACATCGAAACTTCGGCGCTCTGGCGCTCGGGACGTGCCGTTGTTCCGGAAAAAATCACGTCGTCCATCGCGGCGGCGCGCATGGATTTGTGCGACGTCTCGCCCATCACCCAGCGAAGCGCTTCGAGCAGGTTCGACTTTCCGCATCCGTTCGGACCGACGACGCCCGTCAGGCCGGGCTCGATGACAAGCTCGGTTGGATCGACGAAGGACTTGAATCCGAGAATCCGGAGACGCGTGATTTTCATTTCGTCTTGTAGTCCTCAATGCCTTCTCAGAGTGGCCAAGGACCCGTCGCGAGACCGGCGCTAAGGACTTGCCGCCGCCGTCGGCGTCCCGCCGTGCTGCTCGGCTTGCTGGACGTAGTCGGCAATCTCAACGATCGTCAGCTCTTTCTTGATGAGCTTGCTGCCGATGAAAAAGTTCGGCGTTCCGACGATGCCGAGCTTGCGCCCACGATCCTTCACCCACTTGAGGTTTTCGATCATGCCTTGATTCTGCAAGCAGGCGTCAAACTGCGGGCGCGTCATCCCCACCTGTCGCGCGACGGCATAGATCGGATCGAGCCGGACTTCCTGCGACACCCACGAAGCCTGCTGCTCCATGAATTTTCCATAGAGATCCAAGTACTTATCAGGCGGCGCACACCTGAGCGCGATCGTCGCGTTTCCGGATGTTTTCCCGATGGGAAACTCGCGCAGGATGTAGCGCACCTTTCCGGTGTCGATGAACCGCCGCTTGAAATCCGGATAGACCGTCAGATGGAAATTCCGGCAGTGCGGGCAGGTGAGCGACGCGTATTCGACGATCGTCACCGGCGCATTCGCATTGCCCCAGCTCATTTCCGGCAACGGGCTTGGAGCCATGATGTCGGCAACCGTCGGGTTCGCGATGACCTCGCGACCGGTCTTTGCCGGTTCATCCGACACACCGAACGGCCTCGGCACGCCTTCCGGCTGCTCCGATGCGATCGACGGATATGCGGCACCGCCGCTCGCGTCGTTGGTTATGCTCGCCGTCTGCGGAAGCGTTGCGCCGCATCCGCTGGCCACCGCCGCCACGGCAATGGCGGTGCAAAAGGCCAGAACGCGGATCAGCGGCATGAAGAAATCCCGAGGCTATTTCGCCGCCAGCAGCGGCTCGATCACCTTATCGAAAGCTTCGAGTGTTGGCGTATCCTGAAGCTTCTTGCCGTTGATAAAGAATGTAGGTGTGGCATTGACGCCAAATGTGTCGCTGGCGCGCGTGCGCTGCGCCGTGATCTGATCCAGAAGTTTCTGATCCGTCAGGCACTTGTCGAAGCTTTCCTGAGTGAAACCGGCCTGCTTGGCGATATCCAGAAGCTTCGGCACAGGGTTGCCTTGCGTGAACGCCCAGTCCGGCTGCTTGGCATAGAAGGTCTGGATCAGCGGGAACGTCTTGTCGCCGCCGGCACAGCGGGCCAGCATTGACACGGCGGCCGCAAGGTTATCGAGCGGAAATTCGCGATAGACGAAGCGGACTTTGCCGGTGTCGATGTATTTCTTTTTGAGGTTGTCGAAGACTTCGTTTTCGAAATGCGCGCAGTGCGGGCACGTCATCGATGCATATTCGACGATGGTAACTTTCGCATCCGCGGACCCGATCGTGAGATCGGGAAGGTCCGTGGCCTTCATCAATTCATCGACTGAAACTTCGGCTGGGCCTTGTTTGCGCTGGGCAAGCGACGGTCCGGAGGCGACGATCGCGAAACCGCTGACAGCAACAGTCGCCGCGAAGCCGAGCCACGCGGCACGGCGCGATAAGGAATATCCCGAAAGAAGGTCTTTGATTGCGGTCAAGGTCGTGACTCCTCTTCGGATGATGTCGGCGCAGCCGGAAGCCCGGCGTTAGCACGATTATTGCGCTCGAATAAGCCGAAAGCAGGCTGAATAGCAACTGAACGCACATTTGAGGGAGTTGCGGCGGCTCAGCGCGCCTGCGCGGCGGCCTTGATGCTGTTCGCGAGCGCGTCGAGGGCCCCGCCAAGCCCCTCGGCGACGGGCGGCGGCGTGCTTTGCGCTTTTGCGGCGGGCACGAAACGATCCGGTGCGTTCTTGGCAGGCGTCTCCGCGTTCGGCATCTGGACGACGCGCAATTGCGCAATCGCCCGGTAGCCGAAATAGCGGTTGATCCGGTCGACGATTTCCTGCGTCCGGTATGAAACCTCGAGCGCAAACGCCGGGTTCGAGGCGAGGATCAGTGTCGCTCCGGCAGACCGCGCATCGTCTTCCGAAACAACGCGGCCCTTGGCGCCTCGCGGCCACTTGATGGCCTCAGGCCGCGTGAGCCGCGCGAGATCGGCACCCACGATCGTTTCCCACGAGGTCATGATTTCGGCGGTGTGGAAGCCGTATTTCTCGAACGCAGCCGCTACAACTTTCGGCACGTATGCCCCGACCGAGCGCGCGAAATAGCCCTTGGACGTCCGCTTATCGACTGGCAGGGAGCGTGCAACGGCTGTGGGTTGTTTGCCGTTCATGACATTCCAAGGCTCGCGTTCGCTTGTGGTGTCGTACAGGACATCTACCATTGTCGATGCGATTCGAGAGTACGGCGCAACCAGAGATCGGGAGACGCATGGGCGCTCCTCGGAAAACTCAGAAGCAATTGCCACTCCGGCCGGCAGGTCCGGACACCGTCGCGGCTTTGCTCCGATGGTACGAGGCCGAGCGCCGCGATCTTCCGTGGCGTTATGGGCCGCGCAAGAAGGCCGATCCCTATCGCGTCTGGCTGTCGGAAATCATGCTGCAGCAGACGACCGTGAAAGCCGTCATTCCGTATTTCCAGAAATTCGTGGCGCGCTGGCCCAATGTCGCCGCGCTGGCGGCGGCGCCGCTCGAGGAAGTCCTGCAGCAATGGGCGGGCCTCGGATACTATTCGCGCGCACGAAATCTCAAGGCGTGCGCCGACGCTGTCGTTCGCGATTTCGGCGGCGTATTTCCCCGGATCGAGAACGAATTGCGTGGATTGCCGGGCATCGGGCCCTACACGGCGGCGGCGATCGCCGCGATCGCGTTTGGCGAGAAAGCGACGCCGGTCGACGGCAACATCGAACGTGTCGTGTCACGGCTTTTTGCAGTTCAGCAGCCGCTTCCCGGGGCAAAAGCGGAAATCCGCAATCTCGCCGCGACGCTGACGCCATCCCGGCGCGCCGGAGACTTCGCGCAAGCCATGATGGATTTGGGTGCGGAAATCTGCACGCCGAGAAATCCCTCGTGCTTGGTTTGCCCCGTGCAGCCCGATTGCTCCGCGAGCGCCCGCGGCCTGGCGGAAATCTTGCCGATCAAAGCCCGGAAGCTGACGCGTCCGTCCCGGTTCGGTGTCGCGTTCCTGGTCCAACGCGAGGACGGCGCGGTGTTGCTCCGCCAGCGCCCTGAAGCAGGATTGCTCGGCGGCATGCTGGAGGTTCCATCAACGCATTGGGGCGACGCGTCACCGTCGAAACGGGAAGCTTTGCGCTCGGCTCCCGTGACGACATCGTGGATTCCCGTTGCGGAATCGGTCGTGCATGTGTTCACGCACTTCCGGCTCGAACTCGTCGTCTACCGCGCGCTCGTGCCGGTAGACGCGAGCTTCACGCTCTGGGCCGAGCAGGATCGTTGCCGCTGGGTCCACCGCCGCGATTTGCACGCGCAGGCGCTCCCGAGCGTGATGAAAAAAGTCATCGCGCACGGACTGAAATCCGATTGAACGAAGCTATTTGCCGATTGAAACCGAGGTCGAGCCGCTAAGCCCGAGCTGCCGTTTCGCTTCGCCGCGCAACACGTCGATCGGCGTCAATTTCCCTTCGGCCTCGAAATGCCAGTAGGTCCAGCCGTTGCAAGCGGCCTTGCCCTGCACCAGCGCGCCGAGCCGATGGATCGACGCTTGTTGGCCTGCGCACGCGAGCGTTCCGTCGGCACGAACTTCCGCACGAACTTCACGGCGTGGCCCAAACAGTTTCTGTCCTGGTTCGAGAATGCCGAGTTCGAGAATCTGCCCGAACGGAATGCGTGGCTCGTTGCGCTTCGACGGGATCGCTTCGATCGCGTCGAGATCGAGGGGGCGAACCTTGGCGATACGATCATCGGCGGCGCGGGCATAATCGGTGTCGCGCTCAATGCCTATGAATTTGCGCCCTAGCCGCTTCGCGACAGCGCCCGTCGTGCCGGTTCCGAAGAAGGGATCGAGAACCGTGTCGCCTGGTTTCGTTGACGCGATCAGAATACGGTGCAGAAGCGCTTCCGGTTTCTGCGTCGGATGCGCCTTGCGCCCGCCGTCGTCTTTCAGTCGCTCCGGTCCCGAGCAAATCGGGAACAGCCAGTCGGAGCGCATTTGCAGATCGTCGTTCGAGGCTTTGAGGCTTTCGTAGTTGAACGTCACGCGCGATTTGCGATCGCGTCCCGCCCAGATCATCGTCTCGTGCGCGTTCGTGAATCTCTTGCCACGGAAGTTCGGCATCGGATTGACTTTGCGCCAGATGACGTCGTTCTGAATCCAGAAGCCGAGATCCTGGATCGCGACGCCGAGCCGGAAGATGTTGTGATACGAGCCGATGACCCAGATCGCGCCGTCGGGTTTCAGCACGCGCCGACATTCTTTCAGCCATGCGCGGCAGAACGAGTCGTATTCGGCGAAATCCTGGAACTTGTCCCAGGCATCGTCGACGCCGTCGACTTTCGTGTTGTTCGGTCGGAGCAGGTCGCCCGCTAGCTGCAGATTGTAAGGCGGGTCGGCAAAAATGAGATCGACGCTTTGAGTGGCGATCATCTTCAGTTCGTCGATGCAATCACCAACGAGAATCCGTCCGCTCTGCGAGCGGCCTTTGACGCGACGCGACACCATACACACTACCTAACGCTACGATCACTGAGCTTCGCCGCGAGACATCCGCAGGCGCGCCGACGATCTTTGTACATGATCGCAGGCGTCTGGGAATACGCGGCGAGGGCCGCAAGAAGTTTATATTTTCGATTCGATCTGCAACCCGAGTCCCGGCTGCGATCGCCGACGCGAGACTTTCTCGTCGACGAGACCCAAGGCCAGCTGAACCGGCCGGAAGGACCGGCGGTGCAATGCCGAGACGCCAAGTTTTGCAATAGCCGCTTGGTGTTCCGGCGTTCCGTAACCTTTATGGCGCTCGAAGCCGTAGCCCGGATAGTCGCGGGCGAAATCCATCATCATACGGTCGCGCGTAACCTTGGCGATGATCGACGCCGCCGCGATGGAGAGACATTTTGAATCACCCTTGACGATCGCGCGGACCGACATCGGGATACGAGGGGTGTTGTCTCCGTCGACGAGGACGAGCTTTGGAATTTCGCCGAGCTGGCTCACGGCCTCGGCCATCGCCCAGAGCGTTGCGCCGAGAATATTCTCGCGGTCGATGCGATCGACCTCGGCGATGCCGACGCCGACGATCGCGACCTTCATGATGCGGCGGTAAAGAAAGGCGCGCGAGTCTTCATCGAGCGTTTTGCTGTCGTCGATGTTCGCCGGGATCTTGTCGGGGTCGAGGATGACCGCTGCCGCGACGACGGGACCCGCCCACGGCCCGCGCCCCGCTTCATCGACGCCTGCAATCGGCCGCGATCCGAGCTGATGCTCGGCGGCTTCGAGTTCGAACGTCGGCTTGATGCGCGAATCAGCAATCCTCATGCGCGAGATTGATCACCGCGCAAGGACTCGTCAAAGCAGCTTCAGCTGTTTTCCCCTGTCTCCCGGCGGCTCGAACAGGTCGGTCCGCGACGGGCGCCTTTCGCCACCAAGCGCTAAGCGCTGCTTCGCCAGTCTGAAGCGTAACGCGATCTGCGTCGCGTAGGGGCCTTTGCCGCGCTGACGCAACCCGAACTCGGGCGTGTAATCGCGCCCGCCGTGCATGGATTGCAGAAGAGAAATGACCCGGTTTGCGCGCCCCGGAAATTCTTCCTGTAGCCATTCCCGGAACAGGGTTTTGATCTCCAGCGGAAGCCGGAGGAGCACGTATCCGGCATCGCGCGCCCCCGCCTCGCGCGCGGCTTCCAGGATCGGTTCGATTTCGTGATCGGTGAGCCCGGGGATGATCGGCGCCATCATGATGGTGACCGGAATTCCGGCCTGCGATAGCTGCCGCACCGTTTCGAGCCGCCGCGAGGGTGTCGCGGCGCGCGGTTCCATTGCGCGTGCAACATGCCGGTCGAGCGTCGTGATCGAGACGGCGACTTTCGCGAGGCCCTTCTCGGCCATCGGCTGCAAAATGTCGATGTCACGCGTAACCAGCGCCGACTTGGTGATGATCCCGACCGGATGGTTCGTCCGCGCCATCACTTCGAGGATCGACCGCGTGATCCGGCGCTCTCGCTCGATCGGTTGATAGGGATCGGTATTGCCGCCAAGCGCGATCGTCGCCGGCCGGTAGCCGGGCTTCGCGAACTCACGCTCCAGAAGCGCGGCCGCATCGGATTTCGCATAGAGCTTGGTTTCGAAATCGAGCCCCGCCGAGTGTCCGAGATAGCAGTGGCTCGGGCGCGCATAGCAATAAATGCAGCCGTGCTCACAGCCTCGATACGGATTGATCGAAGCCTCGAAAGAAATATCGGGGCTGTCGTTGCGCGAGATGATCGATTTCGCGGTGTCCTCGAACACTTCGGTCTTGAATGTCTGCAGTTCGGCGAGGCTCTCCCAGCCATCGTCGAACGCCTCGTGCACGTCTTTCTCGAAACGGCCGGTCGCGTTCGAACGTGAACCACGGCCACGACGGCGCTCCACGTCGACGACGTGGCGGCCTGCCGGTTGGTCTGGTTCGCGGGTGGATGCCACGGCAGCCTCTTGGTTCAAGCTACCGTTATCTAGCACGCGGACAAGAACAAATAAAGAACAAACAGACTAGCGGTGCCGGTCTTTGCACGGGTGTGTGGCGACGGCCACGCTTGTCGCTGTGTGTGCACCGTGTCAGAAAACGCCCATGATCACGGTTATCATCGCCGCGCATAATTCGGAGTACACGCTCGGGGCGACGCTTTCGGCGCTCGTCCCCGCTGCGATCGACGGCATCGTTCGACAGGTCATCGTCGTTGACGGCGGCTCGACCGACCAGACGGCGATGATCGCGGATCTCGCGGGCGCCGATGTCATTTCCGGCACCCGGAGACGCGGCGGCCAGCTTGCGCAGGGCGCAGCTCAGGCGCGTTTCCCCTGGCTTATGTTTCTGAACGCCGACACGGTTCTCGAAGAAGGTTGGGAGCGCAGCGCGACGGCCTTCATGCGCCGCATCGACCGGGGCGAGCGCCCGCCCGCTGCTGGAGCATTTGCATTCCGCCTCGACGACAAAGGTTTCGCGCCGCGCCTGTTGGAACGTCTGATCCATATGCGATGCAAGCTCTGGCCGATGCCGTATGGCGACCAGGGGCTGCTTATTCCCCGTCAGCTGTTCGATGCTGTCGGCGGTTATCAGGACCTGCCGGTGCTGGAGGACGTCGATCTGGCGCGCCGCCTCGGCCGTCGGCGGCTGGCGATGCTCGACGCGCGAGCAATTACCTCGCCAGAGCCTTATCGGCGCGACGGCTATCTCGTGCGTTCAATGCGCAATCAGGTCTGCCACGCGCTCTTCGGCTTGGGAATTCCGGTCAAGGTAATTGCGCGGCTCTATCGCGCGAATCCGGCGTCCTAAGTGCTTCCGGAAAGGCTCTAGCCCGCCTTCCGGTGCTCTTCGAGCCGCGGCATGATCTCGACGAAATTACAGGGCTGATGCCGCGCATCGAACTGGAATTTCAGGATGCCGTCCCACGCGTCGCGGCATGCGCCAGGCGATCCCGGCAGGCAGAAGATATACGTTCCGCGTGCGACGCCCGCGCAGGCGCGTGACTGAACCGTCGACGTTCCGATTTTCTGATACGACAACATATGAAACACGACCGAAAAGCCTTCGATATCTTTTTCGAAGAGCGGCTTCACGGCTTCCGGCGTCACGTCGCGACCCGTGAAACCCGTTCCGCCTGTCGTGATGACGCAATCGATTTGCGGGTCGCTGATCCACGCTTGAACGGCGGCGGCGATCGCTTTCACGTCGTCTCTGACGAGCTTACGATCGGCGACGACATGGCCCGCCTCGCCGATGAGCTTCGCCAGCAGATCTCCCGATTTGTCTTCGCTCGCCGAACGCGTATCCGACATGGTCAGAACGGCGATGCGGACCGGAATGAAGGTACGATTGGGGTCGATGCCGGCCATAGGAAGATCCTCACGTGACGGACGAGCAGAGTGAGGGACTTTGGCTGGGTGCCACAGGTTCGTCCAGCGGCGAAAGCGCCGCGCGGCTCCCTAGAAGTTTGCCGCCAGCGGTGGCGGAGCGGCCTCCTCGACAGCGCTTATCGGCACGCAGATATCCGAGCGCAAATCCTTGTCGGCGTAGGCGTTGGGATTGTCCATGTAGATCGAGATGACCGGCCGATTTTGATCGAAGCATAGCCCTGGAAATGGCCTGAACCGTGTGTAAACATTCTCGAGGGTGGACCGCATCTTGTCATAGCTTCCCGAAAGCCGTCGACAGGCGTATGGGCCGCCCGGAAGCGTCGTGGTTCCGAATTCGCGCAGCGATCTTTCTTCGAGGCTCGAACGGATTTCAACGCAGGCGTCGTATCTGCAGTTATTGGGATGGATATGCAGCGGATTATCGTGCGCCATGCCGTAGCCCCGACCGAGCGACGCATAGAGGCCGGTGTCGTCGAGAAGCTGAAAGAGGCGGTCCCAGGCTTTGGGGATCGCATCGTTATAGCGTCCTCTTTCGCGGACGTAGATCAGCCGCGTGGGACGCAGATAGAGCAGGATCGAGTGAGGGTTATTCATTGCAACGCCGGCCCCGCAGAGGCCACCCAATAGAAAGCAGCTAAATAGTCTGTACGCATCATACTTCGCGGCAGGTTTTCGCCCGGCTTAAGTTAATGTCTAAAAATTTATGGAATTTCGAGATATGGGCCGCTTTGGCCGAAGAACCGTAAGCACGGTGAAAGAAGCATCAAATTAAAAGAATAGGCACCGGCCGTTCAAAGTTTGGATCGGATCTGCAACAGATCCTGCCAGACCAGATTTTTGGCGGCGGGCGTTCGCAACAGATAGGCGGGGTGCAGCGTCGCGATCGCCTGGATCTTCCGTTGGCCGATCGCAATCTCCCGCCATTTGCCCCGAAGCCGCATGATGCCCTCCGCGACCCCGAAAAGCTCCTTTGCGGCGGAGCCTCCGACGGCGACGACGATTTTGGGACTAACAAGCTCGATCTGGCGCTCGAGGAAAGGCCGGCAGGCGAGGGCTTCCTGCGGCGTTGGCGTGCGATTGCCGGGTGGCCGCCAGTAGACGATGTTGGTGATATGCACGCTGGTCTCGCCGAGCCCGATGGCGGCGAGCATTTTGTCCAGCAGATGCCCCGCCCGGCCGATAAAGGGCTTGCCTTCCAGATCCTCATCCCGGCCCGGGGCCTCGCCGACGATCATGAGGTCGGCGGTCGGCGCGCCGCGATAGAAGCAGAGCTTCGTCGCCGTCGCCTTGAGGCCGCAGCCGTCGAAGGTCTTGAGCGCGGCTTCGAGCGCTTCGAGCGATCCTGCCTCACGCGCGATCCGCCGTGCGCCGGTCTCGGCTTCGCTCGCGCCGAGCGGCGTTGCGGCCCGTGGACGCGTTGTCTCCGCCGTCGGGCTTTGCGCCGGGAGGCGTCGCGTCGGCGCGCTTTCCGGCTGCGTCAGGGGCTGAGCGTCGTCCGGCCGAGGCCAAGCATACGCCGCTCCGGGCGGTGTCGGGCCGCGTGCCAGCCAGTCGCAGCTCGTTTCATCCACAGCGGCATCGGCCCCCATGGCTTGAAACCAATCGAGCAGCGCAAGCATTTCCTCTCGGGAAGCCGGTTTGTCCATGGGGTATCAGAATAGAGGTATTGTTCGGCGGATGCACGCGGCGGCGCGCCGCTGGCTGCAGTCCTCCCGCTCAACTTGACGCCTCCATATGGGCGACCTAATCGAAATCGATGGTTTTTCGGAAGATGGATACAGAATGACGATGACCGCGGAGGAAACGGGTTTGCCCCCGCGCGAGGCAATGGAATTCGACGTCGTGATCGTCGGCGCCGGTCCGGCCGGTCTCGCGGCGGCCATTCGGCTTAAGCAGAAAGCCGCCGCGGCGGGCGCGGAAATCTCGGTCGTCGTCGTCGAAAAAGGCTCGGAGGTCGGGGCCCATATCCTTTCCGGCGCCGTCATCGATCCGATCGGGCTGAACCGTTTGATCCCGGATTGGAAAGAGCGCGGCGCCCCGGTCGAGACGCCCGTCACCGAAGACGTGTTCCTCGTACTCGGTCCGGAGGGCGACGTTCGCCTTCCGGGTTGGCCGATGCCGCCGCTGATGAAGAACCACGGCAACTACATCGTGAGCTTGGGCTCGCTCTGCAAATGGCTCGGCGAACAGGCGGCGGAACTGGGTGTCGAAATCTATCCGGGCTTTGCCGCCGCTGAAGTTCTCTACGATGACAATGGTGCCGTCGTCGGTATCGCGACCGGCGACATGGGCGTCGGCCGCGACGGACAACCGAACGACGCGTTCGTGCGCGGCATGGAATTGCGCGCCAAGTACACGCTCGTCGCGGAAGGCGCGCGCGGCTCCTTGTCGAAAGGATTGATCCGGAAGTTCGATCTCGCCAAAGGTCACGAGCCGCAGAAATTCGGCATCGGGCTGAAGGAGCTCTGGCAGGTCGAGCCGGAGAAGCATCGTCCGGGATATGTTCAGCACACGTTCGGATGGCCGCTGGGCAACAGAACGGGCGGCGGCTCGTTCCTCTATCATTACGGAGACAATCTGGTCTCCGTCGGGTTTGTTGTTCATCTGAACTACGCCAACCCGTATCTCTCGCCTTACGAAGAATTCCAGCGGTTCAAGACGCATCCCGCCATTCGCGGCGTCTTCGAAGGCGGCAAGCGCATCGGCTATGGCGCCCGCGCCATCACCGAGGGCGGATGGCAGTCGATGCCCGATCTCGTCTTCCCGGGCGGCGCGCTTCTCGGATGCGCGGCGGGAATGGTGAACCTGCCACGCATCAAGGGCAGCCATAATGCCATGCTGTCCGGTATTGCGGCGGCGGAGGCTGCATTCGACGCGATTGCGGCGGGCCGTCAGCACGATACGCTGACCGCCTACGAAGCCGACGTCCGCAGCGGCGACATCGCGCGCGACCTGAAGCGCGTCCGCAACATGAAGCCCTATTGGTCGAAATTCGGAACCGTGGCTGGCGTCATGCTTGGCGGCGTTGATCTGTGGCTCAACACGCTCATTTCGGGCATCGGTCTTGGCTACACGTTGAAGCACGGCAAGACGGACGCCGCCGCGACGGGCAAGGCGGCGGATTTCAAACCGATCAACTATCCCAAGCCCGACGGCAAGCTCACGTTCGACCGCCTAACGAACGTCTCATTTTCGGGCACCAATCACGAGGAAGACCAGCCGGTTCATTTGAAGCTGCTCGATCCGTCGATCCCGATCGCCGTGAATTTGCCGCTCTACGCCGAGCCTGCGCAGCGCTATTGCCCGGCTGCCGTGTATGAAATTGTCCGCGACGATAAGGGCGATCCACGCTTTCAGATCAACGCGCAGAATTGCGTTCATTGCAAAACATGTGACATCAAAGACCCGAGCCAGAATATCAACTGGGTGTGCCCAGAAGGCGGTGGCGGTCCCAATTATGCCGGAATGTAAGGGGCTAGGTGCCTCGCCGAGTGGCGGCGGGGCGGCATATGCGGTTGGAGTGCTGGGTGAGGCTTAGCCGCAAATGAGGCAGCGCCGCCCGCGACCTATCACCCGCTCATTTCCTATTTTTCACCTAAAGCGTGTCGCCAAGGGTGTATCAGGTTTGCTAGGTTCGCTTCTTCGGAATCAGTGCGGCTCCGTAACATAGAGGAACGTTCAATGCGGGGATCCCTCGGACGTGCGCTAAGCGTGGGGCTGGGCGCCGTCGCCTTGACGATCGCCGGGTTCTTCAGCCAAGCGCCAGCCCGCTCTCAGGTCCAGGACCCCGGTCAGGACGCTCTCACGGCGTCGACTCTCGGAAATTACCTCGCCGGCCGTTTCGCGCGCACCGCCCAGGATACCAAGGACGCGGCAGAGTTTTACGGCCGCGCGCTGGAGCGTGATCCATCGAACGAAGTCCTGCTGGAGCAGGCCTTCCAGATGGAGACGATGTCGGGCAACTGGCCGAAAGCCGTGCCGCTTGCCGAAAAACTCGCGAGCACGCGCGAGTCGCATCGCATGTCGCAGTTCCTCTTAGGCGTGACCGCGTTCAAGTCGGCCGCATATCCGAAGGCCGAAGAGCACTTCAAAGCAGCTGCCGAAAATCCAATCGGTGAACTGACGAGTGCGATCGCGCTCGGCTGGACGCGTCTCGCCGCAGGCGACACGGACGGGGCGCTGAAGGCGGTCGATCTGCCGAAGCAGCCCGATTGGGCGCAGTTCTACTTGCGCTACCATCGCGCGTTGATGGCCGACATCGCGGGACGCAAGGCGATCGCCAACGCGACCTACGAAAAAATGTTCCGCCAGGATAGCCGGACGCTGCGCACCGCCTTGGCCTACGCCCAGCACGCCGCGCACTACGGCGACTTCAAGCTCGCGAAGCAGATCATGCGCGAGCAGCTTTCGAAGACTCAGGGCGATCCTCATCCGCTCGCCAAGGAAATGCTGGAGCGCATCAACAAGCGCGACAAGACCGAGCTTCTGATCGCGACGCCGTCGGAAGGTTTGGCCGAGCTCTTCTACGGATTGGGCGAAGCGCTGACCGGAGAGGGCGGAGTCAGCCTCGGCACGATTTATCTGCAGCTCGCGCTGGACGTGAAGCCGGATCATGCCTTCGCGCTTGCGGCGCTAGCCAACGCGCAGGAAGCGGCTAAGCGCTACGAAGACGCCATCGCGACGTACGATAAAATCCCGCAGGGAACGCCGCTGCAGAGCGCCATCGACATTCGCAAGGCGTTCAATCTCAACTCGCTCGACCGTGTCGACGAAGCAAAGGCCATTCTCGAGCGAATTGCCGCCAAGGACCCGAAGGATGTCCGTCCGCTGGAAGCGCTCGGCAACATTCTCCGCGCGCGCAAGGAGTACGCTGAGGCGATCAAGTATTTCACCCGCGCGCTCGCCGCGCTGGGCAAGCACGACCCGCGCTATTGGGGCTACTATTACGCACGCGGAACATCCTACGAGCGCCTGAAGAATTGGCCGGCCGCCGAAGCCGATCTCAAGAAGGCGCTGGCGCTCGCGCCCGATCAGCCGCTGGTTCTGAATTACCTCGGCTATTCCTGGATTGATCAGGGTAAGAACCTCAAGGAGGGGATGCGTCTGATCGAGAAGGCCGTGCAGCTGAAGCCGGACGACGGCTACATCGTCGATAGCCTCGGCTGGGCCCACTACAAGCAGAACAACTTCAAGGAAGCCGTTCGCTTCCTCGAGCGCGCCGTCGAGATCAAGCCGGAAGATCCGACCCTCAACGACCATTTGGGTGATGCGTTCTGGAAGGTTGGGCGCGAGCGTGAAGCGCGCTTCCAGTGGAGCCAGGCGCTTTCGCTCAATCCGGAGCCCGAGGACGTCGATAAGATCAAGGCGAAGATCGAGCGCGGTCTGGATACCAAGGCCCAGGCTAAGGCGGTTGAGAAGACCAGGCAGGTGCAGAGCATGGAATCGTCGCGTAGACGCAGCGAAAATAAAGTTGCGCCCAGCGGCCGCGCCGTCGAATAAGGCCGTCATCAGCGGTCAGCGAACAACGAACGGGCGCGGCTGGCGCCCGTTTTCATGTGCCGGCAAACTTATTGAAATAGCCCGTGTTGAAATAACCCATGGCGACGACGGACTTCGCACCAGCCAAGATCAATCTCACGCT
This sequence comes from Hyphomicrobium sp., assembly GCF_041674905.1. Lineage (GTDB taxonomy): Bacteria > Pseudomonadota > Alphaproteobacteria > Rhizobiales > Hyphomicrobiaceae > Hyphomicrobium_B. The sequence goes on from NZ_JBAYUV010000037.1 coordinate 23,839, forward strand.
GGAAATTCTCGGACGACGCGCCGACGGCTATCATGAGCTTCGCAGCCTCGTCGCGTTCGCGCAGGATATCGGCGATGTGGTCGCGCTTGCGCCCGGATCGTCCTCGGGCGTCGATACGACGGGCCCGTTCGCAGGCGATATCTCCGGAAGCAATCTCGTTGACAAAGCCATTGCGGCGGTCGCCGCACTGATGCCGGACATGGGGCCGACCCGGCTGGTTCTGGAAAAAAACCTTCCCGTGGCGAGCGGCATCGGCGGCGGTTCGGCGGACGCTGCTGCGGCGCTGCGGCTTCTCTCCACCGTCTACCCGGAACTATCGGAGCGCGATCTATATACGACCGCACGTGCGTTGGGCGCGGACGTGCCCGTTTGCGTCCGGGCGCGCCCCGTCATGATGACCGGCGTCGGCGAAACTTTGCAGGAGGTCGCGCTGCCTCGCGATCTTTATGCCGTGCTCGTCAATCCGCTCGTCGCCGTGCCCGCCAACAAGACGTCTCAGGTCTTCGCGGCGCTGGGCGCGACAACTCTCTCCGGTCCGCCTGCAAGCAGGCCGGTGCCCCGGTTTTCAAACGTGGATGATGTCGTTGCCTACGCGACGGCGCGTGGCAACGACTTGCAAAAGCCTGCGCTGGGATTGCTTCCCGTGATCGACACGGTGCTTGCCGGGCTTCGGCAAACCGAGGGCGCTCTGCTGGCCCAGCTCTCGGGCGCAGGCCCGACTTGCTTCGCGTTGTTTGCGACGAGACGCGAAGCCGAAGCTGCCGCCTTGGCGCTCGAGCAACGGCAGCCCGGCTGGTGGATCAGGCCGACGCGCCTCGGCTAGTACGATGCGCCGACCCAGAGAGCTGCCGGAAAAGTGGGAACCGGTTTCCGCTAAGAAGCGCGGCAAAGCAAAGAGCTAGAGCCTTTCGGCGTTTCCACCAAAATCGGAAAGGCTCTAATGCGAGCGGCCGATGCAGAACGCGATGACCTGCTCCAGAGCGTCCTTTTCGCGGCTATCGGGGAAAATCGCCAGCGCGTCGCGTGCAATCGCACCGTAAGACCGCGCCCGCTCGAATGTCGCCTCGATCGCTTTGTGCTTGCGCATGAGGCTGACAGCCTGCTCAAGGTCGCCATCGTTGATCTCGCCGCCGGCAACCGTCCGGTTCCAGAACTGCCGCTCCTCGGGCGAGCCGCGACGGAACGATAGAATGACAGGAAGCGTAATCTTGCCCTCGCGGAAATCGTCGCCAACCGATTTGCCGAGACGCGAGCTGTCACCCGCATAATCGAGCGCGTCGTCGACGAGCTGGAACGCGAGGCCGAGATTCTTTCCATACGAACGAAGCGCCGACTGCTCTTCCGGCGGGCGCTGGGTCAGAGCCGCGCCCGACTCGGCGGCCGCCGAGAACAGCGCCGCCGTCTTGGCGTTGATGATCGCGAGATAGTCGTCCTCCGTCGTCGAGGTGTTCTTGGCCGCGGCGAGCTGCATCACTTCGCCTTCCGCGATCGTCGCGGCGGCGTTCGACATGATGCGCAGCACCGGCAGCGACCCGACGTCGACGAACATCTTGAAGGCTTGCCCGAGAAGGAAATCACCGACGAGCACGCTCGCCTGGTTGCCCCAGATCATCCGCGCCGTTTTGCGGCCGCGACGTGTCGCGCTTTCGTCGACCACGTCGTCATGCAGCAGCGTTGCCGTGTGCATGAACTCGACGGCGGAGGCCGTCCGGATGTGGCCGTTGCCGCCGTAGCCGCACAGCTTCGCGGACGCGAGCGCCAGCATGGGACGCAGCCGCTTGCCGCCGCTGTCGATCAGATGGTGCGCGAGTTCCGGGATCATCTCGACGTCGGAAACCGCTTTGTCGAGGATTATGCGGTTAATCGCCTCAAGGTCGTCCGCGACCAGTGCGAGAAGCGGTTCCAGCTTCTGGCCCGTCTCGCGAAGGTCGTCCAGTGGTATCACACGGCCCAAGTTGATCCCCATTCGAATGCTGGCGTGCTAATATATAGTGGAAATGACGCGACCGCGTTGCGGCCCCGCGTCCGACCCTGTCTTTCGTCGAGTGGCAATATGCGCGAACTGGTTATGACGAATGACCTTGTCTTGATCAGCTATGTCGAGGCCCTGCTTGCGGATCAGGGCATCGAAGCGGTGGTATTTGATCGAAATATCAGTCTGATGGAAGGGTCAATCGGCGCTTTTCCGCGACGGGTGGTTGTAGCCGATGAGCATTGGTCCCGCGCAAGTCGCGTTCTGAAGGATGCGGGTCTCGGTCAATGGATTGTTGAGAATGAACGCCTTTGAGGCGCCCGGACGAACGGTCGCGCCGACGACCGATGATCTCTTCCTTGGCGGCGCCCTGACGATCCTGCAACCCCGGAATGGTTACCGGGCCGGGACCGACGCCGTTCTTCTGGCGGCGTTGATGGCGCCTGAAACGCTTGGCGCCGGGCCGGTTCTCGACGTCGGCGCGGGAGTCGGCGTCATTGGCCTCTGCGTGGCGCGACGATGTCCGTCGGCGCGTGTCATTTTGCTCGAACGCGATCCGTGCCTCGCCGCATTGGCCCGCGACAACGTTCAGCGGAACAATATGTCGGATCGCGTCTCCGTCGTCGAGACGGACCTCGCGCGTGCCACCGCAGCGCTGGAGGTCGCCGACATCAAGTCCGAATCCTTCCCGGTCGTGCTCGCCAATCCTCCCTATCATGACGATCGCCGAAGCACGCTCGCCGAAAGCCCGCTGAAGGCCGTCTCGCACCAGATGTCCGACGACCTGCTGGACGCCTGGGCCCGGTTCATGTGCCGCATGGCGGCGCCTGGCGGACGTGCCGCGATGATCCACAAGGCGGAAGCGCTGCCGCGCATCCTCGAGACATTTGAAGGCCGCTTTGGATCGATCGCCGTCCTGCCGATCCATGCCCGCGCCGGAGAGCCGGCCATTCGCGTCATCGTCGAGGGCGTCAAAGGCAGCCGTGCGCCACTGTACATCAGGCCCGGCTTGGTGCTGCACACGCCCGAACAGAGCTTTGTCCCCGAGATCGAAGCGATATTTCGCCACGGGGCACCTCTTCCGCCACAATACCGAGGCTGATCGCTGGCTACGCCTCAACGCGCTTGCAATAGGGCCGCAGCGTTCTATTTGAGAGCCGGACCTCGTGTAGGAGCCTGTTTCGATGTGGCCATTTTCGCGCCGACCCTTCGTGCCTGTTCTTCGCTTTCACGGGCCAATCGGCATGGCGACGCCGTTGCGCCCCGGTCTGACGCTCGGAGCTTATGCGAACGCGATCGAAAAGGCATTTCTGGTTTCGAAACTGCCGGCCGTCGCGGTGATCGTGAATTCGCCAGGCGGTTCGCCGGTTCAGTCGAACCTTCTGTTCAAGCGCATCCGCCAATTGGCCGCCGAAAAGAAAAAACGCGTCTATGTTTTTTGCGAGGATGTCGCGGCCTCGGGCGGCTATTTCCTCGCCATCGCGGGCGATGAAATCTACGCCGATCCGTCGTCGATCGTCGGCTCGATCGGCGTCGTCTCGCGCGGCTTCGGATTCGTCGATCTGCTGGACAGAATTGGCGTTGAGCGCCGGGTCTACACGGCAGGCACGAACAAGAACCAGCTCGACCCGTTCCTTCCTGAGGACCCCGACGACATCGCCCGGCTCAAGTCCATTCAGCAGGACGTGCACGACATATTCATCGGCCTCGTCAAGGAGCGCCGCCTCGGAAAACTGAAAGCACCGGACACGGAACTGTTCTCCGGAGCCTTCTGGTCGGCGGCGCGGGCGGTGGAATTCGGCCTTGTCGACGGCATTGCTGACATTCGATCAAAAATGCAGGATATTTTTGGCGAGAAAGTTCGCCTTAAAGTCATCGAACCGGAAAAACCGGGGCTGCTGGCGCGGCTGAGGCGCACGCCCGGCGCGATCAGCGGTTATCCGCCGGCTCTTGCATTTGCCGATGATCTGGTGTCGGCTGTCGAGGCACGAACGCTCTGGTCACGTTTTGGCCTGTGATCTAGCTCTGGAGGGCATTGATGCCGCCAGTCATGTTCCTCGCGCTTCTCGGCGCCGCAGGAATTGCCGGTTATAAGATTGTCTCGAATCTTCTCGAAGGTTCGAAGGTGGCCGGTCGCAAACGCGCGAACGAGATGCGCCGCGCGACGTCTTCGGCACGCGATCTCGGCAAGCTCGAATGGGATGAAGACGCTGGCGTCTACCGGCCGACCCCGAAGCGCGAGCATTGAATCCCTCCGATCGAGCGGAGAAATGTGACGCAAAGCCGTCCTTCCCCATGCATTCGGCCAAAAGTCGAGCAAAAGCGGGGCATCTGCGCGTGACAAGGACCCGTGAGCGCGTATATTGCGCCGCGACTTGAGCCGGAAAGAACCCCAACGATGTCAACAACGACGGTCTCGTCGAAGGCCGCACGACCTTCCGCGCTGCGCCCCAGACAAGCCTTCCAAGATCTCATCCTGACGCTGCAGACATTCTGGAGCAATCAGGGCTGCGCCATACTCCAGCCCTATGACATGGAAGTCGGCGCCGGCACGTTTCATCCGGCGACGACGCTGCGCGCGCTCGGACCGAAGCCTTGGGCCGCGGCCTACGTTCAGCCGTCGCGACGCCCCAAGGACGGGCGCTATGGCGAGAACCCGAACCGGCTGCAACATTACTATCAGTTCCAGGTCATCATGAAGCCATCGCCTGCGAACATTCAGGAGCTCTATCTCGCGAGCCTCGACGCGATCGGCATCGACACGGCGCTGAACGATATCCGCTTCGTCGAGGACGATTGGGAAAGCCCGACGCTCGGAGCTTGGGGCCTCGGCTGGGAAGTGTGGTGCAACGGCATGGAAGTTTCGCAGTTCACATACTTCCAGCAGGTCGGCGGCTTCGACTGCAATCCCGTTGCAAGCGAAATCACCTACGGGCTCGAACGCCTCGCCATGTACGTCCAGGGCGTCGATCGCGTCTTCGATCTCAACTTCAATGGCCGCGACGACGACAAGCGCCTGACCTACGGCGACGTGTTCCTGCAGGCCGAGCGTGAATATTCTCGATACAACTTCGAGCACGCCGACACCGAAATTCTATTTCGCCACTTCAAGGACGCAGAGGCCGAGTGCAAGGCGCTGCTCGAGAAGGGTGCCACGGACGGAGAGCACTTGCTCGCGCTCCCCGCCTACGATCAGTGCATCAAAGCGAGCCACATCTTCAACCTGCTCGATGCCCGCGGCGTGATTTCCGTCACGGAGCGTCAAAGCTACATTCTGCGCGTTCGTGATCTGGCGAAAGCCTGTTGCGCCGCGTGGCTGAAAACTAAAGGAGGACACGCGTGATCGAAGTCAACAATACGGTGCTCGGTCTTGTTGCGGCGGCAGTTCCGCTGCTCATCATCGGCTTTTTCATTCTGCGGCGGCTGCCCTGGATCTTCGCGTTCTTCGTGGCCCTTCTGGCGGTGGGTCTCGGCTATCTCGAAACGACGGGCGCCATCCGCGAGTTCGGGCACAATGTTCGCGCGGTGCTGCCTGAGGGTATCGTAAAACATAAGGTGCACGAAGCCGAACCCGCAGCCGGTCCGGCGATGGCGCCTGCCGAGACGCCCGCTGACGGTCCTGCGATGGCTCCGGCTTCGCCGCCTGCGGAGGAACCAGCCGCTGAGCCCGCAACGCCGACGCCTGAGGCAACTCCGGCCCCTGACCAGGCTCCGGCCCAGGAACCGGCAGCTCCGGCTCCCGCGCCAGAGGCGACGCCTCCGGCAGAGCCTGCCCCGGCGCAGCCTCAACCTTCGACGACGCCATAACGACAAGTCTTCGCCCCGTGATGCTGGGTCACGGGGCGAGGGCATCAAAGCCGCATCCCCGCGAGATTGATCTGAATGTCCGAATTGCTGCTTGAACTTCTGTCGGAAGAAATCCCCGCGCGTATGCAGACGCGTGCCTCGGATGACTTGAAGCGTTTGATCGTCGATGGCCTGAAAGCACGCGGCCTTGAAGCTGGCGAAGCGCGGAGCTTCGCGACGCCTCGCCGTCTGACGCTCGTGATTGAAGGCGTTCCCGCGAAGTCGCCCGCCATTTCCGAGGAAAAGAAAGGCCCGCGCGTCGGCGCGCCGGAGCAAGCGGTGCAAGGATTTCTGAAGTCGGCAGCTCTCGCGTCGATCGGCGACGCGACCGTCGTCAAGGACGAGAAGAAAGGCGACTACTACGTCGCGAAGATCGAGAGGCCGGGCCGTGCAGCCGCCGAGATCGTCGCGGAAACGGTTGTCGAAGTCGCAGCAAAATTTCCCTGGCCGAAGTCGATGCGCTGGGGATCGTCATCGTTCCAATGGGTGCGCCCATTGCAGTCGGTGCTGTGCCTGCTCGACGGCAAGGTCGTGCCGTTCGAAATCGCTGGGATCGAAGCGGGCAACGAGACGTGCGGCCACCGTTTCCTCGGACCCGGCCCGTTCAAGGTCAAGAATTTCGCGGATTATGAATCGAAGCTCGCCGCGCATCATGTGATGCTCGATCCGGCGAAGCGCGCCGCCGCCATTTCGGAGCAGGCGCACGCACTCGCCAAGGACGCGAAGCTCGAGCTGATCGAGGACGACGCGCTGCTCGCCGAGAACGCCGGTTTGACGGAGTGGCCCGTCGTGCTCATGGGCACCTTCGACAAAGCTTTTCTTGAAGTCCCTGCCGAAGTCCTGACGACCTCGATGAAGACGCATCAGAAGTGCTTCTCACTGCGCGAGCCGCGATCCAAAAAGCTCGCGAACAAGTTTCTGCTCGTTTCCAATCTCGTCGCGAAAGACGGTGGCGCCGAAATCGTCTCGGGCAACGAAAAGGTCATCCGCGCGCGGCTCTCCGACGCCAAGTTCTTCTGGGAGCAGGATCTGAAACATCCGCTCGGCGAGATGGCGGGCAAGCTCGCGGGCATCACGTTCCACGAGAAGCTCGGCAGCCAGAAAGATCGCGTGGACCGTATCGAACAGCTCGCGTTCGAGCTGGCGGGCGCGTGCGACGCCATACCGGAAGACGCGCGCCGCGCGGCAGGATTGGCGAAGGCCGACCTCGTTTCCGGAATGGTCGGCGAATTCCCCGAGCTTCAGGGTCTGATGGGCCGCTACTACGCAGAGCACGTCGGCACGAAGCCCGAGATCGCCCGTGCTCTCGAACTGCACTACAAACCGAAAGGCCCGACCGATACGGTTCCGCGCGAGGATCAGGGCGACGCCGTCGCGGTCGCTGTCGCCCTCGCCGACAAGCTCGACACGCTCGTCGGCTTCTGGGCCATCGGCGAAAAGCCCACGGGCTCCGGCGATCCCTACCAGCTCCGCCGCGCCGCTCTCGGCGTCATCCGCATCGTGCTGGAAAATGATCTGCGCGTGTCCCTCACGCATTACATCGCCATTGACGAACGGTTGCATAGCGCCAAGAAAGCCGCCATCGGAGTTCAGGAGGACCTCCTCTCCTTCTTTGCCGACCGCCTGAAAGTTTTCCTGCGCGATCAAGGCAAACGCCACGATCTCATCGACGCCGTGTTCGCGCTCGGCGGCCAGGACGACCTCGCGCTCATCGTCCGCCGCGTCGAAGCGCTCGATGCGTTCCTGAAGACCGACGACGGCGCCAACCTGCTCGCAGGCGTCAAGCGCGCCGCGAACATCCTCGCCATCGAGGAAAAGAAGGACAAGACATCTTATGTCGGTCCCTACGATCTGAAACTGATCACGGAAAAAGAAGAAACGGCGCTCGCCGCTGCCATTGAATCGACCAAGCAGGACACCGTCGCCGCGATCAACGTCGAGAATTTCGCGGGCGCGATGCGTGCGCTGTCGGAACTCCGCGCGCCGGTCGACGCGTTCTTCGAAAAAATTCTCGTCAACGCCGACGATCCGAAAATCCGCGAGAACCGTCTGCGGCTCTTGTCGGAAATTCGCGCCGCAACCCAAACCGTCGCCGACTTCTCGAAAATCAGCGGCTGACGAAAATCGAGCTTGGCCTTGCTAGGCAAGCGTCGCGAGCGCTTGCCCGGCAACGGCGCTCAGCACGACGACCAGCCACGGCGGCGCTTTCCAAAGATAGAGCAGCGCGAAATCCGCCGCCGCGAGCGCGAAATCGCCTTTGCTCAAAATCCCCGATGTCCAGACGGGATCATAAAAGGCGGCCAGGAGCAGGCCCACGACGGACGCATTCACGCCGCGCAGAAGCGCCTGCGCAATTGGGCGGCGTCTGAGTTCCTGCCAGAACGGCAGCGTCCCAATGACCAGCAGGAACGACGGCAGAAAAATTGCCACCAGGCAAAGCGCGGCGGTGCCTGCGCCGCCGATCACGGTGCCGAGATACGCGGCGAATGTAAAGAGAGGGCCAGGAACCGCCTGCGCCGCGCCATAGCCCGCCAGAAATGCGTCGTTGCTTACCCACCCGGGAGCAACGACTTCGGATTGAAGCAGCGGCAGAACGACATGGCCGCCGCCGAATACCAAAGCCCCAGCTCGAAAGAATTTGTCGAACAGATGGACGGTTTCGAGGTCGCTCAGCGAGGCGGCGAGCGGCAAGCCTACGAGCAGTATGGCGAACACCGCCAGACAAAAGGCGCCGCTGGAGCGCCTGATGGTCAACGGCAAGTGAGCTTCACCTGTTGACGGCGCACCGTTACGGAGCAATAGCGCTCCAGCGAGACCGCCGAAAACGATCGCCGCCACCTGTCCCAAGGACGAAGGCACGGCAAATGCGATCGCCATCGCGATAATGGCAAGCGCCGCGCGTTGGCGGTCGGGCGTCAGCGTTCGCGCCATGCCGAGAATGGCGAGCGCCACCACGGCGACGGCCGCCACCTTCAATCCGTGCAGCCAGCCAGCGTCGAGCGGAACGCCGCTCGTCGAAATGGCATATGCGAAAAGGATAAGCGCCAACGCCGACGGCAGAGTGAAAGCGGTCCATGCCGCCAACGCACCCGCGTATCCGGCGCGCGAAAGGCCGATGGCGATTCCGACCTGGCTCGAGGCAGGCCCGGGAAGAAACTGGCATAACGCGATGACGTCTGCGAAGGACGTTTCATCGAGCCATTTGCGCCGCTCGACGAACTCTTGCCTGAAGTAGCCAAGATGCGCGACCGGCCCGCCGAAGGACGTCAGTCCGAGTTTCAGGAATGCAAGAAACACGTCGGCAACACGCCCGGCCGCATGGCTCGATCGATAGGATGCGGTCATGCGCGCGGGTTTCCGATATGTGACGACATCGGAAACCGATACTGCGGCGAAACCCGCATATCAATCCAATGAAAACAGATAACGACGGCGCAGGTTTTATCTATTCGTTGTCTTGAATGGCTTCACCGCCGGAAGCATCGCAAGCTGCGTCGATGGCGTTACCACCGTCTGAGCCCCGGCGAGGAATCTCGGTTTGGCCGCCGCGTCGAGCCATTTGACGGTGATGTTCGCCGCATAAGTGAACGTGATGATGGCGATCACCACCGCAATCGAAAGCATCGCCACGTAGGCGAGATATTCTTTCACCGCAACCGTCGCGTCAGCGGCGTGCGCGCGTGGGGGCCGCGCCCTGGCATTGCGAGGTGTCAGCACGTGATAGACGAATTCCTGTTTCATGATCGAGACCCGTTGCGCAGGTACGCGGGGGGCACTGGCCCTGCGCCCCATGAACGCCGCATTCTTTAAATCGGTTCCTGACCGCTATTCTTCCAGGTGTGGATATCGCGGCAAATCGTAACCCTCGCGATCCGATGTGCCGCACCGGGCGGGATTCGACAGCGGAGCGAACAGGTTACGCTTCGGCGCCCACCGCCGCGTCCTCGTAGGCTTCAGTCGCCAAAAGCCATGATTCTTCAGCCTCGCCGAGTTGCTTGCTGAGCAGACCCCGTTGTTGCGCCGTGCTCTGCGCACGCCCCGGGTCTTTCGCATAGAGCGCCGGATCGGCGAGCATCGCATCAACGGCGGCGATCTCTTTCGTCAGCTTTTCGACGAGCTTCTCCGCAGCGACCATCGTCTTTTTCAGCGGCGCAAGCTCGGCCCGTCTTTCGGCGGCAGCGCGACGTTGATCCGTACGCGATGCTTTCGCCTCGCCGTCGCTGCGATCGTCGCGCCGCTCCGCTGTTCGCGCTCCGCGTTCCTCAAGCAGCAGCGCACGATAGCTTTCCATGTCGCCGTCGTAAGTCTTCACCGTGCCGTCGCGCACGAGCAAGAGGCGATCCGCCGTCGCTTCGATCAGATGCCGGTCGTGGCTGATCAGGATGACGGCGCCGTTGTATTCCATCAGCGCATGGACGAGCGCCTCGCGGCTGTCGACATCGAGATGGTTCGTCGGCTCGTCGAGGATAAGAACGTGCGGTCCGTGAAACGCCGTCAACACCAGCAGCAGCCGTGCCTTCTCGCCACCCGAAAGCTTTCCGCATTGCGTGTCGGCCTTGTCGGCGCTGAACCCGAACGTGCCGAGCTTCGTTCGCCGCTGCGCTTCCGTCGCCTCGGGCATCAATTTAAGCATGTAATCGTAGGGCGTTGCTGTCGGCCGCAGATCGTCGAGCTGATGCTGCGCGAAATATCCGACCTCGACTTTTTGCGCGCCGAACACATTGCCCGAAAGCGGCGCTAGCTTGCTCGCGATCAGCTTCGCGAGCGTCGACTTGCCGTTGCCGTTCTGGCCGAGCAACGCGATGCGATCGTCGTTGTCGATCCTGAGGTCGAGGCCGGTCAGCACGGGCGCGGCGGCGTCATATCCGGCGCTCGCCTTTTCAATCCTGAGCAGCGGGCTCGCAATCACCTTCTGCGGATCGGGAAAGCGGAACGGCACGACGCGATCGTCGACCTGCGCCGCGATTGGCTGCATCTTCGCGAGGGCTTTGACGCGACTTTGCGCCTGCGCCGCCTTGCTCGCCTTGGCCTTGAAGCGGTCGATGAAGGCCTGCAGATGCTTCCGTTGCTCGTCCTGCTTCTTCATGAGCTTCATTTCGAGGCGCTGCTTTTCACGCCGCGTTTCCTCGAAGTCATCGTAGCCGCCCGCGTAAAGCGTGAGCTTGCCGCGATCGAGATGCAGGATCGAACCGACGGCGCGATTGAGCAGGTCGCGGTCGTGACTGACGATCACGACAGTATGCGGATAGGCCTTGAGATGGTTCTCGAGCCAGAGCGTTCCTTCGAGATCGAGATAGTTCGTCGGCTCGTCGAGCAGCAGAATGTCAGGCTTCAGAAACAGAATGGCCCCGAGCGCGACGCGCATCCGCCAGCCGCCCGAGAATTCGCGGCACGCCCGCCGCTGCGCCTCATCGTTGAAACCAAGTCCCGAGAGAATGCGCGCCGCGCGCGACGGCGCGGAATGCGCGTCGATATCGGTCAGCCGCATCTGAATTTCCGCGATCCGCTGCGGGTCGGTCGCGTGATCGGCTTCCGCGAGCAGGCTGGCGCGTTCGGCATCGGACGACAGCACCCAGTCGATCAGGCTGTCGTCGCCGCCGGGGGCTTCCTGCGCGACGTGTCCGAGGCGCGCATTGCGCGGGATCGAGATCGATCCGTCGTCGGGCGCAATCTCGCCCTTCAAGAGACGCAGCAGGGTCGTCTTGCCGGCGCCGTTGCGCCCGACAAGGCCGATCTTGTGGCCGGAGGGGATCGCGACAGTCGCCTGCTCGAGGATCGGCCGTCCCTCGATCCGATAGGTCAGGTCGTTGATATGCAGCATGGGACGAGCCGATAGCCTGTCCGCCCGCGCCTGTCACGTCTCACAAGGTGACGCCGAAGCGCGCAAGCACGGCCGTCATTGCGAGGTAGGCCGCAAAAGTCGCAGCCGAGGCGATCAAAAGGCTCGGCCAAAACCCGAACCCGCGCGCCAGGAGGAGCGGCAACACAACGAACAGGACGAGAGACGGTAAGACGTACCAGACGATGCTCGACGAGAGCTGGGCGATCTTGGCCGTGTCGCCGGTCTCGCCATAAAGCCAGATGAATGCCAGGAGAGAGGTCAGGGGCAGCGAAGCGATGATGGCTCCGAGTGCACTGGAGCGTTTCGCCACTTCCGAAATCGCAACGACGAGAACGGCGGTCAGCAGAACCTTGATCGCCGCATAGAACACGGCGCGTCAGCCCGATACGACTGGTTTCAGCGTTTCATAGAGCAGGCGATCACGCGTCGCTTTGTCTTGCACGGCGAGGTGCGCCACGAACCATTCCTGCACCATCTTGCAGACCTGTTCCGGCTCGCGCTTGGCGAGCAACTTCGGATTCGAGAACACTTGCAGATCGTCTTCCTTCCAGCCGAGCTTCGCGAGTTCCTTGATCAGCACGTCGTAGTCGGTCTTGACGGCGGAGTCGTGCTTGACCGGATTTTTACGGCCTTCGGAAATCGCCTCGAAGATTGCGCCGGCCTGCGCGTTGAGGGCTGTCGCCGTCTCCGGATGCTCCATCATTTGAACGACGGCAGGGCTCGTCTCGCCTTTCGAAATGAAGCCGAAACAGGCGCTCACGCTCTGCGTGCGAAGCGACTTCAGATGCGCGAGGAATGCAACCGCGATCGCCTGCAGTTTTTCGGAACTGGCGGCGAGAGCCTTGTCGGCGTTCTGGCGCCGGAGGTTCACGAGTCCCTGCGCGAGCGTCATCGCGACTTCGTTCTCAGATTTCTTGTCGGCGACCATCTTGTTGGCCGTTGAAATCTGCGTCGTATACCAATCCGGATATTCCGCCTTGATCAGCTCCCAAACCGGCACTTTCTGCAACCGCGCATCGAGTGTCGATCCATCGATCGGCGGTGGGGGCGACGGCTCGGGTGCCTCGGGCTCGACGGCTGCAACTTGCATGTCGGTCGGGGCCTTCGGTGCAACGTTCGTTGCGCCGAGTTTCGAGACGGAAGCCGTCGTCGTCGTTTGCGGATCGCTTGCCGGCGGGCTCTGCTGCGGCTGGCTCTCGGCTGTGTGCTGTTGAGGTTCTGGCGGCGCAGCGGGAATGACATCGCTGGCGGCGGGCGCGGGCGTCTGTTCGGAATTCGCGGCGTCCGATTGCGGATGCGTCTCGGCCTCGGCGACCTTCGTATCGTCCGGAGCCGCAACGACAGGCGCCTGGTCGCCGCTCGAGTCCGATGCGCCCGAGACGATCTCCATCAGCGGGCCATGGTAGGTCGCAAGCGCGAATGCACCACCACCGATCACCGTCAGCGCAACACCTGCGATAGCCAGACGCTTGACGAGATTGCCGCGTTGAGGCCGCGCCTCCGCGCCGTCGAAACCGGAATGAGGAGCATACTGCGCCGAAGCATTTGATTGCGACGTATACGTCGGAGCGGGCGCCGCGCGCTGAGCCTGCGGGATTGCTTGCGGCTGCTCGCTGCCGCCGTGAAAGGCTACTGGGAAAACGGCGGGCGCGGCTTGCCATTCTGACATGCCGGGGCGCCAGATGAGATCGGTCTGGCGAAGGTAACTGTGCGCGATGAACGTGCGCAACTCAACATCGGTCAAGGGACCGTGCTGTTTGCCATCCCGTGCAATATACCACTGAATGTCGTCGGCTTGTCCGGTCATTCTCGCTTCTTCGCACACGCGGGTCTTAAAACCCGTTTCAAGAGACCGAGTATTCCCCCCGGCCACACTGTTCACACGCAGTTGCGCGCGTCAATCGGGCGATTATGCGGTGAACCGGTCAATTTTCGTGCGACGTGCAACCGACTGCTTCAACTCGACCGCTTTCGTGCGCTTGCCGGTGTGAACCCCCACGGCTATAAGCCCGCCAACTCTCAGGAAACCGCAAAGCGAGGCAGACTTATGGCCGTTGAACGTACGTTTTCAATTATTAAGCCGGACGCAACGCGCCGCAATCTGACCGGCAAGATCAATGCCGTGATCGAAGGCGC
>NZ_JBAYUV010000038.1:0-37212 GCF_041674905.1 Hyphomicrobium sp.
CTCGATCTTTGTTTTGCCGTGCTTCTTATCGGAAAACCGGTTCCCACTTTTCCGGAAGCACTCGATCTTTGTTTTGCCGTGCTTCTTATCGGAAAACCGGTTCCCACTTTTCCGGAAGCACTCTCTAGAGCGAGCGATCGATCATCGAGCACAGGTTCTCCGCGCTCGACTTTTCGGCGACCGGCGGACTGTCCTCGATATTCAAGACTTTGACGACGCCGTTATCGACGAGCATGGCGTAGCGCTTCGAACGCAGCCCGAGTCCGAAGCCCGAAAGATCGATTTCGAGGCCTATGGCCTTGGCGAAATCGCCGGAGCCGTCCGCCAACATTTCAATTTTACCCGAAGCGCCGGTATCTTTCGCCCAGTTGGTCAGCACGAAGACATCGTTGACGGCGGTGCATACTATCGCATCGATGCCTTTCGCTTTGAGTTCATCAACGCGACCGACGAAGCCCGGCATGTGCTTGTTCGAGCAGGTGGGTGTATAGGCGCCCGGCACCGCGAACAGCGCGACTTTCTTGCCCGCGAAGACTTCGCTGACTGTCTTAGGCTTCGGACCATCCGGACCCATCACCGTAAATTTCGCATCAGGCAGCGTGTCGCCAACTTTGATCGCCATTCATTCCTCTTGTCTTGATTGCCGCGATGAACTCGTGCGGACCCATGCCTATTTCAGCGTGATCGTCGTCTCGGACTGACCCTTGCCGTCGACCATCGTGACGGTCAGCGGTTTCCCTTTGAGGTTCTTGATGTCGACGTCGTCCGACAGATCGACCTCAAAGACGGCTTTTCCAGACTCGTTCGCGACGCGCTTCGGTAATGGCACGTAAATGCCGCCCGGCGCCACGACGAAGGCATCGACCTTGTCCGGAAACGCTGTTTCGACATTCAACACAAGCTTAGGCTTCGGCGATGATTCAACGAAGTGCCATGTGTCGAGCTTCGGATCGACGCCCGAACGCGGATTCTTTTGGGGAACGCGGGCCAACGTGTCGGTCAGTTCGGCGGAGGCGCCGACGTTCGGCGGAATGACGACCTTTAAATCGGCTTCCGCCGGAATGCAGATATCCTTGCATAGGCCGTACTCAATCTTGCCGTGAAGGATGACCGGCTTCGTCGCATCCTTCGGAATGAGGCGGACCGGGAAAATCACTCCGCCCTTGTAACCGACGGCATCGCCAGTCTTGTCGCTCAGCCTGTGAGGCGCGGGATAGAGAACATCGGCCGATGCCAAATTCTCGGACGCCTGCCAATCGAAGTCGGGCGGAACGCCGCCAGCATCGCCGGGCGCGCGCCAGTATGTTTTCCAGCCTTCCGGCATCGCGACTTCGACGCCGGCATAGAGCCCGGTCTCGCCGTCGCGAACGGCTTGCCCAGCCACCAGGCGCGCCTGGTTATCGAAACCCTTAACCCAATCCGACGCCACGGATGCGGCGGGTTCGCTCAGCGCTGCTGCCGCGTTCAGAGACAGGCATGCGAAAGCCATACCGATCGTCAGTCGCAGATTTCCGTTCACAAGCGATCACCTTTCGCGGCAAGCGGCTGCGGGCATCCGGCCGCCTTCCCTTTTCAATATATGGCCCAAAAGCCCGCGCTGTTACATAGGTAGTCATTTTATTGCTTTCCGACCATCTTCACGCCGCCTTCCTTCCGGATTACTTTGGCTGTCATGAAGTCCGTACGCCAGAGGGGCCTCATCGAAGGCTCCGACATCAAGCTCGAGGGGCAACTTCTTATTGCCATGCCGGCGATGTCCGACCGCCGGTTCCAGCGCTCGGTCATTTACATGTGCGCGCATTCGTCCGAGGGCGCGATGGGCTTGGTTATCAACCAGCGGGCCAATCACATCACCGCTCCCGATCTGCTCGAGAAGCTTGGCATCTCACCGCGCAATCGCGACGAGGAGATCACGAGCGAGGTTTTGTCGCTGTCCATTCAGGTCGGTGGTCCCGTCGAAACCGGGCGCGGGTTCGTGCTTCACAGCTCGGATTACTTTTCTGAAGATTCAACGCTCGCGATCGAGAATGATGTCTGCCTTACCGCTACGATCGATATCCTGAAAGCGATTGCGCAGGGGAATGGTCCGGCGCGCGCGCTGCTTGCGCTCGGCTATGCCGGCTGGTCACCCGGCCAGCTCGAAACCGAAATCCAGGCCAACGGCTGGCTGCATTGCCCCGCCGATCCCGATCTGATTTTCGATGACGATCTCGACAACAAATATTCGCGAGCCCTCGCGAAAATCGGGATCGATCTGTCGCATCTCGTCAGCGACGCCGGACACGCCTGAGCCGGCTCACCCCTTCGAGGCGATCTTCTGCTCATTCCTCGGAGTCGCGCCGGTATCCGGCTCGCCTGTCGAGGACGCATTGCCCGCAAGACGCGCAAGGCTTGCCGCGATCGAGGGTGGCAACGTCGAGAAATCGGGCTGCGAGGGTGACACGTTGACCGGAGGAGGAGGCGGCGGCGGCGGTGGCGGCGGCGCTTCAGTGCGTCTCGGCTGCTGCGGCTCGCTCGGCGGCGCGGACGCCATGCCATTGGCCGGGGAACGTTGCGGAGCAGGTCTCGCGGTCGTCGGATCGGACGCCGTCGCGCGCGCCAATGCTTCCGACAACGGCGCTAAGATTGCCTGACGCGGCGCTGCGGCTGGGGCCTGCTCGGCCGGACGGAACGGCGGCGCGACGGGCGCGGCGTGTCCGTTTGCTGGAGCGCGCGGTTTTTGCGGGGGCGCCGTCATGCGCTCCATGGTTTGCAGCAATTCCGGCGGCAATGAGGGCGCTGCGGCTGGCGGCAACGGCGGACCGGAACTCGCGACCGCGACACGCAACGCATCGGCAGGTTTCTTCGATGGCGCGCCGGGTATGCTCGCGCTTGGGATTGGGCTTGGACTTGCGCCATTGACCGCCGTCTTCGGATCGGGTTTGTGCCGGTGCCGCACAACCGATCCGGCGGGCAGCGCCGCAGCCTTCGCAGCGCCTTGGGGCAACGCGGTCGTCGCCTCCCCATTAGCAACTGATTTCGCAATGGCTGCCACCGGGCGGCCCGCTTGTGCCGCGACCGTCTTCGCAGCGCTCTTGAACTTCGGCCGGAAGAAGCCGCGCGGCTGCATCTTGCGCTCTGAACGGCGCACCATCTTCAAGAGCTGCGCGACGGCGCGTTCGGGGATCGGCTCACCGAAATGGTAGCCTTGCGCGTATTCGCAACCGATTGAGCGCAGGAACGTCGCTTCATCCGCGCGCTCGACACCTTCGGCGACGACAGTCTTGGAAAGCTCGTGCGCCAGCGCCACCATCGAACGCATGATCGCGGCTCCGTTCGCGGTACCGCTGCCGCGCACCAGCCCGCGACAGACCTTAATGGTGTCGAACGGGAAACGGTTCAGGTAGGCAAGAGACGAGTATCCGGTTCCGAATTCGTCCAGCGAGAGTTCGGCGCCCGAGCCGCGAAGCACCTTCAGCACCTCGATGGCTTGCTCCGGATTGCCCATCACAAGATTTTCGGCGATCTCCAGGCGCAACGTGCCCGGCGGGACGATGCTGCGTCCGAGGATGTGGCGGATTTCCTGGATCGATTCCGGCTTGAATATCTGCGGGCTCGAGATGTTGACGGTCACGAACAGCGGCCGCTCGGGACGCGGCAGCTCCGCCAGCCAGCGCGCGGCGTCTTTCGCGGCCCGCAGCAGAAGGTAAGCGCTGACCTTGACCATCGCGCCCGGCTCGTTTGCCTCGTCGATGAGCGATGCCGGATTGACGAGGCCGAGTTTCGGATGCTCCCAGCGCGCGAAAGCCTCGAAGCCCGCAAGCTCTTTCGTCGGCAGATAAACGATCGGCTGATAGACGACCTTCAGCTGGCCTTTTTCAATCGCCTTGGCGAGTTCGGCGGCGATGGTGGGTTCACGGTCGCGCCGCATCGAGGCGTCAAACACTTCGATGCGATCGGCACCACTGCGCTTGGCGCGATACATCGCGAGTTCGGCATCCTTCAGCAGATCGCCTTCGGCGGCCTGGTTCTCGTCCCAGGCGGCGATACCTATGGAGCCCGTCAGGATGACTTCCTGGTTGGCGAGGGGGATCGGCGCACGCAGCGAGCGGCGCACGCGCTCGGCAAGCGCCGGAAGGTTGCGCGCTTCACGCTCGCCGACGAATAGCATCGCGAACTGATCGCCGCCGACCCTTGCGACGGTGTCGTGCGGACCGAGGTGGCGTTGCAAGCGGCGCGCGACGGTCAGAAGCAGGCTATCGCCGCGCACGAGGCCGAACGACGAATTGATGCTCTTGAATTTGTCCAGATCGATAAAGATCACGGCGGGGCGAATGCCGCCCTCGGTCTTGGCGCGAACGACCGCGCCCTTCAGCCGATCCAAAAACAGCTCGCGATTGGGAAGGCCCGTCAAACTGCAATTAACTGCATCGTGGAGCAGCCGCTCGTGGGCGCGCTTCATGTCGGAGACGTCGCGCAGCAGGCCGACGCAACGAAGCGTCCGGCCATCGGAATTCGGAACGCTCGCGGCCTCAAGTTCGAACCAGCGCCAGCTATTGTCGGAATGGCGGAGGCGGAAGTCCGTTCTGATGCGGACGCCGGAACGTTCCTGCGCCGACATCATCATGACGCGAAAGCGCTCTTTGTCGGTCGGATGGACGTGGCGCAGAAAGTCCTCGACCTTTGTCGATAGTTCACCGGGCATCAGCGAAAGGGCGATTTCGACCTCGGGGCTGACCTTGATCTCGTCACGGCGGATGTTCCATTCCCAGACCGTCGAGCCGGACGCCGCGAGCGCGAGAGACCGGCCCTGAAGCTCGGTCGGCGCACCGGCGTATGCCGCATCGGACGATCTGAAGGCGTACTGCGTGACGGTGAAGCCCATCAGAATCACGACCAGCACGAGGCCCGCGATCAGGCTTGAGACGACGACGTCGCCCGACATACGGCCGCTGAGCGTCATTCCGGTCGCCAGGATCCAGACGAGCAGCAACAGCCATGTCGGCACGAGCGATAGTGCGCGATCCTGACCTTTGAGCGCCAGGAAAAGCGTGAACATTCCGCCGACGACGCCGATCATCAGGAACGACAAGCGCGCAAACGTTGCGGCAAGGCGCGGGTCGATGACGGCGACGGCGATGAGCGTCAGCTGCGCCACCATCCACACGCCGATCATCATGCGCACCATTCCGTGCCAAAGCCCGAGGCGAAGGAATGTCGACAGGAAGATCACGAAGCTCGACGCCATCGCGGCTTCGCCGGCGGCGCGATAGACCGCGTTGTCCTCGGGGCGCAAATTGAACAGCTTGTGAAAGAAACCGAAGTCGACGCACAGGTAACTTAGCACGCTCCAGGAGACGAGCGCCGCGGCCGGAAAGATCAGCTTGTGGTTGGCGGCGAAAATCGCGGTCAGGAAGATTGCAAGCAGGCCCGTCAGGCCAAGCATCGCGCCGTTGAAAAGCTGGCGGTCGCGGCTTTTGATTTCGTAGTCGATCGGCTTCCAAAGGTGGAGGCGCGAGAAGTGCTCGCCCGCAAGCTCGGCAACATAGGTAATCGTCTGTCCCGGCTCGAGCGTTATGCGGAAGACGTCCGCCTTGTCGCTCTTGATGCGCTCCGGCACGAAGCCGACGGACGGCGTGACGCTTTCGATGCGGCGGGCATCGAGATCGGGCCAGACGGTCCCCGATCCGACGATGGAATAACGATCGGCCGCGAGCAGGCGCTCAAGCGATTTGTCGGTTTTGTTGGTGAGCGCAAAGACCATCCAGTTCGGGCTGGTTCCGGGAACGGAGGCGCGAACCGTCATGCGACCCGACACGCCGTCCTGTCCGGCCGACGTCTCGACTTGCAGGCTATCGCCGCGGCCTTCGTAGGCTTCGCCGAGATTGGTGATTTCGATGCGATCCTGATCGTCCTGAATCGGAATCGGGGTCAGCGCGACGGCGTGGCCCGCGAGGCCGAGAGTCCAGAGAATTGCAACGGCCAGCACTGCGAGCCATGACAATTCCGGATTTTCTTTCCCCCGTCCCCCCTTGCGCATTACGTCCCTCCACCCTGGTGTGGAACCTCGGACAAAGTCGCGCCGGCAACGCGCGCGTAGAGAATATGATCTTCCCAGCGCCCGTTGATCTTCAGGTACGAGCGGGCGATGCCCTCGCGCTCAAAGCCGCACACCTCGAGCACGCGAATGGAGGCGGCGTTGTTCAGCATCGACGCGGCTTCGATACGGTGCAGGCGAAGCGCTCCGAATGCGACGGGCAAAAGCGTCGACACCGCTTCGCGCATGTATCCGCGACCCGCATACGTCACGCCCATCCAGTAGCCGAGAGAGGCCGTCTGCGCCGAGCCGCGCCGCACGTTGGACAGCGTCATGCCACCGACAAGCGCTCCTGACGACGTATCGAAAATGAAATAGGGGTAGGAGGAATCCTCGCGCACGTCTTTCGCGTAGGCGCGTAGGCGCCGGCGATACATGCCGTGGGACAGATCGTCTTGCGCCCAGGACGGCTCCCAGGGCGTCAGATGGCTGCGGCTCCGCGCCCGAAGCTCGGCCCATTCCGCGTAGTCACCGGCCGCAGGCTGCCGAAGGAGCATCGCACGGCCGCGTATGATCTCGAAATCTTCTTCCGGACGGGTTGAGCGGAGAAAAGCCACGGTGTCCTCACCTCGATCCCTGGCTGATCATAGTGTCGGCGCCGGCCGGGTTGAACAAGGCGGCAACGCGTGTGGCCTGAGCCGCCGACTTCTTACCCGAACCGATCACAACAACGGAGGCCGCCTCGCCGCGCAAGCGGGCCGCAAAGTCCTTGATGCGATGGTGGTCGACCGCCTCGACTTCAGCGATCAATTCCGAAATTGCGACGAAGCGATCCTGGGCCAGAAGTTGCCGCGCCATCTGCTCCGCATTCACAGACGAACTTTCGAGCGCCATCAGAAGCCCGGCCTTCAACTGCGCCTTGGAGCGCAACAACTCTGCGTCGGTAGGACCGGCGTCCGCCAGCGAAGCAAGCTCGTCGGCGACCACGGCTGCGAGCTCGTCGACCATTTCCGGCCCCGTTGCTGCATGAACGGCCAGCATTCCGGTGTCTTTAACTCCCCAAACCGTCGAGTAGATCGAATAGCAAAGGCCTCGATCTTCGCGGATTTCCTGAAACAGACGAGAAGACATTCCTCCACCGAACAGGCCGGAAAAGACCTGAGCAGTGTAAAACGCAGGTTCGAGGCATGATGGCGACGGCAGGCCAATCAGAACGTGGCTCTGTTCAAACGGCTTGGCCGAAGCTGTCGATCCACCCCGATAGCGCGCTACCGATTCAGTTCCACGACGGCGCTGAGTGAGCCCCCCGAATAGGGCCTCAACGTGGCGGACGATCTCGTCGTGGTGGACAGCGCCTGCGGCTGAAACCACAATTGCATCAGGGAGATAATGTTCGTCGAGATAGCCTCGGAGATCGGCGGCGCGAAATCGGCCAACGCTCGCCTTGGTTCCGAGAATGGGGCGGCCAATCGCCTGAGCAGGGAAGGCCTCGCTTTGCATCAGGTCGAATATAATGTCGTCGGGGCTGTCGTCGGTCGAGGCGATTTCCTGCTGGATGACGACGCGCTCGCGGTCGAGGTCTTCGGGCGCAAACTTCGAGTTGAGCAGGATATCAGCGATCAATTCGAGCGCGACGCCCTCGTCGCCCTTCAGCACGCGCGCATAATAAGCGGTGGTGTCGAGACCCGTCGCTGCGTTGAGATCGCCGCCGACGCTTTCGATCGCCTCGGCGATCATGCGCGCCGAACGGGATTTCGTACCCTTGAACGCCATGTGCTCGAGGAAATGCGACAGGCCGTGCTGGTCGTCGCGCTCGTGACGAGAGCCGACCGCAACCCAGACGCCAAGCGATACCGTTTCCAGATTGGGCATTCGGTGCGTCGCGACGCGGATGCCGTTCGCAAGCGTCGTCAACTCGGTGGTCATTGAGGTGTTCCCGTTGCCACGCGGCAATGATTCAAGACGAAATTTTGCACGGAGGAAAGACTGTTCGGCAGGATATCAAACTTTTCGGCATCGGTCATAAGATGCGCCTGATGCGCCGGCAAAGCCGGCCGCGCGCCCGTGATGGCTTCGATTGCATCCGGAAATTTGGCGGGATGCGCCGTCGAGAGAATGACCGTCTTGCCTCTTGGTGCAACGCGCTCCGCCGCCACGAACGCGCACGCGGTGTGCGGATCGAGAACATAGCCATACGCAGCTTTCGTCCGGCGGATCGCATCTGAGACGTCGGCTTCCGATGCCGATACCGCCGCGAAGTCCTCCTTGAGGCGCGGGCCTATGCGGCCAAGCTCGAAACGTCCCGTGGCGATCAGCGAGGTCATCGAGCTGCGAACGAGATCGGCATCGCGGTCGGATGCCTCGAAGAGATAGCGCTCGAAATTCGACGAGATCTGAATGTCCATCGAGGGCGAGGTCGTGGCGACGACGTCCTGCATCGCATAGACGCCCGTTGCGACGGCACGCGGCAGGATGTCGTTCTCGTTCGATGCAATGATGAGTTTGTCGATGGGCAGGCCCATGCGCTTGGCGACGTAGCTCGCGAAAATGTCGCCGAAGTTGCCGGTTGGTACGGAAAACGACAACGGCTCGCCGGTCCCGATGCGTGACGCCGCCCAGAAATAGTATGTCACCTGCGCGACGATCCGCGCCCAATTGATCGAGTTGACGCCGGAAAGCTCAACGCCATCGCGAAACGCATGATCGTTGAACATCGCTTTGACGAGCGCCTGGCAGTCGTCGAACGTGCCTTCGATCGCGACGGCGTGAACGTTCGGTTCGGTCGGCGTCGTCATCATCCGGCGCTGGACGTCGGACACGCGTCCCTTGGGAAACAGGATCACGACGTCGACGCGCTTCGAGGACCGGAATGCCTCGATTGCGGCGCCGCCGGTATCGCCCGACGTCGCGCCAACGATTGTCGCGCGCGCGTTCCGCTTTTCGAGCACGTGATCCATGAGGCGCGCGAGGAGTTGCATCGCAACGTCCTTGAAGGCGAGCGTCGGGCCGTGGAACAATTCGAGGATCGTCAGGCCGGGTCTGATTTCGACGAGCGGCGTCACCTCGGGCGTGTCGAAGGTTGCGTAGGCGTCGGATGCCATGCGCCGCAGCTCATCGCGCGAGATCTCGTCGCCCGTGAAGGGATGAATGACGTCGACCGCGATCTCGACGAACGGCTTCTCGCGAAACGATGCGATCGTGTCAGGCGTCAGCGTTGGCCAGACTTCGGGGACGTAAAGACCGCCGTCGCGCGCCAATCCCGCGAGCAGGACGTCTTCAAATCCGAGCGCTTCCGCCCCGCCCCGCGTAGAAATGTATTTCAATGATGCGATCTCACAGCCGACGTGTTGAGGAGCCTTGCCAAACTAGTGGTCTCGATGGTGCGGAACAAGGCATGACCCTGTCCGTCACCCGAATTCCCGGTCATTCAGCCCGGTCATTAAGAGTGTCGGGGGTCGTTTTCCAGCGCTTTCAGGCGTTGGCGGGCAAATACCGCGAAGATGCAGAGCAGCGTCAGGGCCAGGCCGTACCACGTCACCACATATTGCAAATGTGAATTGGGGATATTGATCAGCGTCGTCCCGCCCTTCGGCCAGCCGCCCGGGTTTTCAGGCAAGGGGTCGGTATCGATCGAAAACGGCGCATAGGCCTGTTGGTTTTCGACCGAGAACAGGAGCGGCGACGGTTGACCCTGCGCTCCCCAGCGCATGGCGTCGACGTCGCGCCAGAACCATTGATTTGCGGCGTAGTTGTTATCCGGCGTGAACCAGCCCTTGTGCTCGGGCAGGCGAACGAGGCCCGTGATCGTCACCGGTCCCTGGAGCTGGCCTTCAGTCCGTTTCGAGGGGTCCTTGAGAGTATCGGGAACCCAGCCGCGATTGACGAACACGGGCGGCAGTCCGCCCTCGGGCTTCAGCGGTGTGTAGACGTGCCAGCCCTGGCTTTCGGCTTCGGGCGCGTAGAGATGGCGCTCCTGGCTGTGGTCGAAGGTGCCTGTGACGCGGACGTGCAGATATTCAACGTCGCCGTCCTTGACATACTTGGCGAGCGCGGCGGGATAAGAGACCGGCTCGGCCGTTCGCCGTGTGTCGATCTTTGCAATCAGGTCTTCCTTCCACGCCTTGCGATGCCACTGCCAGTTGCCGAGGCCAATCAGCACGGGCAGCAAAGCGAGCGTCAGAAGCGACGGCAGAATGAGACCAGCGGCACGCCAGCGCGCAAACATCTTCACTCCTTGGCGATGCGACCTTCCTCGGCCTTATTGCTAAACTGCAGGGCGATCAAGATCGCCTTTAGGAAGCGCAGCAGGAAGACAGTGAAGACCGGCGTCAGGATACCCCAGAGCACGATATGCATCCACCAGGGAACGCCGAATTTGAACTCGGCGATCAGCGCTCCACCGACGCAAAGAACGCCGAGAATGAAAATTCCGAAAACGGCCGGGCCATCGCCGGTGTCGACGAATTTGTAATCCAGACCGCACGCGTCGCACTTGTCGCGCATGGCGAGCGGATTGAGAGGACCCAAAAACAACGGCCCTTTGCCGCAGCGCGGGCAAGCGCATTTCAGCCCTGAAAGGAACGGGGACGGCGATGTGCTTGAGCTGGACACCAAGGACCTCGATGTTTCTTCTGCTGCCGAGCGGCGCGAGCGTGCGAACTCGGTTTTGACGGAGTACCCGAAACGCAAGAGGCGGCTCCGGGGCCGCCTCTTACAGTATCATGTTGTCCACTTCGACCGATGAAATCGAGGCCTATTCGGCTCCCGGCACGGTCGGACCTGCGCCCCAGACATAAATGCAGGCGAACAGGAACAGCCAGATGACGTCGACGAAGTGCCAATACCAAGCCGCAGCCTCGAACCCGAAGTGCTGCTTTGGCGTGAAAGCGCCTCTGATTGCACGGACCAGGCAGACGAACAGGAAGATCGTGCCCATGATCACGTGCGCGCCGTGGAAGCCGGTCGCCATGAAGAACGTCGAACCGTAGCTGTGGCCAGCGAAGCTGAAGCCGGCATGGCTGTATTCGATCGCCTGGCAGATCGTGAACGTGATGCCCAGGAGCACCGTCAGAAGGAGGCCGATCACGAGACCGCGACGGTCATTCTTCAGCAGCGAGTGATGCGCCCACGTCACCGTGCAGCCCGAGGTCAACAGGATGAGCGTGTTGACCAGCGGCAAGCCCCAAGGATTGAACGTGTGCTTGAAGTATCCGGGAATTGCAGCAGCCGTCTCGGCAACAGCTGCCGGCGGCCATTTTCCGCCGTAGAGCTCGTCGCGCGAGGTCAGGCCGACAAGATGTCCGGCGTTGTTCATCAATTCATGGACGCCGGCGGGGAACAGGGCGCTGTCGAAGTAGGCCCAGAACCAGGCGACGAAGAACATGGCCTCCGAGGCGATGAACATGATCATGCCGTAGCGGAGGTGAAGCTGCACGACCGGCGTCTGATAGCCTTCGTTGGCTTCGCGGATGATGTCGAGCCACCACGCCCATGCCGTCGCAACGAGCGCGGTGAAGCCGATCGCGAACAGGTACCAACCTTTGATGCCGAGCACGCCTTCGCCGTCGACGTGCGTGCGCATCCAGGCAATGGCGCCGATCGCGGTGATCAACGCCGCAGCGGACGCGACGAGCGGCCAAGGACTGGGATTTACCAGATGATAGTCGTGATGTTTCACATGCGTATCTGCCATTTCGGTCTCCGTCGTCCCCGTTCGCGCTCCCGGATCGAACTCTGATCTGCTGGGCTTGCGCCCATGAGGTCAATTTTCGATCGCGTTTCTTTTCCTATTTCGCTTCGCTGTCAGTCGTGTTGAGTTTGCTTTTTGCTATCCGCCCGATTTCGCAGGTTGAGCGGCGTTTTGCGCCGTCGCGTGCTCGACTGGATAGAAGATGTAGGACAAGGTCACTTCCGACAAAATTTTGGTGTCGCTGTCGTCGACCATTTTCGGATCGACGAAGAACGTCACCGGCATTTCGACGGTCTCGTGCGGCTTCAAAGTTTGCTCGGTGAAGCAGAAGCACGCGAGCTTGTTGAAATAGATGCCCATGACCTCGGGCGTCACGTTGAACGCCGCCTGCCCGGTCACCGGCTTGTCGGAAAGATTGGTCACCCGGAAATACGCCATCGAGGTCTCGCCGAGCTTCACGTCCATCTTGTTGACGTCAGGCTCGAACTTCCAGGCGAGATGCGGCGCGATATTGCTGTCGAAGCGCACGGTGATTGTGCGGTCGAGGATCTTGTCGCTATGCGCCTCGGCGCGTTGCGTGGTGCCGCCGTAACCCGTCAGGCTGCAGAACATGCGATAGAGCGTCGGGGAATAGGCGGTTATCCCGCCCATGACGGCGAGCGCGGTCAGGCAGCCGAAAACAACCGTGCGGTTGTTCCTCGAAGCTTTGCTGGAAATTTTGCTGCCGGGCTGCACGTTTCGGGCTTTCTCGCGTTAATGCATGCCGCTTGCAGCGTTGCTGCCGAGGCGAATGAAGGTTGCGATGTAGAATGCGAGAACCATGAAGCCCAGCGTCAGCCCGATCGCAATCGACCGGCGCCGGCGGATTTTTTCCGCCGCTGGATCGAGTTTGCCGTTGTTGGGGTTTTCGCTCATCGGGTTACGCCTCAAGCCATCAGGCGGTTAAACAGCGCTTCGACGAAAAGCGTCGCGAAGAGGCCGTAGAGATACAGGATCGAAAACAGGAACAGCCGGCGCGCCTCGGTGTCGGCTTCGCGACCTTCCCTCGTCACGTAGACGCGGAACGCGAGCGCAAGGAACACCACGCCCAGCGCGATCGACAGCACGAGATAGGCGAGACCGCCCAATCCAACGAAATACGGTACGACGGCGAGCGGCACGAGCAGGATCGAATAGATCAGAATCTGGCGACGGGTCGCATCCGGTCCGGCGACGACGGGGAGCATCGGTACGCCAACGCGCTCATAGTCGCGGCAGCGATAGAGCGCCAGCGCCCAAAAATGCGGCGGCGTCCACATGAAGATGATGAGAAACAGAAGCAGGCTCTGAAGGCCGATGTCGCCGGTCACGACCGACCAACCGATCATCGGAGGAAAGGCGCCTGCCGCGCCGCCAATCACGATGTTCTGCGGCGTGCGGCGCTTCAACCACATCGTGTAAATGAAGATATAATAGGCGATCGTCAGGGCCAGCAGCGCGCCGGCCGTCCAATTGACGAGCACGCCGAGCGTCACCACCGAACCGACGGACAGCACGCCGCCGAAGCTCAACGCTTCATCGGCCGTTACGCGGCCACGCGGCAACGGCCGCGCGGCGGTACGAGCCATACGCGCATCGATGTCCGCGTCGTACCACATGTTGAGGGCGCCCGAGGCGCCGGCGCCAACAGCAATACAAACGATGCCGATCATGCCGAGCACGGGATTGATATGTCCCGGCGCGGCCAGCATCGCGGCCAACGCCGTGAAAACCACAAGCGCCATCACACGCGGCTTCATCAGCTGGATGAAATCGCCGACACTCGGCTCCATAACCAGGTCGGCCTGACCAATTTCGCTTTGAATGCTCATCGCCGGTGCGTCGCCTACATCAACCGTTCAGCTTGAGTTTGCGAGAGCGGCGGGCTGGCTGATTGCTGACCCGCCGCTCGATGCCTTTGGTTCGACCGATCAGTGATGATCCGTCGCCGCAATCCGCGGCAGCGTTTCATACGAGTGGAATGCGGGCGGCGACGGCAGCGTCCATTCGAGCGTCGTCGCGCCGATACCCCACGGATTGCTCGCAGCCTTCTCCTTGCGGATGAAGTAGGCGTAGATCATCGAGAGCAGGAATACGACCAGACCAGCGGTCGTGATGTACGATCCGATCGACGAGATACGGTTCCAGAAAGCGAACGCCTCGGGATAGTCGGCGTAGTGGCGCGGCATGCCCGACAGACCCAGGAAGTGCTGCGGGAAGAACAGCACGTTGGCGCCGATGAACGTCATCCAGAAGTGCACTTTGCCCCAGAACTCGCTGTACATGTAACCCGACATTTTCGGGAACCAGTAGTACCAGCCGGCGAAGATCGAGAACACCGCGCCGAGCGACAGCACGTAGTGGAAGTGCGCGACGACGTAGTAGGTGTTGTGGATCGAGCGGTCGATGCCGGCGTTGGCGCACATCACGCCCGTAACACCGCCGACGGTGAAGAGGAAGATGAAGCCGAGGGCCCAGATCATCGGCACCCGGAACTGGATCGAGCCGCCCCACATCGTTGCGATCCACGAGAAGATCTTCACGCCGGTTGGAACGGCGATGACCATGGTCGCGAACATGAAGTAGGCCTGCGTGTCGACGCTGAGACCGGCGGTATACATGTGGTGCGCCCACACGACGAAGCCGACAAGGCCGATCGCGACCATCGCGTACGCCATGCCGAGGTAACCGAAAATCGGCTTGCGCGAGAACGTCGAGACGATGTGGCTGATCATGCCGAAGCCGGGCAGGATGAGAATGTAGACTTCGGGGTGACCAAAGAACCAGAACAAGTGCGCATAGAGCAGCGGGTCGCCGCCGCCTGCGGGATCATAGAACGTGGTGCCGAAGTTACGGTCGGTCAGCAGCATCGTGATCGCGCCAGCGAGAACCGGCAGCGACAGAAGAAGCAGGAAGGCCGTAACCAGCACGGACCAGGCAAACAACGGCATCTTGTGCAGCGTCATGCCCGGAGCACGCATATTGAAAATCGTCGTGATGAAGTTGATGGCGCCGAGGATCGAGGACGCACCGGCGACATGCAGGAACAAAATCGCAAAGTCGACGGACGCGCCGGGATGGCCGATCTTGGACGACAGCGGAGCCACGAGAATCCAGCCCGTACCGACACCGTCAGCATCGGCCGTTCCGGGAACGAAGAGCGAGATGAGCAGCAGGATCATCGCGACCGGCAGCAGCCAGAACGAGATGTTGTTCATGCGCGGGAAGGCCATGTCGGGTGCGCCGATCATCAGCGGCACGAACCAGTTGCCGAAGCCGCCCATCATGGCCGGCATGACCATCAGGAACACCATGAACAGGCCGTGGCCGGTAACCAGGACGTTGTAGGTGCCGGGATTGGCGAAGTACTGGAGGCCGGGCTCCTGAAGCTCAAGCCGCATCATCACCGACAGCACGGTACCGATGATGCCCGCGAGGATCGCGAACAGGAAGTACATCGTGCCGATGTCTTTGTGGTTTGTCGAACAGAACCAACGCCTGAAGAACCCTGGAGCGTGGTCGTGACTGTCTCCAGCTGCGTATGCTGTGCTTCCCATAATTCCTAGAGCCCTTGTCCCGGAAGTTTCTTTGATCGTGTATTTCGGCGCCGGGCACGGCGGGCGCGACGCCCACCGGCTGGCAAATCATCGCCTACTGAGCTGCCGCCACCGCCTGGTTGGCGTGAGCCGCGGCGTCGTCATTCAAGATCTGCTGGGCCTTCTTCTTGTCCTTGGCCTTCACCGCGGCCATCCAAGAGTCATAAACCGGCTGGTCGACGACGCGGACGACGATCGGCATCGCGGAGTGCAGCTTGCCGCAAAGAACGGAGCATTGACCGGCGAAGGTGCCAAGCTTGGTCGCCTTGAACCAAACGGCTGATGTACGGCCCGGCACCGCCTGCATTTTCACGCCAAACGACGGAATCGTCCACGAATGGATGACGTCGGCGGACGTAATCAGCATCGTCACAACCTTGTTCACCGGAACCGCGATTTCCTGATCGACGGCCAGCCGGCGCAGTTTGTGATCCTCGGCCCAGATCGGGGCTGAATCCTTGTACTGAGCCTCGGTCAGAGCGGTGCCTTCGAGCGCGCCATATTTCTGGTCATAGGCTTCGTCGCCGAGTTTGGCGCGCAGCACGTCTTCATCGTTGACCATGTTGGACGTGAGCGTGACCTTGTCGTCCAGATACTCGTGTTCCCAGAACCAGGCGTTGCCGGTCGCCTTGATCGTTACATCGGGCTTGGGAAAGGAATATTGGTTGAAGAGCAGATGGAAGGAGGGGATCGCCATGCCGACGAGAATGAGGATCGGCACGATCGTCCAGGCAACTTCGAGCATCGTATTGTGGGTCGTGCGCGAGGGGACCGGGTTTCTCTTCTCGTTGAAGCGGAACATCACCCACAGCATCAAAACGAGAACGAACAGGGTGATCACGATGATGATCGTGTTCACGATATGGAAGAGAGAGGAAATCTGATCCATGATAGGGCTGGCGGAAGCCTGAAGGCCGAGCTCACCGCTCGTCGGCTGCCCGAGGCCCGCGAAAGCCGGGTCCAACCCACCAAAAGCTAACGTCATGCAGGCGATCGCCAAAACGGCGATCATGCCGAACATCCTCTTAGACATTCCTTCGCTCCCAATATGTCGACCGGCGAAAGCTCTGGGCCGACAATCTCCCATTGTTCCGGTATGCCGCCGCGGCGTACCGTCCCCGCTGATTATTGCCCGGCTTTTTTCTTACCGGGAACGCCTTCGTCCAAGCGCCGAACCATCGTTCATCTGCTAAGGCAGGTTGATACAGAGCACAAGCGCTACGATTGACTCAAGTCAAGTCCATGCGTCATTTGTTCGCGAAAAAACCGCATATCCAGAACGCGAATCATCTTAGCGAACAATCGGGATTTGTTTGCTGAAAGGGACAGAATTCGGCCGAAATCCTGGCCGACGAAGCGGCCTCGCGTTCAAACAGCGGCTCCGTCCAATGGCCAATGCCCGCCATACCAGGGAAATGCTCTTGCCAATTCTCAAGCGATGCGTTCTCGGTCACGTTTCGATTTCACATCGGTGGCGTGGCGGAATGCGAGCCCTGCGCCAGTGCTCATCAGCGGTTGCTCTGGGGATCATCTTCACAGTCGCACTTGCGATGCCGTCGCCCATCGTCTCGAATGCCGCCTCAGCCGTCGAAGCTCCGGAAGGGTCTGTCAAATCGCAGCACGGCGACTGGCAGGTCGTCTGCAAGGACCCGCCGCCGGGCTCAAAAAGCCCGGTCTGCGCCCTCGTCCAAAGCGTCACCGCCGAAGACAAGAACAACATCGGGCTTACCGTCTACTTTCAGAAATTTTCGAATGGCACGCGCGTGCTTCGAGTCTTTGCTCCGCTGGGCGTGCTGCTGCCGCCGGGCATCGGGCTCAAGATCGACGACAAGGACGTCGGACATGCGCCATTCCTGCGTTGCCACAGCTTCGCGTGCTATGCCCAGGTCGTCGTTGACGATCCGCTCATCGAACGCCTGAAGACCGGTAAGACGGCGATTTTCATCATTTTCCAGACCGAAGAAGCCGGCATCGGCATTCCGATTTCCCTCAAGGGCTTCGGTGACGCGATGGGCGAGCTTCGGTAATCGCATCGTCATGGCGACGCGCAATCATGACGACGCGCAAAACGCGTCGTCTGACAGAACAACACTAGCGGAAGCGCTTGGTCAGGCGACCTTACGTTCGTAGCTCTCGGTTTCCGCTTTCTCACGATCCAGAAGGATCAGCGTGTCTCGCGCGTGCTTAGCCGACGGGGGTAGCACGATCGGAGCAACGGACTGCGTCGCCGTGCTTGCGGCCGCGAGCATGCGCGGGGCGACGTCGGCGCAATTTCCCATCATCGTCCGCCAAAGGTCGGTATTTACCTTCATGGCATCCGCGGGGGACGACGTCCGCACGATCTGATGGCTCCAACGCACAAGCGCCTGCGCCTGCCGGGCTTGAAGCCCCGCCAACTCAAGCTGACTGCCCCCGATAGCTTTCAGATAAGGCTGCCAAAAGAAAGATGCCGTATCGACGGTGTCGAATAAAGTTTGATAAAACGAATAGTAGGGTGAAGTATTCCTCGGAGCTTGCTCCGCAAAACCCGCCATCTTTGCGTCCTCCCAGACACAAACTACTTTACAGAATACTGATAGACGACCTGTGTCTCAACCCGTTTCATTACGCGAGGCTTCAGGCGCGCGATGCTTTAGTTAGCACGCCTCTACGACGATAGCATTTCACAGCTACGTGCTTCGCATACAAACGGATGCCCGTCCTTGATCTGCATCTGGGGTCTCTTGGCGGCAAAGCAATGGCGCGCCGTCAAAGAATGAAACCTCTTCCACACTGGCGAAGAAGATGCACGGACATCCTTTGTTCACGTTGACGATCCGATCCGCATGCTGCGGATATAGTCACGTTATTGAATAGAGTTTTGTTTCGCATTTTGAGTTGTGTAAATGCGGCCGCGTTCGGGGATCGGAGAACGATGGCGTAGTACTGTGATCGTGGGCGCAAGCGCCGCGGCATCGCTGTTTTTTTTGCCGACACATCCCGTTTTTTCACAGCCAATCGATCCGCCCGCTGACAATATTCAATCCGGATCTGGGTGGCGGGAAACCTGGGCCGGGGTCGATGCCACGCGCGACCAATGGCTGGCCTATTCCGGCATTACATTCGCTCCGTGGAGCCGGGATATTTACAGCGACGGGCTGCGTCTGCGCCTCGGCGGCGGATATGGGCAGTATGGATATGACGGCTTGGCGCCACGAAGTCCTTGCGGAGATGCGACCGAGAACGATGCTTGCACCGAAGCGGATCGCGAACAACGCCGATATAGAGTTCAGCACGCTTACGCCGAAATGCTCATCGGCTACTATCTGCGCCTCGGCGCGCTAACGGCAAAAGCGTTTGCCGGCGCGTCGATGTCGTCGGAGCAGCATCTTGTGAAAGATCCGGCAGTCGATCGCGACGGCACGAAATACGGCTTCAAAGGCGCGATCGAGCTTTGGCTCGACATGAATAGCCGGACATGGACATCGCTCGACATCAGTTACGCGACGGCGCGCGATGAAACCTCCGGGCGCTGGCGGGCAGGTTGGCGCGTTGCTCCGCATGTGTCTGTCGGTCCCGAGCTTCGCTATGACAAGAACATCGAAACTGGCGACGATAACTGGAACGGTCGAAGCGGTCTGTTCGTGCGCTACGATTGGACCGGCGGCGAGGTCTCAGTCGCTGGCGGCGTCTCCGGCAGAGTTTATGACTGGGACGCGACGGACGTGTCACCGTACGGCACGCTGAACGTGCTATTTCAGTTTTGAGCGAAGCAGGATGGGCATCACAGAGCAATGACGAAGCGGATAACGATTGCAGCATTGCTTCTCACCGCCGCGACCGCGCCGCTTCTGGTTTCGAGTCCCGTCAAAGCTGGGGCGTGCGCGGCCACCGCGATTATGGCTCGGGGAGAAGAATCTCGCTTCGTTTGGCTCGCCAAGGTCAAAGCCCGGGCGCTGTGGCGGCAGAAGGTTCGCGCGATGCCGGGGCTTGGTCCCAACTACGCGAACTGGGCGCGCGCGCAAAATACGGAGGAGCGCTGCCTTACGGGCGGCGCCGGCACCATCTGCATCTTCACAGGGACGCCCTGTCTTCCTTAAGCACCACAGGCTTCGTATCCCGGCAGCATCGCCTTTCCGGAAATCGCCCTCGCGCTCGGCGCGGGACACGATTTGTGAATGGCTTTGCGCACCGCAGCGCTATAGTTGTTGTTTCAACTCCAGGCGCATCCCGGCACTGCGGCTTGTCGGAATGAACGCTTACAAATCCGAAGGCCAAAGCGCCGAACGGTCGCGAGAGGAGCGGTAGGCTGCGGGACCTATCGCTCCTCTTTCGCAGCAGTCCAAAATGTTGGGCTCGCCACACGCACGACGTCTTTCCCGACAATTAATCATTCAAATCCAAATACTTGAACCTTCTCTTGTTGTCTCTCCATAAGACGCTGGGTTCATCTTAGACGTCCTTCAAAACGAACACTTATTCGCCTTGACGCGACCGCAATCTTGCGACAAGCAGAACGCACGTTCTTTTATTAATGTCTTTGCTTATCGGAAGCTCTGTCTTCGCAGATGCCCAAACTCAAGCCTGATACTCATCGCGCCCGTCGCGAGCACATTCTCGATGCCGCGTTCACCTGTTTCGCGCGCGGCGGTTTCCACGCAACGACGATGCAGGCGATCTGCCGTGAAGCCGGCATCAGTCCGGGCGCGCTCTACGTCTATTTCGACAGCAAGGAAGCGCTCATCGCGGGTCTTTGCGAGCGCGATCGCGCGGAGTTCGCGGAGCGATTTGCGCGGCTCGCCGAAGCCCCCGACTTCCTGGAAGCGCTGGCGGCGATCGGCGAACATTACTTCGTTGCGGAATCTCACGAGAAGCAACGCTTCGTCGTCGAGATGGGCGTCGAGGCGACACGTAATCCGCGCATCGCCGAGATTTTCATGGGCGTCGACAGATACTGCTCGGCGAGCTTCGAAGCATTATTCCAACGTCTCAAGGACGAGGGTCGCATCGCGCCGCAGGTTGATATTCCGACGCTTGCGAAAGTGTTCAACGTTCTCGGCGACGGGATGTTCTGGCGACGCGCGATCGAACCTAAAGCCGACATGCGCACCGTGTTGCCGGTGGTGATCGAAATGGTCGGTGCGCTGCTCAATCCGACCGACGCCACTCCTCTAAGCCGTAAGCCCGCCGCATTCGAGGTACGCCGATGACCTTCGGAAAATTCGTAACGGCGCTTGCTTTGGTCGGCACGGTTGTGGGCGGCGGGTATCTCTTCGTCGAGAAGAAACACACGGCGGCGATGCAGGCTGAGCGCATGGAAGCGGCAAAGCCGATCGCGGCTCCGGCCGTCACGGTTTCTAAGGTGATGACGAGTGATTTCGTCGAGATGGCCGTGGTTTCCGGCTCTCTCATTCCGCGCGAGGAAATTCTCGTTTCGCCGGAGATCGAAGGCCTGCGTGTGCTGCAACTCCTTGCGGATGAAGGCGATCACGTAAAGAAGGGCGATGTCCTGGCGCGGCTCGTCTCGGAACAGATCGACGCGCAGATTGCGCAAAACCAGGCAAATCTCGCGCGCTCCGTCGCCGCGATCGCACAGGCGCAAAGCCAGATCGTACAGGCCGAAGCGCAGGCCAAGGAAGCGGCGGCCCAGCTCGAACGTGCAGAACCCTTGAAGAAGTCCGGATATCTGTCGGGCGCCACCTACGATCAGCGCGAGAGCGCGGCTCGGACGACTGCCGCGCAGCTCGTCGCCGCACGCGACGGGCTGACCGCCGCCAAAGCCGACAAGGCGCAGGTCGAAGCTCAGGGCCGCGAACTGCAGTGGCGGCGGAGCAATACGGAAGTGACCGCGCCCCAGGATGGCGTCATCAGCCGGCGGAACGCGCGCATGGGCGCGCTCGCGTCATCCGTCGGCGAACCGATGTTCCGCATCATCCAGAAAGGTGAAATCGAACTCGATGCAGAGATCGTCGAGACCGAGATGAAGAACGTCAAGATCGGCCAGAAAACCGTCGTCAACGTGCCTCAAATCGGCGATTTCGAAGGCGCGGTTCGGCTCGTTTCGCCGGAGGTCGACAAGACGACGCGGCTTGGACGCGTGAAAGTTTTTCTCGGCTCCAATCCGCAACTCCGCATTGGAACATACGCACGCGGCCTCATCGAAACGGCGCGCAGCCGCGGCCTTGGCATTCCGACGTCGGCCGTGACGTTCGATCAGGGCACGAACTATGTGCAGGTCGTCGTCGATAATAAAGTCAAGAAGCACGCGGTTCGACTCGGTCTGATCAGCGGAGATCTCGTCGAGGTCAAGGACGGTCTCCTTAACGGCGATATCGTCGTGACGCGCGCCGGCACGTTCCTGCGCGATGGCGATATCGTACGCCCCGTCTTGCCCGAGGCGAAGCTGAGCGAGGTTCGCTGATGCGGATCAATATTTCGGCTTGGTCCATCCGCCGTCCGGTTCCGGCAATCGTACTCTTCGCGGTGCTGATGCTGCTTGGCTTGCTGAGCTTCAAGCAGTTGCCGGTCACGCGTTTTCCGAACATCGACATTCCGCTGATCTCCATCACCATCACGCAATCCGGCGCGGCGCCAGCGGAACTCGAAACGCAAGTTACGAAAATCGTCGAAGACTCCGTCGCCAACATCACCGGCGTGAAGCACATCACATCGACGCTGACCGACGGCACATCATCGACAGTCATCGAATTCAAGCTCGAGACAAATACGGACCGGGCGCTGAATGACGTCAAGGACGCGATCGCGAAAGTTCGCGGCGATCTTCCGCGCACGATCGACGAGCCGGTAATCGAACGCATCGATGTCGAAGGCCAGGCGATCCTGACGTTCGCGGCGACGTCTCCCGGCATGACTCTCGAACAGTTGTCGTGGCACGTCGATGATGTCGTCAAACGAAGGCTTCAGGCAACTAAAGGGGTTGGCAGAGTCGAGCGCTACGGCGGCGTCGATCGCGAGATTCGCGTCAATCTCGACCCGGACAAGCTGCTGGCTTACGGCATCAGCGCCGCGGACGTGAACAAGCAGGTCGCCGCCACCAACGTCGATCTCGGATCGGGACGCGGCGAAGTCGGCGGCCAGGAACAAGCCATTCGCACGCTGGCCGGCGCGCGGCAGGTCACGGCGCTGGCGGACGCGAAGATCATTCTCGCCGGCGGGCGCGAAGTGCGCCTCAAGGATCTCGGCACCGTCGTCGATGGCGCCAGCGAACAGCGCGCATTCGGCCGCCTCAACGGACAGCCGATCGTGTCGTTCTCGGTTTTCCGCACCAAGGGTTCGAGCGAGCTTTCGGTTTCGGACGCCGTCAACGAGTCGTTGAAGGAACTTCAGGCTGCCGATCCCGAGGTCAAGCTGACCACGATCGACGACGCTGTCTCCTACACGCGCGGCAACTACGTGGCTGCGATGGAGGCGCTGATCGAAGGTGCCGTGCTCGCCGTGCTCGTCGTGTTTCTGTTTTTGCGCAACATGCGTGCGACGATCATCTCGGCCATCGCGTTGCCTCTTGCGGCGATCCCGACGTTCTGGGCGATCGGCGCGATGGGATTCTCGCTCAATCTCGTGAGCCTACTCGGCATTACGCTTGCGACCGGCATTCTTGTCGACGACGCCATCGTCGAAATCGAGAACATCGTTCGCCACATGCACATGGGCAAGAAGCCTTATCGCGCGGCACTAGAGGCTGCCGACGAGATCGGCCTGGCCGTCATCGCGATCACTCTGACGATCGTTGCAATCTTCGCGCCCGTTTCATTCATGGGCGGAATCGCGGGCCAATACTTCCGCCAGTTCGGCATGACCGTTGCCGTCGCGGTGCTCTTTTCGCTTCTCGTCGCGCGCCTCATCACGCCGATGATGGCTGCTTACCTGATGCGGCCGATCCCCGAGAAGCCGCACGTCGATGGCGCGTTGATGCGTGCCTATACGCGCTTTCTCCAATTGACGCTTCGGCACCCTTATCTGACGCTGATCAGTGGCGTCGCGCTCTTTTCCGCCTCCGTCTACGCGACGACGCTGCTGCCGACCGGATTTCTGCCGGACGAAGATACGGCGCGCGTCGTCGTCGCCGTCGAATTGCCGCCCGGCACGCAGCTCAACGAAACGAGCGCCAAGACGGACCGCATGGTGAACGCGCTCAGAGTCATTCCCGAGGTTGAACAGGTATTCGTTCTCGGCGGCACCAGTCCGACAGGACAGCTCGACGTGCGGCGCGCTTCGCTGTTCGTCAAGCTCGTGCCGAAGACGAAACGAAAGCTCACCGAAAAGCAGCTGAAATCGATCATCGCGGCGAAACTTGCTGACGAGCCGGACAGCCGCGCCTGGTACATCAATGAGCGCGGCGAACGCGAACTTTCGTTCTCGATGCTGTCGCGCAGCGGCGACGATCTCAATCGCGCGATCGGTCAGGTCGAGGGTGCGTTGCGTGTCGTTCCTGGTTTCCGAAACGTCGCCGCTTCCGGATCGACGGACCGGCCCGAGATTCAAATCGTTCCGCGCCTCGATGAAGCCGCGCGCCTTGGCATCGCGCCGGAGCAAATTTCCGAAACCATCCGCGTGGCGACGATCGGCGACGCGGACTTCAACCTCGCGAAGTATACGGTCGGCGACCGGCAAATTCCGATCCGCGTGCAGCTTGACGAAGCGACGCGCACCGACCTGAAGCGGATCGAGCAGCTGCGCCTCACCAACGCGCAGGGCAAGGCTATTCCTCTGACGGCCGTCGCGTCGGTTGAATTCGGGCGTGGACCCGCCGCGATCGAACGATTTGACCGACTGCGGCGCGCGGTCGTCGGAGTCGATCTCGATCGTGGCGTTGCCTTGAGCGTGGCGCGGGAACGGTTCTTGAAGGTCATCGAGGAACAGAAACTGCCCGCTTCCGTCAGCCTACAGCCATCGGGCGACGCCGAGGTTCAAGACGAAGTCGCGAACGGCTTCATCACCGCAATGGGAACCGGCATCCTGATCGTTCTCGGCTTGCTGATCGTGCTGTTCGGCAGTGTCTTCCAGCCGGTGACAATTCTTCTGTCGCTGCCGCTATCGTTCGGCGGCGTAGCGATCAGCCTTCTCGTTACGGAAAATTCGATCAGCATGCCGGTTTACATCGGCCTGCTCATGCTGATGGGTATCGTGACGAAAAACGCGATCATGCTCGTTGACTTCGCAATCGAAGAGATCGCGCATGGCGTCGAACGCGGCGTGGCCATCGTCGACGCGGGCCGCAAGCGCGCCAGGCCCATCATCATGACAACGCTGGCGATGGCGGCCGGTATGCTGCCCAGCGCCTTCGCGCTAGGAGACGGCGGCGAGTTTCGGGCGCCCATGGCGATCGCGGTCATCGGCGGGCTTCTGGTATCCACCATGCTATCGCTGATCTTCGTGCCATCGTTCTTTACCGTAATGGACGACTTCGGCTGGCTGATGCAGCGTATTTTTGGGCGCTTTATCGGCCCGTCGGACGAGGACGACGCTACGGACGCCGATCTGGCTTCGGCGCATTCACCATCTAAGCCCGGTCCGGTGCCGCTCGCCGCGGAATAAATCGGAAAGGTTGTTCGTGTTGGGCGTTGTGCGTGACAACCGCGCTCACTACCTTCCGCCGTAGCGATCGCAACGGAAGGACCCCCCACCATGTTCGACGCCAAATCCATCCTCGAAAACATCGTACGCGGTGCCGCATCCTCTCAGCCTTCCGGCGCGAGCGGAGGCGGAGGCTTCGGTGATCTGATCAACGAAATCGGCAAGAGCCTGTCGGAACAGCCGGGCGGCGCGCCAAGCGGTGGCCAGCCGCCTTCTTCCGGAACATCGGGAACAAGCATCGGCGACATCCTCGGCGATCTGGCCCGCCAGTTCGGGCAACCGGCGTCCAACGGCGCGCCGGGTTCGCCGTCACAGGCACCCGCACCGGCAAGCGGCTCGTCTCCGGACCTTGGAGATGTGCTCTCCCAGATCAAGGATAAGCTCAATCAGGCGGGCGGCTCCATCTCGGATGGCGGAAGCATCACCGATATCCTCGGCAAGATTTTCACTCAGGCAACGCAGGGCGTGAGCGAAGGCGCATCGCGCGTCGGCGAAGCGACGGGCGCCTCCGACGCGCTTGGACGCGCGGCCGCAGATCCGAGGGCGGCAGAAATCCTCAATCAGCTGAAAGGCGTTTTGCAGTCCAGTCCCTTTGCCGCGGGCACGGCGGCGGGTGGGCTCGGCGGCATCC
This sequence comes from Hyphomicrobium sp., assembly GCF_041674905.1. GTDB lineage: Bacteria > Pseudomonadota > Alphaproteobacteria > Rhizobiales > Hyphomicrobiaceae > Hyphomicrobium_B. Next base: position 25,524 of record NZ_JBAYUV010000038.1, read on the forward strand.
TGCTTGGAACGCAAGCGGGACGTTCGCTCGCTTCAAGTGCCGTTAAAATCGGCGCGCTCGCAATGATCGGCGGGCTCGCCTACAAGGCGCTGCAGAATTATCAAGCGGGCAAGCCGCTCATCACCGGTGCGACGACGCCGGTGGCGCCTCCGGCGGGCTCCGGCTTCGAGCCTGCGGCGGTGACGAACGACGCGGCGGTTCATTATATCCAGGCGATGATCGCGGCGGCGGCAGCCGATGGGCGCATCGATGCGAACGAGCACGAAACGCTCGTCGCGAGCCTGACGCAGGCCGGGGCGGGCAGCGAAGCGGAAGCGTTCATCGCGAAAGAGTTGAACAGTCCGCGCTCGGTGCAGGAACTGGCTGCCTCGGTGGCATCACCGCAAGAAGCCATTCAGCTGTACACGGCGGCGCGCATTGCCGTGGCGGACAAATCGCCTGCCGAACAACAATTCCTCGCATCGCTGGCGGCGGCGCTGAATATCGATCCGAAGCTTGCGGCGCACGTGGACGCGACGGCGCAGGCAGCTGCCTGACCCGCAGTCACGCCGACCGCACGGCACGAGCGGTCCTGAAAATTAAAAAAGGCGCTGACCAATCGGTCGGCGCCTTTTGATTGCGTTTCGTCTGACGGATTTGCGTTCAGTTGGTCTTCAAGGTGCCGGTGGTTGCCGCCGAAGCCTGACTGTTGTCGAGCTTGAAGAATGTGTCGACGCGCATTCCGGTGAACAGCGGCGGATGTCCGTCGAGGTCAACCATCACTTCGACGACTTCCACGTCGTTCGGACGCCTTGGCCCGCGCGTTGCGATACGCGGCGCGCCGAGCGACTGCGAGATCGACGTCACCGTTCCTTCGAATGTCTTATCGGGAAAGGCGTCTGCCTTGACGACGACGCGCTGGCCGACGCGAACCTTCGCAGCGTCGCGCTCTTCGACTTCGGCGCGAAGCCTGAGGCTCGACATGTCGCCGAACACGACGAGCGCGCTATCGGGCGACGGCACTGCGGTTTCACCCACCTTGGCCAGTATGTTCAAAACCGTACCATCGGCAGGCGCGCGGATGCGTGTCCGCTCGAGCGCCAATTCCGCCGACGTCAGATCGGAGCGCGCCAGGGCCAACGACGATTCAAGTCGCTGCGGCAGCGGCATGCCGGATTTCGCGTCGACCTCGGTCAGCGTGTTCTTGGCGTCCGCCAATGCATCTTGCTTCGAAACGAGATCCTTGCGCGCCGTTTCAACCGCGTCATCGGTGCCCTTACCCGCCTTCGCCGACCGATACGCCGCGTCGAAGGCTTCGTGGGCCGCGAATACCGCGCGTTGCGCTTTCGCGAGGGCATCCTCGGCGTTGCGGCGATCGAGCGCCAGGCCCGTTGCCTGCTCCTCGCTGCGCTCGCGCTCGCGAACGCCGGCTTCGGACGCCGCGGCTGCGACCTTCGTGTAGTAATCGGTATCGTCGAGCCGGAGCAACAGATCACCGGCCTTCACCTGATCGTTCGTCTTGGCGAGCACCTCGACGATCTTGCCGCCGGCCTCGCCCGCGATCCTGACCTCGCCGTCTTTCGGCTCAACGCGTCCCGTGGCTGACGCCGCCCATTGCGGGACCGGCACAGGCGTATCGGCGCGCGCCGAACCGGCAAGATTGCTGAGCGTCGCGTGATCGCTGAAGGTCTGAATTCCCACACCCAGCGTGACCGCGATGGCAGCCGCGATCAGGATGGTCGAAACCGCGGGATCGATCTTTTTAAGCATGCAGCTTTCGCCTCTTCGTCAAATCGGTGATTTCCGGAGCATTGATGCCCTCGGGTCTGCGTTCTTCTCCGACAATCCGGCCATCTTCGATGCGGACAACGCGGTCGGCATATCCCAGAGTTCGGGGATCGTGGGTCACGGCGAGGACGCTGCGGCCCTGTTCCTTAGCGATCCTGGACAGCAGGGACATGACGGCATGTCCGTTTTCGCTGTCGAGGGCTGCGGTCGGTTCGTCGGCCAGCACGATCGACGGCGAGCTTGCGATCGCGCGCGCGACTGCGACGCGCTGCTGCTCACCGCCGGAAAGGTTGCCCGGATAGTTCGTCAACCGGTGACCGAGGCCGACCTCTCGCAAGACTTCTTCGGAGCGGCTGGTGGCTGCGAAGCCCTTGACGCCGCGCACGTCGAGCGCGATGCGGACGTTCTCGAGCGCGTTCAACGTCGGGAAAAGGTTGTACGACTGGAAGATAAAGCCGATGTGTTCGCGCCGAATTTTGGCCAGCTCTTCCGCCGACAGGCCGTCGAGCGACTGGTCGGCGATACGGATCGTGCCCGATGTCGGCTTCATGATGCAGCCGAGAATGGACAGAAGCGTCGTCTTTCCGGAGCCCGAAGGCCCCATCAGGAGCGTCAACTCTCCGGGTACGAGATCTAGCGTGACGCCTTTGACGGCAACCACCAGACCTGCGCCGGAGCCGAGCTCCTTGACGATATTGTCAGCATGTAAAACAGAGGACGTCGTCATCGCGAGAACACCGTAGCCGGATCAATTTTCGTGACTTTGACGATGGCTGCGAGCGCTGAAATCGAGCACATGAAAAGCGTCAGCGCGAACAGCCAAAATGCCAAACCTGGAGTCATAACGAGCGGTAGCGACGAATTTCGGCTGGCGTAGAGAACGAGCAGCGCGATCGCCATGCCGAGGACGTAGCCGATAACGGCGCTGAGACCGGCCTGAGCCAGAATGACTTTGTGAATGTAGGACTTCGACGACCCCAGCGCACGCAAGGTCGCGAATTCGTGAATGTGGTCCTTCGTGCTCGAATAGAGCGTCTGAGCCACGATGACCGTGCCGACGAGGCTGCCGAGGATCGCACCACCGATCAAGGCCAAGCCCGCGCCGGTCCGGAACAGCCATTGCAGCAGGCTGCGGCTTTCGAACTCATCCTTGGTCAGAACGTCAGCGGATTCGAGGCGGCTCGCGAGATCGGTCTGCACCTTCGCGATGTCGGCACCGGGTGCCAGTTTCACAAGAAGGAACGTCGATCGATCCTCGGGCACGCCAAGAAGCTGACGGGCGCGATTGAGGGTCGTGTAGGCGTAGGGCGATTGGGTGAACGAGCGAATACCTTCGGTGAGCGCTCTGATTTTGACGCGACCGCTGGCGGCCTGGGCAGTGTCGCCGATGCCGGTAACGCCGAGTTCGCCCAGATAACTGCGATCGATCGCAATGGCGTCGGGCGCCTTGATGTCGTCTAGCGTGCCTTCCACCAAGGACCAGGGAACGAGGCCGCGGCTATCGGCGTCGGACCCAACGAGGACCACACGCGAAGAACCGCCGGAAGGCTTGCGCCATTCGGCGAACGAGACAACGAGGGGCACTACGCTTTCGACGCCCGGCGTCGAGAGAGCCTGATGGCGCTCGCGATCCGACAGCAAGACGCCGCCATCTTCGAAGCTCTTGGCGCCATAAGTGGTAATGAACAGGTCAGCGTTGGAGCGCGCGATGTTGGCGGTAATCATTTCGCTCGAACCGAGGTACAGGCCAAGCTGCACCGCGACCAGCACGATCGAGAACAGGATGCCGATCAACGTCACGGCGAGGCGCACACGGTCGTGCAGCAAATTGCGAAGCGCGAGAGTAAAAATCATCTCAATGCCGGGTCTCGTGTTGCAAACTGGGGTAACGGCTTAATTCCGTACAGAGCCTTTCAGCGGCTCCAGCTGCCTGAGGTCGTATAGCCCTAAAGTAAGCCTGCTGCCATCGCGAACCCCGTGAGAAATGCGCGCGTCCTGACGTCAGGCATTTGTCGCGGCATCGGGTCCGGTCCTGGAATTCGCTGCAAAGGCTTAGCAGCCACTTAATAATTTCACTCCAATGTTTCGCCGTTTTCGAGGCATAGGAGTGAAAACGTGGTCTTTGCTCTGCGGTTTATTGTCATGCGGTATACGACTCTTTCCCCGTTTTCAGGTGGTTTTCTGCGGTTGGTTACCGCTTGCGCGGGGGCTGCGATCTTCTGTTCACCGGCTTTTGCCGATCCACGCGAGGTCGGCATCTGGTATGACGACACCGGCAAGGGTGCGGTCAAAATCGAAATCTGCACGCCAACGACGCTGTGCGGCAAAATATATTGGCTCAAAGAGCCTCTCGGCACTAACGGCGAACCCAAAATCGATCGCTACAATCCCGAACCTTCGATGCGCGCACGCCCTATTTGCGGGTTGCCTGTGCTCGGCGATCTCCAGCAGCTTTCCGAAGGCGGCTTCGATAACGGTTGGGTTTACGATCCTAAAGAGGGCAAATCCTACAGTGTTGCTCTTGATCTCATCGCCGCCGACACGCTGAAGGTGACGGGCTACAAGGGAATGCGTTTCCTCGGCAAATCATTCATGTGGACGCGGGCGCCGGCAGATTTGCCATCGTGCGCTCCGGACGCGGCTCAGGGCCCCGACGCAACCAAGTCGAATGTTGCAGGCACAAAGGCCGCCGGCTCACCGGCCAAAACCGGTAAGACGGCCGCTAACGCCAAGCCCAAGCCGAAAAAGGCTGCTACTCCGCAGCACCCTGTTGCTTCGAACTAGCGGATGTCTGCTTGCGGTCGGATTTGACCGCCTCGGACGCGAGGACGCGATCGACGAATTCAACTGTTCGATCAACGACATAATTGCGCTGACGATCGAGCATGACGAGGTGATAGCTATCGTCGAGCACTGACACCTCGACCACCCCACTGAGCTTACGCTGCAGCGTCATCGTATTCTTGATGTCGCTCTGGTCATCGTGGCGCGGATGGAAAATCAACGTGTGTAGCTTCACGAGCGAGAGCATCGGCCGGACGTTGCGAACGAGCGAGAAGAACTCATAGACGGTTCCGCCGCCGCGCACCGTGATATCGGCCGGCATGTTATCTGAGCCGCGCAAGGCCTCGAGGGCAAAGTTGCGGATGCGCTCATCCTTGATGCCGTAGGGAGCGGGCGTCCGGAACTTGAAGAGCCGCGCCGTCCACTTGTCGGTGACGAGGTGGAACAGCTTGATCATTTTCGGTATCGCCCAGCCGTTCACGGCGAGCGTCGGCGCATAGAGCATCAGGCCGGCTGCCTGGTCCTGACGATAAGCCGCAAGTCTCAAAGCGAGGATCGAACCGGCCGAGGCGCCGCCGATGATGACGGTGTCGCACATGCCGCGGAGATCATCGAAGGCCTTGGAGACCGTCTGGTACCAGTCATGCCACGTCGAAAGGCCCGAGACGTCGGTCCCGAAGGTCAGACCTGGAACGACAGGGCAGTAAACCGTCATACCCTTGCGAGAAAGCGCGTGGGCCACCGTTTTCATCTCGAGCGGAGAGCCGCCCAGAGAATGAATCAACAATACCCCCGAGGATCCGCCCGGAATGAAGAGACTGCCGCGAGTAGGCTGAAATTTCTGTTTATTTGTCATTGGCTACTTGCACTTGCTGAGGACCAGCCGAACGCTCTTTACGACGCAGCATCCCAAGATGCCAACGCAACTATGTGTCGCGCCACCGTAAATTTTAAGGGTAACCCTGGACGTCCCGCAGTTAAGATTTGGTTCGCGAACTTATTACGAAGTCTCTGAAATGGCCACACCTTTCGACACCAGATCAATACGCTTTGGTAAACAAAGACCTGACGACTATCCGGCCATCTCATCGGCCGCCAGTTGGCGCCCTAACTCATGATGTTGCAATGCGGCATAAAATGGGTGGCGCGTGCGGCGAATTGATATGGCGTCATGGATTGGTCCCTCGGTGCCCGATTGATGGAGTGAGAAATTCCGCTCCCTCGCTTCCATCGATATTCAACCCCCTGCTCTGCGCCCGCGTTCCTTGTGTGCTGGTCGTGCAATTTATCCGTTGGATTCTGGATGATTGGCCGGCCTGACACTGTTCGCACGCAATCTTTGATTTATACTCCGGCAAGCATTCAATGGACGCGCACGCCGACACACGCCGCTGGGGTTAGATTGCAGTGACTTTCTCGCCGCGCACCGCAATTGCCCTTCTCACCTGCATCGCCGTCACATCGAGCCAGCTTTCGCTTCCGGCGGTCGCTGCGGAAATCAGCCGTGCCGACTACGAGGCATGCCAGGCACGCGATGACGCGGGGCTGAAAACCGCTGTTATCGCCATCGCCACGGACGCGATCACCAGCGGGACCAAAACAATCAACTATGGCGCCCTTGTCGATCGGCAATGGCGGGAGCGAAACCTCGATCAGATCATCGACAACCGCGTCGACATCGCGATCACCGAGATCACCAACGAGACGAGCTGGACGGACCGGCTCAAGACGCTCGCCGACAATGAAAAAGCCCAGCAGCTCGCGACCGCCGTGGCAGAGCGCGTGTATCGCTCGGATGCAGTGAAAACGGCGCTTGCCGACCTTGCGTCCGGGGTTGCGAAGGAGGTCGGCAAAAGCATCGAATTTGCAAGCTCCGACGCCACGAATTCATTGCTTCAGTGCCTGAAAGCGTTCGTTGGCCCGCGCTACGGCGAGGCGGTCGCCAATGTGCTTGCCGGTGACGCCAGCCGCAGCGTCAACGTCGATCCCAACAAGGCGTCGGGAAAGGTTTCGGCGGGCTCTGTACTTAATGAGTCAACGGGAGGCCTCGCGGGCGCCACCATCCTGATCGTCCGGCGGCAGCTCGCCAACCTCGCGCAGCGCGTCGGCCAGCGGATCGTCGGCAGCGTGTTGTCGCGCGTCGTTTCCGTGGTCGCCGGAGGGGTCGGGCTGGTCTTGATCGCCAAGGACCTCTGGGACTTCCGCAACGGCGTCCTGCCGATCATCGCCACGGAAATGAAAGCGCCCGCGACCAAGGCGAAGGTGCGCGAGGAGCTGGCCACCACCCTTGCGACCCAGATGAACGACCATATCAAGGAAATTGCGACGGCGACGGCCGAGCAGGTCATCGAAGTCTGGCAGACGTTTCGCCGGGCCCATGCGCTGGTTCTCCAGATCGCCGACCAGAACGGAGATTTCCGGGCGTTTCTCGATCGCGTCGATCCGCAGTCGCTGCCCCGGCTCGACGAAGTGGTGTCGATCCTCGCCGCGTCGGAGGGGCAGGATTCGATCCTGCGACGGCTTCATGACGGCTCCCTCAACCAGGCTGTCCATCAGATGCCGGAAAACGGCCTCGCGATCGCCCGGGAAACCAATTCCATCGCGACGGGCCTCGCCTGGACGGCGCTGGCGGGCAAGCGGCTCGACCGCGTTGTCGACTATGAGTTGCATCGGCGGATGTCGCCGAAGGATCTGACGACCGGCTCGCTCGCTCGAATTCTCGACCTCAATGACCGCGCGGCGATCGTTAAGATCGCGGGCGTGCCCGCCGCGGCGCGCGACGCCCTGTTCAGCCTGGATGCGGGCGATCTCAATCTCCTGCTTCGCTCTCTTTCCGAGGACGAAATAGAATCTCTTGCGGGTTACCTCGACGGGCTCAGACCCGGACCGCGCGACGCGGTTCTCAAAACGATCGCGGCGAGCCCGGCGAAAATGCAGATGCTGGCGTCGCGGAGCATTCGCGAGGGCATCATCGCCAGCAACGATCAAGAGATGGCGGCGCGGATGATGCTGGCGGACACGAGCGGCTTGTCGCCGAAAGCCGTCGTCGACGATGCAGGGCTTGTCTTCGACGGCCGCGTCGCGCCGCTTCTATTATGGTACAAGCACCCGCAAGCGGTGGTTGCCGCCGGGCTTCTGAGCCTCGTTGTGATTGTCTGGTTTGCCCGACTTTTCAGGCGCAGGCGCGCCCCGCAGGCGCCAACGGCCGAGACCTAGGCCGGACGTTGCAAATCGGCCTTATCCAGAGGCTGTCCACATGCAATCCACGTTGCCTCGTCCCGGCGGCGGCGGGCTCCTGCTATAACGATTCGACGGTCATTGATGGACCCATAGCGAAGGGGGACGGTCATGCGCGTGCGGTTCAGAAGCGAAGAGGGAGTAGGTGACATGGGATTGAAGGCGCCGGGGATCATCACGTTCATGCTCTCCGTCATCCTGACGGTCATCGTCCTGACGTCTAAATTTTTCGGAGCCGATATTCCCGGGCTGACCGGCAATGAGTCTTGGGCGCTTCTCGCGTCGTACGCGATCCTCATGCTCGGCTGCATGGTTCGCGGGATGTAACGAAACAGGTCACTCGTGTTGCAGCGCAACCGACCTTCGGCCATCGATCTCGCTCATTCCATTCCAGTGATGTGCGCTCCTGTCGCGCGGCAACCCGCGATATGGAGGTGCGTTTGAGCGCTGGCTATCGAAGACAGATGTCGAACGAGATGCCTCAGACTTTTGCGCGACGCGCGCGTCATTCTTCGAAAGCCATCGTGATGGCTGTCGCGTTGACGCTTGCGGCATTGATCGCGCTCGCTATCGCGTCTCGCGATAGTCGCCCGAAGAGCGTGAAGACGTTCAGCCCGGTCACGACCACTCCCGTCAGCGTCGAGTCAGGCATGCTACCGGTGGTCCACCGCTAGGCGCGGCACCAGCGGTTCCGCCCGCACCAGCCCGCGCACCGAATTCCCGAGATAGATTTCAGCAGCCTGGTTCAAGTCCTGGATCGTCAGCCGAGCTTCTTCGGCACGCCCCTCATCGATGAGCGCCGCCCGCAAGGTGCCCGGCAATACGCCCGCCGCCAGACGCGGCGTCAGCAGCTTTCCGTCGCGTGCGATAAAGATCGACGTTCTGCTTCCTTCGGCAAGCTCGCCGGACTCGTTGAGATAGATCACCTCATCGGCTCCGAGCGTCTCGGCGTAGTGCTTCCATTCGCGATCGTAAAGTTCGCGGCGAGTCGTCTTGTGATAGAGGAACAAGTCGGAGCTGTTGAGGCGGCTGTCAGACACCACATAGCGCATCAGGGCATCGGCCGGTGTCGGCGGTTGCGGGGCTGTCGTGACGGTTACGAGGCCATCTTCATCGAGCAGCAAGCGAACACGCAACCTGTCGTCCGCATTCGCCGACGTTGCCGCTTCGATCGCGTCGTGAACCTTGCTCGCGTCGAACACGAATCCAAAATAGGCCGCTGACGCCGCGAGGCGCGCCAGGTGATAGCCGCGCAACCAGATCCCTTTGCCCGGCTCGTGAAGCATCGTTTCGATCAGCTCGAAGCGGCGCACGGGATCGGTCAGGAATTTCATCTTGAGCAGGCATTCGGCGTACTCCTTGACGCCGTCGGAGTCCGCGACGATACCGGAACCGATTCCCATCTCGCCCGCTCCCTTGCGGTCGATGACCGTTGTGCGGATCGCCACGTTCAGAAGCGCCGTGCCGTCAGGTGAAAACCGCCCGATGGCGCCGCAGTAGACTCCGCGCGGCTCCGTCTCGAGCTCTCGGATTAATTCCATGGCGCGAATCTTCGGCGCTCCAGTGATGGAGCCGGGCGGGAAGATCGCCTTCAAAACATCGACGATGCCAATCCCGGATTTCAGCTCGGCCCGCACTCCCGACGTCATCTGATGAAGTGTCTTGAACGTTTCGACGGTAAAGAGATCGGTCACGCTCACCGAGCCCGGATCGGAGATGCGCCCGAGGTCGTTGCGCATCAGATCCACGATCATCAAATTTTCGGCCCGGTTTTTAACATCCTTTGAAAGCGCGACGCGAATCTCCGAGTCCGCATCGAGTGTTCCGGCGCGGGGAGCGGTTCCCTTCATCGGGCGCGTTTCGATAACCTGACCGTCCTGCTTGATGAACAGTTCCGGCGAAGCCGAAAGAATGGTCACGTCTCCGGTATCGACGATGCCCGCGTAAGCCACACGCTGCTTCAGGCGCAGATCGCGGTAGAGCGCGAGCGGCGAACCCTGAAGGTTGAACTTCGCCTTGAACGTCAGATTGAGCTGGTAGATGTCGCCGCTGATAATGTTGGCCTGCACCTGCTCGAAGCGCTTCAGATACGAGGCGCTGTCCCAGCTATGGGCAAGCTCGCCGAGCGTCGGCGTGCCGATGGCCTCCGCGTTCAGCCATTCCTGCACCTCGGAGCCCATCATCTCGCGCGGCGACGTATAGAGGCCGAACCAAAGAAGCGGCATTTTGCGCCGCTCGGGAAGAAGCGATGCAAGCCGCGGCTCGAGGAGATAGCCAAGTTCGTAGGAGAAGAACCCGGCCGCGTGGAGCCCGCGCGCAAGTCCCGACGTCAACGCCGCGAGCGCGGCATCGACATTTTCGGGGCCGTCGGCGCGGATGATTTCAGACGGATGTTCGAACAGCTCCGATACCGCCTCGAGAGACGTGCTGTTGTCGAGCAGAACGAAACCTTCGGCGAGCGCCGGCGTCTTATGAGGCGTCGAGGCCGCTTGCGCGCCGGCACCGGATGTCTCGGGGGAATGGCTTGCGAAAGAGGGGTGTGTCATCGACTCGTTCTAACGCGGCCGCTTCGGGATTGCCACTCCGACGGAGCCCGCGCAGGATCTGGCCATCTTCAGAGAAACTACGGCTCTGGCGGCCGGCTCGTCGTTATGCGCCCAAGCGACGGGCGCTTCCAAATGGTCGCATAGTGGCGCTTCGTGGCAAGAACCGTGTCTCCATCGGATCGAGCCTGCACGGCGCGATCGTTATGCAAACCGCAATGGTATAGAATTTTTGGCGGCAGATCGAAACAGGTCCCATTTTCATGACAAACAGTGCGGCGTCACGCATCGAAACGAGTTGCGCAATCGTTGGATCCGGCCCGGCCGGTCTGATGCTCGGTCTCTTGCTGGCGCGGGCTGGCGTCGACGTGACCGTCATCGAGAAACACGCCGATTTCCTCCGTGACTTTCGTGGCGACACGATTCATCCGTCGATGCTGGAAGTCATGCACGAGCTCGGACTGCTCGACGGCTTGCTGGCGCTGCCGCACACCGAAGCAACGCGACTGCATGCCGAGATCGGCGGCAAAGACACCACCATCGCGGACTTCTCGCGCCTGCCGACAAAATGCCGGTTCATCGCCTTCATGCCGCAATGGGATTTTCTCGATTACGTGGCCGGCGCGGCGCGGACGCTACCGAATTTCCGACTGGTGATGTCGGCGACGGTTGCAGGATTGATCGCGGACGGCGGCAGGATCGCGGGTGTACGAGCGACGACGGCGGAGGGAGATCTCGAGATCCGATCGCGGCTGGTGGTCGGCGCGGATGGGCGCAATTCGATCGTGCGCGAGAAAGCGCAACTCGAGGTCGAGCGCTTCGGACGTCCGAGCGAGGTGCTCTGGATGAAGCTCTCCCACCATCCCGACGATCCACCCTATACGATGGGACACGGCGGCCCGCGCCAGGGCTTCGTGATGGTCGACCGTGGCGACTATTGGCAATGCGGTTTCATCGTCCGCAAGGGCAGCTTCGATGAGGTAAAGGCTGGCGGGCTCGATGCCTTCCGAACGACCGTCGCCGCTGTCTCTCCGCTGCCGCCCGAGCGCATGCAGGAAGTCCGGTCATGGGAGTGGCTGTGTAAAAACGTCCGGCGTGGTGGCCGCTACCGCAGGTGAAGTGCGCTCGATAGCCGACCTCACCCGCGTACCGCTGCGATGAGTGGCTGAACACCGAGGATCGCGATCATCCTGTTGATATTGTAGGCCAGGACGCAGAGGCTCATCTCGGCTTTTACACGCTCGATGCCCTTCGTCAGGAAGTGCGTGTAGCCCATCCAGGATTTGATCGTGCCGAAGGTGTGCTCTACGGTCCTCCGGCGGATGGTCATGGCGTTGCCGGCGTCCAGCCGCTTCTGC